>JAUYRZ010000053.1 GCA_030695565.1 Archangium sp.
GCCGATGACAGGCCGCCTTCGCTCGCTGCGCTCGCTCCGGCGGAGCAGCAAACGCGATAACGTTCGCGATCACATCGACCGACGGACCCGGGTCTCCGGTGATCCCGGTGAAAGTGGATCTCGATCACGTCGGTGGTGACACAAGGGCTCTCGTGGCTGCACCACCACGAGCACCGGCGCCGACTGCGACACCTCGGGCAATACACTGGGCGACCACTGCGCACCAACGAGCGAGGGCAAGGCTCGCTGTGACCCGGTCACGCGCGCCAACATTCTGAAGTGCACCAACGGGGTGCTGGTGCTCGTGCACACCTGCACTCCGTCCTCGAAGTGCGGCCTGACTACCGCGGGCGAACTGACGTGCATCTAAATTGAGCGAAGAGGGCCGGGTCCGCCGACGAGATCGCCTTGCGCGCGTATGCCTGGGCCAGCGCATCACCGAGCAAGTCCCCCAGCGCGTGGCTCACACCATTGAGTAGCGGCAGGCTGGAAGTCGGCACCATCTTCTGCGCCCCAGCGAGGTCGTCGCCGAGCGCCGTGGAGATCGCCAACGTGAACGCGGCCACGCGCTTCAGTTACCTGCGTACTGATCGGTTAGCCTCGCCTGTGGAGGGGCACGGATGACTCCGAGCGATCTATCGAAGCGTCTGGAGCGAGCGAAGAGCGCGACCGACTTCATTGAGGCGCAGCACGAGCTGACCCAAGACCTCGCCGCCGCCGGCCCGAATGCCGACTCGGTGACGGCAATCCTGCAGTTCATGGAGGCGAACCCAGACCTCGACTTCGGTACACCGGGTCCATTTGTCCACTTCGTCGAGCGGCTGCCTCGCTCGGAGTACGACCCGTTGGTCGTCGCGTCGGTGTCCCGAACGCCGACGACTCATACCGTGTGGTTGCTGAACCGAGTGCTCAACGGCACGAAGGCGGCGGGCGCGCGTAACGGGCTCATTCGGGTGCTTCGAACCGTCGCGGAAGATCCCGGCGCGAATGAAGCAGCTCGAGAACGGGCGAAACAATACCTCGACGTCCAAATCGCTCAGCTTTGACTGAGGTCGTCAGGTAGTCGCGAGGACCTCGAACTCACGTTCCTCTCGTTTCGCTCGTCGCTGGTCACCCAGTGCGCGTGCAAGGTCAGGGGACACGACTCGCAATTCGGGCTGCCCCTTCAAGAACGCGCTCAGTGCCCGATCGACGACTGCGAGATCCAGTGTTGGGTCGACACAGAACTTCCCGCGCACGGTTCATCCTTCGTCATCGCGCCCCATCCTCAGTGTGGCCATTTCACCGTGCTTGCCGCAGCTACAGAAAGAACATGAGGATCGATTGATTCTCGGCTGCGGCCCGAGCGAAGAACACCTTCAGCACATCCAGGTAGGAGACGAGGTACTCCTCGAGGATTCCGGGTTCGTCCCAATCCTGCGGGTACACGTCGTCATCCATCATGGCCGCGGCGTTGAAGAGAGGCTGAAGGGTCGCCAGGTCCACGGGTCGCAACCACGCCTCGAATTCACGGACGAGGGCAGGGGACAGCGTTCGTCCCGGGCCCATCGGCGATCGAAGTGACGGCTCCTTCTCGCCCCCACCGCCCATCAGCCGGCCTGCCAGGTTTCCCCGCATCGAGAATCCGACCGCGGCTGTGTCGAGCGCAGGTGCCGGCCTTCGAGACAGCAGCCACTCCAGCCCGAAGACCGCCTTGTCCACGTCCACGAGCTGCGCTCGGAGTTCCGGCGACGACTGGAGGATGTCGATCCAGTTGGTCTTGCCTCGCAGGGACTCGAGCGTCGCCTCTGTCGCGCGAAAGTAGTGGGCGATCGTGCTCATCCGGCGATTGAAGCTCGGCGCGGGTGGTTGGTCCACGCCTAAGGGAAGCGTGCCCACGGAGGCGAGGGAGCGCGAATCGCGGAGGAGGATGGCGTGAGGCGGTGCCTCTGCTCCCTCATCGAGCAGTTGATCTGATGGGTGAACTCCTGTTCAGTTTGGGCGATGCAGCCCAGCCAGGTCCACGAGGCGCTCCAGCCCTGTCACCCCGCCGTTCGCGACTGGTTTCACGAGACGCTGGGCGATCCGACCGAGCCGCAGATTCGCGGGTGGCCGGTGATCCGCGAGGGGCGCGACGTGTTGATCGCCGCGCCCACCGGCTCGGGCAAGACGCTCACCGCCTTCCTCGCCTGTCTCGACGGCCTGTACCGCGCGGCGGCCGAAGGCTCGCTGACCGACGAGACGCAGGTGCTCTACGTCTCGCCGCTCAAGGCGCTGGGCAACGACGTGCAGAAGAACCTGCTGCTCCCGCTCGAGCAGTTGCGCGCGCGCGCCAAGACGCAAGGTTTCGAGCTGCCCGACATTCGCGTGATGGTGCGCAGCGGAGACACCCCGGCGCACGAACGCGCGGCGATGGTGAAGAAGCCGCCGCACATCCTCATCACCACGCCCGAGTCGCTCTACCTCTACCTCACCGCCAACAAGAGCCGCGAGACGCTGCGGGGCGTGCGCACGGTGGTGGTCGACGAGATCCACGCGCTGGCGCGCGACAAACGTGGCTCTCACTTCGCGCTCTCGCTGGAGCGGCTCAAGGCGCTCACCGGCCGTTCACCGCAGATGATCGGCTTGTCGGCCACCACGCGCCCGCTCGATCGACTCGCGCATTTTCTGGTCGGCAGTCCGCGTGAGGGCCGCGCGCCGTGTGAAGTGGTGCAGGTCGGTCACGTGCGCCCGTGGGAGCTGTGGCTCGAGACGCCCGAAGACGAACTCACCGCGGTGCCCACGCACGAGATGTGGGGGCAGCTCTACGACCGCATGGTCGCCCTGACCGCGGAGCACCGCACCATCCTGGTCTTCTCGAACACCCGCAGGCTGGCGGAGCGCGTGGCCCATGACCTGGGTGAGCGCCTCGGCCATCAACACGTGGCCGCGCATCACGGCAGCATGGCGCGCGAGCTGCGGTTGCACGCAGAGCAGCGGCTCAAGTCAGGTGGGCTCAAGGTGATGGTGGCCACCGCCAGCCTCGAGCTCGGGTTGGACGTGGGCTCGATCGATCTCGTGGTGCAGCTCGGCAGCCCGCGCAGCATCGCGGTGATGTTGCAGCGCCTGGGTCGCAGCGGTCACAACAAGGCGTCGATCTCGAAGGGCGTGTTGTTCGCCATGACGCGTGATGAGTTGGTCGAGAGCACGGCCCTGCTCGCCGCCATTTCACGCGGTCACCTCGACGCCGTGCGCATGCCAGACAAGCCGCTCGACGTGCTCGCGCAGCAGGTGGTCGCTGAGGTCGCTGCACGCGAGTGGAAAGAAGAGGAACTCTTCGAGGTGCTCCACAAGGCGATGCCGTACGAGTCGCTCACCCGCGAGGAGTACGAGCAGGTGCTGCACCTGGTGAGCGAGGGCGTCACCACCACCCGGGGCCGTTCGCGCGTGCACCTGCATCGGGATCGGGTCAAAGGCGTGCTGCGGCCTCGCGCGGGCGCGCGGTTGATGGCGCTGCAGAACGGCGGGGCGATCCCCGATCTCTTCAGCTACGCGGTGAAGGTCGAGCCTGAAGAGAAGATCGTCGGGACGCTCGATGAAGACTTCGCCATCGACTCGAGGGCGGGCGACGTCTTCGTGCTGGGTACGACTTCCTGGCGCGTTCGCCGGGTGTTCGGCGGCGAGGTGCGCGTGGAGAATGCCCACGGCCAGTCGCCCAACGTGCCCTTCTGGAACGGCGAGTCACCCGCGCGCACCGAGGAGCTGTCGCTCGAGGTCTCCAGGCTGCGTGACGAAGTGCTCGCGCGGCCCGACGCCCAGGCGTGGCTGGAAGGTGAACTCAAGCTGCCGCCGCATGCGGCTGATCTGCTGATCCGCTACGTGAAGGCCGGTGCGGCTGCGCTCACCGCGGCGCCGACGCAGCACACGGTGATCGCCGAACGGTTCTTCGATGAAGCGGGTGGCATGCAGCTGTTGATTCACGCGCCCTTCGGAGCGCGCATCAACCGCGCGTGGGGCATGGCGCTGCGGAAGTCGTTCTGCAAGACGTTCGACTTCGAGCTGCAGGCGGCGGCCAGCGACGACGGCATCCTGCTCTCGCTCAGTGAAGGCCACTCGTTTCCGCTGATCGACATCTTCGACTTCGTCTCCCCCAAGACGGCGGAGAAGGTGCTCACCCAGGCGGTGCTCCAAGCGCCCATGTTCGGTACGCGCTTCCGCTGGGCGGCGGGGAGATCGCTGGCGCTCTCCCGTTTGCAGAACGGCAAGAAGGTGCCGCCGCCGATTCAGCGCGCGCGCGCAGAGGATCTGATCGCCTCGGTCTTCCCCGAGCAGGTCGGTTGTCAGGACAACCACGGCGGCATGGAGCTCGAGCCGCCGGATCACCCGCTGGTGACGGAGACGATGAAGGATTGTCTGCGCGACCTGATGGACATCGATGGGCTGGTGGAGGTGCTCAAGAAGATGAAGTCGGGCGAGATCCGCAAGGTGGCGGTCGATCTGCCCGAGCCTTCGGTGTTCGCACACGCGTTGCTCAACTCCGCGCCGTACACGTTCCTCGATGAAGCGCCGCTGGAAGAACGGCGCGCACGCAACGTCTCGCTGCGCCGCACGCTGCCGCCCGCCGACGCAGTCGCCTTCGGCGCGCTCGATCAAGCAGCCATCGATCAAGTCATCGCAGAAGCCGCGCCCACCTTCCGTGACGCGGAGGAGTTCCACGATGCGCTGCTGCAGTTGGTCTGGTTCCCTCTCCCTTCGGGAGAGGGTCAGGGTGAGAGTCAAAAGCTTCAGCTGCTGGCAACTGCCGGAAGAGCCGCTGAGCACGCACGCCACGCCTACGCAGCCGAACGAGTGCCACTGATCCAGGCCCTCTTCCCGGACGCCACACTCGCGCTCGCGCCTCTCCCCGGAGATCTGCCCGTCGATCGCGAGACCGCCGCCCGCCAGATCGTGCGCGGCTGGATGGAGGTCGTCGGCCCCATCACCGCGCCCGAGCTGATGCAGCGGCTGAGCCTCTCCCGCTCCGACATCGACTCCGCGTTGGCGAAGCTGGAGTCGCAAGGCCAGGTGTTGCGAGGCACCTTCCGCCCCACGGCCACCGCCGAAGAGATCGAGTGGTGTGATCGCCGGCTGCTGCAACGCATTCACCGCCTGACCGTGGGTCGCTTGCGCAAGGAGATCGAGCCGCTCTCGCAGCAGGACTTCATGCGCTTCCTCTTCCGCTGGCATCACGTGGACAGCGAGTCGCGGCTGCGGGGGCCCGGAGGTCTGGCGAAGCTGGTCTCGCTCCTTCAGGGTTGGGAAGCGCCCGCGGCCGCGTGGGAGCGGGAGATCTTCCCCACCCGCATGCGCCAGTACGTGGGCGAGTGGCTGGAAGACGCGTGCTTCAGCGGCGAAGTGGCGTGGGGCCGGCTGACCTTGAAAGAAACGAAGCAGGCCGTGCCGGGACCGCGCCGTGGGGTCGAGGTCGCGCCGATCGTCGAGACACCGCGCCGATCCGTGCAGGGCCGCGCTGCGTCGCTCACCTTCGCGCGGCGCGCGGATCTCGAGTGGCTGCTCCAGGCGGCTCGGCCTGGCGCGCTGCTCTCCGATGGTCCGCGTCCGTGGCCGGGCGATCTCTCGGCCGCGGCGGTTGACGTGTTGAAGGTGTTCGAGCGCAGAGGCGCGTCGTTCTTCAACGAGCTGCAGTCGGGCTCGCGGCGCCTTCCGGTCGAGGTGGAAGACGCGTTGTGGGAGCTGCTCTCGCGCGGCCTCATCACTGCCGACGCGGTTCAGAACCTGCGCGTGTTGCAGTCACCCAAGCTGCGCAAGCGGCAGCGGGCGTTGCAGCGTGGTGGCCCGGGGCGTTGGTTCATCTTGCAGCCGAACGAGCAACTGGAGCCGCCGGTGCTGGAGGAGAAGCTCGCCTGGCAGTTCCTGCAACGCTACGGCATCGTCTTTCGAGATCTGGTGGCGCGTGAGTCGCTCAGCCCTCCGTGGCGTGACCTGGTGCAGCTGTACCGGCGGTTCGAAGCGCGTGGCGAAGTGCGGGGTGGGCGGTTCCTCCACGGCTTCGCGGGTGAACAGTTTGCGTTGCCCGAAGCGCTCGACGTCGCGCGCGCCGTTCGCCGTGCGCCGAAGACGGGAGAGATTCTGCGCGTTGCCGCGGTCGATCCGCTCAACCTCACCGGCGTGGTGACCCCCGGGCAACGGGTGTCGGCGCAGCTCGGTCGCTCCGTGGTCTACGTCGACGGTGTGCCGCAGGGCGAAGAAGAAGTCGCCGTCGAGGAACTGCTCACCGACGCCTGACCGCGCTCGCCAGGCTCTCCCAAGCTCTCCCACGCTCTCCCTCTCCCCGAGGGCCCCGAGGGGGAGAGGGTGGGGGAGAGGGTTGACGGTCGCCTGAATGCCCCAAGACCCTCACCCCAACCCTCTCCCGAAGGGAGAGGGAGACAAGTATCGTGCGCGCCTGATGGTGTTCCTTGCGCTCTCATGCCTGCAGGGCCGCCCGATGGATTCGGCGCTCGCCTCACTGGCCGAGCTGAAGCCCGACGGCGTGCAGCTCACGCCGGGCAACATGCCCACCCCCGATTTCCAGCGCGCGCTGCGCAAGTCAAAGCTCGCCACCCGCACGCACCACGGATTCTCCTTCACCGCTTTCCGCACGCGTGACGTCTGGGCCGATGACGGCCGTTGCCTGACCACGAGCGACTCGGTGCATCCACCCGCCAGCACGTCACCGGCGGCGGCGCGCTACCTCTCTGCGCAGCGGGTGCTCGAGACCATGTATCCCTCGTACGCGCTGGGCACCGGCGACGAGCTCGAGCAGGCGATGAAGCTCGAGATCCCGCTCGCGGTCGACGTGAGCCACCTCTTCATCCAGAAGAGCCAGGGCGTGCTCGGCCCCGCCACGTTGCGCAGGCTGTTCGACTACGAGCACGTGCACGAGGTGCATGTCTCGGCCAACGACGGCCGCCGCGATCTGCACGCGCCGCTCACCACGAACACCTTCGGCCTCGACTGGGCCCACGAGCGTGAACGCGCCGGCGTGCCGCTGGTGCTCGAGTGCTACTTTCACCGCCTCACCGTGGATCAGCGCAGCCACCAGCTCGCGCTCGCCCGCGGAGAATCCCTGCGACGGAGAACACGATGAGCGAGTTCATGAAGATCGACGTGCGCCAGTTGCGCGCCAGGTTGCTGGCGAACTTCGGGCGCTACGCCGCGCACGTGCTCACCGAGAAGAGCGGGCTCAAGTCGATGCTGCTGTGCTGCTCGCAGTACTACGCCGACGAAGCCGCCGACGCGGTGCACGACACCCTGACGGTCTCCAGGCAGCTGTTGCCCATCAAAGAGGTGAAGTCGCCCACCGACTCCGACGCGCGTTGGAAGTTGATGCAGTGGGACAGCAACGGCGATGCGGTGTTCGCGTTCTCCGCGCACTGCTCCGAAGAGGGCGCGTCGGCGTATGCCGAGCCGCTCGACTTCGACGAGACCGACATGGATTCGTGGGAAGGGGCGTCGCCCAGCGAGAGCCCGCTCGCGCTCGCGCAGCTGATCGACGGCGAGGTTCGGGTGACGTGGATCGGCTTTCCTCACCGGCCGTGGCTCGACTTCGCCAGGGCGCTGAGCAACCGCGACGAGTCCTTCGAAGAGACGCCGCCCCAGTTCGTGGACGATCCGGCTCCTGCGGCGCTGGTGGGAGACGAGCCGCGGCTCCACGCGCAGGTGCTGGAGGACCCGTCGAGTCAGGCGGCGCGGCAGGTGTTGTGTGATCTCTGGGCCCAACGCGGTGATCCTCGCGGTGAGTTCGGCGCGTTGTGTTTCTCGGGCAAACGAGACCCCAAGGTGCTCGCGCAGGTGGCGAGGCTGGTGCTGGAGCATGGCCGCTCGTGGATGGGCCCGCTGGTGAAGGTCATTCCGCTCTCGGGCGCGTTGTTCGGTGAGGGGCCGTTTCTCGAGAAGGCGGTGGTGCACTTCCCCGACGCGAAGACCTTCAAGGCGCTGGGCGACGATCCGCACTGGGCGACGGTGAAGTCGATCACCTTCGTGGGAGAACACGGCGGGCTCGCTCCGGCCATGCAGCACGTGCTCGAGGTCGGGCCGCTCAATGGCTCACAGCTCGCGCCGTTGAAGAAGGGCAGCTGGCACGTGCGCCGCCTCGAGGTGGTGGCCGACAAGCCCCCGGTCATCAAGGAGCTCGCTGCGCTGACCCTGCCGCTCGAGCGGCTGTCGTTGCGAGGGAGCGTCGAGCTCCCGCTCAAGCCGCTGCTCAAGGCGAAGTGGCTCCCGCAGCTGCGCGAGCTGGAGCTGTGGTTGCCCAGCACCACCCTCGACGTGGCCAGCGGGCTCGCCGCGGCGTTGGTGGCGCTGGAGGAGCTCGCGCCCGAAGAGATGGTGCTGCGCGCTGGGACCCTGTCCCCTGGTGGACGCACGGGCTGGGCGCTGCAGCGGAACGCAGAGGGCAAACGCTCGCTGGTGCTGGTGCACCCCGATGAGCGGCTCGCCAATGGCCCCGCGCTGGCGAAGGCGCTCAAGGTGAAGCTGGATGATCGTTGGGAACCCACCGACGACTGGCTCCACTTCGGTCTGGGCTCGCACGCGAAGCTGACCTGATCAGGCAGCGGAACGCTCGCGCTCGGTGAACCGTGTGTTAGCGAGTGGGGATGGAACTTTTCCAGGAGACGTTGGGCTTCGCGGCGAAGGGTTTCATCGTCTTTCTCACCGCGGTGTTGACCGTCGCGGTGGTGCTCTCGCTCACCCGCAGGCGGCGCGGGTCGTTTCCTCGGCTCGACGTGAAGAAGCTGAACGCCCGCTTCGAGGCGCTCGGCGACGCGCTTCGTCACGGCATGTGGGAGCGCAAGGAGATCAAAGAGCTGCTCAAGGCGCGCAAGAAGGCGAAGGCGGCCGCCTCGCGCCCGCACGTCTACGTGCTCGACTTCGAAGGTGATCTGCTCGCCACCGGCGTCACCAGCCTGCGCGAAGAGATCAGCGCCATCAGCGCGGTGGCCAAGCCCGATGACGAGGTGGTGGTGCGGCTGGAGAGCCCGGGCGGCGCGGTCTCGCACTACGGCCTGGCGGCGGCGCAGCTCACGAGGTTGCGCGAGAAGAAGGTGAAGCTGACGGTGTGCGTGGATCGGGTGGCGGCGAGTGGCGGGTACATGATGGCCTGCGTGGCGGATCGCATCGTGGCCGCTCCGTTCGCGATCATCGGGTCGATCGGCGTGGTGGCCCAGGTGCCCAACGTGCACCGGCTGCTCAAGAAGCACGACGTCGACTTCGAAGAGATGACCGCTGGTGAGTTCAAACGCACCGTCAGCATCTTCGGGGAGATCACCGAGAAGGGCCGGCAGAAGTTCGTCGACCAGCTCGACGAGACGCACAACCTGTTCAAGGACTTCGTGAAGACGCAGCGGCCGTCACTCGACGTCGACAAGGTGGCGACCGGTGAATACTGGCTGGCGAAACGCGGCCTCGAGCTCGGCCTGGTCGACTCGCTCAGCACCAGCGATGAGTACCTGCTCAGCCGGGTGGAGCACGCGAATGTGTACCAGGTGAGCTTCAAGCCCGAGCAGTCCTGGCGGCGTCGGCTCGGTGGCGCGAGCGCGGAGATCGCCGAGCGGGTGGTGCTCCGGTTGCTGTCGCGCATGCAGGCGATGCAGCTGAGATGAAGACCTCCCTCTCCCCCGCGGGGGAGAGGGTCGGGGAGAGGGCTGGCCTCACCCACTGAACTTCACTTGCCGCGCTCCGGGAGGCACTTGCTGTGCTCCGGGAGGCACTTGCCGCGCTCCGGCAAGCACTTGCTGTGCTTCCGGGAAGCACTTGCTGCGCTCCGGGAAGCACTTGCTGTACTCCGGGAAGCACTTGCTGCGCTCCGGGAAGCACTTTGCTGTGCACCGCGACGCACTTGTCGAACTCCGGGCCTCTCTTGCTGCGTTCCCGAGTCTCTTGCGGCGTTGCCCGTTCGGCCCCGCCCTCTCCCCAACCCTCTCCCCCGCAGGGGAGAGGGAGCTTGTTGCGTTGAGTTCGCTGAGTTCGTGTCTGGTTTTCAGAAGTCCAGGGGCAACACGAACGCAGTCCCGTTGGCCGTGCCCGCGCGATAGCTGAGCGGCGCACCGATACCCAACGCCGCCGGCACCGTGCCGCTCGCCGCCGACAATGACAGGTCCTGACCGAACGCCCCACGCTCGCGATCATCCGCTGCGATGAGCAACGCGGGCAGGTTCGCACCCGGCGTCACCGTCCCGCCCTTGAACACGAACACCGCGCCGGTCCCGTCACCATTGAGCGTCGCACCCGGAGCCGACACCACCAGGTCCCGCTTCCCATCCCCATCGACGTCGACATTCCCGGCCAGTGATCGCCCGAAGCTCAGCGCCCGCACCATCGGCACCACCGGCACCGCCACCAACCCATCCCCCAGAATGCTCACCAACGCGCCACCCGACGCCGGCCGCTTCGCGACGATCTGCGAGACCGGCACCAGCAACACCGTCGGCTGCGCCGCCCCCTGAAACGGATACAGGTCGGCAGTGATCGCCACCGCATCGACGCCGCTGGCCAACACATCCCGCGCGCGCGCCATCGACACACCCAGGCGCATGGTGGCCACGCCGGTCTCCGTGTCGCCCGAGATGCGCACCCACGAAGGCACGGTTCTGCCACCGCAGCGCGTACCACCCGTGTCGAAGCCGAAGGCGATGATCACCCCCTGCCGGTTCGCGTTGTCGGAGTAGCGGAAGCCCAGCTCGTCACAACCGTCCGCATTGAGATCGCCCAACGCCGTGGGCATCGAAGTCGTCTGGCTGATGAACGGAAACGAGAACAACGGGTCACACACCATCGACGGCTTGTTGAGCTGCATGTCATCCGGCGGCCGCCCACCGAAGACCTCGAGCCCGTTGGTGCGGGTCATCGCCAGGTCGCGCACGCCGTCGCCGTCGAAGTCGAAGCCGCCGACCACGCCGTTGCGAGCGAGCGCCGAGCGCTGACAGATCGCCGCCGCGCCGCCATCGGGCACCACGCACCCGGGAATGTCGCGCACCGCCCACACCCGGAAACCCTCGCGGTACGTGCCATCGGCCATGCCCATGTGCACCAGCACACCACCGGGGGCCTGCGCGCCCGCGGTGGTGCACTCCGGGCGGGCCAACGCGTACTCCGTGCTGGAGATGCCGCCGTCACTGAGGCGAGTGGGAATGGAGAAGTTCGGAGCGGCCACCACCAGGTCTGCCCGCATGTCGCCGTCGAAGTCCGTCATCGCCACGTCGACCGCGATGGTGCGGCCACCGAACGCACGCAGCCCTGCATCCGTCACGTACGAGGTGTTCGCGCCCTCGGCCACCAGGCGTGGCTCCGTGGGAGCAGACGCCTTCCAGCTGATGGCCTGGCCCGCGCCGATCTCTCCGCCGGAAAAGTCGATGCCCGGGCCGGCGTAGTTGGGCACGCCCACCAACGCATGCAGCTCGCCACCTTGCGGACCCACTTCGATGCCCAGGCCGAACTGCTGCCCGCCCGGTTTGTTCGCGATGGGCAACGAGGCGATGGTCCAACTCGAGGTGTCCGCGTTGCCGCCCGAGAAGATGTCGAGCCGCCCGGTGAAGTCGCCCAGCACCGTCGACGCGCGGCCGTTGTACGCCACCACGCGGCCGTTCCACCCTTCGACGGCGGTGCCCAGCACGTCGGTGCGATTGAGGCCGTTCTGAAAGAAGTCGGGCCGATTGGCGACCGAGCCCGCGCTCAACCGCGCGAGCGAGAAGAACTCCAGCCGGCCCACGTTGATGATGGTCGCGCCGCCGACCACCTTGGCCGCGTAGGGCGCGCCGAGCACCAGCTCCTTCGTGCCGTCACCGTCGGCGTCGATGGTGGCGAAGCTGCGCGCCGCCTGAATGCCCGCCTGGCTGCCGTACACGCGCGACCACGCGTCGAGCCGGCCGACCTGCTTCGGCGTTTGCAGCGAAGGCGTGGCCGCCGAGAGATCGAACAACAACGCGCCACCGGCGTTGCCGCCACTCTGCACGCCCGCATCACCGGGCCTCAGATCCGGCGAGTCGGCCCGGTCTGCCGCGGCGATCAACAGGGGAGGGCGGGTACCCGCCACGCCGGGAATGAAGCCGAGCCGCCAGGTGCCTTCATCACCATCGGCCGTGTTCGCGGGCAGCACGTAGAGATCGGGCGTGTCTTCGAAACGCCGCGGCCCACCGCTGCGGCCCAGGTGCACCTGCGCTGCGATGAGGTTGCGCGCGAGGTTGCCGCCGTCGGCCTGCGTGGAGTTGTTCACCGAGCTCAAGATGGCCAGGTCGACCAGGTTGTCGCCGTTGAGGTCCTTCGCGAGCAACGCCCGGCCCGCGCGCAGGTTGGAGAAGCGGCGCGTGCCTCCGTCGGCGTCGAGATCGTAGCCGCTCAGCCGAATGCTCCCGAGATCCGGAATGGGCTCGTCTTTCTGCAACAGGAAGATGTCGATCACCCCGCGCGCGCTGAAGGCGCCACCCGGCGCGATGTCCGCGCCCGGCGAGCCGACGATCAGATCCGCGTCACCGTCCGCGTCCACGTCGCCGATGGCCAGGGCCGCGCCGAAGTTGCCGCGGCCCAATCCCGTCAGCGCAGGCCGCAGCTGACGAGGTCCATTGGGGCCGATGCCATAGAGATAGACGGCGCCCGAGTCGGCCACGGTCACGTCGTCACCCGGGGCGGAGATCGCCAGGTCTGCCCGGCCATCGCCATCGAGATCGCCGGCCGCCATCACCGAGCCGAACTGCGCCGTGTCCGACTGGCCGGAGATCACCCACGTGGGCGCGTCAGGCAACCCCGTGGCCGTGCCCTTGAAGATGAACACCGCGCCGCCTTGCGGTTTGGTGAGGTCACTCTCGGGCACCCCCAGCGCGATGTCTTCGATGCCGTCGCCGTCGAAGTCGCCAGCCACCAGCGTGGCCACGTCGGAGCGGCGGCCCTGGGCCACCAGGCCGGGGCGGGTGAGCTCGGTGAGCACGCGCGCCGAGACGTCGGTGTCGAGGTTCAGCAGCTCGTCATGCGCGCGCAGCTGCACGGTGCTTCCGCCGGTGCTCGAGGCGGGGGCCACGTACACGGTGGCGCCCAGGCGCTGCTCGATGGTGCCGGTGCCGCTGACGATGCTCCACTGCACCACGCCCGTGCCGTCGAGCGTCTCCAGGGGAATGAAGGTGCCGCTGGGCAACGCGAGGCGCCTCGAGCTGGGCCGGAAGCGGGCCGCGGTGGAGACGTTCACCACCACCGCCGCTTGGTCACCGGTCAACGAGTCGCGCACCAGGAGGATGTCGGTGGCGCCCGAGTTGGGGCCCGCGGTGTACGTGCCGTCGGCTGCGATGCTGCCTCCCGAAGGAAACGCGCCGCCCTGGGGGCTGAAGACCGCGGTGCCGCGCAGGCCGGTCACACGCAGCTTGAACGTGGTGGCCGGCGCGACGCTGGCGCGGGTGGGCTGCACCTGAAACGCGGCCTCCACCTGCACGCTCAAGCGGGTGCTGTTGCCGCAGTCGTCAGACACGGTGAGCGTGTCGGTGCCGATGATCAGCCCCGCGACGTACCGCGTGCCGGACAGCGTGCCCGCAGGCGTGGGGCTGGTGACCGCGTAGGAGTAGCGCCCGCTGCCGCCCCTCGCGGTGACGGTGGCTGCGCCGTTGACGCGCACGGTGTCGGGCACGATGACCGCGCTCAACTCCGGCAGCTCGACGCAGGGATCGACGGGCGGGGGCGGTTTGGGGGGCGCGCTGATGGTCGCGTCACACCCGGCGAGCCCCAGCATCACCAACAAACCGACTCGCCTCATGGCTGTGTGCCTCCGTTGACCCACCGAATGATCGCCGCGACGCCCGCCGTATCGAGCGGACCGTCAGCCGGCATGCGCGAGTCGCGCACGGCCGAGGCGATGAAGGCGGCGTTGGCCTTCCACTGCTCGTAGGTGATCAGCTCCGGCGCGGTGCCGGTGGCGTGGCACTTCGAGCAGCGATCGAGCCCCAGCTGCTTGATGTCGGTCTCCCAACTGACGGCCGCCGTGCTCGCCCCGAGGAACTCGAAGTGCACCCGGCGGTACGAGGTCACCTCGCCCGCCGTGGCCGAAAGGGTCAGCGTGTGCCAGCCATCGGCCAGCGTGGACAAGGAGACGGGCTTGAGCACGCCGCCGAGCTCCGAACCGCCGAGGCTGTGGAAGGTCTGCCCCGCCGTGGGGCCGCTGCCCACCACGCCGTCGGTCAACACCACCGGGCGCACCGTGACGCCGTCGAGATCCCAGCTGAGCGAATCGAAGGCCGTCGCGCTGGGCAAGGAGGCTTCGATGATCAGCTGGTTGTCGAACACGCGCGCAGCCTGGAACAGCCCGCGAACCCGGGGCGTCACGCTGGGCGCGATCGACACGGTGCGGGTGCCCACCCGAACCCACGCACTGCCGCTGGAGTCGACGCCCATCAGCGTGCCCGCCGATTCGAGCCCCTGCACCAGCGCCCAACCCCGCGTGTCGCCGTCGTAGCGGTAGAGCCCGTCACCTGCCTGCATCCACGCGAAGCGCCCCGCGGCGAGCAGCTTGCGGGGGCTGGGGCCCAACGAATATTCGCGCCACGAGGTGCCGGTGTAGAGCAGCAGGCCGCGCGAGGTGATGGCCCACAGCTCTCCGCCCGTCTCGCGCGAAGGGCTGATGCCGGCCAGGCCCAACACGCCACCCGCCAACGTCTCGGCCGAGAGGCCCGAGTCGCGCACGGTGAACTCGGTGCGGGAGGACTGCGCGGCCGCGTACAACTTTCCCATCCGCGCGAACCAGACGCCCGGCGTTCCATCGAGGGTGGGCGCCACGGCCATCGCGGTCAGCCCGCTGAGGCGCTCGCCCGACAGCTTGAACTCCGTGAGGACCCCGCGCTCGAGGCGGTAGAGCCCCTGGGTGTGCGCCAGCCAGGCCACGCCGTCGCCGCCCAACGCGGTGCCCAGCAGGCCCTCGGCGGGCAGCAGCGCCTGCCAGGAGGGCGCGATGAGCCAGCCTTGATCGGCCACGAACAGCCCGCGGCTGGTGGCCACCAACGCGTTCGACGGCCCCAGCGCGAACACGGCCGAGGCCGGCCCGGGCAGCACGGTGTTGCGGGGGTGCGACTCCAGCACGCCGCGATCGCCGTTGCCGCGCACGCGCACCACGCGCCCCGCGAGATCGATGAACACGCCACCGCCCCGCTCATCGGCGAAGCCGGGCGAGGCGGCGAGGTCCAACATGGTGGCCTGCGACACGGCGTCGAAGGTGGTGGGCGCGAGAGGCTCGAGGGTCGTGGCCTCTTCACAGCCCACCAGGAGGAGGGCAGCACACAGCAGCAGTCTGATCATTTACGCCTTCAGGCGAGCAAGCCCGTGAGCGGCTCGACGCGGGTGATGGAGTAGTCGATGCCCGCGGCCGCCATCACCGTGGCGATGACGTGGTCGGGGAGAATCTGCTCCCCGCCGGGGTTGGGCAGGCCGGTCGCGTGATCGATGAGGCCCGCCGACAAGCCGACGTCGCCGCTCTTGCCGAACACGGTGTTGTGCTTGATGCCCTTGCCCAGCAGCATGCAGCTGTTGGTGATGTGGTGATCGCGGCCGCCGGAAGCGTTGATGAGCGGGGTGCGCGAGAACTCCGAGAAGACCAGCACGGTGGTGTGGTCCATGAAGTTGCCGCCCGACGGGTGCGCCGAGGCGCGCAGGTCGGTGACCAGGTCAGCCAGCGCGTTCCAACCGGCTCGCTGGTTCTGTGCGTGGGTCAGCTGGGTGCCGAAGTGCGTGTCGAGGCCGCCGGTGATGTTCATCGAGACACACTGGCTGACGCCTCGCTTCAACGCCGTGGCCACCAGCGCCGCGCGCGCCGCCGCCGAGCTGCGCGGGTCGTTCGGGCCTTCGGGGCGCAGCGTGTAGAGCTGGCGCAGGGCCGCCTTCTCGGCGCGCATCGCGGGGGTCTCGGTCGCGCTGTCTTCGAAGCGGAAGTAGCGATCGAGCTGCGCATCGAGCACCGTCTGCATCTGCGACTGGCTCTCCCGGTACTGGGTGACCAGGCCGCGGCTGTCGTAGAGGTCGGCCTCGCACGAGATGCGGCGGCCGTGCATGTCGACCAGCTCACGTTCGATCTCGCTGTCGAGCGCGGTGGGGCTGGGCGCGAGCGTGAGCAGCAGGTCGTTGCTCGACGAGACGCGCAGCGCGTTCGCGTAGCCTGGGTAGCGATCGTTGTACGTCTCGATGTTGTAAGCGATGTTGGGCACCGGCACGTTGGGCTTCATCTGCCCGACGATCTCGGTTGCCGTGGTGCTGCCGCGCGCGGCCGAGCCGTTGGGCTCCTTGCCGGTGAGGAAGTAGCGGAAGCCGACCTCGTGCGCGACGGTGGCCATGTTGAGGCCACGCACCACCGACATCAGGTCGAAGTGATTGGCCATGCGGCCGATGGCAGGGCCGAAGTCGATGTTGCTGCCTGCGGGCCGCACCACGTTGGTGGGGAAGCTCGCGTCGTTCGACAGCAGGTTGTAGCCGGGGAGAATGCGCGTCTCGCTGATGCGCTCGGCCGTGAAGGTGGCCGGGTCGCGCGGGTCGAGCGAGAGCAGCACGTCCCAGCCGCCGTTGAAGTAGGCGAAGACGAAGCAGTGATCGGCCGGTGCCAGCCCGCTCGCCTGAGCGAAGGCCTTGAAGGAAAGGCCGCCGAAGAGGTTGGCGCCCGCGAAACCAGCGGCCGCCTTCATGAAGGTGCGTCGGGGGAGAGCGATGTTTTTCTTCATGGGTGGGTGCTCCCCTTCAGTAGGTGATGAAGCGCGGGTCGGTCATCATCGCCACGCAGATGGAGCCCCAGGCTTGCTCGGGCTTGTTGATTGTCTTGGCGCGGGCCGCGAGCTTCTTGAAGGTCGCCGTCCAGTCGGTGAGCTCGGTGCTGTCGAGGGGCGAACCCCAGAAACGCACCGACAGGGTGCCGAGGTTCTTCTCGATGGTCGCGTCGTCGAGCACCGTGAAGTCTCGGCCGGTGCCCGGCACTTCGGGCCACAACACGCGCGCGTCTTGAGCGCGGTTGAGATCGTCGCGGGCCACGCTCAGGCAGACCTCGCGGGCGCCGTCATCGAGGAACTTGGCGAACACCAGGTTGGGCTCAGTGGCGTCGGACACGGTGACCGCGAAGTCGGCCTGGCCCAGGGAGGAGGCGAGGTTGTCGATCTGCGTCCACTGTTTTCCCGTGACCGTCAGGATGCTCTGCTTGAGCTGCGGCACCGAGATGCGGCGAGGCGCGCGGCCGGCGTGACCACCGTTCATCTCGGGGTCAGGCAGCGGGGTGAGCACGGGGTGATCGGTGGGCAGCTCGACCGGCGCGAGCGAGCCCGGTTGATCGACCGCAGCCGTCGAGCCCTTGCTGCAACCAAGCGAGAAGGACAACGCGAGCGTTGCAATGGCGAGCGAGCGCATCAATCGACCCTCCGGTACGCGTCAGTGGAAACGATGCGGAGCATGAGGTGCTTGAAGTTGTGGTTGCTCATCGCGAACTGATCGACGAGCTCGCTCATGTACAGCCGCTCTTCTTCACGGGTCATGTCCCGGCCCAGCAGGTGGTTCCACACGTTCTTGATGGCGCACTTCTCGAGCTCACCGGTCTGCATGGTGCGTTCGACCAGCAGCCGCGGGCCGCCCACGATGTTCGGCTCTTCATCCCTGGTGCGGTAGAGGTAGGTGCGCAGCAGGCCCAGCGACTGAGCGCCTTCGCCGTCGAAGGCCTGCATCACGTAGTTGCCGCACTCGTTGTCGCAGGTGGTGTTGCCGGCCAGCGCGCAGTCGCGGCACTTGGCCGAGACCTTCGGGTACAGGGTCGGGTCGAGGTACTGCGCGTTGCGCTCACCGAAGCGGCCCCAGTGCGCGCCCACGGGCTCGATGGTGGCGTGGCAGTACGAGCAGCCGCAGCGCGTGGCGAGGTTGTTGTCGCGGTTGCAGCTGTCTTCAGGCGGAGGCACCACGGCGCCCGCGGGCGGCGAGAAGCTCTTGCAGAGAAAGGCCGACCAGAACTGGCTGACGCGGGAGCGCTGCGTGGGGAAGCGGTAGAGCCAGGCGGCGGTGGTGAGCACGCCGGCGGCGTGTTCGTCGCGGGTGTACTCGACCCAGGTGTTGGTCTCGGTCAGCGCCACGTTGGGCACCAACGAAGGCTGGGTGGGCGCGGTCGACTGCCAGACGGTGGGGCTCTGCGTCTCGCGGTACAGCTGAGAGAGCGTGCCGTTCACCACGCCGCGGCGGGTGGTGAGAATGTTGAAGTAGTCCTCGTCGCGGCGAAGCACCGTCTCGATCAGCTGGAGCGGCTCTTCGTTGACCGCGGTGACACGGGCGTTGTGAATCGCACCGCTGCCCGACTCGCAGCGCCGGGCGCCCACGCCACAACCACACGAGCGGTCGCCCGTGAAGCGGCCCGACTCGCAGCTCTCCATCGTCCACGGGTTGACCGCGCTGGTCTGCGCTTCGATGGCGCACATGGTCACGTTGCCGGGGGCGGTTTCCCAGAAGGGCGGGGCGACCGAGACCACGCCTTCTTTCTGCACGCAGCCGGTCTGGGTGGCGTAGCGGCCGCGCACGCCGCCCGTGAGGATGAGGTCGAGGCCGCAGCGATCGAGGCGCGACAGCTGGCCGGAAGGCGCCGTGGGGTTGCGGAAGGCGATCACCCGGCTGTCACCGTCGAGCACTTCTTCGGTGAGCGCCGCGGTGACCGGGTTACCGGCCTGGGGCAGGCAGAGGTGAGGCGCCGGCGTGCCCGCAGTGCCGATGCGCCGCATGTCGCAGAAGAAGAGGTGTTTGTCGGGGATGGCGCCGAGCGTGACGGCCGCGGTGCAGTCGGTGATGGCGGCGTTGGTCGTGTTGAGGCGCGTGCAGGTGTAGTTGTCGGTGCTGTAGTCGAACGAGACCGGCATCGGCACGCCCAGCGCGTCACGGCAGGTCTTCACCGCGGGCTCGGCATGCGGGTCTTCGCTCAGCGCGTTGCAGTTGTCCTGGTTGATGAAGTGGTCGCAGCCCTGGCCATTGCGTCCACGCAGCGGGCGGGCAGGGTTGCCGCGCAGCTCCAGCGGCTTGAGACCGTCGGTCGCCAACTGGAGCCGGGTGTCGCCGTTGGTGGTGATGGAGGTGCTCACGTTCGCGCGCAGCAGGGCGCGGTGGTAGCCCTTGAGGCGGCCGTAGAACTCGTCGCGGCCCATCAGCTCCTGGAGATCGTCCTCGAGGATCTCACCCTTGCTCTGGATGAACCGGTACTCGGCCAGGTTGGGCGGGCGGCCGAGGAGGTCGAGGTACACCTGCCGCAGCCGTCGCTCGAGCGACACCTGCGAACGGGAGACAGAACACGTCGGGCCATCGGCCCAGGCAGCGTTGGCCATCAACAGCACAGCGCTCGCCCCAAGGATTCGGTTGATCTGCATCGGCCACCCCAGCAGGTTGGTCAGGTTCGAAGACGGCAAAGTCTGCGTTGAATGGAAACCTGCCGCAACGGCGGATCTGACAATCGTCCACCTCGGTGTGTGCAAGCGTCGCAGGTGTCGTAAGGAAGCAGACCTCATGAGTTCCGCCTCGCCTGTACAGGCCAGCGACCGATCCTTTTTTCTGTTCAACGCGATCGTCTCCGTCGCTGCGCTCTCATTGCTGAGTTGGCTGTTGCTGTTTCACGGCGGCATGCAGGGCACCGACGTGAACCTGCGCTTCCTGCCGGGGGTCAACGCGTGCCTCAACGCGAGCGCGGCGGCCCTGCTGGTGGCGGGTTGGGTGGCCATCAAGAAGAAGCGCGCTGACCTGCACCGCTACTTCATGGTCGCGGCGTTCGCGGCCTCGGCCTGTTTCCTCGTCGGCTATCTGGCCTACCACGCGGTGCACGGCGACACGAAGTTCGGGGGCGTGGGCCCGGTGCGCACCGTCTATCTGGTGCTGCTCGCCAGCCACGTGTTGTTGAGCCTGTTCATCGTGCCGCTCTCGTTGACCGCGTTCTGGTTCGCGTGGAAACGCGAGTTCACCCGGCACACGAAGGTCACCCGCTGGCTGCACCCCATCTGGCTCTACGTGTCGGTGACGGGCGTGGTCGTCTACCTGATGCTCTCTCCGTATTACCCGGCGTAGCGATGACCACCACCGTCTATCGGCCCGAGGCGCTCTACGCGCAGGGCACGCTTCACCGGGGCCGCGGGCTGGTGGT
Organism: Archangium sp.; assembly: GCA_030695565.1. GTDB lineage: Bacteria > Myxococcota > Myxococcia > Myxococcales > Myxococcaceae > Archangium_A. The sequence goes on from JAUYRZ010000053.1 coordinate 20,093, forward strand.
CTCGGCGGAAGGCCGGGTGCTGGAGACGGCCCCTGCCGATGCCGAGCAGATATCGCTGCCGGGAAAGCTGCTGCTGCCGGGGTTCGTCAACGGTCACTCGCACGCGTTTCAGCGGGCGATCCGCGGGCGCACCGAGTTCCTCGCCGCAGGTCACGAACGCGACGACTTCTGGAGCTGGCGCGAGGCGATGTACGAGGCGGCCACGGCGCTCGACCCCGAAGCGCTCTACGCGGTCTCGAAGCAGGCGTTCCTGGAGATGGCGCTCGCCGGCATCACCACGGTGGGCGAGTTTCACTACCTGCATCATCAAGCCGACGGCCGGCCCTACGCCGATGAACACGAGCTGTCGCGGCAAGTGATTCGGGCGGCGCGCGACGTGGGGCTTCGCATCTGTCTTCTCCGCGTCGGGTACGCGCGCGCGGGGTTTCAGGTCGAGCCCAACCCGCGGCAGCTGCGCTTCATCGATGCCGACGTCGACACGTTCTTGCGGCGTGCCAGTGAGCTGGCGGTGGCGGTGAAGGGTGATGCGCTGGTGAGCGTGGGCCTCGCTCCACACTCGGTGCGCGCGGTGCCGAAGGCCTGGCTCGAGGTGATCGGCCGCTCGTGGAAGACGGGCCCGGTGCACATGCACGTCGCCGAGCAGCCCGGAGAGATCCGCGCCTGCGCGGCCGAGTACGGCGTGCGGCCGGTGGAGCTGCTCGAGGGCGCCGGCCTGCTCAACGCCCGCTTCACGGCGGTGCACGCCATTCATCTGGATCGCGGGGAGATCGAGCGGCTGGGCCGCGCGCGGGCCACGGTGTGCGCCTGCCCTTCGACCGAACGCAACTTAGGCGACGGCATCGTGGAGGTGGATGCGCTGTTGAGCGCGGGCGCGAGCGTCAGTCTGGGCAGCGACAGCCAGGCGCACGTGGATCTGCTCCAGGAGGCGCAGCAGGTGGAAGGGCACCTGCGGTTGTTGCGGCTGCGGCGCAATGTGCTGGCGCCGGGTTCGGGTGATCGCAACTCGCTGGCGGCGCGGCTGCTCGACTTCATGACGGTGCAGGGTGCACGCAGCCTGGGGCTCAGTGGTGGTTCGCTCGCGCCGGGTGATGCGGCCGACTTCGTGGCGGTCGATCTGAATCATCCCTCCGTGCTCGGCAGTGAAGAGTCGGCGCTGGCGCGGGTGGTGCTGGGAGCGCCTGCCGCGGCGGTCACCGACGTGTTCGTGGCAGGGCGGCGCATCGTCACCGAGGGCCGTCACGTCGAGGCCGAGACGACCGGCCGGCGGTTCCTCGAGGTCGTGAAGTCGCTTCGTTGAGCCCCCTCGCCCTGCGAAGCGGGGAGAGGGGCCGACTTCTCCAGAGAGCCCCAACCGGAAACCGGGTACGCTGCCGGCTCTTTCAGGGAGGGAACACAAACATGCGTAACTCGATCTGGCTCCTCGGAGCTGTGCTGCTCACTGCGTGCGGTCCCGCTGGCGTTCTCTCCGGGAAGGTGACCGTCGAAGGCGGATCCGCCGCCGGTATCGCGGTCATCGTCTACGGCCCCCAGAGCGGCGCGACGGTGACGGGCGAGGACGGTGCGTTCACCATCGGCAGCCTGCCAGACGGGAAGTACGTCGTGCGCGCCACGGTGCGCAACGCCGACGTCGAAGAAGTGAACGCCACCACCACCATCACCAACGGCAAGGCTGAGCCTGAACCGATCCTCGCGTTTCGCTCGTCGACCGCCAAGGTGACGGGCCGCGTGGTGATGGCCGATGGCTCGGGCGCCGAAGAGCTCACCGTCACCGCGACGGGCCCCGAGACCCGCGGCGTGCGCACCACCGCGGGCGGCGCGTTCGTCTTCGAAGGTCTCAAGACCGGCGCCTACGTGATCAGCGTCGAAGGCAAAGACACCCGCGAAGGCCGGGTCGCGGTGGGCGTGAACGCCTCGGGCGCGATCGACGCGGGCGAGCTCCGCCTGACGCCGGTCGGCCGCATCGGCGGGCTGGTGACCTTCAACGCCATGCCGGTCGCCGGCGCGCCGGTGATCATCACCGGCACCAACACCTCGGCGGTCACCGACGCCATGGGCCGCTACCAGCTGGTCGACGTGCCCACCGGCATGCAAGGCGTGCTGGTGCGCGTGGGCACCGAGCCGTTCTTCCGCTCGGCCACCGCGATGGTCACCGTGGTTCGCGGCGCCAACCCCGACGTCGATCTCACTCTGACTGACGACGCGCCGCGCACCGGCACCGTCGCCGGCGTGGTCACCTTTCACGGCCCCCGCTCGCCGCGTGACATCACCGTCTCTGCACCCGGCACCGGCATCACCGCCACGCCCCAGGTGAACGGGGCGTACACGATGGCGCTGCCCGTCGGCGTCTGGGACGTGGTGGCCAACGCGCCCCAGCATCCCCCGCTGCTGCTCGGCCGCGTGACGGTCATCGAAGGCGGCACGCAGTCGCTGCCTGGCGCTGAAGTCTCGTGGTACCGGCCGATCTGGCGCTCGACGCCGAGCATCAGCCAGCCCCAGGTCGTCACCAGCAGCGCGGCGCTCAACGACAACGTGCCGTGGTCGCTGGTGCAGTTCAGCGACTCCTTCAATCGGCTCGCGTTGGTCAACTCGACCACCTACGACTTCCGCATTCTCGCGGTCGGCAACACCCAGGGGCACCGCATCTCGAAGAACGGCAAGTACGCCGCCTGGTACGTGAACCAGACGGCGTTCGTCTACGAGATCGGCACCGCGAACCTGCAGACGTTCACCACCCTCGTCTCGCCGGTCAACCCGGTGGTGCGTGTCGAGTTCTCCTCGGACGAGTCGGCGGTCTTCATTCAGCGTTCGACCCCGGCCAACCTGACCCGCATCAAGTTCGCCAGTGCGAACATGCCCGAGACCTTCCCCACCATGGGCGCTGCCACGGCCATCCAGCTCTCGTCGGTCGACCGGTGGTTCGTGCGAGACACCTCGAACTCGGTGCGCCTGGTGACCCCTGCCATCGACGTGCCCAACGTCTTCACCAACGTGTCGGCGATGGCCACCACGCCGACCGCTTACGCCCTCACCAACTGCGGCGCGACGTGCGAGTTCTGGATTCTGGGCCCCACGAGCACCTCGGTGGCGCTGCGCGTGATGGCCGTCAATCCCGCGCCCACCAGCTTGTACAACTTCAGTGACCTCGGCATGGACAACCGGGGCGACTACCCCTGCTTCAGCATCTACAACGGCCTCGCGTTCACCTCTTCGTTCTGCGTGAACTCGATGACGGCCGCGCAGATCCCGCTCACCGCGCACCCCTCGGTCAACTTCCGCCTCAATGAGGCTGGAGATCGCGTGGTGTGGTCGTTCAACGTGGGCGCCACCTTCTTCGCGCGCGAAGAGCCGATGCCTCCCACGGTGACCACCACCAACCTCGCCAGCGGTCCCCAGGCGTGGTCGGTGGGTTGGATCTCGCCCACCCGCGCCTATGCGTTCGACGCCAACTCGGGTTCACCGCGCACCCTGCACTTGATCAAGGCCGGAATGGTCACCACCGACAGCGACATTACCGGCTCGATGGTGAACACGTTCATCCGCCCGCCGCTGATCATCTTCCCCCAGCTCTCTTCGACGGGTTGGCGGGCGTACCTGGGCGACGGCGCAGTGCGCACCATTCCTGTCGCGACGGGCATCCCCGTCGTCAACTTTTCGGTGCGCGGCCTGAGCAGCGGGCCGAACGCGCTCACCCGCTACGCCGCGGTCTCGTTCGATCAGACCAGCGCGTACATCATCGATGAGACGGCCGGAGCGGTTCGGTACACCACCGCGGGGCAAGCCGGCGGTGCGGGGCTGCGCAGCGGTTCGGTCGAGTGGTTCGACATGGTGCGGTTCGGTGGTGGGCGCGCCTATTATGTCTACAGCACCAACGCGATCCTGGAGAACAACGAGCAGAGCGTGAGCCAGACCAACCAACCCATCGGTGCGCCCGGCGTCTCCTCGTACCTGGGCCTGAGCGAAGATCAGCGCACCATCGTGGCTGCTGGTTTCCTGCCCTGAAAGCCATGAACTCCGGCCTGGTGACGCTGCTTCGAGAATTGGTCGCCGTCGACTCGACGTCGACGCGCACCAACCTGCCCATGGTCGAGGTGCTGCAGCGGCACCTCGTCTCGCTGGGTTTTGCCTGCGAGGTGCAGCGCTACCGCGACGATGCCGGCGTCGAGAAGGCCAACCTCATCGGTCAGCTCGGCGAAGGGCTGCCCGAGCTGGCGCTGGTGGGGCACTCCGATTGTGTGCCCTTCGATGCGAGCTGGGCCGAGGCGCTCACGCTCACCGAACGAGACGGCAAGCTGTACGGCCGCGGCTCGTGCGACACCAAGGCGTTCATCGCCTGCGCGATCACCGCGGCGAAGCAGACGCAGGGGAAATTGAAGAAGCCCTTCATGTTGCTCTTCACCGCCGACGAAGAGCTCGGCTGCGTGGGCGCCAAGAAGTTGCTCGAGGCAGGCAAGGGCAAGACCCGGCGCGCCATCATCGGCGAGCCGACCTCGTTGCGCCCCATTCGCGCGAACAAGGGCTACTGCCTGGCGGAGATCGACGTGGTCGGCAAAGAGGGCCACTCGGCCTATCCCGACACCGGGGCCTCGGCGATCTTCCGCGGCGCGCGGTTGCTCACGAAGTTGGAGCAGTACTCGAAGGGCACGCTGCGCGAGCAGACGCACCCTGACTTCGTGCCCGGCTTCTCCACGCTCAACGTGGGCATGGCCTCGGGCGGCAAGGCGAAGAACGTCATCCCCGGACACATGCGGTTGACGCTGGAGTGGCGGCCGTTGCCCAACCAGTCGACCGACGTGGTGCTGCACGCGGTGGAGAAGTTGATCGAAGAGTGCCGCGCTGAAGAGCCGGGCTTCGTGGCCACCGTGCGCCCGCTGCGGATGGATCGCGGTTACGACACTGCGGGCGACGCCGACGTGGTGGCGTTTCTCGCGAAGGCTTCGGGCAAGGCGGCCGATACGGTTTCGTTCGGTACCGAGGGCCCGCAGCTGGCGGCGCTGGGCGCGGTGCCGGTGGTGTTCGGCCCCGGCGACATCACGGTCGCGCATCAGACCGGCGAGTACGTGCCGGTCGACGAGCTGCACCGCGCGGCTGCGATTCTCGAAGCGGCTGTGCTGCACTTCTGCGGCTAGGACCCCAGGTCGAAGTCGAGGGAGCACTTGCTCGGGAGGACCGCAGTCGAGATGCCACCTTCTGCGCTCGAACGGCCCCTCACCCCGACCCTCTCCCCACTTCGTAGGGAGAGGGGGACGTGTAAGCTGTGCGGCCGGTGCGACCCCTCTTTCTCTTCACTGCTGCGGTGGTCTTGTGCGCGTGCCCCGCTCCCGAGCCGGAGCCCGACGCGGGGGCTGTCGATGCGGGCGTCGAGCCCACGGCCTGCGACTCTGCTGAAGAGTGCGTGACGCTCGGTGGCGTGTGCCGTCAGCAGGTCTGCGAAATCGACGTGCCCTGCAGCGACGATCTCGAGTGTGGCCTGGGCGAACGTTGCGTGGGCAGCCAGTGCCGTTTCCGCGGTTGCACCACCAACACCGATTGCCCCACCGGCTTCTGCGACACCGCGACGTTCTCCTGCGCGGAGTGTGGCGCGAACCCCGATTGCCCCGACGAGCGACCGGTCTGCGACACCGCCCTGCGCCAGTGCGTGCAGTGCACCCGCGACGATCAATGCCAGCCGCCCGGGCCCGCACATTGCTCGAGCAGCGGCCGCTGCGTGGGCTGCTTGTCCGACGTGCATTGCCCCAACGGGCTCAAGTGCAGCTCGGGGAACTTCTGCGTCGGCGCTCCTTCGAACGCGCCGTGCCCCGAGGGCATCTCGTGCGGCCAGGATCTGGTGTGCGTGCTGCTCAACACCGATCCGGTGTGTCTGCCCGCCTGCACGCTCTACCAACCGAGCTGCGTCGCAGGTCAGATCTGCTACGCGCTCAACTACAGCTCGACCTCCTCGTTGGTGTTCGAGTCGATGGGGCCGATCGGCGTGTGCTTCTCGCCCAGCGCCAATCGCGGCCTGCGCGAGCCGTGCGTGCGCAACCCCGACGGCACCAACAACTGCCAGGCCAACCTTCAGTGCGTACCCGAGAGCGCGTCGTTGTCGCTGTGCCGCGCGTACTGCAACCCGTTCGCTTCCGGCACCTGCCCCGCAGGTGAGAAGTGCACCGCGTTCTCCGGCGACTACAGCGGCCGCGAGTATGGCCTCTGCCTCGCCGACACCGGCTTCGGCGCGAAGTGCCAGGGCGACTCGGCGTGCCGGCCCGGACTGACCTGTCAGCCGTACGACGTGCCTTCAGATGTCGATGAAGTGGGCGCGGTCTGCCAGTTCAACGCGGGCGACGGAGGCGCGTTGGCGCCGTGTCGAGCGGTGCCGCTGGCCGATGGTGGAGCGATCTCCGGCGACCGGCAGTGCAAGAGCGCGAACTGCGTGAGGGACCCCGTGCTGGCGTCGGGCGACCCGTACTTCTGCTTCTCAGGCTGCGCGGCGGATGGGGACTGTGGCGATGCGGGCGTGTGTGACGCCGACTTTCCGCTGAGCACGGCCTACGGCAACCAGGGTTTCGTGCGGGGCTGCCGGCCGCGATGTGAAGCCGAACAGGATTGTGCTGGCTACGACGCGGGCCTCACGTGCCGCGTGCGGATCACCGCTTCGACTGCGACTCCGCAGTTCACCACCACCTGCAGCCCGCCTCTGGGGCCGCTGCAGGCCGGAGCGAGCTGCACGTTCAACGGTCAGTGCCGCAGCCTGCTGTGCATGCTCGACGACTCGCGTGGTGTTCGCCGCGGTGGAACGTGCGCGAGCCCGTGCCGTGATGGCGACACCTGTGCGGTCGATGGAGGATCGTTGCCGTTGAGCTGCTTGCCCACGGCCTCCTTGCTCAGCCGCGGCGCAGATGCGGTTGCCGGCACGGTGGATGACAAGTTCGCCACCCGGCGCTTGTGCGCAGGTGCCGCGTGTACGGCCGATGTCGATTGCCGGCCTGATGGTGGCGATGCCGTGTGCGCCGCTGAGCTGAGCCCGGCGGATCCGTTCTCGGGGGTGGCGTTGCGGTGCCGTGCTGCGACGACTGGCGTGTTGGGTGGTGGCGAGACGTGCGTGACCGATTCGCAGTGTTCGAGCGGCGCGTGTGGAACGTTGCAGGCGCCTTCGACGGGGTCTGGGCGTGCTTGTTTTGAGGCGTGTACCGCGGCGACCATGTGTTCGGTGGCGTCGATGACGTGCCGGGTGGGCGGGTTGTCGGTGAGCAATGCCTCGCTCGACAGCTGCGCTCCGTAGAAAGGCCCTCACCCTGACCCTCTCCGGGAGGGAGAGGGGATTTAGATTCTCACGTCGATGATCAGCAGGCCGTCGAACGTGATGTCTTGATTGGGCTGCGTACCCGTCGCCGTGGCCGAGAGCTCAGCGCCCGCGTTCACGTACGGCAGCAGGTTCACGCCCGGCACGATGGTGAAGTCGACGCTGGTCACGCCGCGCGGCACCGGCTTGAGCGTGGCGATCTCCACCTTGGGCAACCCCGCGGCGCTCGACTCGGCGTAGAGGTGCGCTTCTTCCAGGAAATCGAAGTTCCCTGACGGCGCGCCCGCGGGCGTGATGTTGAACTGCAACTTCTTCAGCAAGATCTGCGTCGCCGGCCCCGTGCCGCGCTTCTCCTGTTCGGCCTTCAAGTCGACCGTCAACTTCGCGGGGCTGGGGAACAACGCGGGCAACAGCCCACCCAACGCGCTTCTCTGAATGCGCTGCTCCGGCAGCTTCTGCTCGACGTCGAAACCGACGGCTCCGCAGGCGGAGAGGACGAACGTGGCACAGCACAGGACGATGGAAGAACGAGACAAGGGCAGCTCCAACGTGAAGGTTCAGCGAGGGGTGACGGTAACGGTGCTCTCGGCGAGCGTCGCACCATGGGCGTCGGTAAAGCGAGCCGTCACGCGCTGCGGCCCGGTCAGCCACTCACCGACCGGCGTACTGGTCGGCAACGACACGTCGATGCCTGCCGTCACTTCGGCGCGCGCAGCCTCCGCGGGGAAGAAGCGTTGATCGGTGCCTTCGAGCGCGATCGACAGCTGCGCGGCTTCAGGCGCGGTGTACGTGAACTGCACCATCGAACCCGCGGGGCAGGTCAACGTTCCACCAGCGAGCGCTTCACCGGTGACCTTGCCTTCGTTCACGCAGAACGCTCGAACGCCCCAGCTGGTGCCTCCGCCACGCGGCGTGAAGCCGTCGTCGCGCAACACCCACCAGGAAGGAACCGCCACCACCACCAGCACCGCCGCGGCTGCGAGCAGGGTGATCCAACCCCTGCGCACCGGAGGAAGAGGGGCTGCCGTCGCCGCTTTCGTGCCCAGAATGCGCGCCTGCAACGCATCCATGCGCTGCTCGGAGAGCCCGCCTTGGGAGAGCACCAGGTCGACGCGCGCGAGCCGGTCGTAGCGCTCGCGGCACACCTCGCAGGTCTTCAGGTGTTCGCGCAGGTGTTCGGCCTGCGGGGGCGCAATCTCCCCGGCGAACTGATCTTCCATCGCTGCGCGGGCGGCTTCGCAGGTCATGTGGTCTCCGTCATGAAGGACCAACCCGTCGCGGTGACCGAACCCAGATAGCCATGCGCCTTCAAGTAATCGAGCAGGCGCACCCGCAGCTTGTGTTCCCGGCGGCGCAGCTGAATGCGGGTCTGCCCCAGCTTGTCGGCGGCGACGTTCTGGGTGAGCCCTTCGACGTAGCGCAGGTCGAACATGCGGCCGTCTTCTTCACCCAGCTCCGCGCGGAAGCGGCGCATCAGCTCGTTCACTTCGCGATCCTCGAGCGCTTCGTGCACGTCGGGGCGCTCGAGAGAGAGGGCCGCATCGAGCTCTTCGGACACGTCGAGACCCGAGGGGAGCTCGCGGTTGCGCATCAGCTCGAGCAGGTAGTTGCGCGCGATGCCCATCAAGAAGTGCTCGTAGGGGCGTTGGCCGTCGTAGACCTGCCGCGCCCGCGGCTCGAACGCGCGGCTGAAGACTTCGACGATCGCGTTTTCGAGCTCCATCGCTGACCTCAAACTCGCGAACGACTGTCCGCGAAACGCTGCCGCGCGCAACATGCGCGTGAGTACTCCGGCGTGCTGTCGGTACACCTCTCCCAGGGCATCGGTCTCACCGTCCCTGAACCGCTGCAGGAGTGCACGGTCGAAACCCATGGGAGGGTCCCTAGCGTGTCTCCTCCATCTGACGCCAGCGCTGGCTGCAGAGGTATTGCTGGTGAGGGCGACTGTGGCTCGTCGATCGCGATATTGTCGCTGCCCGTGCTCCCCCTCTCTCTCATCGTCGCGACATCACTCGGCGCCAGCGCGCCGGTGTACGCGCTCATCGTCGCCAACAACTCGAGCAACGATCCCAAGCTCGCCAAGCTGCAGTACGCCGATGACGACGGCGCGCGGTATTTCACCGTCTTCAAGCCGATGGCGGCCCAGGTCACGCTGCTGACGGTGCTCGATGACGACACGCAGCGCCGCTTCCCCGGGTTGGCCGCCCAGACCCGGCCGCCTTCGCGCCGCGAGTTGAACGACGCGCTCGAGGGGATCAACGCGGCGATGAAGGCCGATCGTGCCGCCGGCAAGCACCCTGTCTTCTTCTTCGTCTTCACGGGTCACGGTCAACGCGGCGAAGCAGGGGAGGGCTCGATCGCCCTGCTGGGCGAGCAGTTCACCCGCTCGGAGTTGTTCAGCCAGGTCATCCAGCCGATCCAGGCGAGCACCACGCACCTGATCATCGATGCGTGTGACTCGTACTTCTTCGTGAACCAGCGCGGCGGCTCGTTGCCGGTGGCTGCGGGTCAGGCGGTCGCCGTGGCCCAGTTCCTCGAGGCGCGTTCCCTCGACAAGTACCCCGACGTGGGCGTGGTGCTCTCGACCAGCAGCCAGCAGGAGAGCCACGAGTGGGCGGCGATCAACGCGGGCGTCTTCTCGCACGAGATCATCTCGGCGCTGCTGGGCGCGGCCGACGTGAACTCGGATGGCAAGGTGGAGTACTCCGAGCTGCGGGCGTTCGTGGCCGCGGCCAACCAGCAGGTCGACGATCCCCGCGGCCGGGTGAACATGTTCGCCCGCCCTCCGGCGCGGGATCGTTCTGCGGCGCTGGCCGACCTGACCGCGCCGTCTTCGAGCGCGTACCTGTTGTTGCCCGCGGGCCTGCAGGGCCGGCACTGGGTGGAAGACAGCCGCGGTGTCCGCCTCGCTGACTTCAATAAGGAGGCCGATCGCCCGCTGGTGCTCGCCTTGCCGCCCGGTCAGACCTTCTTCGTGCGCACGCCTGCACGGGAAGCGCGGCTGGAGACCGGCACCGAAGGCAAGCTCATCGACGTCAACCAGCTGGCGTGGAGCCCGACCGGCATCGCCTCTCGAGGTGGCTCGCTCGATGAGAGTTTCCGCGAGCACCTGTTCGAGCGGCCGTACGGCGCGCGGTTCTACGGCGGCTTCGTTTCCAGCAGCGGGGAGTTGCCGGTGGGGCCTGCTCCCGAGCCCGATCTCGCTCCATGAGAACGGTGGTTCTTTCCTGATGACCACGCTGTTGATGTCGCTGCTCCTGACGGCCAGCCCGTGCACGCGCGTGGTGGTCACGCCGTTCGAGCCGCTCGCCACGTCCCCCGCCGCGGCGCGGGCGATCGAACAGCAGGTGCGTGAGGGCCTCGCGCTCCGGCCGGGCCTCTGCGTCGAAGAACGCAAGGTCACCATCGAGAAGCTCGCGAAGTTCGAACGTCACCGCCTGCCTCCCTGCGGCGAGCTCGCGTGTGTGGCCGCTCAACTCGAGGCGCTCGAAGGCGACGAGCTGATCAGCGGCGTGGTGGTGGGCGCGGGCGCGAGAATGAACGTCGATCTCCTGCGCAGCACCGCCGCGCGCACCGCTCGCACCACCGCCTCCGAAGCCGAGCTCGCGGCCGCGGTGGGCGTGCTCTACCAGTGGGGTTCGACGGAACGTGCCGGGCCGCGCCGCTGGCCTGCCCTCGTGGCCGCCTCTGCCGCGGTGGCCAGTGCGGGCGCAGGTCTCGCGCTCGGCCTCGAGTCACGGCGCCACGAGCAGGTGCTCTCCAGCGGCATGACGGGTTGCCCTGCTGGCGGCACCCGCTTCCGCGACTGCGTCGATGGCCAGGTGAAGACCGGGCGCGACGAAGCCACCGCGGCGAACGTGTTGTTCGGCGTGGCCGGCGCCCTCGCGATCGGAGCGGTCGTGCTCTGGGTGGTCGAGCTGCCATGAGACGCGTCGCGCTGCTGCTGCTGGCCACCGGGTGCTCGTTCACCCCCGACCTCTCGCGGTTTCCCCCCTGTGAAGCAGGCGCTTGCCCCACCGGCGCGTACTGCCTGACCGAGGCGCAACGCTGCGTGCCGGAGTGTGGCGAAGACTGTGCCGGTGAAGTCGACGCGGGAACACCCGACGCGGGCTTCGATGCCGGCTTCGACGGGGGAGAAGACGCAGGCTTGGAAGTCGACGCAGGCCCGCTGCTCGCACTGGCCGGGCAGACCCTCGCGCCGGCGATCGAAACGAAGGCCTACTCGCACACCTTCAGGCCCACGGGTGGAGAGGGCATGTACCTGTTCTCCATCGACGGCGGCGTGCCGGGCTTCTCCTTGAGCGTGGGAGGCGAGCTCTCCACGGGCGCGGCGCCGACCCCCGGCTCGTTTCCGTTCAGCATCACCGTGCGCGACGATCGCGATCGCGTCACCGCGCCGTTCGTCCTCGAGGTGCGCCCCTTCTTGCGGGTCGCCCACGCGCGGCTCGTCGATGGCCGTCAGGGGCAGGCCTATTCGCAGCAGCTCTCCGCGACCGGGGGCCAGCCGCCGTACACGTGGGTGGTGGACGGCGGCATGCCACCTGGAGGCGTTTCGCTCAGCGACGGTGGTTTGCTCTCGGGCGCGCCCAGCGCGAGCGGCACGGTGAGCTTCGGCGTCTCCGTCAGCGACTCCGCCACGCCTCCGCAGCAGGCCAGCCGGATGGTGAGCGTGCAGACCAGTCCGCTCGATCTGGTCGTGATCACGGTCGCCACCAGGAGCGCCGCCGATGGCCGCGTGGGTACGCCGTACAGCCAACCGCTCAAGGCCTACGGTGGCTCCGGCACCTACTCGTGGTCGGTGGAGACGGGGACCCCCAGCCTGCCTCCGGGCATCGCCCTGGAGAACTCACCGCCGGGCACCTGGTCGTTGAGCGGCACCCCGACGATGAAGGGCACCTCGACCTTCACCCTCGGGTGTCGAGACACCGGCGTCCTCACCTGCACCGATCAGCCGCTGAGCATCACCATCTACTGAGCTGACGACTGCCAGTTGGGATTCGGCGCCTGGGGCGATCCACGCCGGGAGCGTCACGCAATACCCGGGCGACGTGGCCGAGTTGGCCTGGCTCACAGGCCGTTGAACCCCATCCCCTGGAGATCCCCCGTGATTGTTCGCCCGCTGACGTTTTCTGCAGTGCTCCTGGCCTTGAGCGCGTGTCCCGCTCCGGTCGTTCCCGTGGTGGACTCTGGCGTTCCAGGCGTTCCCGTGGCGGCCGTCACACCGGCTGCGATCGACTTCGATGACTCGTTCTGCGGGGCCGCGAGCACGAAAGCGCTCACCGTCACCAACTCGGGCACCGGGCCGCTCTCGGTGAGCGCCTCGACCGGCACCTCCAGCACCTTCAGCGTCACCCCGGCCAACACCACCATCGCCGCGGGTGCGAGCGTGACGTTCACCGTCACCGCCACCGTGGCGGCCACCGCGGCAGCTGGCACCGACTACGCGGGCCTGCTCACGCTCACCACCAACGCCGCGACCGCGAAGGTCGAAGTGCCGCTCACCGCGAAGGCGAAGGGCGTGACGCTCACCCTCACGCCGACGGTCGCTTCCTTCGGCGTGCTGCCCGTAGCCACCGTCGCCCCGGCGCTGCCGCTGACGTTGACCAACACCGGCAACGTGCCGGCCACCATCAGCTTCACCCAGCCGGTCGACACGCAGTTCTCGCTGCAGTGGTTGGTGGGTTCTCCTTCTGGCTTCATGCTGGCGCCCGGTGCGAGCGTCACGGGCCTGCAGGCTGGGTTCACCGCCGCGCGCATCACCCCGTCTTCGGGCAGCGCAGAGATCGAGGTCTCGGAGGCGATCTGCGGCAGCTCGATCTCCGCCATCCCCATGACGGGGCAGGGCACCAACGGCAGCGTCAGCCTCTCCACCACCGACGTGTTCTTCGGCACCAACGGCCGGGTGAACTGCGGCACCACCGCGGGCAGCAAGACGCTGGTGCTCAGCAACACCGGCAACCAGGCCTTCTCGTGGACGGCGACTTTGGTGAAGGGCGCCGCTTCTCCGTTCACCTTCTCGCCGATGAGCGGCACCGTGCCCGCGAACACCGGCACCGTGACCATCACCCTCACCACCACGGGCATCCCCGCTGAAGCGCCCACCGCCGACGACGCGTTCGGCGACGTGCTCAACATCGTCACCGACGTGGCCAACGACGAGCCGCACCCGGTCAATCTGCACCAGACGGCCAATGGCGCCGTGCTCAGCTTCGCTCCCAACGCGGTCGACTTCGGGCTGGTGCCGGTCAACACCACCACCACCGCGCCGCTTGCCGTCGTCAACGCGGGCAATACCAGCCCGATGGTGACCCTGACCTCGAGCAACGCCAAGTTCACGCTCGACCCGATGAGCCCGCTGGCCGCCGCTTCGGGCTCCAGCACGGTGCTCACCGGCACCTACGCGCCCGGCACCGCCGTGCTGCCTGAGACCGCCGCGGTGACGCTCACCCTCGATGCCGCAGAGCCGCTCTGCGCGCCGTTGCCCGCGGCGCTCCCGCTGACCGGTCAAGGCACCAGCGGCTCGGTGAGCTTCTCGCCCGTGGCCGTCGACTTCGGCGCGGTCAACTGCGGCACCACCGCTGCGCCCCGCACCGTCACGTTCCGCAACGACGGCAACCAGGCGTACACCGTGACCCCCGTGCTGGGCCGCGACGCCGGCTCGCCTTTCGTGGTCACCATGGCGCCGGCCACGGGCGTGGTGGGGACCGACGGCGGCACGGTGGTGATCACCGTCGCGCCCAACGGCATTCCCCAGACCTCGGCCGTCACCCCGGATCTCTACGGCGACACCCTCACCGTGAGCACGGACGTCTCGGGTGATCTGCCCCGCGCCATTCCGCTTCGGCTCACCGCGCGCGGCAGCATCTTTGCGATCTCCACCACGGCCATCAACTTCGGCTCGGTGGCGGTGGGCGCGACGGCCAGCTCGCAGTTCACCGTGAGCAACAGCGGCAACGCCGTGGGTGGCCTGGTCTTCACCCCCGGCCAGCCCAACATCTTCGGCCTGCCTTCGAACGCCCAGGTCAACCCGAACAGCTCGACGGGTCAGACGGGCACGCTCACGCCGATGGGCACGATGTCCTACAGCGACACGGCCAGCATCGCCGCGGCGCCGGGTACGGTGCTCTGCCAGCCGCTGCCTTTCACCACCATGTCGCTCGCCGGTGCAGGCTCTGCGGGCAACGTGATGGCGCTCTCCACCTCGAGCCTCACGTTCGGCAACGGCGGCATGGTCCCCTGCGGTACGACGGCGACCGCTCGCACGGTGACGGTCACCAACAACTCGGCGCAGGCGCTCACCCTCGCGCTCGAGCTCGCGCGCGGCACGAGCTCGCCCTACAACGTGACTGGCCCCACCACGGTGGCGGCGGGTGCGACGGTGACGGTGACGGTCTCTCCCAAGATGGTGCCCGCCACGTCGTCGACCGCGCCGGATGCGTTCGGCGACACCTTGTCCATCACGGGCACGGGTGGGCCGGTCAACGAGGTGCAGATCGTCGCGTTGCACGAGACGGCTGAAGGCGCGGTGCTCACCCTGAACCCGGCGTCGTTGAGCCTGACCGACGGGCAGACCAAGAACTTCACGGTCAACAACACCGGCAACCTCAGCGCTCCGTACACCATCGCCGTCGGTGGGGCGAACCCGGGCAGCTTCGCTGTCACCCCCACCTCCGGCACCGCCGGGGCCGGCGGCAGCGTCATGGAGTCGGCCCGCTACAACAAGCCGCTGCTCAGTGGCCCCCAGTCGGCCACCGTCTCGGTCGGCACCGCCGTGGTTCGTTGCGCTCCGCTGCCCACCGCCCTCACTCTGTCGGGCAACTGAAGCGGGACAGGGGTTAAATGAGCGCCCGCATGTCCGACCGTGGAGAATCACAAGGCCCCCAGCAGCTCGTGGTGTTGGGGCCAGACCCTCTGGTCGGGCGTGAGGTGGGTGGCTACGTCATCGAGGTGCCGCTGGGCGAAGGCGGCATGGGCCTGGTGTACCAGGCCCGTCACCCCTTCCTCGGCCGGCGTTTCGCCATCAAGGTCTTGAGGCCGGAGCTGGCGACCGACAAGCAGCTCTCGGCCAACTTCGTGCGCGAGGCGCAGACGCTGTCGGGGCTCAAACACCCCCACATCATCGACATCGTGGGGTTCGGCCCGCTCGACGACCAGCGCCAGTTCATGGTGATGGAGTTCCTCGACGGCCGCACGCTCGAGGCCGAGCTGCACGAGTACGGAGCCTTGCCGCTGCACCGCGCGCTGTCGTTGGCAGAAGAGATCCTCGATGGCCTGGAGGCCGCGCACTCCATCGACGTGATCCACCGAGATCTCAAACCCTCCAACGTGTTCCTGGCGAAGGTGTCGGGCGGCAAGCAGGTGGTCAAGCTGCTCGACTTCGGCCTCGCCAAGCTGGCCCCGGCGGCGCTGGCCGGTGACAAGAACTCCGCGGCCTCGGCGCGTTCGGCGATCGCCGGTACGCCCGACTACATCGCCCCGGAGCAGGCGATCGGCGAGGGCGTGAGCAAGCTGAGCGACCTCTATTCTTTCGGCGTGATGTTCTACGAGGTGCTCACCGGCAAGAAGTTGTTCGCGGCCGACGAGGCGTCGCTCGACCCGATTCACGAGCTGCTGCAGCAGCACCTTCACAAACGCGCGCCTCGGCTGGGTGAAGCGTTTCCTGCCGATCTCGATCTGCTGGTCTCGGAGTTGTTGGAGAAAGATCCGAAGAACCGGCCGCAGGGCGTGCAGTACGTCAGGCAGCGCCTTCGCAGGCTCACCCGCGACATGCAGCGCGAGCTGACGCAGCAGCGCCCGAACCCGATGCTGCTTCAGACGGCGGAGATTCTCCCCAGGCTCGCCAGCCCGCCTCGCGCGATGAGGTGGCCGGTGGTGGTGGCTGCGCTCGTGCTCCTCGCTGGCGCAGCGACGGCGTGGTGGGCCGCGGGCGAACCGGAGCAGCCGGTGGTGGTTGCTGCTGCTCCTCCCGTGGTCGTTGCGCCGAAGCCTGAGGAGCTGGAGCCTCTGGCCCGGTTGCCTCCGGTTCCGAAGATTGAGGTTCCGAAGATCGAGGTTCAGAAGATCGAGGTCGAGAAGCGTGACCCTCTCCCCGAGCCTGCTCCTGCTCCGAAGAAGGTCAGTGCCGCGCTGCCGGAGTGTGAGGTGAACGATCGGTGGCGTACGGCGGTCCGCGGGCACCTTCAGGAGCTGCAGCAAAGAGCCGCCAGCAAGGGCACCGCTGCTGCGTGGACCCGCTTCGAAGATGCCGAGGGCCCGCTGACCGCCTCCATCGCCTCTGCGGAAAGCGGTGTGGACTGCGCCGCGGTCGAGCGCCGCATTCAGCAACTCGCAAAGGAACTCGCCCGATGAAGACTCGCTGTCGTGAAGTGGTGGTGCTGGTGCTGGTGCTCTCGGCGTCGGCCTTCGGGCAGGGCAAGCCCACGTTGGTCGACTTTCCGCTCGACGTGAAGGCGCCGTTGCCTGCGGCGCAGCAGACCGAGCTGCAGAACGATTTCCGCATGCTGCTGGCCAGGAACCCCGCGGTGCTGCTGTCGACGAAGAGCCAGTGGAAGGCCGCGCTCGCTGCACACAAGCGGCAAGACTGCGACGTGCGCGATGAGTGCTTGCAGCAGCTGGCCACCACGGCCGGCACGCTTTACGCGGTCTACGCCTCGGTGGAGCAGAACGCCGAGGGCACCGAAGTGACCGCGACCGGCCGCGTGGTGAATCAGGATCGCCTGTTGGTGCGCCCCCGGTTGTCCTTCGCGGTCTCCCGAAAGGGCAAGTTCAACGAGGCCGCGCACAGCGCCCTGGCGCAGCTGATCACCGCGCTCGAACTCGACAAGCTCTCCGCCACGCTCACGACGCCCGTGGCCCCCGTGGCCCCCGTGGCTCCCGTGGCCCCCGTGGTGGTCACCCCACCCGTCGCGAACGACGCGCCGCTCGAACGCCCGCCGGCCGAAGACATGGTGCTCATCGTGCCCGCGCTCCCGCCTGAGCAGAAGGCCGAGAGCGGCACGAACGGCGCGCGGGTCGGTGCGTGGGTGGTGGGCGGGCTGGGCATCGCGGCCGCGGGGGTCGCCGGTGGGTTCGGCATCTCCGCCATCACCGCGCGCACCACCTTGCCGCTCGATGGTCAGTTGGTCGACGCGTCGCAGGCGCGCACCCAGGCGGGCGTCAATCGCGACGCCACCATCTCGCTGATCAGCTCCATCGGCGCCGCTGCCCTGTTGGGCACGTCGGTGGTGCTCCTCATCACCTCGGCGCCGCCGGCCACGCCGGTCATCAGCCTGGTGCCTGCTCCGGGCGGAGCACAGCTGACCCTCACTGGGGAGTTTGCACCATGAAGCGAGTCGTCTTGTTGGTGTCGATGATGGTTGCTGTGGGCTGCGAGTGCGGCCCCGCGGTCGCGTGCAGCGAAGACACCGATTGTCCGTCGTGGGGCCGCTGCGTGAAGGAGGCCGGCGCGTCGCGCGGCTCGTGCGTGCTCGCGACTGTCGCGGCCGACGCGGGTGTCGATGCAGGCACCGACGCAGGCACCGATGCAGGCGTCGATGCCGGGGCGGCGTTCGCTTCCATCTCACCCCTGAGCCTCGAGCTCGCACAGGCCGGCTGCGGCGTGGCCACCACCGACGTGGTGACCGTCTCCAATACCGGCACCGCAGCGCTGAGCGTCAGCGCTTCCACCGGCACTTCGCCCCTCTTCAGCGTGTCGCCTTCGAGCGGCGCCGTGGCCCCGGGCCAGTCGCTCACCTTCACGGTGTCTGCCACCGTGCCCGCCACCACGATGGCTGGGACTGAATTCCAGGGGCGCCTGACCTTCACCACCAACGACGCGATGGGCGCTCATGAACTCGCGCTGACCGCGCGTGCTTCGGGCGTCACCCTCACCCTCACGCCTTCGGTGGCGTCCTTCGGCGTGCTCCCGGTGAACACCACCGCTTCGCGTTTGCCGCTCACCCTCACCAATGCGGGCAATGTCACGGCCACCCTCACGGTGGTCGACCCGGCCGATGCTCAGTTCTCCGTGCAGTGGCCTGGCAGGCCCGCGACCGTGACCCTCGCACCTGGCGCCAGCCTGACCGGCCTCGAGGCGGGTTTCTCCCCCACGAAGACCACGCCTTCGAGCAGCAGCGCTGAGCTCCGCGTCACCCAGCCCCTCTGCGGCGCGTCGGTGGCGAACATTCCGATGACGGGGCAGGGCACCAACGGCGGCGTGGGGCTGTCGACCACCGACGTGTTCTTCGGCGCCAACGGCCGGGTCAACTGCGGCGCCGTGGCGGCCAGCCAGACCTTCACCCTGAGCAACACCGGCAACCAGGCCTTCGCGTGGGCCGGCACGCTCTCGAAGGGCACCAACTCGCCCTTCAGCTTCTCGCCCACCAGCGGCACGGTGCCCGCGAGCAACGGCTCGGTCGTCATCACGGTCTCGACGACGGCCATCCCCGCGCAGGCGCTCACCTCACTCGACGCGTTCGGCGACATCCTCACCATCGTCACCGACGTGGCGAACGACGTGAGTCACCCCATCAATCTCCACCAGACCGCGAACGGAGCCATCTTGAGCTTCGCCCCCGGTACGGTGGAGTTCGGCCAGGTGCCGGTCAACAACACGGCCACGGCGCCCTTCGCGGTGATCAACGAGGGCAACACCAGCCCGGCCATCACCCTCACCACCGACAACGCCGCCTTCACCTTGAACCCTGCGGGCGCGTTGGTGGCGCCGGGTTCTTCCAGCACGGCGTTGACCGGCACGTTCGCGCCCGGCACCTCGGTCGCAGCGGAGTCGGCCCTGGTCGCGCTTTCACTCGATGCGGGAGAGCCGCTGTGTGCGCCGCTGCCTGCCCCGCTGACGATGACCGGGCAGGGCACCATGGGCTCGGTGAGCTACTCGCCCGTCGCGCTCGACTTCGGAGCGGTCAATTGTGGAGCGACGCCGGTGGCCAAGACGGTGACCTTCCGCAACAACGGCAACCAGGCCTACACCGTGACGCCTTCTCTGGGCCGCGACGCGGGCTCGCCGTACGTGGTCACCATGACGCCCGCCTCGGGCGTGGTCGTCACCGACGGCGGCACGCTGGTCATCACCGTGGCGCCGAACCCGATTCCTCAGACCTCGGCGGTGACCCCCAATCTCTACGGAGACACCCTCACCGTCACCACCGACGTGCAGTCCGACAGCCCGCGCAACATCCCCCTGCGGCTCACCGCGCGCGGCAGCGTGTTCGCCATCTCGTCGTCGAGCATCAACTTCGGCTCGGTCACCGTCGGCGCCACGGCGAACGGCCAGTTCACCGTGAGCAACTCAGGCAACGCACCGGGTGCGTTGGTGTTCTCGCCCATCGCGCCTCAGGTGTTCGGCCTGCCGGCCAACGCGCTGGTGAACGCAGGCAGCTCGAGCATCGAGAGCGCTACCTTCAGCCCCGCCATGCAGACCACCTACAGCGACATGGCCACGGTCGCGAAGACGGCTGCGACGGTGTTGTGCCAGCCGCTGCCCTTCACCTCGCTCGCGCTCGCGGGCATCGGCACGGGCGGCAATGTGGTGGCGGTCTCGGCCACCAGCCTCAACTTCGGGCTGGTGCCGTGCGGCACCACGGCGGCCGCCCGCACCGTCACGGTCACCAACAACTCGAGCAACCAGCTGGCGTTGGCCTACGCGCTCGCAGGCGGTGCGGCCTCTGCGTACCTGGTGAGTGGCCCGGCCTCGATCGCAGCGCAGACGATGGGCACGGTGACCATCACGCCCAAACAGGTGCCTGCCACGTCATCGACCGTGGCCGATGCGTTCGCCGACACGCTGACCATCACCGCCAGTGGCGGGCCGGTCAACGAGACGCACACCGTGGCGCTGCACGAGACGGCACAGGGCGCGGTGTTGACGCTCAACCCCGGCTCGTTGAGCTTCAGCGGCAACGGCTCGAAGAACTTCACGGTGAACAACGCGGGCAACCTGGCCGCGGCCTACACCCTGACGTTGGGCGGGACGGACCCGGAGCGTTTCTCGGTCAGCCCCACCTCGGCCACGGCGACCGGCGGCTCGAGCGTCGCCGAGGCGGTCACCTACACCCGCCCGGTGGTCTGGCTGGGGGCAACGTACACCGCGGGGGTCACGCTCAGCAGCAGCGCGGGGCTCTGCGCGCCGTTGCCCGGCACGCTCCCCTTGTCGGGGACCTGAGCATCCCGCGCAATTCGTTTCCGGGCGGGGCCCGTTTCGGCCTATCTCCACGTCCGTGGCGACGAAAAAGAAGAAGACCGCAGCGCCTGCAAAGCCCAGCCGGCCCACCCGGGCGAAGCCTGAAGCGCCGGTCGACGTGTTCTCCGCGGCCGGAGGCATGCCCAGCTTCCCGCAGGGGTTCGTCGGCAGGGAGGGCAGCAGCGCCCGCCAGACGGTGCGTGAGCTGACCTGGGGCGACTTCGATCGCCAGGTGCAGGCCCTCGCGCGTGAGGTGCGCAGCTTCAAGGCCGAAGCGGTGGTGGGCCTGGCGCACGGCGGCGTGTTCGTCGGCGGGGCGCTGGCCAGCGCGCTCAAGGCGGAGTTCTACCCGGTGCGCGTGACGCATCGCAGCCGCGACACCGGGCGCTCGTCACGCGTGACCGATGACATGCCCAAAGAGATCTCGGGCCGCCGTGTGTTGATCGTCGACGACGTGGCCAGCTCGGGCGACAGCATCGAGTTCGCTACCCGGCTCGCGCGCAGCCAGGGTGCGAAGGCGATCAAGAGCGCCGCGTTGATCGCGCGGCCCGGCAAGTTCGAGCCTGACTTCGTGGGCGTGACGTCGGCCGACTTCTTCGTCTTCCCCTGGGACTACCAGGACGTGGTCGAGGATCAACGGTTCGAGCCTGAAGACGGCAAGCCCGCGCGGGCAGCCCGGCGCTCGTGACGCGGTCGGTGGGAGAGAAGCACGCACCCGGGAGGACCGGTGTGCGTTGCTCGCAGCGGGACAGCGCTGAATGATCGTCGGCACTGCGGGACACGTCGATCACGGCAAGACCTCGCTGGTGAAGGCGCTGACCGGCATCGACACCGATCGACTGCCTGAAGAAAAGCGCCGCGGCATCACCCTCGAGCTCGGTTTCGCGCACCTGGAGTTGCCATCGGGCGCGACGGTGGGCGTCATCGATGTGCCCGGCCACGAACGGTTCGTGAAGGCGATGGCCGCGGGCGCAGGCGGCGTCGACGTCGCGCTGCTGGTGATCGCCGCCGATGAAGGCGTGATGCCGCAGACGCGCGAGCACGTCGACATCTGCTCCTTGCTCGGGGTGCGGAAGGGCGTGTTGGTGGTGACCAAGGCGGATCTCCTGCCGGGCCTGGGCGAGGGCTGGCTCGAGCTGCTCGAGGCCGACCTGCGTTCGTTGGTCGAAGGCACACCCTTCGAAGGCGCAGCGCTGGTGCAGGTGAGCGCGAAGTCGGGCGAAGGGCTCGACCCGTTGCGCGTGGAGATCGATCGCCTGGTCGCCCAGCTCGCAGCCGAACCCGACGCCGCGCGGGGCCCCGAGGCGCCGGTGTTCTTGCCCATCGATCGCGCCTTCAGCGCCAAGGGCTTCGGCCTGGTGGTGACCGGTACGCTCTGGTCGGGGCGGCTGACGCCGGAAGACGAAGTGAGCCTGCTGCCGGGTCTGGCGGGGCCGATGCGCGTGCGCGGGCTGCAGGTGCACGGCGCGAGCGTGACCGCGGCGGTGGCGGGAAATCGGGTGGCGGTGAATCTGCCCGAGCTCGAGGTGGCGCAGGTGCGGCGGGGCCTCGTGCTCACGCGGGCCGGGGAGTTGCCCGAAACGAAGGTGCTCGACGTCGAGCTCTCGTTGTTGCCTTCGGTCGAGACGCCGCTGGGCAGGCGCAGCCGGCAGCAGGTGACGTTGGGTACGGATCAGGTCGAGGCGGTCATTCGGCTGGTCGACGTCGATTCACTCCGGCCCGGCGAGCGCTGCTTCGCGCAGCTTCGGTTCTCCGCTCCGGTGGCGGCCATTCCCGGTCAGCGGTTCATTCTGCGCGGCACTCAGGTGATCGAAGGGCGGGGGGCCACGTTGGCGGGCGGCCGGGTGCTGTTGGTCAATCCACCCCGGCGGCGCGCAGGGGCCGCGGCGCGGCTGCAGCGTTTTGCCGAAGCGCCGCTGGAAGAGCGGCTGCGCTTGTTGCTCACCGAAGCGGGCTACGGCGGGCTCGACGAAGCAGGCCTCTTCGCGCGCGCGCAGTCGACGCAGAAGGAAGTCGCCAAAGCCCTGGAGCGCGCCTCCGCTCGCGGGGCGGTGGTGCTGGTCGATCGCGGAGCGGAGCCGGTCCACCGAGACGGTGGACCCGCCAGGCTCGGAGCGGAGCGGAGAACTGGCCAAGGCGAAGCGACCCGGGAAAGCGGAGCGGAGCCGGTCCACCGGGACGGTGGACCCGCCAGGCTCGGAGCGGAGCGGAGAACTGGCCAGGGCGAAGCGACCCGGAAACGAGAAAATCGCCGCTTCATCGCCAGCGAGGTGCTCAAGGCGCTGGAGGCGCGCGCGTTGGCCCGGCTGGAGGCGTTTCACGTGGCCAGCCCCGAGCGGGCGGGCATGCCGCGCGAAGAACTCCGTCAACGGCTGGGTGAACCACCGGAGCGGGTCTTCGCGCGCGTGGTGTTGGTGCTGCTGGAGAGCAGGAAGGTCGAGCGGGTCGATGAGCTGCTCCGTCTTCCCGGGCGGGGCCGCGCGTTCACCGAGGCCGCGGCCGCGCACCAGACGCAGCTGGCGGCGTTGCTCGAGGCCAGACAGCTCTCCCCGCCCACGCTGCTCGAGCTGGAGTCGGCCCTCCGCCTTCCCCCTGCACGCGTCATCGAGCTTGGCCAGTCGCTCGTTTCCCAGGGCCAGGCCGTTCGTGCAGGCGAGCTCTTCTTCGCGAAGAGCGCCATCACCGCGCTGCACGGCAAGCTGCTGACCCACTTCGCCACGCACGAGAAGCTCAGCACGCAGACCTTCAAGGAGCTGACCGGTCTCTCCCGGAAATTCCTCATCCCGCTCGCCGAATATTTCGATCGCGAGAAGGTGACCCTGCGCGTGGGCGATGAGCGGTTGCTCCGGCGCAGCAAGGGCTGAACCTGCCGCGAACGGCAGGCAGGGCGGGAATCTGAAGCCGGCTGGCCGCAGGCAGCTGTGCTAGTCGTTCCCTTCGTGACTCCTGCTCCTCCGACGCAGCGCAAGGGCCGCATCCTCGTCGTCGACGATCAGCGCAACATGCGCGCCACCACGGCGCTGCTGCTCCGCGCTGAGGGGTACGTGGTCGACGAGGCTGGCGGTGGTGAAGAAGCGCTCGCCTGGCTGGCGGATCACCAGGTCGATCTGCTCCTGACCGACTTGAAGATGGAGCCGATGGATGGCCTCCAACTGCTCAAACGTGCGGTGGAGATCGCCCCGCGCCTCTCGGTCATCGTGATGACCGCCTACGGCAGCATCGAGACCGCCGTCGAGGCCATGCGCCGGGGCGCCTACGACTACATCACCAAGCCCTTCAAAGACGGCGAGCTGATCCACCGCGTCGACAAGGGCCTCGAGCACGCCGGCCTCATCTCGGCGGTCGATCTCTTCGCCGGTGAGTTCAAGGCGCGCCACGGGCTCTCGTCGCTGGTCGGCCGCAGCCAGGCGATGCGCGACCTCACCACCCGCATTTCCCGGGTGGCGGCCAGCGAAGCCACCGTGCTGGTGCAGGGTGAATCAGGCACTGGCAAAGAGCTGGTCGCTCGCGCCATTCATGCGCTCTCGGGGCGTTCGCGCGCGCCGTTCGTGCCCGTCAACTGCGCAGCCATCACCGAGTCGCTGCTCGAGTCAGAGCTCTTCGGCCATGCCCGCGGCGCGTTCACCGGCGCCGTGAAGGCCCGCCGGGGCCTGTTCGAAGAAGCGCACGGTGGCACCATCTTCATCGACGAAGTGACCGAGACCGCGCCCGCCTTCCAGTCGAAGCTGCTGCGCGTGCTGCAGGAGGGCGAAGTGCGCCGCGTGGGCGAGAGCGTGTCGATCAAGGTCGATGCCCGCACCGTGGCCGCCACCAACCGCGACATCGAGCTGGAGGTGAACGACAAACGGTTCCGCCAGGACCTGTTCTACCGCCTGGCGGTGGTGACCCTGGTGGTGCCGCCCCTGCGCGAGCGCCTCGAAGACGTGCCCATCCTGGCGCAGCACTTTCTCGACCGGGCCAACGCGCGCAGCCGCAAGCCGCACCGGTTTCACCCCACCGCCCTCGACCACCTCGGCACCTACGGCTTCCCCGGCAACGTGCGCGAGCTGGAGAACCTGGTGGAGCAGGCCGCGGCCCTGGCCGAAGGTGAAGAGCTGCTGCCCGACGACTTCCCGCTGCGCCGGAAGTCGGGCGACATGGTGCAGGTGCCGGCCGCCGCGCAGCCCGCTTCGGGGGGCCCCGTGCAGTCGTTGGCCGACGCGGTGACCGACGCCGAACGCCGGGCCATCACCAGCGCCCTGGAGCAGTCGCCCCACGATCTGTCCCGCGTCGCCGAAGTGCTGGGCGTGTCGGCCACCACCTTGTGGCGCAAGATGAAGCGGCTCGGGCTCAAGACCACCGGAGAAGAACCCCAGTTGTCGTGAGCCGCCCGCTGTCCTGAAACAGGGCTGCCGGTTTCAGATCTGAAATGGCTTCCGTTGCAGTTGTGCAAGGTCACTGTCTCTTCCCGCCTTCAACCGATTGAATTCGTTTCATCGGAGCGC
Source organism: Archangium sp. (assembly GCA_030695565.1). Taxonomy (GTDB): domain Bacteria; phylum Myxococcota; class Myxococcia; order Myxococcales; family Myxococcaceae; genus Archangium_A. The sequence continues at coordinate 45,030 of JAUYRZ010000053.1, forward strand.
TGGCACACGATTCGCTGATGACCCGCGCATCGGGCAGACGATGGCTGAAGGAGGTTCCCCCCCACCACTTCAGCAGCCTCGCCCGAGATGAGGCCAAGAAGACCCGCGGCTCGACGCGAACCTGCGCCGAGTCGCCTTTTTTTGTCCGGTGGCCTGGCGGCGTTTCGATCCCGAAACCCGTTTTTCATCGCTGCAATTCAGGGCTGAAGCGAAACGTCCCCCAGCCCACGCCAACACACTGAAAAAACTCAAAGAAGCACGTGGCATGCGCCTCGCAGAGCATTCCTCCGACGCAGCAGTCGATGTGTTGAAGGGGTTCCCCCCCACCGCTTCAGCAGCCTCGCTGTGTTGGCAGTGCAAGAAGACCCGCGGCCCGGTGCTCCATCACGGAACACCGGGCCGCCTTCTTTTGGGCCTGGGAAACCGGAGCAGAGCCGGTCCAGCGGAACGCTGGGCGATCGCAGCGGAAGATGCGCCGAGGCGGAGCGACCAGCAAAACGGCCCCTCCACCGCGTGAGCAGGGAGAGGCCGGGAGCATTTCAACAACTCGGAGAAACTTCAGTGACCGAAGATCATGCCCAGGCGGCCGAACCACTCGGTGATCGGCCCCGGCACGATGCCCAGACCCACCACGGCGACCGCTGAGGTGATCAACGCCAACTCGGTGGTCCAGTGGCGAACCGGCGTCGTGGCGTCTGCCGGAGCCGGGCGCATGAACATGTACACCACCACCCGCAGGTAGAAATACACGCCCACCACGCTGGAGAGGATGCCGACCGCCGCCAACCCGAGCAGGCCCGCATCGACCGCCGCGCTGAAGAGGAACAGCTTGCCCAGGAAGCCCACCGTGGGGGGCACGCCGCCCAGCGACAACATGAACGCGGCCATCGCCAGCGCCCAACCCGGCCGGCGCTGCGCCAGACCCGCGAACCGCTCGAGGTCCCAGGTGTTGCCGCGGGTCTCGTCTTCCCGGCGCTCGAGCGCGGAGATGGTGCCGAACGCGCCCAACGAGGTGACGGTGTAACCCAGCAGGTAGAAGAGGATGCCCTTGTAGACGCCCGACGACACGTTGGGCACCAGGCCCATCAGCGGCGTGGCGCTGAACACGCCCACGTCGGTGGTGGTCGCCGCACCCTGAGGCGCGAACAGCGCCGCCACGCCCAGCAGCAGGTAGCCCGCGTGCGCGATGGAGGAGTACGCCAGCATGCGCTTGACGTTGCGTTGGGGCAGGGCGAGCAGGTTGCCGCCGATCATGGTGAGCAGGGCCATGCCGCTGAAGAGATAGAACGGCATCTCCGGGGGAATGCCCTTCACCAGGAACAACGAGGTGCGCACCAGCGCGATGAACGCCGCCGCCTTCACGCCCGCGCTCATCAGCGCGGTGACCGGAGTGGGCGCGCCTTCGTAGACGTCGGGCGTCCACATGTGGAACGGCACCGCCGCCACCTTGAAGGCAAAGCCGGCCAGCACCAGGCCCAGGCCCGCGTACACCAGGCCCGGCGAGGCGATGAAGGCCGCGGGCAACGCTGCGCTCACTTCGATGAGCTTGGTCGCGCCCGTCGCTCCGTAGAGCAGCGCCGCGCCGTAGAGCAGCAGGGCCGCCGAGAAGGCACCGAGGATGAAGTACTTGAAGCCGGCCTCCGAAGGACGCGGGCCGCGGCGCAGGAAGGCCGTGAGCGCGTAGGTGGCGATCGACATCACCTCGAGGTTGATGAACAGGGTGATGAACTCGGCCGACAACGCCAGCAGGCTCATGCCGGCCGCCGCGAACAGCATCAGCGCGTAGAACTCACCACGCTCGGCGTTGCGGTGCTTCAAGAACCCCGACGAGAGCAACACCGCCAGCCCCGTGCCCAGGCAGACCATCGCCGTCATCCAGCTCGAGAACGGGTCGAGCACCGCGTAGCCCTGCAGCGCCGCGCGCGCGGGCTCGAAGGCGTTGTGCACCGCGACGCCGCCGGCGACCACGGTCGCGAGGGTGGCCAGCATCGCCTGGTACGTGCGGGTGGCCGAGACGAGGAACACCTCGGAGAGCATCAGCACGATGGCCGCGACGACCAACACCGCCGCGGGCATCACGGGGAGGAAGTCGTTGAGCGTAAAGACAGGGGTGACAATCACGGCAGCACCTTCGCGTCTCCGGGCTGAAGCGCGGGCTTCACCGGTTGCAATTGCTGAAGCATCATCGGCCGGGCCGGCCGCACCATGCCTTCAGGCATCGGGGTGGGCGCAGGGGCCTGGGCCACCGCGACCCTGGGCAGCTGGCGCACGTTCACGCGCACCAGGCGCTCGTCGGAGGTGCCGTCACCGGCCGCGAACTTCGCGCGGGCGATGTAGCGCTCGGTGCTGGTGTTCAGCACGTCGAGGAACGGCTGCGGGCGCAGGCCCATCACCGCGATGAGCACGATGAAGGGCAGGGCGGCGGCGAGCTCACGCTTGTCCATGTCCTTGAGCGCCAGGTTCTCCTGGTGCGTCACCTGGCCGAAGAACACCTTCTGCACCATCCACAACATGTAGGCCGCGCCGAGAATGACGCCGGTCGAGGCGATGACGCCGAACGCCAGCGGCAGGTTCGACTTGAAGGTCCCCAGCAGCACCAGGAACTCACCGACGAAGCCGTTGGTGCCGGGCACCGCGATGCTCGAGAAGGTGACGATGAGGAAGAAGGCCGCGAACACCGGCATCACCCGCGCGATGCCGCCGTAGTCGCTCATCAAGCGGGCGTGGCGGCGCTCGTAGAGCATGCCGAAGAGGAGGAAGAGCGCTCCGGTCGACACGCCGTGGTTGAGCATCTGGTACGCGCTGCCGGTGGCGCCCTCGGCCGTGAAGGCGAAGATGCCCAGCATGCAGAAGCCCAGGTGGCTGACCGACGAGTAGGCGATCAGCTTCTTGATGTCGCGCTGCGCGAGGCACATCAACGCGCCGTAGACGATGCCGATGACCGACAAGGCGGCGAAGAAGTTCTGGTACTGCCGCGCGGCCACGGGGAAGAACGGCACCGCGAACCGCCAGAAGCCATAGGTGCCCAGCTTCAGCATCACGCCGGCCAGCACGATGGAGCCGGCCACCGGCGCCTGCACGTGCGCGTCAGGCAACCAGGTGTGCAGCGGGAACATCGGCACCTTGATGGCGAACGCGAGCGCGAAGGCCAGGAACAACCAGGGGCCGTACTTGAAGAGCGCGAACGCCACCGGGGTCAGGCCCACGCCGTTCCCGTCGGGGTTGGCCTTCAGGTAGGTCGCCAGCTCGCGGCTGCCGCCCATCATGCCGTTGTACATCGTGGAGTAGTCGAAGCTGCGCGCGCCCGACGGAGCCGAGAGGAAGTACACGGCGAAGAGGGCCAGCAGCATCAAGACCGAGCCGACCATCGTGTAGAGGAAGAACTTCACGGCCGCCTTCTGCCGTTCTTCTGAGCCCCACACGCCGATGAGCAGGTACATCGGCACCAGCACGGCCTCGAAGAACATGAAGAACAACATCGTGTCGATCGAGGTGAAGGCGCCGAACATCGCGGTCTGCAGCACGAGCAGCGCGACGTGGAACTCCTTCACGCGTTCAGCCACGAAGTTCCACGACGAGAGCACCACCATCGGGCCGAGCACGCCGGTCAGCAGCACCAGCGCCACCGAGAGGCCGTCGACGCCCACGTGGTAGCTGATGCCCACGTCGGAGAGCCACTCGAGGCGGTACTCCAGCTGAAACTCGACGGGCGAGCGCGTCTCGAAGCGCATCCACGCCCACAGCGTGGTGAGGAAGCTGCCGATCATGCCGGCGAAGGTGACCGCGCGAATCTGGCCCTTCTCATCCTTGGGAAGGAAGGCGACCAGCGCCGCCACGGCCAGGGGGAAGAAGATGACCAGGTTCAGGATGCGGGAGTCGAAGATGGAGTTCACGGCAGCACCTTGAAGATGGCCCACACGAGGCCGCCGGAAGCCGCCAGCGCCATGACGGCCGCGTACATCTGCGCGTCACCGGTCTGGAGGTAGCGGAGCACCGCGCCCGTTCTCGCCGTCAGCCAGGCAGTGCCATGCACCGCCACGCCGTCGATCAAGATGGAGTCGACCACCTTGTGCAACGCGCGCGAGAAGAGGGTGAAGGGCTTGATGACGACGAAGTCGTAGACCTCGTCGACGAAGAACTTGTTGAAGGAGAACTTCCGCAGCGGCTCGAGGAAGCCGGGCAACGAACCCTTCGCCGGCAGGTAACGGCGGTAGATGAAGAACGCGGCGCCGCCCGAGACGAGCGCGATGATCCACGCCTGCAGCCAGGGCAGCAGCATCGACTCGTGTTCCTTCGGCATCTCCAGGAACTGCTTGCGAGCGATCAGGTCATTGGTGGTGCGGAAGACCGGGTCGAGGAAGTTCTCCATCAGCGTCTGGGTGATGGTCACGCCACCCCGCTGCATGTGCATGATGGGCAGGCCGTGCACGAGGGCGACGACGGCGAGCACCGCGAGCACCACCAGCGGGCCGGTCATGGCAGCCGCCGATTCGTGCGCGTGGGGAATCTTCGCGTCCTTGCTGCGCTCGCCTTCGAACGCGAGGAAGTACGCGCGGAACATGTAGAACGCGGTGCACGCGGCCGTCAGCGTTCCCATGATCCACGCGAGGGTCTGCAGCCCGTGGTACCCGGCGATGTGCTGGGTGTGGGCCGCGTGAAGAATCGCGTCCTTCGAGAAGAAGCCTGAGAGCGGGATGACGCCGGTGATGGCGAAGGTGCTCACGAGGAAGGTCGCCCAGGTGACGGGCATTTCCTTCCGCAGGCCACCGAGCTTCGTCACGTCTTCTTCATCACCATTGCCGTGCATCACGGAACCCGCGCCGAGGAACAAGCAGGCCTTGAAGAAGGCGTGGGTGATGACGTGCAGGAAGGCCGCCCAGAAGGCGCCCACGCCGATGCCCAGGAACATCAGGCCCAGCTGGCTGACCGTCGAGTAGGCGAGGATCTTCTTGATGCCCTTCTGCGTGAAGGCGATGAGCGCCGCCACCAGCGCCGTGCTCGCGCCGATGAGGGCGATCACGATCATCGCGGTGGGCGAGAGCACCAGCAGGTAGCTGACGCGGCAGAACAGGTAGATGCCTGAGGTCACCATCGTCGCCGCGTGGATGAGGGCGGACACCGGCGTCGGGCCGGCCATGGCGTCAGGCAGCCAGACGTAGAGCGGAATCTGCGCCGACTTGCCGGCGGCACCGAGCATGAACAGCAGCATGATGATGGTCAGCGCCACGCCGTAGTTCATGCCGGTGAGCGGGCCGGTGAGGATCTTCTCGTCGATGAGGTCGGGCAGGCTGCGCGCGGTCTCTTCGAGCACCGAGAACGCCAGCGGGCCCTTGTCGGCCACCGCCGAGGTGTAGGTCGGCGAGACGTGGCTTCCCGGCGCGTTGGCGGGGCGGGCGATCAGGCTCTCCACCATCACCACCAGCAGGAAGCTGGCGAGCAGGAAGCCGAAGTCACCGATGCGGTTGGTGATGAACGCCTTGCGGCCGGCGAACGCCTTCTGCGGGTCGTCGTACCAGAAGCCGATCAGCAGGTAGCTGCACAGACCGACGCCTTCCCAGCCCACGAACAGCAGGGGCAACGAGTCGGCCAGCACCAGGGTGAGCATCGCGGCGACGAACAGGTTCAGGTACGCGAAGAAGCGCCAGTAGCCCTTGTCGTGGCTCATGTACTCGGCCGAGTACACGTGGATGAGGAAACCCACGCCCGTGATGACCAGCAGCATGGTGCCCGACAGGTGGTCGGCCATCAGCCCGAAGTTCACCCGGAAGGTGCCCGCGTGGAACCAGGTGCCGAAGTCGGCGCCCACCGCGTAGGCCACGCCACCGAACGGCGTGGGCGACGAAGCGTGGAAGTCGTTGATCGTCCAGAACACCAGCAGCGAGAGCAGGAAGCTGCCCAGCACCGACGAGATGGCGACGAGGTTGGTGTTGGCGCGGCCGATGATCTTGCCGAACACGCCGCAGATGAACGCGCCGAGCAACGGCAGCGCGATGATCAACCACAACGCGTGGCCGGCCTGCGTGGGGTCGACGGGAGCGGTCTGAAAGAAGAGCTGGAGCTTTTCCACGATGGATCCCTCAGTGCTTCATCGACTGAATTTCCTCGATGTTGACCGTGCCTCGGGCACGGAACACCGAGATGACGATGGCCAGGCCCACTGCGGCTTCAGCCGCGGCCACGGCGATGATGAAGAAGGCGCTCAGGTGCCCCAGGTCGTCGCCGCGAGCGCGGGCGAAGGCGAGGAACGTGAGGTTCGCGGCATTGAGCATCAGCTCGATGCACATGAAGACCACGAGCGCGTTGCGGCGAATGAGCACGCCGAACATGCCGAGGCAGAACAGCGCCGCGGCGAGAATCAGGTAGTGCGACGTCGAGATGGTCTGAATCACAAGTCCCCTCAGATGCGCGGCTTGGCGACGACGACGGCGCCGAGGATGGCTACCAGCAGAAGCAGAGACACCGCTTCGAACGGGAAGAGCCACTGGGTGTACATGATCTCGCCCAGGTGCTTGATGCTCCCGAAGTCCTTCATCTTGGCGGCGTCGGTCGTCCACGCGAGCTCGGTCACCGGCAGGCGGCGGAACACGGCGACCAGCGCGACGAACAGCCCCACCACCGCCGCACCACCCGCGATGCGCGTGGGTGAGAACGTCATCACCGGCCCGTGATCAGACAGTGAGAGCAGCATGATCACGAACAGGAAGAGCACCATGATGGCGCCCGCGTAGACCAGCACCTGCAGCGCCGCGATGGTGTGCGCCCAGAGCAGAATGTAGATGCCGGCGAGGAAGAAGAAGGTCGCCACCAGCGACATGGCCGAGGCGATGGGGTTGCGCGCGAAGATGACGCCGCACGCAGCGCCGATGGTGGAGATCGCGAAGACCCAGAAGAGAACCTGCTCGACGATCGCGCTGGTCACTTGAACTCTCCGAACACGCCCCAGGGCTGATCACCGTGCGGGCAGCGCTTCTGCGCGATGTGGTCTTCGAACTCTTTGCGGAACTTCTGCACGAAGCTCTGCACCGGCAACGCGCCTGCATCACCGAGCGCGCAGATGGTGTTGCCCAGGCCAATCGGAGGCCAGGGCGCGATCGCCTGGGCCACGTTGATCAGCGTGTCGAGGTCGGCAGACTCGCCGCGGCCCTCTTCGATCTTGCGGATGATGCGGGCCATCCACGGCTGGCCTTCACGGCAGGGCGTGCACTGACCGCACGACTCTTCTGCGTAGAAGCGGGCCACGCGCCACAGGCAGCGCACCATGCAGGCGGTGTCGTCCATCACCATCACGCCGCCCGAGCCGGCCATCGACTGCAGCGGCTTGAACGCGTCGAACTCGAGCTTCACGTCGAGCTCGTCGGCGTTGAGCACCGGCGCCGAGCTGCCGCCGGGAATGCAGGCCTTCACGGTGCGCCCTTCGGGCAGCCCCTGGCCGTATTCCTTCGCGTAGATGAGCTCGCGCAGCGAGGTGTCCATGCCCACTTCGTAGGTGCCGGGGCGGATCACGGCGCCCGACACGGTCACCAGTCGCGTACCGCCCGACTTGCCCGTGCCCAGCTTCATGAACCACTCGGAGCCCTTCTCGAAGATGCGGGGCAACGAGGCGATGGTCTCGACGTTGTTCACCACGGTGGGGCAGCCGAAGAGGCCGACCACTGCGGGGAACGGGGGCTTCAGACGAGGCCAGCCCTTCTTGCCTTCGAGCGACTCGAGCAGCGCCGTCTCTTCGCCGCAGATGTACGCGCCTGCGCCGCGCACCTGGTAGACGTTGAGCTCGTAGTCGGTGCCCATCAGCTTCTTGCCGAAGATGCCGTCGGCGTACGCCTCTTCGATCGCCTTATCGAGCACGGCCGAGGGGTGTTTGAACTCACCGCGCGAGTAGATGTAGCAAGTGTGCGCGCCCAGGGCGAAGCAGGCGATGCCGATGCCCTCGAGCATCAGGTGCGGATCGTTCTCGAGGATGAAGCGGTCTTTCGCGGTGCCAGGCTCAGACTCGTCGGCGTTGATCGCGAGGTAGCGGGGCTTGCTGTTCTTCTCGAGCGACGGCACGAAGCTCCACTTGAGCCCCGTGGGGAAGCCGGCGCCGCCACGACCGCGCAGGCCCGACTTCTTCACCTCGTCGGTGATCGCCGCGGGCGCCATGGTGAGCGCCTTCTTCAGCTGCGCGTAGCCGCCGTTCTTCTTGTAGCCGGCCAGCGTGTGGTTGGGACCCTTGGCCCAGTCGCGGGTGATGACCTTCTCAGCGAGCACGCTCATGACAGCTTCTCCAGGAGGGCGTCGACCTTCACCTTGGTGAGGTTCTCGTGGTGGTCCTCGTTGATCTGAAGACAGGGCGCGGTGCCGCACGACGCGAGGCACTCGGTCTCACGCAGGAAGTATTTCTCGCCGTTTTCGCCGGCCTTCGTGCCGAGCTTCTGCTCGAGGTACGCGAGCATGCCCTCCGCGCCGCGCAGGGCGCAGGCGAGGTTGGTGCACACGTCGATGACGTAGGTGCCGGGCTTCTTCGTGTGGAACATCACGTAGAAGGTGGCCACCTCGTAGGCGGCCTCCACGGTGCTCTCGAGTCGCTGAGCGACCAGCTGCATGCCCTCGGGCGGCAACCAGGTTTTCAGTGACTGAAGGAGGCGCAACGCCGGCAACATCGCCGCGCTCTTTCGATCAGGGGGGTAGTGCGAGAGCAACTCGGCGATACCCGCATCGAACTTCTTCTGCTCGTCTGCGGTGAACAGGGGCTCCGACATGGCGGGCGGTACGTAGAAGCATCCCCTCGAATCGTCAACGAAATCCTTGGATTGCCGGTTCGGCCAGAAGCCCCCGTTGGATCAGCGGAACAGATGGCCGAATGGCTTTCAGCGGAACAACGACTTGAACTGCCGGTAGTGCAGGTGAGCAAACGCGATGCTCACCGAGCCGAACACGTGCCAGATCGCGTGACCTGGGAAGAGATGGTCTTGTGGATCACAGCGGGCGCCGGTCGCGTCAGACGCCGAGAAGCCGAAGGCGATGGCGATGAAGACCAGCGCGATGCCCAGGAAGCGGTGGGAGACCGGGGTCACCGCCGAGCGGCTGGCCAGCACCTCGGTAGTGAGGGTGGCCACCAGTAAAAACGCCACGATGCCCTGCACCGGCAGGTGGAGCTTGGCGATCACCACGGTGAACACGGTCAGCGCGGCGATCGAGATGTAGAGGGTGGTGAACAGCTTGTCGGCCGACAGCTTGCCCATGCGCAGCAGGTTGAGCAGGAGCACGAGGCCAAAGAAAAAGTACATGCCCCAGAAGTCGAAGACCTGCGTGAGGAAGGAAACGGTCGCGTGGTAGGCGAACGAGGTCACCCCCACCCAGAAGGCCACCGGGGCGAAGAAACGCAAGGTGCGGCTCTCGTCTTTGCGGGTGAACCACCACAACCAGCCGGCCACCACGAGGTAGGCGAGGTTGCTCCAGGTGTTGGCGGGCTCGGCGATGATCGAGCAGAGCGTCTCTTCGCACCACTTCACGTTGGGCAACCCGCCGAACTCGCGCAGGGGCGTCCACACGCACTCGGGGTTGCTGATGTTCGGGTAGTCGGTGAAGGACTGAGCCATGGGTCGGGGTGAAACAACGCGGCGCCCCGCAGGTCAATCAAAGCACCGCCGACATTTCCGAAAGGTTGTGAAGGTTCTTGCTGCCGGGTGGTGCGGCCATGGCGTGTTCGGTTTGTCGTCGCGCTCGGTGGGCTCGAACGGTTCATCTGTGTTGCACTCGCACCGACGTTGGAGGTTGAGTGGCAGCATGGCCACCAAGAAGCCAAAGCAAAACAGAGCGACACTCGAGCCAGCGGTCGAGGTCGAGGGCCGTGGTTGGTCGGCCGCACCGGTGGGTGACCGACTCTTCTGGGCGAGCACGACCGAGCTCAGAGGCTTCTCCCTGCATGACGGCTCAGCCCTCGGCGGCTGGCCATGCGGTTCTGGATTCACGATGGATTGCCGCACGGTCGCCTCCGACGACGCGGTGATGGTCGTGCATGCGGTGGGCACGCCCCCGGAGGTCGTCGTCACCCGCTTCTCTCCAGAGGGTCAGCCACTGGGGGCGCCGGTGAACGTCGGCGTGAGTGGCCTGATGGGCGTGACGAAGGCGTTCGGCGCGGGTTGCGTGCTCCCCTACAACGAGGCGCCCTACTCCAGGCTCCTGTGCTTCACCTCGGCAGGGGTCACCGAGCGGGCGCTCGACGCCGATGGCTTGAGCTTCGACAACGAGCTGGTCGGATCGAAAGACCGGGTGATCATCGGAGGGCACAAGTGGGTCGAGGCGACACAGCAACTCGAGCGCGCGATTCGCGCCTTCGACGAGCGGGGTCTGGTGTGGACTCGCCCGCTGAGGTTGATGTCCACCCGCTCGGCAGACGGCTGCGTCCTCGCCACGAACCCCGAGACCCTCCGGTCGTTCCTGCTCGATGGAAGCACCGGCGCGACGCTGCTCGAGTTCGACCGGGTGAGCGCGGGAGAAGTGACTGCCGACTGGCTCTTTGTCACCAGGGAGGAACCAGAGGGCGGTGTGCTGACCTGCCTCTCCCGAGAAGATGGTTCGGTGCGCTGGTCGACCTCGTTCAAGGGAAGGCGGTTCTTCGCACGCCCCCCGCTGGTGAACGGAGATCGCGTGCTGTCCTTCGACGCGAAGGGCGCGCTGGTGGCCTGCTCGGTCGAGACGGGTGACGTGTTGGCGCAGGCTGCAGCGACCGACCTCACTGCCCTGTTCGGCGTCGATGGCTTGCCCTTCGTCGGGGTGACCACGGTGCGACCCAAGGAATACCGGTTTCGCCTCTACGCCGTCCGCTGAGCCTGCGCGCTGAGGGGCGCACCGCCATCGGTCGGCTGGCGCCCTGCACCCGCTGGTGGCGGGCGAAGCACAAGCCCCACGTCGTCGCGGAGATCAGCAGGGGACCTACTTGAGCGGCACTGACGGGCCGAACTTCTTGTCGCCCTTGCGCGGCTCGACACCCGTCGCGCTCGGCCCCGTCTCATCAGGTGCAGGCCGGCCAAACCGGTACGGCACCTTGTAGTGAAAGCCCATCGCGCCCGAATCGCCATCGAGCTTGAGCTGCGCATCACCCTCGACCGGCGCCGTGAACGAGAACGTCAACCGCTCGCTCACCGTGACCGCCTCGGTGTTCGGCAGCAGCGTCAGCTGCGTACGCCCTTCGACCAGCTTCACGCCCGCCGGCAGCTCGACCGACATCGAGAACGACATGTCGAGCTTGTTCACCCGCTCCACCTTCGCCAGCACCACCGCCTCGGTGTCGGTGCGGGAGACCTCCTCCCACGTCACGCGAAGGGGCGACTGCATGCGCACCGTCGTGTTCAGCGCCTTCGGCGACTCCTGCGCCGGCGTCGAGTTGGCACACGCCGACATGAACACCATCACTGCCAGAACACGCTTCATCACAGGCACACTCCGTTGACGCACGATTGACCGCTGCCGCACTGCACGCACGAAACGCCGCCGGTACCGCACGCGCTGGCCACGTTGCCCGGGGTGCAGGTGCTGCCACTCAAACAGCCGTAACAGAACCCCGAGCGGCAGACCGGCGAGGTGCTGGGGTAGGGGTAGTACTGGCCGTTGCCCGACGAGGTGGGCGAGCTGCAGGTCTGCAGAATCGTCGCGGCCGGCATGCGGTTGCTCTGCGCCGGGCTGCCGCCGCAGCTCAAGGCGTCGAGCGCATCGGCCAGGTGCAGCGAAGGCTGGTTGGTGTTCACCACGTTGACCTTCGCGCAGTTGGCCCCCACGTCCCAGGTGCGCCGGGTGTAACTGCGCGGCCAGGGCGTGGTGTTCATGTGCCGGCTGGCCACCGCGTTGAAGATCTCCCGCGAGCCGGTCTGCCGCGAGTTGGAGATGTACCAGAGCATCGACGCCACTGCGTTCTCGTCGACCTGGGCCAGCAGGTTGGTGCCGCCGGGGCCGGTGATGCTCGACTCCCCGTTCGGCGACTGGGGGAAATAGAGGCGCGAGCTGATGTCGAACCAGAAGAAGCCACCACCTTGTTTGTCTTCCAGGAACGGCTCGTTGCGCACGGCCGCCGAGTGCCACGTGGCGTAGCCCTCGCTCCACGCCTGCCCGGGGAAGGTGGGGCAGGTCAGCGTGTGCGAACCACCTTCGTTGGGCGAGGTGCCGTAGCTCGCCATCTGCCAGTGACCCAGCTCGTGACCGATCGTGTAGTCGCTCCAGTAGCCTTGATCCTGCGAGCCACCCGGCATCCAGATCGACGAGTCGAAATCACCGCCGGTCTCCGAGAAGCAGGCGCCGCAGCTCCACTCGGTGCCGATCCCCATCCACATCGAGATGGTCAGCCCCTGCCGGCCCTGATTGTTCACGACCGAGGTGGCGTAGATGCTCTGCAGCAGATCGAAGATGTTGAGCGCGCCCGAGCCTTCGGTGGTGGTGATGGTGGTGACGCCGCCGTTGGCCAACGAGGTGACGGCCTTCGACCAGCTCCAGTAGCGCGCGTTCTGGCCCTGCTGACCGGGTGAGAAGGTGCCGGTACCCAGGCCGGGGTCCCCGACCACGTAGCGCATGCCCAACCCGTCACCGCCGAACGCGGCGAAGAGCACGACGTCGGAGCTGCCGGGCGCGCTGGGCACCTTGATCACGTACTGGCCGTTGGCGTCGGTCACTGTCGCGTCGATCCAGCTCTGGCCGCGCATCGAGATGACCAGCACGTTGCGCGCGGGGACCGCGGTCGGCGTGCCCCAGTCGCTCAGGTTGGGCAGGGGGCTTCGCGTCTGGTACCGCAAGGTCGCGGTGACCGTCGTGGTCGCCACGGCGATGGCGCAGTTGGCGCCGACGGAGCTGCCCACGCACCCCGCGCCGCCGCAGTTCTGCGCCGCACCCCAGGTGCCGCTCGAGCTGCACTGCTGAATGGTGGTGGCGCTGGCGCAGCGGCTGTCGTACTGGCGGCAGCTGCCGGTCTGCACGCAGGCCGCGCCCGCGCCGGTGGCCTGGCAGGTGCTGCCGCCGGGGCATTGATAGGTCTGCACGGTGGGGTTGCCCGTGCCCGTGGGCACCGAGCAGAAACGCACCAACGAGCTCGAGACACATTGACCACCCACGGGCACGCCCTGGCAGGGATCGGCAGCACCGCCGCCGCCTGTGCCACCGCCCGTCGCGCCGCCGCCACCGCCGGTGTTGGGCGGGTTGCAGGTGAAGGTCTGCGCGCTGCACACCAGGCCGAAGCGGCCACAGTCGTTGCACGCCGCGCCGTTGGTGCCGCAGAAGTTGGTGGTCGTGTTGAGCGGTGCGGTGAAGCACTGACCGTTGGAGCAACAGCCCGTCGCGCAGGTGGTGGGGTTGCACGAGGTGCTCGCCACGCAGACGAAGCTGTTGCTGTCACAACGGCGGCCCGTCGCGCCGCAGTCGACGCAGGCCGCGCCGTTGTTTCCGCAGAAGTTCGTCGAGCCGTTGAGGGGGTTGGTGAAACACTGCCCGTTGCTGCAGCACCCCGCGCAGTTGCCGGGGCCACACGCCGCCGCTCCGCCGCCCGTTCCTCCGCCTGCACCGCCACCCACAGAGCCGCCGCCCGCTCCACCACCGACCACCGCGCCGCCGCCCGTGCCACCGCCGACCGAGCCGCCGCCGGTGCCTCCGCCCGATCCACCTCCGGTACCGCCACCCGAACCACCACCGGTGCCGCCCTGCTGACAATCAGGCGCGCCGGTGGCGACCGAACAGCTCGTGCAGGGGCTGGTCTGCTGCCATTTGCCACCAAAACAGCTCACCAGCGCAGGGGGCACGCTCTGACAGGCCGAGCGGCCTTCCGCCCAGGGAGGGCAGGCCGTGCCCGTCGTGGCCTGAGTCAAATCGCAGTTGAACGCCGCCCCATCCGAGCAGCCTTTGGGCCCGTTGCAGGGCGCGGCGGCCCATTTCCCCGCGATGCAGGCCCAGGTCTCCGTGCCTGACTTACAGGTGACGGTGTCCATCTGGGTACAAGGGGCACCGGCGGAGGGGCTTCCACAGCCCGCTGCCACCACGACGAAGAAGAGACTCCACAGCGACTGACGCATGCGCACCTCGGCAGGGGGCCCGAGATGTAGCACGGCGTCGCTTACCTGCTCGAAGGTGGATCAAACTTTCCCTGCCCCGCCACAATCGAATAAACCCTCGACACTTCGATGAGCACTGAGCAGACCCAACCCGCCGGGCCAAGCACCACCGCCCCGCTGGGAGTCCGGGTGCTGATCGTCGAGGACAACCCTCACATCATCGAGATGTACAGCTACGTGCTCAAGAAGCTGGCGGCCAACGAGTTCAAGGGCACCACGCCGCTCGAGGTGCACTTCGCCGCTGATGGGCACGCCGCGATGGCGATGTTGATCGAGTCGTCGTTCCAGCTGGTGATGACCGACCTGTACATGCCCGTGATGGACGGCTTTCAGTTGCTCGAGAAGATGCGAGCCACGCCGGCCCTTTCCCAGATTCCCGTGGTGGCGATCTCCGCGGGTGGGCTCGACGCGCGCGACAAGGCGATGAAGCTGGGCGTGAACGTCTTCCTGAAGAAGCCGGTTCGTTTTGCTGAAGTGATGGACACTGTGAAGCAGCTCCTGCGCCTCAAGTAAAAGGACAGCCCGCTCCCCTCGGCGGGCACCACCACATGTCAGAGACGACACGCGACAAAGTGAGCGGAGATGCGCTCTTCATCTTGAAGAGCCTCAAGGAGAACGTGCGGCTCGGGCGTTCCAACAAGCTCGCTGACGTGAAGATGGGCCTGGAGAACTCGGTCTCGCTCGAGTTCGACAGCTACTTCTTCTTCTTGCGAAAATTTCACTACATCGCGATGGATCGCGAAGCCCAGCTCAAGCTGACGGATCAGGGCGACCGCGTGACCTCGGGTGAAGAGGTGGAGCGGTTCGGCGGAGAGATCGCCGACTTCTTCGCCGAGCAGATCACCGACGGGCAGCCGCCGCCCCCGCCGCTCGAAGACGAGCCGGCCTATCAGTCGAGCCCTCCGGCGCCTCCCATCGCGCCGCCTCCCCCGCTGCCTGCCACCGACATCTCCATGGAGTCGAACCCGATGCCCCAGCCTCCCAACCGTGGTGGTCGCAAGAACCAGGACGACGGCTTTCCCCAGGTCACCGCGCCCGAAGTGCGCTCGAGCGGTGGGTACGGCAATCCGCCCCCGCCGCCGCCCGCGCCGATGCAGCTGACCGCGGCCGTGCAGGTCTCCAGCCCGTCGGGCATGAGCTCGCCCGGCACAAAGGGGCAGGATCTCGATCTTCGCTACCAGAAGAATGATCAGCTGGGCTCGGGCCCGCTGGGCACCGTCTACAAGGGCAAGCACAACGCGCTGGGCCTCGACGTGTGCGTGAAGGAGCTCAAGGACATCTTCGGCTACTTCTCGTTCTTGCAGCGCGGCGAGGTGATCAAACGCCTCAAGAAAGAACTCTGCGCGCAGGCGCAGGTGCGTCACCCCGGCATCGTGCAGGTGCTCGATCAGAACACCGACGTGGCGCGGCCGTACTTCGTGATGGAGCTGCTCAAGGGCAGCCTGCGCGAGAAGCTCGACGCGGCCGGCGGCAAGGGCATCCCGGTGCCGCACGCGATGCGCTACTTCCTGCAGATCGCCTACGCGATGCGCGCGGCGCACCAGCAGGGCCTGACGCACCACAACGTGAAGCCCGAGAACGTGCTGTTCGACGCCTGGGGTAACGCGAAGATCGGCGACTTCGGCCTGGGCCGGGTGATCGAGGTCGATCAGAGCAAGGGCATGCCCCAGGTGTTCGTGGGCACCGGCGGCATGGGCTACATGAGCCCCGAGCTGATCAGCCGCTCGAAAGAAGCAGGCCCGTCGAGCGACGTGTACGGCCTGGGCATTCTCCTCTACGAAATGCTCACCGGTCAGATCCCCGGCCGCCGCAGCCCGCTGCCGTCCGAGATCAACTCCGACGTGCCCAGCAAGATGGATCCCATCTTCGACAAGATGACGCAGGACCGGAAAGACTCGCGCTACCCCGACTTCGAGGCGGTGTTCGAGGACTTCTATTCTGCGTTCGCCGACAAGACGTACCTGGCGCGTGGTGACCTGCTGATGTGGAGCGAGCTGGCTTCGTAAGCGCGCACGACGGAGGCGGGCGAGTATCAGCTCGCCTGCTGCTCGCGCGCTGCGGTCAGCACGGAGTCGAGCCTTGAGGCGAGGTTTTCGCCGCGGTCGAACCCTCTGGCCACGATCAACCCCAGGTTCGCTCGAACCACCTCGAGGTCGAGGGCTGGGTTCACCAAGACCAGATTCACTGCATCCATCCGATCCTGTGGGCGCCGCTCACTCATCGAAAGAACTTTCATCGCCAGCAATTCCTCGGCGCGCGCGACGGGAAGATCGCCAGCGGCGGCGATGCGTACCGGTTGCGCGCGCTCCACGATCTCCTGCTCGATGCCGCAGGTGGCTGCGATGAGATCGACGATCAGACCAGCAGGCGTCGCGAGTCGAGCGGTGGACAGCCGAAGCCTCGATTCGTGCTCGACGAGCGCAACAGTTCGGTAGCCGAGCGCGCCGAGGTCAAACACCAGCGTCTCCATGTCTCGATCGTTCAGCACCACGACGACGACATCGACATCGCGAGTGAAGCGCGGCTCACCGCGAACTGAGACCGCCAAGCCACCGACCACGGCGAAAGCCCGTTTGGCGGCTCGGAGCGCGTCCGCTATCGAGCGCAAGCCTGTGAAAATTGAATCGTTAGTCACGCTTGTCCAGCCACCGGCGAAGTTCTTCCTCGATCGCGGCGTCTGTTGCGTTGGGCTTCCGGGCGCGAAGTCCTGCACGCCGCAGCTCGATGCCCAGACTCATGAGCTCCACCGTTTGGACGAGCTTGTCCGAGGGCGATGTGCGCCGCGCCCGTTCGATATCGTCGCGTCGAAGTGAGTCCACGTGGAAACGGTAGGCCTCTGCCCTGCCTGGAGCAAGCCCTGCGCCTGCACGAACATCTGAGCCGCTCGAAGTCGCGGTACTGTGTGCTTCGTTTTCGCTGAGAAGTTGCAGACGTACCTGCCTACTCTCGCGCGACGGATGGTCACCTACACGCTCGTCACCTGTCCGCAGTGCAACGCGCCGCTGCCGAAGCTGGCCCCGACGGGTGTGATGCATTGCGACTACTGCGGCGTCGCGCTCGTGCCCACCGCTGGTGGCGTGCGGTTGATGCAACCGCCGGAGATGGACCTGCCCGAACCCGGCCGCACGCGCCTGTGGGCTGGTGGGCGGCGGTACATTCTCGACGGGCGCATCGCGAAGGGCAGCTCCAGTGACGTCTTTCTGGCGCGCTTCGATCACCGGCTCTCCGAGCGCGTGGTGGTGAAGATGCTGCGCGCGGCCGATGATCTCGATGTCTTCACCCACGAGTGGGAGGTGCTCTCGGCGCTTCAACGCGCCACGCGCGATGGCACTGCGCATTTCTCCCGCTTGATGCCCTCACCGGTCGCGTTCGGAGAAGCACGCCTCGGAATCCACGGCACCGAAGGCACGCGTCAGGTGATGGTGCTCGGGCTCGCGTCGGGCTTCGTGCACACCTTCGATGACGTGCGCGCGGAGTACCCGGGTGGAGTTCCCGCCGGCGCGTCGATCTGGTTGTGGAAGCGCGTGCTCGAGTCGTTGGCGTGGCTGCATGGCGCGGGCTGGGTGCACGCCGCGGTGTTGCCGGATCACCTGCTGGTGCACGCGCGTGATCACGGAGTTCGTCTGATTGGCTTCTCCTGCGCGACCCGCATCGGCGAAACGGTGAAGGTGACCGCGGGTGGCCTCTCGCCCGGCGTGGAGGCGCTGCCCGCCCTCGATTTCTCCATGAGTGCGCGCGCGGTGCAGGCGCTCCTCGGCCCCTCAGTGCCCGCACCTCTGCAGCACCTGCTGGATCGCGCCGCGAGCTTCTCCGACGGATGGGCGCTCATCGCCGAAGTCGATCGGGTGGCCCGGGAAGTCTTCGGCCCACCGAAGTACGTGCCGTTTTCGATGCCTGGTTGGAACTAACGCCGCACCGCAAGGAGCTTTCCCATGGGTTACGGGTCGTACAGCTACGAAGCGCATCAGGCGATCACCACCAGCCGCGCGGGCCAGTCGGCCGCCGCGGTCTTCAAGGGCACGGTGGTCGACCCGAAGATGGATCCGAAGGGCGTGAAGTACCGCGAGTCGCGCGACAGCAAGGACAACCCCGACTCCCTGGGCATCGTCTTCGCGCTCGACATCAGCGGCTCGATGGCCAGCATTCCCGTCGACATCGCCACCAAGCAGCTGCCTGGCTTCATGAAGTTGCTCACCGACGCGAAGGTGGCGAGCCCGCAAGTGCTCTTCGCGGCGTTGACCGACGTGTCGGGCGATGGACGGCCGCTGCAGGTCGGCCAGTTCGAGACCACCGCCGAGCTGATGGATCGTTGGCTCACCAAGTGTTCGCTCAAGGGCGGCGGCGACGAGCTCTACGAGCTGGCGTTCCACTTCTTCGCGCGCCACGTCGCGATGGACTGCTGGGAGAAGCGTCAGCGCAAGGGCTACCTCTTCATGACGGGCGACGAGCCCTCCAACACCACGCTCACCGGTGCGTTGGTGAAGAAGTGGATCGGCACCGACGTGCAAGACATGGCGCTCGACGCGGTGATCACCGACGTGCGGCGCACGTTCCACCCGTTCTTCATCGCGCCTGATCGCAAGCGTGGTGCGGGCGTCTCTGCTTTCTGGACGCCCTACCTTCGCGAGTCGTTCATCGTGCTCGATGATCCCGCCGACACCTGCGCGGCCGCGGCCGGCCTGGTCGCGCTGGGGGAAGGCGCCGTGTCGGGGCTCGCTCAGCTCGAAGCCAGCCTCACCAAGTCAGGCAATACGCGCGCGAAGCAGGTGACCGAAGCGCTGCGGCCCTGGGCCACGGCCAACGGGAAGGCGTGACGTGGGGTACGGCGCGTACAGCTACGAAGCCCACGCGGCGCTCACCTCGGTGCGAGCGACGAAGCCCACGCAGCAGCTCTTCGCGCAGCGCGCCTGCCATCCACTGATGGATCCGCGCGGCGTGGGGCTGCGCGAGTGCCGTGACAGTGCCCAGCACCCGGAGTCGTTGGCCATCGCCTTCGCGCTCGACGTCACCGGCTCGATGGGCGCGGTGCCTGAACGGCTCGCGCGGCACGACCTGCCCGGGTTGATGAAGCGCCTGGGGGAGTTCGGCATTCGGGACCCCCAGGTGTTGTTCATGGCGGTGGGCGATGCATTCGATGATCGCGCGCCGCTCCAGGTCGGTCAGTTCGAGTCGACCGCGGAGCTGATGGATCAATGGCTCACCTGGTCGTGGCTCGAAGGTGGCGGCGGTGCGGGCAACCGCGAGTCGTACGACCTCGCGCTCTACTTCGCGGCCCGTCACCTCGATCTGGATTGCCACCGGAAGCGCGGACAGCGCGGGTACCTCTTCCTCACCGGTGATGAGAAGCCGTACAGCCACGTGTCGCGCAAAGCGGTGAAGCAGTGGCTGGGTGAAGATCTCGAGGTCGACCTTCCGTTGGCCTCAGTGGTGGAAGAAGTGCAGCACGCCTTCGAGCCGTTCTTTCTCATTCCCGATCTCGAACGCCGGGCGGACTGCGAACGCGCCTGGCGTGACCTGCTCGGCGATCGCGTGGTGTGTCTGGAGAGCCCCGAAGACACCAGCGTGGTGGTGGCAGGCTTGCTGGCCCTGGGGCAGGGGCTCCACACGCTCGATTCTGTGGCGAAGCAGCTTCGTGATGGTGGCTTCGATGGTCGTCGCGTCGGTCGCGTGGCGCGCGCGTTGATGCCCTACGCAGCGAGCCTGGGCAAAGACGATGCTCCGAAGCTGACGCTCGAGTCGACGGCCGAGGTGCTCGACGTGTCCGATGCGCCGAGCAGGCTGAAGCGAGCCTGAGCTCGCTCTCCCTCTCGCCCGGCGCTTGATTGCGAATGGCAGGTCTGGCGATCTCCGCACATGAACCCGCGCGCCTTCATCGTGACCGGCCTCGGCTTTGGCGATTGCGGCAAAGGCACGGTGACCGATGCGCTCACCCGGCGCTTCGATGCCCGCCTCGTGGTGCGCTTCAACGGGGGCGCGCAGGCCGGTCACAACGTGGTGCTGCCTGATGGGCGTCACCACACCTTCGCGCAGTTCGGCGCGGGGTCGTTCGTGGAAGGCGTGCGCACCCATCTCGCAGCTCACGTCGTGGTGCATCCCACCGCGCTCGCGGTCGAAGCCGACTACCTCGCGCGCGCTGGAGTGCCCGACGCGTTCAGTCGACTGACGGCGGATCCACGTTGCCTGGTGACGACTCCGTTTCATCAAGCCGCGGGCCGGTTGCGGGAGCGGCTGTCTGGGAACGGCACCTGTGGCGTAGGCGTCGGCGAAACGGTGCGTGATGCGCTGGCACACGCGGACGATGCACTGAGGATGGGCGCGCTGCATGGCGCGGCCGACCAGCTCGAACGCATCCGGGTGCGGCTGCTCGAGTCGCTTCCTCAAGATGTAGCGAAGGACAGTGACTGGTCCATGCTGCAGGACCCTTCGTTGGCGCAGCGCTGGTTGGACGTCGTGCGCGCGTTGCCAGTGCGCCTGGTGACGGATGAAGAAGTGGCGCGCGCGCATCGCGATCACTCCATCGTCTTCGAGGGAGCGCAGGGGATTCTGCTCGACGAGCATCACGGCTTTCACCCTCACACCACGTGGAGCACCTGCACCGCGCGCAACGCGCTGCACTGGCTACGCCATTCGCCGCATCAGGTGGAGCGGGTGGGCGTGCTGCGCAGCACGTTGACCCGGCACGGTGCAGGGCCGCTCCCCTCAGAGTCGAAGGAGCTGCGCTTGCCCGAACCGCACAACGCCAGCGCAGGATGGCAGGGCGCGTTTCGCATCGGTTGGTTCGACCCCATTCTGCTGCGCTACGCGATGGCCGCGAACGGCGGAGTCGATTGGCTCGCGCTCACTCACGTCGATCGACGGCAGGACCGTTTCGTCGAGAGTTACGATTTCAAGTTGGCGACCTTGACCGCTCCTGAAGGTTCGGCCGAGCGGCTCGCTCAACAGACCGCGTTGACTCGTTCGCTCTCGCTCGCGGTGCCAACGCTGGCTCCGATTCCCGATGGAGATTTCGCCGACTGGGTCGAGCGTGCGCTCAGCGCACCGGTCGGGCTGACGTCGCACGGGCCTACGCACGCCGACAAACGGTGGCGGTGAGTCACTTCGGGATCGATGGGTCGAACGGATCGAGATCCATGGCGAGCTTCTCCGCCTTCTTCCCCTCGGCATCGCGGCGCAGCTCGTACAGCACTTACGCTCGCATGATGTGGACACGCGCTCTCCGGGGACGCTGAGCGAACGAGCGCTGCGGGGAACCGGCGCAGCCTCGCCAGAACGTGCGCCTTCTCGTGGAGGTCCCCCCTCCGAACTCGAGCTGACACTCGGCGTCTGACATGGCCTGCAGGCCTTCGAGCGCGGTCACCAGCTCGACGAAGCGTCGCTCGAAGAGCATTCGGCGCAACACCAGCTTGTTCGCGGTTCGGGCTCGTCGGAGCCGATCAGGGGGATCGGCGGCGAACGGAGCACCCGTAAATGCAACCAGCAGAATCAACGCCCGACCCCGTATCGCCATGGCCCGACGACACGAGAGTTCGTTACCAGGTTGGCCCTTCACTCCGTTAGCGCGTGGTGGTGAATCGCGTCGTCCACCGCTGGCTGGTTCCGGGCATCGTGATCTCGACGCGGCACTCACCAGCAGAGAGGACTTTCGCCACGGGCACGTCAGCGCCTGAACGTTCACCTTCGGAGAGCGGCGCGCACTGCGCAGGCGTCGAGGACACAGCCTGGAACCACTCGGCCGGAACCGGCGCGCAGAGCCGGCCCTGGCTCGTCTGCACCGCACTCACGCGCACGTCGACCGAGTTGAACTCCTCGGGGTTCCAGAGCAGGTACGACCGATCGTCGACGAGCGGCTCCGAGACGTTGCCCTTCGAGGCCGCCTTGCGAAGGAAGAGCTCGGCTTGCACCGAGTTCACCGTCTCCGGGCCCACCACCTCGAACGAACTCAGTCCTCGTACGGGCAAGCTGGTGTTCACCGAGATCGACACCTGCCCCGGAGCCGCCATCACTTCGCGGCCACTGAGCGTGAGCGTTCCCTTCGAGCGCAGCGTCACCTCGAGCGGCGTGGGCGCGTTTGCCGCCGAGAACTGCTGGCCCGCTGCGTTGACCAGGTGCGCGCGCGGAACCCAGAGCGCGCTGTTCGCTGGCAACACGACCTGCGTCTCACACTCGGGCCAACGCTGATGAAGCTGATCCACCAGCACCGAGACCGCGCGGTGCACCCGCAGCGTGAGGCGATGCTGGAGCGGGACCGTGGTCAGCGCGCTGCCGGCGAGGGCCGTGCAGCTCTGTGTGTCCACCGCGCCTGACAGCAGCACCGAGACCGTGCCTTCCGCGACGAGGCCCACGTGCAGTCGACCCGCTTCGAGCGACACGGTCGCAGCCGTGCCTTCGACCGAGACGAGGCTCGTCCACGTGAGGCTGCCGTAGTCGAACCGGCACCCAGCGCCCATCGCGTAGCCCCCCGTAGGCTGCAGCACCACGTCGCGCGGGTACTCGTCACCCAGCGCGTACGTCACCTCAGTGAGCTCGCTGGCCTGACCCGCATCGAACTCCGCGTAAGCGATGACCTCGGTGGAGGCCGCGTACTCCGCGGGGAAGACGAGCTCCGGCTCGACGGGCCCAGGCGGAACCGGAGGAAGGGGCGCACCACATGCAGCGAGGGTGAGGCAGGCGACGAGTCCGTAGGTCCGCATGACCACTTGATAGCGACGGAACCCCTGTGTGGAAATGCCCGGCCCTGCACGCACCCCGTGCAAATGTGCACAGGGACTACAGCAGCGCCTGCACCTCGGGCCGGTTTCTCACCTGCGCGAGATCTTCGTCGGTGCGAATCTGCGCGAGCCCGCCGTAGCCCAACGCCTTCGCCTTCTGCAGCGCGGTGACTGCATCTTCCAACCGGCCCAGGTGACACAGGCAGCACGCCTCGTTGTACGCGTGCACGCCATCACCGGTGCGAATGCGCTCGCTGGTGCACAGCTCGAGCGCCTGCGCATACGCGCCTGCTTCGAACAACCGGGTCGACGCGCTGCCTGCGAGCTCGACGTGTCGACGAGCAAGCGCCACCGCGTCGTCGAAACGCTCCTTGGCGATCAACGCGGCGAGCAACAACGGCCGCTCGTTCTCCGTGCCCGCGGGCGACGTCTCGAGCAGCTGAATCACCTTGTCCACGTCGTTCTCAGTCGCAGCGAGCCGGGCCTGCAGCGAGATCGACGGCGTGGCGCCCGTCATGGTGTTCACCGCGCGGCGTGCTCCCGCGAAGTCGCCCTTGCGCAGGCGAACCCAGGCCAGTTCTTCAGTCAGCTTCGCGCGCTGCTGCGGGTCGACCACGCTCATCAACGCGAACTGCAGCCGCTTCTCGTCGTCTTCACTCTGCACCGCGGTGACCGGCGGCGGACCCTGACCGGCGAGGTTCCACCGGCCGTAGCCCTGGAACAGCCCCATCGCGCCGAAGTACCCGAGGAGAATCGAACGCTGCGAGACAGCGAGCGCGATGATCAACCCGCCGCCCACGATGCTGAAGAGCGCCACGACGCGATCACGCCGCTTGCCGGTGGCCCAGTGCAGGCCCGAGTCGAGCACGTGCCCGCCGTCCCACGGGAGGATCGGCAACAGGTTGATGATCGACCAGCCGATGTTGATCCACACCGCGTCTGAGAGCGCCATCTGGAGATCGGCGTTGGGCGAGGTGATGAAGTGCCGTGCGGCGAGCGCGATGAAGCCAAGCGTCAACCCGGCGCCCGGGCCTGCGAGGGTGATGAAGAAGCTCTGCCTCGGGGTGGGCCGCGCGCTCTCGGGATAGCTGGTGTGACCGCCCAGGCCGTGCAGCGTGATCGACGGAGGGAACCCGTACGCCCGCATCGCCAGCGCGTGCCCGAACTCGTGCAGCATCACGCCGAGAAAGACGAGCACGCTCCAGATGACCGCGCCGCGCAGGTCGCGCGTCTGCAGCGCGAAGAGCGGAATGATGAAGAACCACGGCTCGATGCGCACCGGGATACCGAGAAGCGAGAACTGAAGTCCGGAGCGTTCAGACATGGGGGCCCACTCGTAACCGGCTCAGGGCGCCAGAACTACCGTAAGAGGGGCAGGGCATGACTGAACCTGCTGAACAGCCCGAGGGTGCGCTCGCACGCGTGGCGGCTCGTTTCACCGGTTGGGCCGAGCGGTGGATTCCCGACGCGTTCGTCTTCGCGCTGCTCGCGACGGTGATCGTGGTGCTCGCTTCGTTCGGCAAACTGGTCTCCGAGAGGAGCGTGGCCAGCGCCGCGAACGAGGTCGTCACCATCTGGGGCCAGGGCTTCTGGGAGCTGATCCCCTTCACCCTGCAGATGGCGCTCGTGATCATCACCGGCTCGG
The DNA here is from genome assembly GCA_030695565.1 of Archangium sp. Taxonomy (GTDB): domain Bacteria; phylum Myxococcota; class Myxococcia; order Myxococcales; family Myxococcaceae; genus Archangium_A. The sequence goes on from JAUYRZ010000053.1 coordinate 69,449, forward strand.
TCGTCGCCACCACGCGGCCGGTGTACCGGTTGATCGTCGCGCTCGCTTCCGTGGCCATCACGCCGCGCGCTGCCGTCGCCTGGGTCGCGTTCTTGGCGATGGTCTCGAGCTGGTTCAATTGGGGTTTCTCTCTCATCTTCAGCGCGATGCTGGCGCGCGAGGTGGCGCGGCGGGTTCCGTCGGTCGACTACCGGGCGGTCTGCGCGAGCGCGTTCCTCGGGCTGGGCAGCATCTGGGCGCAGGGGCTCTCGGGCAGCGCGGCGTTGCAGATGGCCACTCCGGCGTCGTTGCAGCCGGCCATTCGCAGCATCGTGGCGGGCGCCTCGAATCAGGTGCCGGGCGGCGTCATCCCGCTCACCAGCACCATCTTCCTCTGGCAGTCACTGCTCTGCGTGGTGATCGAGATCATCGTGGTGACCACGTTGATGTACTTCGCCGCGCCCACCGCCTCGCGCGCGAAGACGGCGCAGATGTTCGGCATCGATCTGGGCCTCTCTCCGCTCGACGCAGAAGCGCTGCGGGGCCGCGGTACACCCGGCGAGTGGCTGGAGTACCGGCCGCACCTCTCGGTGTTCTTCGTGCTGCTCGCGGGCGGGTACCTGGTCTCGACCTTCGCCACCTCGGCCGATCCACTCAACGCGCTCAACCTGAACACGCTCAACCTGGGCTTCCTCACTTTGGGCGTGGCACTGCACGGAACTCCGGCCCGTTTGATGCGCGCCGTGAAAGAGGCCACCCCGGGCGTGTGGGGCGTGATCCTCCAGTTTCCGCTCTACGCAGGGCTCGCGGCGTTGATCGTGAAGACACACCTGAACGAGACCATCGCGGGCTTCTTCGTCTCGCTCTCCACCAGGGAGACCTACCCCGCGCTGGTGGCGATCTACTCCGCGGTGCTCGGCGTGTTCGTGCCCAGCGGCGGCAGCAAGTGGGTGATCGAAGCGCCGTACGTGATGGCCGCCGCGCACGACTTGAAGGTGCACCTCGGGTGGATGGTGGCCGTCTACGATCTCGGTGAGGCGCTCGCGAACCTGGTGCAGCCGTTCTGGATGCTGCCGGTGCTGGGGCTGTTCGGCCTCAAGGCGCGCGACGTGATGGGCTACACGTTCCTGGTCTTCCTCGTGCTGACGCCGCTGGTCCTCGTGCTGGTCACCGTCCTGTCGCTCACCCTTCCTTACCCGCTGTAATTCCCAGCCGAAAAATTGCCCCCGGGGAGGCGCGCGCGACACTCCTGTGACTGCCTGTTGCAGCGCGGAGGATCGCCATGGCCTTTGACGTCGTGATGTTCGGTTCGTTGTCGATTCCGGAGCGCAACCTGGAGGACTGGCTCGCCAGTCCGGTCGATCTGTCGGAGTACCCGTGGCTCGACGAGGTCGGTGGCGCCGACGTCACCCACGACACGCCCGAAGGGCTGCTCAGCTTCCTCGGCGAGGTGGCGTGTGCACCGCACGAGCTCTTTCAGGTCACGCTGCTCGAGGGCCAGCTCACCGTCGAGTGTTACGCGTCGGAAGACACCTTTCGCAGCACCAGCCAGGCGCTCGCGTTGCTCTTCGCTTCGTCGGCGGCGTTCGGTGGGCTGGGCGAACTTTGTTACTCGGGGTACCAGGGCATCCGCTTCGGTGAGCGGCTGCTGGTGCGCGGCGGGCGGGGCACCTTCACGCGGGTCAATGGTCTGGAGCTGGCCAGGCTCGAGCAGCAGAAGGCCTTCGTGGCGCTCGACGCGAAGATTCACGAACGGTTCGACTCGTTGGTGGGGCGAACGGTCACCACCGATCTGCGGCGCTCGAAGTGGATCATTCACCCGTTCACCGGCCGCAAGGTGCGCGTGGCGGATGACGCGAGGTAGGCCCCTCACCCCGACCCTCTCCCCGCTTCGCAGGGAGAGGGAGAACGTCAGAAGTTCACTGCGACACCGAGGCTGATCACGTGCCGCAGGTAGAGAAACTCGTTCTGGGGCAAGAACCCCAGGAAGCCCGCGTACCGAACGTCGAGATCGAAGTGTTTGCTCAGCGGCTTCACCAACTTCACCGTGAGCGACGAAACGTTCTCGTCCTCCTCGAGCACGGTGAGATCCGGTGAGAGGTACACCCCTTCGGGAAACACCGCCGGTTGCCAGGTGATGCTGGTGAGCAAGGTCAGCTCCCAGGGCAGGCGAAAGCCGCCGGTCGCGTTGAGCCGGTGCCGCTGCACGCTCTCGCCGAACGAGTTCGAAGCCTGATCGAAGTACGAGTAGCTGAAGGTGAAGTGAAACGGCCCGCGGAAGGAGTAGCTCGCGCCCCCGCCGAACACGTTGTCCGCTCGCACCCGCGGCGCTGCAGGCTCGCTGCCCTCGGGCAACGGGCGATCTCGCGCGGTGCCGTTGTAGGTGCGCGGGTTGTACGAGCCGAACAACGAGACCGAATGGCGCCGGTTGATCCGGTAGCGCGCGGACACGGTGCCGTCGGGGCCCCAGAAGCTGTACTCGAAGCGGTTGTAGAAGAGAAAGCGGTGCGCGTTGAGCTGCGCTCGCAGGTCGACCGCGGCATCGGGGAAGAAGTCGAGCACCGCTCCGCCGACGAGATCCGTGTAGTCGCGCTCAGCCCCGCGCCGGTCGCGCGCCCGCCCCGAGAGGCCGAAGGCGAAGTACTTCAGGAACGAGACGGTGGCCTCCAGCTGCGCCGCCTGCACCACCGTGTCTTCGGTGGGGAGCAGCACGAACTTGCGGCCGCTCACGTCGTAGCTGCCGACGATCCGCACGCGCTCGCCGATGCGCAGAATGCCTTCGAGCTGGCCCAGGCCGAAGAAGAAGAGATCGGGCTCGGTGGCTCGTTCGGTGGAGACGAAGTCACGCCGTGCGTTCGTGTCGATCGCAGGGCCCACCCACAACCGCGCGCGCCCCTGGAAGTCGGCCGCCGACGCGGTCGTCGTCAGCAGCAGCAGCAAGGTGAACGAGCGTCGCACCACGAGGGGGCGGAACTTAGCCAACCCGGCGATCGAAACCACACCGTTCACCCCGAGAGAAGTCGAAGGGGTCACTTCCGGCGCTCGACTCCGCTCGGGAAGAACGGTGGGGCGGGATCACTTCAGCTGCGAAGCGCGCTGCTGCAGCTCGTCAGCCTTCTTCTTGAGCTGACCGGCGAGCCCCTGCAGGCGAAGCCGCTCGACCTCGAGGTCATCCAGGTCGTCATCGCCACCCGAAATTGCCCGCGCTCCACCGACTTGAACGCGCGCATCGGAAGCGGTGGTCACCCGGATGCTCGACGAATCGAGGCCGGTGTCGAACGAGGTGCCCTCGTTGCTGCGGTTGGGAGCGCCGGGAAGACCGACCCCCGCCGTCTGAGGGCTCGCGTTGCTGAAAGAAGAGCCGGCGGTGGTGTCGGCGGTGGCCGCAGGGGGAGGCGCGGCGTTCTCCTGCTGAGCTCCTCCACTGGTGGGGGCGGTGGACGGGGTGGTGACCGTGCGCTGCACGCGCAGGCGGCGATCTCCATCGTCGAACATCGACTCTTCACCCATGAAGCGCTGCACCCGGCGATCGAGCTCGACCTCGTCACGGCGTTCGGCGATGCGGGCCTCGAGCGACTTGAGCTCGCGGCGCAGCTTCTCTTCGTTGTCGCGCAGCAGGTCGGCCTGCTCCAGCAGCTCTTCCGGGTCGTCGCTGGGACGCACGGCGTCGAGGGTGGGAATCTTCGAGGCCGGCAACGTCTGGCGGAGCGCATCACGCTCGGCGCGCAGCTTGCGCAGCTGGGCGATGAGGCCTTTGCGAACCGTGCGGTCACCCTGGCGATCGAACTCGGAGCGCACCCGCGTCAGCTCGGAGGAAAGGCCGTCGAGCAGCGCCATGTTGGCGAGCTCGAGCTCGGCTTCCCGGCCGTTGACCTGCGTGGCCAGCGCGCTGAGGGCGCCCGACAGCTCCTGGCTGCGCTTGAGCGCCGCGTCGAGCTCACCACCGGGGAGCAGCTTGCCCCTGGAGGCCGCCTTCAAGGTCTCGATCCGCGAAGAGAGCGTGGAGAGCTCGTTGCGCTGCTTGAGCTGCTCGGCCCGAAGCGCCGTCACCTGGTCCCGCGCGCCCCGGCTGCCCGAACGAAGGGCGTCGAGTGACCCCGCCGCCCAGACCGGGAAGGCGAAGAGGCAGGCGGTGAGGAGGACGGCGCTCAGCTTCATGATGGGGACTCTCTTGAGCAACGGCGGTGCCAAGAGGCAAGGCCCAATCGCACCGAAAACCAACCCTTTGGCCCGATGTGCGACAGTCCCTTCCCCATGAAAAAACCGGTGATCGACAGTTTTCCGAGGCGCGCGTGAAACGACCCCCCTCGGCGCTCTGGCGGGTGCACAAGCCGCCCGGCGTCAGCAGCGCTTCGCTGGTCGATGATTTCCGCCAAACGCACGGGGGGAATTTTACCTTGAAGGTGTCTCACGGGGGAGTGCTCGACCCCTTCGCGGAGGGCCTGGTGCTGCTGTTGGTGGGCGCCGCCAATCGCCTGTTCGAGGCGCTGCACGAGGTGCCCAAGACCTACGTGGCGCAGGTGCGTTGGGGCCTGGAGACGGACACGGGCGACGCCGGCGGGCGTGAAGTGCGGCGCGGTGATGCGAACGGGCTCACGCCTGATCAGCTCGACGCGGCGCTGATCAGCTTTCGCGGGTGGACCGCGCAGACGCCGCCCGCCACCAGCAACAAACGGGTCGATGGCGAGCGCGCGTACGTGAAGGCCCACCGCGGAGAAGAGGTGGTCTTGCCGCCGCAGCAGGTCTACCTGCACTCGGCGAAGTGGCGCTCGCACGAGTTGCCCATCAGCAGCACGCTCGAGGTGGTGGTGCGCGGTGGTTTCTACGTGCGCAGCCTGGCCACCGGGCTCGGGCGCGCGCTCGGGGTGGGGGCCCACCTGTCGGCGCTCAACCGAACCGCGATCGGCAGCTACGAAGACGTGCACCTGCCGGTTCAGCACATCGGGCGCGACGTCTTGCCGTGGTTGCCCTCGATGGAGCTGAACGACGCCCAGTGGGGCGAGCTCAAACGGGAGGTGAACCCCCAGGTGCTCCGCACGCCGGGAACGTGGGCCTTACCCGAGGGGTTTCCCACGCCGACCGCGGGCGTGCGCGCCCTGCACCAGGGGCGGCTGGTCGCGTTGATCAGGAACGGGCCGCCGCTGCTGCTCCCCGGTGGAATCTAAGGTCGGGGAGAGGGGCCAACAGTCGACTACGCCGCGGCCTGGGTCTCCAGGTGGTAGTCGATGCTGACGAACGCCTTGCCGGGCTTGGCGAAGTAATAGCCCTGCATCAGATCGACGCCGAGGTTGCGCAGGGTGGCCAGCTCCTTGGCCGTCTCGATGCACTCGGCGATCACCCGCAGGCCCATGCGTTTCGAAAGATCCACCACCGCGGCGACGATCAACTGGTTGACGCCCGAAGTGTCGATGTCGCGCACCAACGAGCCGTCGAGCTTCACGAACTCCGGCTGAATGCGCGCCAGCGTGGTGAGCCCCGCGTAGCCGGCGCCGAGATCGTCCACCGCCACGCGATAGCCCAGCGCGCGCAGCGCTTCGACGTGGCGGTTGAGCGCTTCGTCGTGGGTGACCGACGCGCGTTCGGTGATCTCCAGCACCACCCGGCGGGCGAAGGCGGCCAGCGGTGCGCTGCGTTCATACAGCTCGGGGTCCTCCAAATCTGCGGGGTGCAGGTTCACGAACACGTCGACGTCATCGGCGAGCATGGGCAGTTCGTGCGCCACCGAGCGGCGAACCGCGCGGCCCAGGTCGAACAGGCGGCCGGTCTTCTCGGCCAGCTCCAGCACGTCGGGCGGCCCCTTCACCTCGGGCGTGGTGGTGCGCAGCAGCGCCTCGTAAGCGAGCGGGCGCTGCTTCGAGAACTCCACGATGGGTTGGTACGCCATCCACAGACCCTCGAGCGCGCGATCGAGCCGGCGATGCAGGCTCGCGATGTCGTCCGAGCCCACGCGCCGCTTCACCGCTTCGCAGACGGTGTTCACGAAGACGTCGATGTCGAAGGGTTTGGGCAGGTACTTGTGCACGCCCAGATCGATGGCCGTGATGGCCGACTCGATGGTGGGAGCGCCGGTCATCAACACGAAGGGCACGGTGGCGTCGCAGCTGCGCGCGGCCCGCAGCAAGCCCAGGCCGCTCAGGTCAGGCATGCAGAAGTCAGAGACGATGGTGTCGTAGCGGCGCTTCTCGATCAGCGCGAGGGCGTGCGTCGGGTTGTTGGCGGTCTCCACCGTGAGACCCGCCCGGCGCAACAAGCTGCTGCACACCCGCAAGAACAGATCGTCATCATCCACCACGAGAACGCGGCCAGTCGAAATCGTCATTTGGGGAACTCCTCCTCGTCCCCACAGCAATGGTGGTGCCGCTCGGATCAGCCCGAAAACAGTGCGGCTGCCGCGGGTCCCCATGCACCCGGCGGGTCCTGCCGCGGTGGTCAGCTTCGGCTCATCCCTCTTCGGGGGGGCGTTCGCCCTTCTGGATGAAGCCGTATTTCTCGAGCTTGTAATAGAGCGCCGAGGTCTTGATGCCGAGCAGCCGCGCGGTCTCGGTCTTCACCTTGCGCGCCTTCTCGTACGCGCGCTCGATGAGCTGCCGTTCGAGATCTTCGAGGATGTCGGGCAGCGGGCGATCGCCGTGCGGCACCGGGAGTGCGCCCTGCGTATGCGAGGCGCGCGCTTCGGCCGATTGAAGGAACGCGGGGAGATCCTTCTCCTCCAGCTCCTTGCCTTCCGCGAAGACGAGCGACTGCTCGATGGCGTTCTCCAGCTCGCGCACGTTGCCGGGCCACGCGTAGCGGCACAGGCCCGCCACCGCGCCGGGCGTCAGCCCTCTCACCGCGGCGTTGATGCGCGGCGCGTGTTTGGCCACGAAGTGCCGGGCGAGCAGGCCGATGTCTTCGGGCCGTTCGCGCAAGGCGGGCAGCTCGAGGGGCACCACGTGCAGGCGATAGTAGAGATCTTCGCGGAAGCGGCCCGCGGCGACCTCGGCCTTCAAGTCACGGTGGGTGGCGCACACCACGCGCACGTCGACCTTCACGGTCTCTTCGCCGCCCACGCGTTGAATCTCGCGCTCCTGCAACACGCGCAGCAGCTTGGTTTGCACCGTCGCGCTGATCTCACCCAGCTCGTCGAGGAAGATGGTGCCGCCGTCGGCCAGCTCGAAGCGGCCGAGCTTCTTCTTCACCGCGCCCGTGAACGAACCGCGTTCGTGGCCGAAGAGCTCCGACTCGAGCAACGTCTCGGCGAGCGCGGCGCAGTGGGTGACGATGAAGGGGCCCGACGCGCGCGGTGAAAGATCGTGCAGCATGCGCGCGACCAGCTCTTTGCCGGTGCCCGATTCTCCATGCACCAGCACCGTGGCGTCGGTGGCCGCGGCGCGGCGCACCTGGGCGAGCAGCTTCTGCACGGGTTGGCTGTCGCCCACCATCGAGATGCCGACCTTGCCGTTGAGATCGCGGGAGAGCGCCTCGGTGGTCGCCTCGAGCTTCACCACCCGCGCGCGGGTGCGGCTGAGCTCGAGGGCCTGGTCGACCTTCGCGCGCAGCACGTCGGGCGGAAACGGCTTCTCGATGAAGTCCACCGCGCCGTGCTGCATCGCATCGACCGCGGTGCTGATGCTGCCGTGCGCGCTCACCACCAGCGCGACCACGTTGGGGTCGTGCGCCTTGAGGCGCTTGACCACTTCGATGCCGTCCATCTGATCCATCTTGAGATCAGTGACGACCAGGTCAGCGCCCTTCGAGGTGAACGCGGCCACGCCTTCGACGCCGCTGCGGAAAGCGAAGACCTCGTGACCGGCCTTCTTCAGGGTGACTGCCATGCCTTCGCGCATGGTGTCGTTGTCATCGATGACGAGAATGCGAGCCATGACGGGTCGTATACTCCCTCTCCTTGCGAAAGCGGGGAGAGCGGAGCCGGCGCTACTTGCTCAGCCGGCACTCGGTGCCATCGACCTTGAGGGTGTACCGGGTGCCCCACAGCCCCTGCTGAATCAGCAACGCGACATCCTGCTTGCCAACCTGGCCGGTGATGGTCTTCGTCTGCCCGACGTTGACGTCCTGTTCGTCGCCCACCTTGCGATCGTCGACCAGCAGCATCGCGCGAACGCCCGTCAGTCGCGGCCCTCCGTGCACCTCGACCTCCAGGCCGCCGCAGCTCGCCTGCAGCCGATCCGAAAACCCGCTGGAGAACGTGCCCCCTTTTTTCTTCCTCTTCTCCGTGGGCTCGGCTTCTGGCCGCTCCGGAGGAGGAGGCGGCGGGGCCTCAGCCGTCTTCTTCGGCGCCGCCTTGCCGCCCGCCACACACCCGGTGCCGGTGACGAAGTGCATGCCCGCCGGGCACGAGGTGTCGATGATCGCCACGCACTTGCCGCCTTCGAAGTGAGTGCCGCCCGGGCAGGCGACCTTCGGGCCCACGTTGGCGACACACCCCTTGTCCTTCACGAAGTGCATGCCCGCGGGGCAATCGATCTTCACTTCAGGATCGGCGAGGGCGACGGCGCTGAACGCGCAGACGGCGAGAGCGGCGAGTCGGATCATCAGGCTCGCTTTACTCGATCCCCTCTCCCTTCGGGAGGGGCTGGGTGAGGGCGGTGCGTGCTAATCACACCGCATGCCTCTGGCCGAGCTGCTGACCGCCCACCACCCAACCGACGAAAAGGAATCGGCCGACCGGGCAGAAATGATCAGGTCAGCCGCTTCTCTTTCTGAGCCCTTCTCCCGAGATCAATTCCCCGCGCACTTCACGGGAAGCGCCGTGGTGATCACCCCCGACGGCGAGAAGGTCTGCCTGGTTCTCCACGCGAAGCTCAAACGCTGGCTGCAACCCGGTGGTCACGCCGACGCGATCGACGCAGGTTCGATGGAAGCCACCGCGCTCCGCGAAGCGCGCGAAGAAACCGGCTGCGACGTCACGCTTCACCCGACGGCCCCGCGTCCACTCGACGTCGACGTGCACGTGATCCCCGCAAGAAAGTCTGACCCCGAGCACCGTCACCTCGACGTGCGCTACCTCGTGATCGCCACGAACCCCGACGCGCTCGCGCACGATCCCAACGAGTCGCACGGAGCGCAGTGGCTCAGCTGGAAAGACGCGATCGCCAGAGCCGATGAAGCGCCGCTCCGTCGCATGTTGGAAAAGGCGAGGGCGCACCGATGAACCGAGCCGTGCTGCTGCTGTTGACCTTGAGCACCACGGCCCTGGCGCAAGCCAAAGTTCCGCAACGCACAGCCGACAGCGAGTGCACCGCGGGCACGTTCACCGTGGCCGGCCTGCGCGTTTGCAACCTTCATGACGCGCTCAGCTCAGTGCCGCTGGTCTTCGTGAACGGCCACTTCGAGCGCCTCGACTTGACCGCATCGCCCGGCGAGACCGCAGGCCACGGCTGGGTGGGGCTGGTGTCGTCGAAGAAGCCGGCACGGTGGGTCGGCGTGCTCGACTGGCAGGTCGAATCGAGCGGCGAAGCGCTGGTGCTCCTGGTCACGAACGACGCGGGCAAGAGCTGGGTGCGGTTGCCCGCGGTGAAGAAGCCGCACTACCTCGCCACCTTTCGTTCGCTCGAGCTGAAGACCACGAAGCAGTGGATCCTGAAGATCGCGCTCGATGACTGCGGCGATTGCGGGGTTCCCCTTGGTACACGCGTCTACGAGACGCACGACGCGGGTGGACACTGGGCACCACTCCTGCGCTAGCTTGCCGGCCATGAAGATTCCTCCCTCGACGCCGAAGGCCGCACCGAGCACGCAGTCGGTCCCGACCAGCAAGCCCACGGGAGCCGCCGCGCTCGCCAACGCCGGCGTCGCCCTCTCGACGGAGGCCTTCCGCCCTGCAGCCGGTGGCGCGACCCCGACCGACATCGAAGGCGGCTACACCGCGCCCACCAAGGTCGAGAGCCCGTTCTCTGCCGACGAGAAGGCGGCCCTGTCGAAGAAGATCCCCTGCCCGGCGCTCGCCGGCATGTTCAACGCGGGCATGCTCAAGGTCGAGAAGGACGGCACGGTGAAGATCCCCGATCTCGAGCGGGCGCTCAGCCAGCTGGGTCCCTCGGCCACGGTGCGCAAGGTGCTCACCAACGGCGCCGACAAGACCGACGACGTGAAGGGCCAGTTCAACCTCTTCAAGCTCAACGGCAGCAACCTCGATCACACCGGCAGCAGCGGCATCCGCCAGAACGGCGTGCACCCGGAGCGTTTTGAGCTGCTGATGAAGTTCAGCAAGAGCGGCGACACCCTGACCGCCAGGGATCTCGCCGACGCCGCTGAGCACTTCGCGAAGGAAGACCCGGGTCTCCGCGGGCGCGTCACGCAGCTCGCCGAGATGACCATCGTGCTCAACGTCTTCGGCCGCCACGCGCCCGATGGCTCGCGCTACTTCACGCGCGAAGACGCCAAGCAGCTCTTCGTCAACGGCCAGATTCCCTCGAGCTGGTCGCCCCCGATGGTGCCCGGCAAGGTCGGCCTCGGTGACGTGCTCGGTGGAACCGCGCTGGGCGTGTTCCGTCAGCTCATCAACGGGAACTGACAGCGAGTCGAAGTCAGGCAGAACGCTGTTCCTTCCGGCGAAGGCGGGGTCTCGCTGGAGGAACGGCGGCAGGCGGCCTGTCACACGTGATCGTCGAGCAGCCGGCCGGTGCTCGGACCTGCGCCATCGGCCAGCTTCCGAAGCATGACGAGGGTGGTGGGAAACCGATCCTGCACCGCCTGCTGCGCCGCCAACGCCTCGCGCGCACCGGGCCAGGCTTTCCACAGCAGGCTCAACACGCCGAAGACTGCAGATGCACCGAGCAGCCAGGGCCACGCAGCCGACCACGCGCTCCACCCCGAGTTGAGCACGCCCACCAGCGAGGCGATGCCGCCGATGCCGGTGAGCAGTACGAGCGCGCCGGTGATCAACCCGAGCGCTTCACTCGCCCTCGAGCCTGACGGGCTCGTCTTGCGTGCGGCGCGTTCAGCCAGCGCTTCGACCAGCTCGCCCCACTGCATCTCGCGCAGGGTGATCTCGTAGCGGCCGGGCGTGACCTCCAGCACCTGTTCCGGCGCACGCGCGAGGTGCTCGAACGGCGCGAAGCAGAGCCGGCCGGTAGGTACTTCCAGCAAGCCCGTCACCGCGGTGCCCGCGCGCTTCTCCATCGACCGCGGCACGGCTTCGCCTTCGAGGAAGACGCGGAAGAAGGCCTCACCGTCTCCGAACGCGCGCCCGGTGAGATGACCTGCTTTCACCTCGGCCTCGAGCGAGTCGAACCACGTCGAATCCTCCTGGGCTGCGAGCGACTTCACCGCGCCGGGATCGAAGATCAGCTGAAACCCCGCATCGGTGAAGCACTTGAAGTCGCGAGGCACTCTCAGAGGCTCCAGTCGATCGGCGCCTCGAGCAGCGAGTTCACCTTCGTGAAGAGCTTGTCCTTCGTCACCGCGTCGACGAACGCGCGCCCGTTGAGCGGAGAGGGGTGGGGCGCTGCGACGATGGGGTGCTGCGTGCCCAGCGACTCGACCAGCTTGAGCGCGGGCTTGCCGAAGCAGAGGAAGACCACCTTTCGAGGTGAGCTCGCGACGTGACGGAGCACGGCGGTGGTGAAGGCTTCCCACCCCTTCTTCTGGTGCGACTGCGGCGTCTTCTCTCGCACCGTCAGCACCGCGTTGAGGAGCAACACGCCGCGTCGTGCCCACGGCGTGAGATCTCCGTTCGACGGCAGGGGCAACCCGAGATCCGCTTGCAGACCGAGGAACACGTTCTTGAGCGAGGCGGGGACCTTCACTTCTTTGGTGACGGAGAAGGCGAGGCCGTTCGCGTTGCCGGCGGTCGGGTAGGGGTCCTGACCGAGGAGGACCACTCGAACTTCTTTGGGCGGCGTGAGCTCGAGCGCGGCGAAGACCTGTGGCTTTGGCGGGAAGACGACTTGATCCCGCCACTCGGTGTCGAGGAACTCGCTCAGCTCGGTGAACGAGCTGGCGGAGGTGGCTTCGGACAACGGGGCCTTCCACGCCTGGGGCACGAGCTCGGGGAGCGACATGTGTTGGCGGATAGCAGGTTTACGCCCTCACCCTGACCCTCTCCCGGCGGCGGGAGAGGGGAGTGCGCATGCTCCACCTGAGCACGACAGGTTGCTGCCAACGTCGCTTGCAAAAGCCGTTGATTCAGCCGCTTGGGGCTGGCCCGCCGCCTGCTTTGCCACCCTGCATGAACCGACGATTCGCCTCGCAGACCGTCTCGACCACGCTGGCTTCTCGGCTCACCCCGGAGCGCCTGCCGCTCGACCTCGCGCTCTCACTCGCCGTGGAGATCGTCGAAGCGGTCGCCACCGCGCACCAGCAGCGCCGCACCTTCGGCCGCCTTTCTCCGGCGGATCTCGTCGTCGATATCGATGGTTCGATCACCATCACCGCGCCCGCCCTCGAAGGCGCTGACCCCGCGACCGACACCTTCGCGGTGGGCGCGGTGCTCTACCAACTGTTCACCGGCTTGACGCCCAACCAGGCCCGCGCGCGCCTCGCCGTCTCTCCGCTGCACGACGCGCCTCCGGCTTCGCGCATCAACCCGGGCGTCGACGAGACCATCGAAGGGCTGCTCTCGTTGATGCTCGATCGGGATCCCGCGCGCCGCCCGCATTCACTGCGCGTCATCGAAGGCATGCTCGCCGACGTGTGCGAGTCGCTCGAGCTCGAGCCTTCGCGCGCTTCGATTCTCCGGTGGGCGTCCCTCACCCCGGTGCTCGCCGTGGTCCGTGCTCCCGTGCAGCACAAGCCGAGCTACGTGGTCGTGCTGGAGGTCGACGAGGAGGAAGACGATGAGGAGGTCGAAGAAGCCAGCACACCGGGTCCGCTGCGTTTCGATGCGTGGGCTGCCGCCGCGTGTGCCTTCTTCGTCGTCGCTTTCGCGATGGCCACCCAGCTTTGAGCTCCTCCATGCGTGCGCTCCTGCTCTGTCTCTCCGTCGGCTCTCTGCTCTCCGCTTGCAGCCAGCCGCGCTGCACCGAGAACACGCAATGTGGCTCGGGCCAGGTCTGCGTGCCGTCGGGCATTTGCCTGACCGCCTGCCAGACGGTGGCGCAGTGTGGAGGAGGTCAGAGCTGCAACCCGCGCGGCGTGTGCGTGAGCACGACCACCGGTTGTTCGGTGTCGGCTGACTGCGCGGCCGGGCAGATTTGCGCGCCGGGTGGCACTTGCATGGCGGGCGGCACCAGCACGCAAGCCGATGCGGGCCCGGTGAGCTGCGGGGGGCAGAAGTTCGAAGCGACGGCGACTGAAGCGAACATCCTCATCGTGCTCGATCACTCGTGCTCGATGCAGGAGGTGATCGCCAACACCCGCTCCAAGTGGGAGACCGCCACCACCGCGGTGCGCAACGTCACCGCGCAGAACGCCGGCAACGACAAGCTGCGTTTCGGGCTGCAGCTGTTCTCGTTGCAGAGCTCGCAGTGCAACCCCGGCCGGATCAACGTGCCCGTCGGCGTCTCGACCTCGAACGCGATCTCCACCGCGTTGCCGGCGCAGGCGCAGGGCAACACCACGCCCATCGGCGGCGCGCTCCACGTGGCGGCGACCTCGGGTGAACTGACCGACACCACGCGCGCCAACTACGTGCTGTTGATCACCGACGGCATGGAGAACTGCGGCGGCGCACCGGTGGCTGAAGTCGAAGGCCTCTTCTCCCGTGGCGTGCGCACCTACAGCGTGGGCTTCGGCAGCGACGTCGACGAGGTGCGGCTCACCCAGATGGCGATTCGGGGCGGCACCGCGCGCGCCACCACGCCGCGCTACTTCCAGGCCGACAACCCGGTCGATCTCGAAGCGGCGCTCTCCGCCATCGCTTCAGGTGCGGCGAGTTGTGACTTCACGCTGACCTTGACGCCTCCCAACCCGGGCGCGTTGTACGTGGCCGTCGACGGGCAGTTCTTCCCGCGAGATCCCGCGCGCGTGTCGGGCTGGGACTATCAGGCGGCCGGCAACCGGGTGACGCTCTACGGGCCCGCGTGCGACATCGTCAGCCAGCGCCCCGGTGCGCGCGTGTCGATCATCTACGGCTGCCCCGATGATTCGTTGACCGAACGCGGCCCCGGTGGCGGGCTCGACGCGGGCATCATCGAGACGAGCGACGGTGGTTTCGAGTGGCCCTCGGATGCGGGAATCCCCGACATCAATTGAGCTGAGCCGTAAAGATCGTTGAATTCCAAGTCCCCGCACTCACGCCGAATTCCGCAAGCAACTCGGAAAAACCGGAGGGTGAGAATCAGTACACAAAGGGATTCTGGAGGCACACATGCCGGCGATCAGCGCAGTCCGCAGCACGCAGACCCGTTCTCTCTCTTCCACTCCGACGCTGCGCCAGGGCTCCCGGGGCGCTGCGGTCAGTCAGCTGCAGCAGAAGCTCAAGGCCAAGGGCTTCAACGTCACCGTCGACGGTGACTTCGGGCCGAAGACGACCGCCGCGGTGCGCGCCTTTCAGCAGTCGCGTGGGCTCGGTGTCGACGGCGTCGTCGGGCCGAACACCTGGGCGAAGTTGAACGCGGCCAACCCGGCGCCGCCTTCGTCGGGCGGTGCAACCCCGACGCTGCGCCTCGGCGCTCGCGGTGCGGCCGTCAACAACCTGCAGAATCGTCTGCGCGCGCACGGCTACAACGTCTCGGTCGACGGTGACTTCGGGCCGCGCACGGCTGATGCGGTTCGCTCCTTCCAGCGCGCGAAGGGTCTGGGCGTCGACGGCGTGGTCGGCCCCGCGACCTGGGCAAAGCTCAACGGCGGCGCGGTGAACAACCCGCCCCCTGCGACCGGCGGCGCGCGCGTCAACGGCTACGTCAACGGCCAGGCGCGCAGCATCACCGTCTCCAGCGTGGGCAACGGCAAGTTCATGCGCACCGACGCGGCCAACGCGTTCAACCGCATGAAGGCTGATGCGGCGCGCGCGGGCATCAACCTCTCGGTGGTCTCCGGCTTCCGCACGATGGCCGAGCAGCAGTACCTCTACAATCTGTACCTCCAGGGCCGCGGGAACCTCGCGGCGCGCCCGGGCTACTCGAATCACCAGGGCGGCACTTCGGCCGACTTGAGCGTGCCCGGTGGCTACGGCAGCTCGACCTACCGCTGGCTGCAGAACAACGCGGGCCGCTACGGGTTCGTCAATGACGTGCGCGGTGAGCCCTGGCACTGGACTTTTAAGTAAGCCCCTCACCCCGGCCCTCTCCCCGCTTCGCAGGGAGAGGGAGACGCAGACGGAAGAGCGTCTGCCCCGGCTTCGAGTCGATGGTCAGCGTGCCGCCGTGCGCCTCGACGAGCTTTCGTGCGAGGGGCAAACCCAGCCCCGTGCCCTTTTCACGCGTGGTGAAGAACGGCTCGAAGATGCGCGACTGCAACTCGCCCGCGATGCCGGGACCTTCGTCTTTCACTTCGAAGACGTACTGCTCGGGGGTCGACTTCCCGCGCAAGGTCACGCGTTGACCCGCGGTGGAGATCTGCACCGCGTTCTTGATCAAGTTCACCAGCGCGCTGGTGAGCAGGCTCACGTCACCTGAGATGGTCGCCTTCTCTGCCTCGACGTCGAGGGTGACCGACTTGCCTTCTGCTTCACCACTCAGGTGCTGCGCCGCCGACTCGAGCAGCGCCTGCGCGTCGAGCGGAGCGATCTGCAGCTTCTGCTCCTTCGCGAAAGACAAGAAGTCCTCCACGATGCGCTTCAAGTAATTCAGCTCGCGCCGAATCTTGGTGAGGTGTGAGCGCGCCTCCGCGATGTCGGGCGCCTTGCCGATGAGCTCTTCGTCGAGCAGCCCCGCGAAGAGCTCGATACCGCCAAGCGGGTTCTTCACCTCGTGCGCCACGCCGCCGAGCATCAGCTTGAGCTGGCGATCGCGGCTCTCCAGCGCCTGGCGCATCGCCTCCAGCTCACGCGCGAGGATGCCGATCTCCAGCGTGTCTTCGCTCGCCACCGGGGTGGACAAGTCGCCCCCGCCGATGCGCAACGCCGCCGAGACGAGCCGCTCCAGGGGCCGGGAGAGCCCGCGCGCCGAGCTGACCGCGGTGATCGCCAGCAGCAACAACGTCAACGCCGCCAGCCCCACGAAGGCGTTGAGCAAGCGCGTGAGCGGACCGAAGAAGGCGGCGCTGCCTTCGATGGCGATGAGGCCCACCACCTTGCCGTCGGAGAACAACGGCGCGTAGCCCGTCTTGTAGAGCAGCCCATCCGTGCCTTCGAACATCACCTGGCTCGTGGCGAGCTCACCACCCAGCACGCGCTGAATCTCGAGGCCATCACGCAGGAGCTCGGTCGCTTCGGTCATGGGCCTCAACGAGCCGCCCACGTCGAGCCGCGCGCGGCGCTCGGCGTCGACCACCAGGATCCGCCTCACGCCGGTGCGTTGCTTCACCTCGGTCAGCTGCGCGGTCAACGAACGCCAGGTGCGGCTGCCTTCACCTTGCGCGTCGGCCGCCTCCACCGAGAGCACCCGCTCGCCCTTGAGCTCTGCCGACACGGTGGCCGCGATGCCCGAGAGCGCGCGGCCCAGCTCTTCTTCGAGCACGTTGCGGCTGGCGCGATACAGCCCGAAGCCCCCGAGCGAGAGCACGAGCAGGGTGGGGATGAGGAAGGCGAGCAGCAGTCGGCCGCGCAGTCCCATGACGCGTCAGTTCTTGGTGCTGCGCTGGGCGCAGATCTCCGCGATGAGCGCCATCGACTCGTCGTCGAAGTTGAGGAACTCGATGCCCATGCCCGCCGGCCGCTTCGGATCTCCCACGGGGTTGACCCGAACCACCTTGCCCATGCCTTCGATGAGCTTGCTGCCGTCTTTGAGCGCGAACTGCAGGTAGATGACCGAACCTTCTTCACGCGGCTCGTCGGTGTTCACGAAGATGCCACCCGGCGAGATGTTCACCGAGTACTCGGCGAGGAACTCGTCGAACGTGTCGAAGCGGAACTGCACCAGGACGTTGAGCGGTGTTCTCGGGTGCCGTCTCTTGTCCGCGGGGTCACTCATGCTGGCGCGGAGGATAAGCGCCGAGGGAGCCGGGCGATAGCAATCCGCCGTCTCACTTGCCTAGATTCGAGCGATGGCAGGCAACGGCGAGCTGATGCGCTCCATGCGAGCGGGCGGTGGCGCGGGTGTCGCCGCGGTTCAAGAGCTGCTGCGCCGGGCGAAAGCCGGGGCTGTCTCCACCGCCGAGCTCAAAGAAGTGCAGACGGTGATCAGCTCGCCCGAGCTGCGCGACGCGTTCAAGGGCGTGGCGCGCGATGTGTCTGCTTTGCTCTCCAGTGGCACCGGCCGGGTCTTTCGTGACGTCAGCTCGTTGACCCCCGATACGAAGCGGCTCACCGACGCGCGCACGCTGCCCGAACGCTTCCTCTCCGATCTCAAGCTGGTGGAGCAGGAGCTGCTGCACCACCCGGGTATGACGAAGGAACAGAAGGCCGCGCGGGTGTTCGCCTTCTTCGAGAGCTACGCCGCCCGCTTCGCCGAGCTGGCCCACGGCACCGCCCAGGCTGAACGGGCTGCGCAAGGGCAACCCGCCCAGACCAAAGGCGCGTTCTCCACGGTGGAGACGGGCCTGCAACTGGCGCCCTCACTCACCGAGGCAGAACTCGACAAGACGCTCGCGCAGTTCGACAAGGCGCTCAAACGCGCGGGCTTCGAAGCGCTGAAGACCGACGACGGCCGCAGCGGCATGGAAGCGGCGCGCGAGCTGCTCGAGGCGAAGACCCAGGAAGCGCAGGCCGATGCGCGCCCCCGCCAACTCGAAGCGCCTTCGTGGAAAGACAACCCGGCCGCAGGCGACCGTTCGCTCAAGGCCGACGTCGACAAGGAGCGCCGCGCCATTGCCGCCCTGGACGGAAAGGCGCCCATGCAGCCGCACCTGCGCGTGGCCACCGTCAAAGTCGAAGAGACGCCCGAGGCGGCCAAGAAGAAGGATCGCAACTCTTCGGGAACCGATCAGGTGCTGGGCGGTCAGATGCTCTGGAACGTGATGCACTTGCTGCGTGGCGACGAGCTGGATGATGTGGCGCGCAGGGACGCCATGAATCAGCTGGTCGTCGCGGCAGCGTTGATCCTCATCTTCAGTGGGATCGTCGTGGGCATCCTGGTGTGGATGTAGGCACCGGGGAAGTCTCAGCCCTGCACGCGGGTTGGATGGAGGCTAGTGTTGCTCATTGAGGCCGTAGCAGGAGGAGCACCCGTGCGTCGGATCAGCGTCACCCAATCCCGTCCGGATTACATGGTCATCCACGTGGGCCGCGACCGCGCGCGCCTGGTGTTGTGGGGCTCCACGTTTCTGGTCCTCTTCGGCGTCCTGGCCTTCGCGGATCTCACCACCGCGGCGGGCGCCTTTCTTTTCATCACCGATGCGATCGTCCTCCCCGTTCTCGCGGTGGCGTTGGTTCGCCTGGGCCGGCCGCAAGAACGCACCCTGGTGCGCGCCAACAACCGGCTGCTGCTCGATGGAGAACCGCTGGAGATGGCGCGTGTCGAGCTGCGGGTCTTGAAGATGCCCATCACCCGGGTGCCGACGGGCTACGCCCTTTCCGTGTGGGTGATGACCGCGTCGGGGCCGGAAGACGTTCCCATCGGCCGCTTCGCCACGCTCATCGAGGCCTCGGCGTTGTCGGGTGCGCTCGAAGACTTCGTGTCACGCGCGAACGTCAAACAGCACCGGCACGCCTGAATCCTTGCGTAGAGTCACCGCCCCATGGCGCGTGATGAAGCGGTGCGAGACCTGGTCGATCGGTTGGAGCTGCCTTTCAACTCGCTGGGCATCGATCCCTACGGTGTCTCCAAGAAACACCTGACCGTCTTCTTCAAGGCGCTCGGGTTCATGTACCGGCGCTACTTTCGCGTGACCGCGGTCGGCGTGGAGAACGTACCCAAACGCGGCCGGGCCATGCTGGTCGGCAACCACTCAGGTGGCTACGCGCTCGACGGGGCGATGGTGCTCACGTCGATGCTGCTGGAGATGGAGCCGCCCCGGCTGGCCCAGGGCATGGCTGAGAAGTTCATCAACATGCTCCCCGTGGGCAGCCAATGGAGCTCTCGCTGCGGCCAGCTCACCGGGCTGCCTGAACACGCCGAGCGCCTCTTGATGGATGACCGGCTGTTGATGGTCTTCCCCGAAGGCGCGCGCGGCACGGCCAAGCTCTACAAAGATCGCCACTCGCTGGTCGACTTCGGCACCGGCTTCGTGCGCCTGGCGCTCAAGACCAGGTCACCCATCGTGCCGCTGGGTTTTCACGGGGGCGGTGACGCGGTGCCCACCGTGCTGAACTCCTCGACGCTGGGCAAGTTGATGGGCGTGCCCTACGTGCCCATCACGCCTTACGGCCTCGCGCTGCCGCTGCCGGCCAAGCTGTCGGTGCACTACGGCAAGCCGCTGGTGTTCGAGGGCAGTGGTGATGAAGAAGACTCGGTGATCATCGGCTACGTCGACGAGGTGAAGGCGCGCATCGCTGAGCTCATCGAAGCGGCCCGGGTCGCCAAGGAGCGCGCGTCATGAAGGTGCTCATCGTGGGCGTGGGTGGCGCGTTGGCCCGCCAGGTGGCCCTCAAGCTGCGTGAGGCGGGGCACTCGGTCATCGGGCTCGATCGAAGGCCCTGGTGGGACGCGCCGCGCGACATCCAGGTGCACGAGGTCGACATTCGCAAGCGCGCCGCCGAAGACGTGTTCCGCCGCGAGCGACCGGAGTGCGTGGTGCACATGGCCACCGTCAACGCGCTGTCGGCTTCGGGTGAAGAGCGCGCGCGCATCAACATCGCCGGCACCCGCGCGGTGTTCGATCACTCGGTCGCGCACGGCGTGAAGCACGTGGTCGTGGTGGGCCGGCACACGTACTACGGCGCTTCGGCCGACTCGCCGCTGTACCACGTGGAGAACGAGCCCCCGAACGGCATCGGGAACTTCCCCGAGCTGGCCGATCTCGTCGCGGCCGACCTGTACGGCGCCAACATGTTGTGGCGCGAGCCTTCGTTGACCACCACGGTGTTGCGGTTGGTCTACACGCTGGGCCCTTCGAAGACGGGCACGCTCTCGAGCTTCTTGCGCGGCAAGCGGGTGCCGATGGTGTTCGGCTACGACCCGCTGTTTCAATTTCTCGAAGAAGACGACGCGGCGCGCGGCATCACCCTGGCAGTGGAGAAACGGCCCCGCGGCATCTTCAACGTGTGTGGTCCGGCGCCCATCCCCCTGGGCACCATCGCGCGCGAGACGGGCCGCACGGTGATCCCGGTTCCCGAGGCGATTTTGGTGCAGATGCTGGGGCGCTTCGGCTTTCCAAATCTGCCCAGGGGCGCGCTCGAGCACATCAAGTACCCCATCGTGGTCGATGGCAGTGCGTACCGCGCGGCGACGGGGTTCACGCACACCACCGACGAAGTGGACGCGCTCAAGCGGTATCGAAGGATCAGCCCAGTCTGACTCGCCACCTCACCACCTCGTCTCCCTCTCCCCGAGGGCCCCGAGGGGGAGAGGGCGTGCATCCCGTGATCTACTGATTCTTCTTCGCGCGGATGATCTCGATGATCTTCTGCCGCTTCTTGCGGATGCCGTTCTGCCGGGCCCCATCGAGCAGCGTGTCCGAATCCGTGTACGCGCCATCGAGGTTGCGATCGTCTTCGAGATCTTCCCCGTTGCGCAGGGTGAGCTTCACCCGGCCGAGCGTGGCGCCCAGCGTGAGCGCTTCGGCTTCTTCGGCCGAGAGCAGCAACGTCACGTCGACGTAGGCCTTCTCGCGCTCGTCCATGGTGGCCTCGGAGATGTCGTCGGCGATCTTCCCCGTGGCCAGCACCGGCACCTTCTGCAGCAAGGTGACCGCGCGCCGTTCGATCTGTTTGCGGGGGCCCTCCTTCATGGGGAAGGTGACCACCACGTCGACCAGATCGCCCGGCTTGACCCACCGCCCGACCGCCGCCACCGCGTTGGTGGCGATGGTGAAGCCGCGGGTGCGTTTGATCACCTTCTTCGAGAGCCGCTGATCCGCCGTTCGCATCGAGACGAACTGCGACATGAAGAGCGGGTCGCCCATCTGCACGCCGACGGCGAGCTTCTGGTCGAGGATGAAGTTCATCATCTCGCCCTTCACCACGCCGTCGCCCTGAAAGGGCTCGGGCACGGAGCGCAACGCGACGTTCTCCAGCGTGACCACGTCACCGACGCCCAGCTCCTCTGCGGCCACCACGACCTGGGTGAGCGTCCAGTTCGCGCGTTGCTGTCGATCGACCGCGAACAACGAGACCGAATAGATGGCCAGCGCCGCGGCGCCGATCACCAGCGCCGCGAAGAGCGGCTGGCTGCCTTTGAAGAAGGTGTGCTCGAGGAGGCCGGGCTGAGGCGTATGCACCGCCACGCTGCCGATGCGGGTCTCGCTGTTGGCCACCGCGGTCGAGGTGAGCGTGGGGCTGGGGATGCTCGAGATGGCCGCCGACAGCGGCAGCATCATGGTCGGCTTGCCCAGGATGGCCTCGGGCGCGGTGTTGAGCTCTTCCTGGGCCTCGAGGACCAGCGCGGGCACCTTCGCGTCGGTCACGTCGGGTTCCTGCAGCCGCGGCGCGTCTTTGGTCACCTCGGTGCGCGGGGGCATCGGGGCCATGCGGCCGCTCTTGCTCGAGCTCTCGGGCACCTGGCCCTGCCTGCCGCTCTTCCCGCTGTTGCTCTTCCCGCTGATGCTCTTGCCGCTGCGTTCGCCCTCGGGCGTGGTCGCCGGCACCGGCCGTGGCGGCAGCGGTGCGCCCCGGCCACTCTTGCTGGGGTCCGTCGACCAGGGGACCATCGGCACCGAGCCGCGCGCTTCGGCGGGGAGATCCGTCGCCGCGATGGTGCGCACGGCGTTCTCGAAGGGGTTGGGCACGTCGAGCGGAGGCCGGGTCGCCGCCGGCACGGGCGCGGTGACCACACCGGTCTCGGTGCCCTCGAACTCCTCGAACATCAGCGGCTTCATCGGCTTGCTGCCGACGGCGGCCAGCTCCTGGAAGGTGCCCGCCGAGGTGGCTTCGGACATGGGGGCCGCGGTGGGGTCGAAGCGCAGCAAAGGGAGCTGCATCTCGAGGCGGGCGAGCAGGGGCGGCGCGGTGCCCGAGAGCTCCCAGAGGTATTCATCGCCCGCGAAGCTCTGGCCCTGGCCGAAGGCGCGCGCTGCTTCGGCGGCACAACGCTCCAGCTCGGCGCGCAGCTCACCGGGCGCGATGCGGGCAACTTCGGAGAGCTCAGGCCCGGGAATGCCTTCCACCAGGCGGAGGAAAAAACGTTCGCGGGCCTGCTCCGGGAGCGCGCGGAGCCGGGACAGGCTCTGGCGGGCTTCGAGGAGTGAGGATTGCGTGGTGCCCTGCTCTTCGATCGTGCCGGGCGAGGCTTCTTTCGAGATGCGCCGCGCCACGTTCATCACGTGCACACCGATGGAGGCATCGTCGACGCCGCCCAACGTGCGCATCGCTTCGTCGAGGATCTTCGGCACCAGGCGATCGGTCACGTGATGTGGTGATGACGCGAGGGCGACGCCGTGGGCGAAGGGCGTGAGGTACTCCCGGAGCCGCTCGCGCGCTGCTGCATCACCGGCCCGCGCGGGGCCTATGTCTTCGCGCCACTCCATGGGCCCAGTCTGTCACGGCGGGCGGTGCTTTCGCACGCTGACCGAATGGCCGTCACCCCGGTGAGACGCGCGCTTCACCGAAGCAGGAGCGCTGTCAAAAACCCGCGGCGATCGTCACGTGAAATGGACGAGTGCATTGATCCGAAGGACAAACCGGTCACGCATGGCGGACATCATCGACCTGTCGCTGATCGCTGAATCCCGGAAGCATCTGGCGAAGCTGCTGGAGGCCAGGGGGATCAACTATTTCCTCTCGAAGGACGCCCGGCGTCCCTTTCAACTCGAGCCCAGCCGCGTCGACCTGGTGGTGCGCGCGGCCGCGAAGACCCGCAAGGCGAACACCGGGCGGGTGCACGTGAGCGCGTACGAACGGGCGCGCAAGGAAGTACGCCGCGAGCTGATCCGCCAGGTGGTGGCGGAGATGCTTCAGACCGGTCTTTAGCGTCTCGGCCGGCCATTCCGGCAGAGCGCCGTGGTGAGAGACGAGGCAGACTCCGAAGTCAGCCCATGGCCGTCGACATCGAACCCCTGTTGAACAAGCTCGCTGAGCTCGCCCCGCGTTTTGGCCGTGCGCGGGTGGATCTCGAGGCGATCGTCAGCCGGGGCAGGGCGCAGGACTATCGGGGCGTGATGCAGAACGCCCGCCTGGTGCTCGAGGTGCTGCTGCGCTCCCTCGTCACCGATGAGCTCAAACAGACGCCCGGCAAGGCCATGCTCGAGGAGCTGGTCTCGCGGTTCCGCCAGCAGGCCAACGCCGGCATCGTGCCCGCGAAGATCCTCGCGCACATGGGCACCGTGCAGGCGTGGGGCAACCTCTCGGCCCACGATCACGCCGGCAGCCTCGACGAGTCAGGCGTGCACGTCGGGAAGGACGAGGTGGTCGCCAGCCTCAACTCGGTCGTCGCGATTCTCGGGTGGTACGCCGAGAAGAAGGGCCTCGCGACGCCTGCTTCGGCGCCGACGCCGGCCGACGAGGGCCTCGAGCCGACGCAGCGCAGTGAACCCACCGGCCTGGGGCGTGTCATCGGCGGCCGCTACCGGCTCGACTCGCGGCTCGCGGCCGGAGGCATGGGCGAGGTCTACCAGGCGACGCACATCGAGTTGGGCCGCAAGCTGGCGCTCAAGCTCATGCGCCCGTCGCTCAGCGCCGAGGCCAGCTTCGTCGAACGTTTTCGCCGCGAGGCCATGACCGCCAGCCGCCTCGGTCACCCGCACATCGTCGACATCATCGACTCGGGGCGGTCCGACGATGGGCAGTTCTATTTCGTGATGGAGTTCCTCGACGGGAAGACCCTCTCGGCCGTCATCGACCAGGGCCCCGTCGGTTTGCCGCTCGCCCTCGAGCTCGTCACCCAGATTGCCCAGGCTCTCGACGTCGCTCATCGGGCGGGTGTCGTGCACCGCGATCTCAAGCCCGACAACGTCATCGTGCTCGATCGGTCGGGCGGGCCGTTCGTCAAGCTGGTCGACTTCGGCATCGCCAAGGTCGTGGCCGCGACTGATCAGAAGCTGACCAGCCACGGGCTCATCATGGGCACGCCGCAATACATGGCCCCCGAGCAGGCCGCGGGCCTCGCCGTCGACGCGCGCGCAGACGTCTATGCGCTGGGCCTGATCCTCTTCGAGTTGCTCACGGGCCACCCGCCGCTGATCGGCGAAACCCCCGCGCTCATCATGTCGGCGCACATCTCGACGGTCGCCCCGCCGCTCCCCGCTGCGTTTCCGGCTTCGCTGCGAACCCTGGTGAGCCGTGCGCTGGCCAAGAGCCCGGCCGAGCGCCCGCAGTCGATGGCCGAGGTGTTGAGTGCCCTCGCCACCGTGCCACGCGAGGTGGTCAAGCCGTGGTCGCGGCCGGTCAAGTCGTTGCTGGGCGCGGGCCTCGTGGTGTCGCTGGGCGTGGCCGGCTGGGCGGTGTGGCCGCGGGAAGCGCCGGTACTCCAGCGGCCCGACCCGGCCGTTGCGGCTCCGCTGGTGTTGCAGCCCCCCACCCCCTCGACGCCCCTCCCCGAAGCACCCGCGGTGCTCTCCGCCCAGGCGCCGCCACAGCCTGCCAGCGCGACCCTCGATGCGGGGAGTGCTCCGCTCCGACGGCGAACCACCCGGCAGCCGAGCCCACCGGTGACGCAGCCTCAGAAGCCGGCCGCCCCGGCGCTGCTGCCCGCGGAAGGGCTGTAGGTCACTCTGCACAGTGACGAGATCGGTTGACCGCGTCACACCGGTCTTCCCGAGAGAAGTCGAGGGAGCACTTCCGCATCGTGCCGCAGTGGCATCTCGACTGCGCTCGATACGAACGGAGGGGTCACTCGCCTTCGAAGGTGACCGAAGTGCCGTTGGTCGCGAAGACCAGGATCGCGCCGAGGCCCGACGCGGCTCCGAGGCCCAGGCCCAGACCGACGGGCAAGGTGCGATCTCCGCTGCCCGACAGGCTGAAGGCAAAAGCGATCGAGAGCGCGGCGACCGCCACGGTGGTGAGGAGCGTGCCGCCGCCGACCAACCAACCCGCGCTGCCTGCCTTCACTTTCATCGACACGCGCCCGTTCCGGGCGTGATCGATCAACACGAAGGTTTTCGAAGGGGTGATGCCCGCACCGCCGATCATGAAGACGTCGGTCGCGCGGGCGATCGGCGCGTCGCAGGGCGCCCGGCACTCGCCGTTCGGGTTGCCGTTCGCGCGATACAGCCGCAGCTCCTTCTCGGTCGACACGATGTGCACCTGCACCGTGTCGTTCGACAACGACGCCGCGAACGCCGCGTCCATCGGGGTCGGAACGGTGGGCGAGGGCAGTGGCCTGGGGCGCGCCACGGCGAGCGGCGCGGGCGCGGCGTCTTCGAGGGGCGCCAACTCGAAGAACTCGACGCGGGGCCGCTCGAGCTGCATCACCACCGTGCGCTCCACAGGCACGCGGCCCTGCACGTCGAGTCGAATCAAGTGACGCGTGGGCGTCAGCTCGACGGTCAGCGGCACCACGCCGGCCGCGGTGCCATCGATGGTGACGCGAGCGCCCGACGGCAGCGAGCTGATGGTCAGCGCCTGCACGCCCAGCCGCGCGAGCTTGTCGCCGAGTGTCGCGAGCGATTGTTCGGCGGCCGGTCGCTCCGGCGAGGTGGGGCTCATGGCGAGCCACGCCTGCCACGCGTCGATGGCCTTGAGGGCCTCGCCTGCCTGTTCCCACGAGCGCGCGATGTTGAACTTCGTCACCGGCACCGGGCGGGCGGCGAACGAGGCTTCGAACTTCACCGCGGCATTCGCGAACTCACCCTTGCTGTAGAGCGCGGTGCCTTCGTCGAAGAGCGAGCGCGGCGTCTGGGCGAGCGCCACCGATGAGACGACCACCATCAGCCACCAGCCACGGCGAAACATGGCGGCATCATGCAGACGAACCGGGGGCGCAGCCAGCGCTGATCAGCGGCGAAGCACTTCGACGACGCCGTCGGAGCCGGGCGCGCCCCGCCTGCCGGCGGAACCCTGGGGGCCATTCGAGCCCGACGAGCCGGGACTGCCGCCCGACGCGTAGCTGCTCTTGCCGTTCTGATAGCAGCTCGTGCCCGAGCCGCCGGCTCCCCCCGCGCCGCCTCGGCCGCCCTGGCCGCCCGGCCCGCCTTCACCCCCGAGGCCTCCTCGCGAACGAAAGACGGCTCGCACCAGCGCTTCGTCTTCACAGTTTTTCCCGCAGTGCAGCTCGACGCGGAGCGCGCCGCCTTCACCACCGGGCCCTCCATCGCCGCCCGCGCCGCCCGGGGTCCCGTTGCTTCCGTTGCCGCCTCTGCCGCCGGGCGAAGACGGGCACATCGCGCTGCTGCCCGTGGTGCCCGACGAGCCCGACGCGCCCGGAGAGCCTGCCGTACCGGCGCGCCCGCGACCCCCGCAGCTGCCGAACTCGACGCCCGCCGCGTTGCGCGGGAGCACGAACTGAACCCGTCGGCCCCGCTCGTCGACCGCCTCCACCAGCAGCCCATGTGCCGCGGGCACCACGACGGCGCTGACGAGGGGCCCGCGATCCGTCGGCGCGCCCTCGAAGCAGAACGAGCCCGGCACCTGCGCCGTGAGTGGCACCTGCACCACCTGCGAGAGCCGCTCGCCGAGCTTCACCGGCACCACCAGGCCCAGGCCGGTGGCGGTCAAGTCGATCGCGTCGGCCATCGCCCACTTCTGGGCGAGGTGCAGCACGCCGGCGCGGTCGAGCGTGGCGAAGCCCGTGCCCAGTTGCACATCGGCTGCGTCGATGCACGGAGCGACGGCGAGAGAGTCCGGGGCTTCGCACAACACGAGGGGCTCACTCCACCCGACGTGAAAACGGAGCAGCGGTCTGAGGTCGATGGCAGGCGCGCGGCGAGCGTCGTCTCCCGCAACGAAGGGCGACGCGAGCTGTGCCTCGATGTCCTGGGAGAGCCTCACGTCGACCGGCGCGACCAGCGGGGGCTGAGGCACCGGGGCTGCCAACGAGCCGAGCGGCTGGGCCCAGCGGCCCGCCTTCATCACGGCGGCCTCGACCTCCGCGGCGCGCGTTTGCACCTCTTTCACCGGCGACTGCGCGATGTGGATTCGCACGATTCTCCGCCGCGCCGCCGTGCGCAGGGCCTCGTCGGGGGCGCGCGCATCGATGCGCCGCAGCAGGGCCTCGTCGTCGAGTTGCAGCACGGTCGCCTCGGTGAGGGGCTGGCCGTCGACGATGCCGTCATCGAGATCGAGCAGCGCGCGCAGCGACTCGACCAGCGCGTTCAGGGCTCGAGTCGAGGGCTGTGCCGGAAGTTGAGACCGCAACTTCCGCAGCGCTGGGGCAGGTTCACGCGGCCTTCTGGCGAGCACGTCGTACGTCGCGCGCAGCCGTGCCAGGTCGGGGCGCTTCACGAAGGTCAGGGTGAGGCTCGACAGGCGCTCGACGAAGGCGCCACGCGAGGTCTCGGGGAGCGAAGGCAGCAGCCGCTGCGCGCACGCGACCCAGAGCTGCAGGGGCATCCGCTCGGAGTCGAGGCTGTCGATGAAGGGCTCGGTGAGCGCCGAGTCGAGGCGCGAAAAGTTCGCGCGGTCGCAAACGGTGTCGTCTGCGCCCGGTCGCGACAGGTAGTGAACCAGCGCCTCTCCCGGCCACTTCGCTGAATCGGCGCGCAGCGCCTCGAGGTCGTAGCGCGCGGGGAAGGTATGAGCGCAGCTCCAGAACATCAGGCTGAGAACGAGCGCGGCCCTCATGGGGTCCGCTCCGGCAACCATCGCTTCATGCGGCGCAAACCTACTCCGCGGCGTGCGAACCAGCGCGTGCTTCAGTCGCTCGCGCAGTCGACGAGGGTGGGGCTGAGCACCCGCACCAGCTCGTTGGGCGAGAGTGAACACAACAACCCGCGCCCGCCCGCGTTGATGAAGATCTGGGGCAGGCCCGCGATGGTCCGCTCGCAGCAGACCCGCAACACCTTCTTCGTACCGAAGGGCGACGTGCCGCCGACCTGGTAGCCGGTGTGCCGCTGGGCCACCTCGGGCTTGCAGGGCTGCACCGACTTGAGGCCGAGCTGCCGCGCGAGCGCCTTGGCCGAGACCTTTTTATCCCCGTGCATCAACACCAGCACGGGCGTCTTCGTTTCGTCTTCGAACACCAGCGTCTTGATCACCACGTGTTCGTCGACGCCCAGCTTCTGCGACGAGACCCTGGTGCCGCCGTGCTCTTCGTACTCGTAGGGCGTCAGCGTGAAGGCCACGCCGTGTTCGGTGAGGAACTTCGTGGCCGGTGTCTCGCTCACTTCAGCACCGTGCGCGTGTACTGCTGCACGCCGTCGGCGTCGTGGAACGAAGCGGTCAAGGTGTTGCCGCGGATGATCACGTAGACGAAGCCGAGGTTCCTGCTCTGGTAGTGCGCCGGTTGTTTACCGAGCAACCGCGTGGTCTTTGCGCCGCCGCCCGAGACGATCAGCTCGGTGCCATCGCAGGTCGGCTCCAACCACTGGATGCTGTGGTCGTGGCCCGTGAATAAGAAATCAGCCTGTCCGCACACCCGATCGTCGAGGAAGCTCTTCACGCTCGCGCCGTTCGCCACCGGCACGAAGGGAAGCCCGTCGTAGCTGCCCGCGTTGCCGTGTTCACCGTTCGAGAGGTACGGGTGGTGCGCGAAGGCGATCTTCCACGTCGCCTTCGAGGCCGGGAGCCACTTCTCGAAGTCGGCGCGCACGTCTTCGTCGACGCTGAACATCGAGCGGTTGGTATCGGCCACGAAGAAGTCCACCTCGCCGATGCTCCACTTGTAGTGCCGGCCGGGCATGCGCCACTTGGGGTTCACCTCGGAGTACGCCACCTGCACGTCGCCGCGGGGCAGGTCGGTACCGGCGCCATCGCCACCGCAGTCGTGGTTGCCGAGCACCGCGTAGAAGGGTGCTTCGACGGACGCGTACGGATCGACGAAGGCCTTCTTCCATTGCGGGTCATCGGTCGAGCCGACTCCGTTTGGATAGAAGTTGTCGCCGAGCAGGATGACGAAGTCGCAGCCGTGCGCCGCGCAGAACGTGCCCATGGCCGCGCCCACCTGGAACTGCCCGGGGTTGCCTTTGCCGGTGTCGCCCAGCGCGATGAACCGCACCGTGCCCGCGTCGGGGTCGTCACCTGCGTCGAGGGTGACGGCGAGCTTCGTGGCCAGCGCAGCACGCGGAGTGGTCGGCCTGGAGCAGGCGACCGCGGCGAGGACCCACAGCAACATCGCTGGACGCATTGGGTCGATGACCTACACCGCTCGGGGCCGGGGCGCTCTAACCGATCGGTGGTTCTGCCTGATGGATCCCATTGGCTGCAGGGATCGGAGAGACTGCGGCCATGTTCGGTTTCGGAAAGAAGCGGCCCGACGATGGGCAGTCACTGACGCAGCCGATTCCCGCGGGGTGGGAGATCGTCGACCTGGGGCTGCTCGGCGCGGGCGGCATGTCGCGGGTCTACCGGGTGCGCGACGAGACGCTCGGCCGCGAAGTGGCCTTCAAGGCCCTGCGCCCGGAGCTGATGAAAGAAGACCTCGCGCTCAACCGCTTCATCGAAGAAGCGCGCATCACCGCGCAGCTCGATCACCCGAACATCCCCGCGGTCTACGCGCTCGCCACCGACAAGAAGAAATCGACCTGCTTCACCATGAAGGTGCTCGAGGGCAGCAGCCTCCAGCAGATCCTCGAGCAGAATGAAAAGGAGGGCATCGATGGCCTCTTCTCTGCGCTCGACGTGATGGTGCGGGTGTGTGACGCGATCTCCTTCGCCCACGCCCGCGGCGTGTTGCACCTCGATCTCAAACCGTCCAACGTGATGGTCGGCGAGTACGGGCAGATCTACGTGGTCGATTGGGGGCTGGCGCTGCGCAAGGCGAACCTGCCCTCGAAGGAAAAGGACGACGGGTCTTCTTTCGGCACGCCCGCGTACATGGCCCCGGAGCAGGCGCGCGGTCAGAACCACGCGCTCGATGAACGCAGCGACGTCTTCGCGCTCGGTGGAATGCTCTACCGGATCCTCGCGGGGCGGCCGCCGTACCTCGACAAGACCTCCAACGGCACCCGGGCGCTGGCGATCGAGGCGGTGATCCAGCCTCCGGATCAGGTGGCCAAACGGGGCGCGCAGTCGATGCCGCGGCGGCTGGTAGCGATCTGCATGAAGGCGCTCTCCGTCGCTCCTGAGGATCGCTACCAGGACGTCGCGGAGATCAAACGCGAGCTCGAAGACTTCATCCGCGGCACGGCGCAGCTGCCTCGCATGGTGTTCCAGACCGGCGAGGCGATCGTCCGGGAAGGCGAGATCGGCGATGCGGCGTACGTGATCCTCGATGGGCACTGCCAGGCGACTCGGGTTGTCGCAGGCAAGACGCAGATGCTCCGGCTGATAGGGCCAGGGGAGATGTTCGGTGAGACCGCCGTGCTCACCGGGAGCCCCCGCTCGGCCACGGTCACCGCGCTGCTCGACACCACGGTGGCGGTGGTCGATCGGCTGTTCCTTCAGGAGGAGATGGAGCGCACCTCCTTCATGGCGCTCGCGATTCGTACGGTCGCTTCGAGCTTTCTTGATTTGAACGCGCAGACCACCGCGTTGCTCGAGGAGCAGCGGCTGGGCAAGGTGGTCGACCTCACGTTGAGGCACCTGGCGCTCATGGGCGTCGATGGGCCGGGTGGGACTCGCAGGACACCGTGGACTTCGTTGCTCACCAAGTTGGTCAGTGACACCGGGCTCACGGCGGAGGCCATCAGCGAGCGGCTCGATCGGCAGCCGGGTTTTGAGATCGTCAATGATCAGCTGGTGCTGAAGCCCAGCGTCAAGTGAGGCCCCGACCCTCTCCCGAAGGGCTGAAGGGAGAGGGAGAGGATCGAGCCGGGGCTCGAAGTGCAAGGGTGCTGCGCTCTCCTGAGCTGCTGCGCTAGCGTCCGCGGCTCCCCACCCTCAGGAGCCCCCTTGAACCGCCTCGTCGCTGTGTTGTCCGTCGCCGTCGCCGCCGCCGCCTTCGCCGAAGACCTCAAGCCCGGGCAGGAGGCCGAGCTGGCCAACTTCACCAAGGAGGTGCAGACCAACCTCGACGCGCTCAACGAGGCCTGCGGCACCAAGTTCACCACCGTGCAGAGCGACTTCGCGCATTACGACAAGACGAAGTTCACCAGCATGCACCCCGGGCAGGTCTGCCAGAGCATGCTCCTGGGCGTGAAGATGGTGTGCGGCACGCCGGCCTACAAGAAGGCCGTCGCCTCGAAGGTGAAGGGGCTGGCGTGTCTCTTCGCCGGCGTGAAGGTGCTCCCTCCCGACCGGGAGAACACCCGAGAGAAGGCCAACCTGAGCTTCGAGAAGGGCGTCTTCGCCTACCGCCTCGACACCGACCACGCGGGCGCGGCCATCGCCGCCAAGCAGGTGCTCGAGGCCGCCCTCGACAAGTAGGCCTTCAGAGCGGCGGCTCGAGCTCGAGCAACAGCGGGCCTGAGACCGTGCGCGGGTCGATCTTCCCTTCGGGTGCGGGGCACCCCGCCAGGAGCGCCACCATCAGTACCAGCCGAGGGCGCGGCAGGGTGGGGCGCCGATCCTCGCTGCGCTCCTCGCGGAAGGGATCGGCTATCGCTGAGGGCGCCGCCACCACCACCCCCGGTACCGGCTCCACCGCCCGTGTTTGCGCCGCCGTCCAGTCGCAGCTCGAGAGGAAGATCGTGATGACGACGCATGCAAAACGCAGGGGTGAAAGCACGGGGCCACGCCGACTCCGTGCCAGCCGACCTCCCCGGTCGAGCGGACGATTTGGTTGATAGGCAACCGGTGTAGCGGCCATTAGAGTTTGGGTCGGCTCATGAATGACGACACCCTGCATGAGGATGCCCAGCGGCAGCTCGCCAGGGAGCTCGAAGCGGAGCGCGCGCGTCTGGCGGCCGCTCAACGCGCTGCGCGTCTGGGCAGCTGGGAGACGGATCTCGCCACCCACGAAGTCAGCTGGTCAGAAGAGACGCACCGCATCTTCGAGACCGATCCCGCGACCTTCCGGCCCACCCACCCGCTGTTTCTCGAACGCGTTCATCCGCTCGATCGCGACGCGGTGAACGCCGCGTTCCTCCGTTCGCCAGAGCTGCACGCGCCCTGCTCGATCGAACATCGCATCTCGTTGCCGGGCGGTCGGGTGAAGTTCGTCGAAGAGCGGTGGCAGGTGACCTACGACGAACACGGCGCTCCCTTGCGCGCGTTCGGCACCTGCCACGACGTGACGGAGCGCAAGCTGGCCGACGATGCGTTGCGCCAGAGCCAGGCGCTCCTGCGCATCGCGGGCCGCACCGCGAAACTGGGTGGCTGGATGATTCAGCTCCCTGAGCGCACGTTGACCTGGTCAGACGAGATCTGCGCGATTCACGATCTGCCTCCGGGCTACCGGCCCACGCTCGAAGAAGGGCTCAGCTATTTTCCTCCTGAGCACCGCGAAGCCGTGATGCGGCACCTGCGCGCCTGCGAACTCGAAGGCGTGCCGTACGACCTCGAGCTGCAGAAGCTCACCGCGACGGGCCGGCTCATCTGGGTGCGCTCGATCGGTGAGGCGGTGCGCGATGGCAACGGCACCATCGTGGGCATGCAGGGCTCGTTTCAGGACATCTCCGAGAAGAAGCGGCTCGAGGCGCAGTTCTTCCGCGCCCAGCGCA
This sequence comes from Archangium sp., assembly GCA_030695565.1. Taxonomy (GTDB): domain Bacteria; phylum Myxococcota; class Myxococcia; order Myxococcales; family Myxococcaceae; genus Archangium_A. The sequence continues at coordinate 102,074 of JAUYRZ010000053.1, forward strand.
TGGAGAGCATCGGCACGCTCGCAGGCGGCATCGCGCACGATCTCAACAACGTGCTCGCGCCCATCATGATGGCCGTCGAGTTCCTCAAGCGGCAGGTGCACGACCCCGACGGCGTCGAGGTGCTCGACACGCTCGAGACCAGCGCCCAACGCGCGGCTGATCTGGTGAAACAGGTGCTCTCGTTCGCGCGAGGGGTCGAAGGCAAACGGGTGCGCATCGATGCGGCGACGGTGCTGCGCGACCTCGAGACCATGGTGCGAGACACCTTCCCCAAACACATCGCCTTCGCCCTGAACGTGGGCGCGGAACCCTGGCCGGTGCTCGGTGATTCCACCCAGTTGCACCAGGTGTTCACCAACCTGAGCGTCAACGCACGCGACGCGATGGTGAAGCCCGGGCTGCTCTCCATCACGGTGGAGAACGTGGCGCTCAGCGGCACGCTGACGGCGCTGCACTCCGATGCGCGCCCCGGGAATTGGCTCAAGGTGAGCGTCACCGACACCGGCACCGGCATCGCCAGTGACGTGCAGGAGCGAATCTTCGAGCCCTTCTTCACCACCAAGGAGTTCGGCAGAGGCACGGGGCTGGGGCTGTCCACCACCCTGGCGATCGTGCGCAGCCATGGCGGCTTCATCTGCGTCGACAGCGAGCTGGGGCGGGGCACCCGCTTCGACGTCTATCTGCCGGCGGCGATCGGTGCTGAAGAAGGTGAGTCGTTCGACCCTCACACGCGCGGGCTGTCACGGTTGCCTCGGGGAAATGGAGAGCTGGTGCTGGTGGTGGATGACGAGGCAGCCATCCGCTCCGTCGCGCGGCGCACGCTGGAGCGTTTTGGCTACAAGGTGATGCTGGCCAACGACGGCGCCGATGCGATGCGGGTCTTCACGGCGAACCACTTCGACATCGACGCGGTGATCACCGACATGGCGATGCCGGTGATGGATGGCACCTCGTTGATCCGCGCGTTGCGCGAGGTCGATCCCCAGGTGCTGGTGATCGGCTCGAGTGGTTTTGCGCCTGAGGTGGCGAGCACCGGTGCGGGCGCGCACTTCATTCACAAGCCGTACACCGCGCAGAGCCTGCTCGAAGCGTTGCGCGACGTGTTCGCTCAGACCCGCCGCTGATCAGGGCACGGTCCAGCTGAGGCCGGTGTCCACCACTTCGCAGTTCTTCGCGCGCAGCTCGACGGCGTAGGTGCCTGAAGGCAGCACCGGCACGTCGCCGAGGAACGCGTTCTGGCCTGGGCTGTAGCTTGCTCGCGTGAGGGCGACGCCGCCGATCACCAGGTCGAGCGCGCCGGCCATGTTCTCGCCGGTCGCCACCAGCGGGTCTCCGGCTGCTGTCGGTGCCTGCAGCCTCGTGACCGCCGGCGTGGGTGAGTCGTCGCAGACGTAGAAGGGGAAGACTTCGAAGTGTTGGCCTCCGCGGCCGTCACGCATCACCAGCCAGACGGTGCCGGTGCGTTTCTCGGGCACGGGATCTTCAGGCACTTCGCTCGAGCCTGGCGCGATGAAGGTCGTCGGTGCGCCGGTGGTGACGTCGACGCGCGCTTGATCGAAGCGGCCCGCGGTCGAGTACCAGGAGACCACCAGGGTCTCGGAGCGTTCGCTGGGCCCCGCGGGGAGAATCACGCTGTACGTCTCTCGGGCGTCTTCCGTGGGCTTGGGCACCAGCTGCACCTTCTTTCCAGCGCGCAGTTGCAGCTTCGCGTTCTTCGGTACTGCGACTCCGTCGAGCTCGAGCGCGGTGAGCTTTGGGTTGTGGTTCTTCTGCAGCCGCTCCGTGACGGTCACTCTGGTGAGCGACATGACGGTCTGGATTTCTTGCCGCTCGATCCGGCCGAAGAGCTCTCGCAGCTCGGCGTCGTTCGACGTCGGCTTCACTTCTTCTCCGATGACCACGCCGAGCACAGGGCCCGAGGTTCCGTTCGAGCGCACGGGGTCTTCAGGTGGCAGTTCGTCGAAGAGGGTTCGTGATGAGGCGTACCCGGCGCGTGCTCCGAAGCCGAGAATGCGCACGCCCGGCGGGAAGGTCGCGAAGGCGGTGGGTTGCAGGAGCGCGGTGGTGTCGTTGCAGGCGCTGCGGTTGAAGTCGATCGGGTCTGGCTCGCAGCCCACCCAGACGACAGTGGTCTTTCCTCCCGGCCTCGAGGGGTCGAGCTGGAGAATGTCGAGCTGCGCGGATTCTCCTGGAGCGACTTCAGGGGGCTCGGCGGTGATCGCGAGCACGCGGAGCGCGTCGACGAGGGTCTCGGGTTTGAATTGGGCTCCGCAGCTGGTGAGCAGCAGCAGCAGCAGCGACAGCCCTCTCCCCAACCCTCTCCCCCTCGGGGAGAGGGAGCTCTTCATGAGTGGCTTCACAGTTCACCTCGGATCCCGAGCGAGGGGAGAATCGGTATCCCGTAGACGTACGACTTCTGCGTGTAGTTGAAGCTGTAGAACAGCCCTTCCGGGTTCTGCTGGTTCGTCACGTTCTGGATGTCGAGGTACAGCGCCAACACCCAGTTGTTGAACACGAAACGTTTGTCGACGCGCACGTCGAGCTGAACGAAGTCCGGCAGCCGCTCGCTCCACGGTTGGCCCGGCAGCGGGTAGTAATAGTTGCCGTCGACGTCGTAGAGCGAGGCCACCACCGGCGTGACCAGCGGCCCCGACGCGTAGCGGAATCGCCCGCCCACCACGAAGTCGAAGGGCAGCTTGTAGCTGGCGACCACGATCAGGTTGTGCGGCTGATCGAGCGGGCCCGGGCTCCACTGCTGGCCGCCGTAGCCATCACGCTCGAACCGCGAGAGCGAGTACGCGATCCACCCGAAGAAGTTCTTGGTCAGCTTGTGCCGCAGCAGCAACTCCGCGCCGTAGGTGCGCCCGTAGCCTGCGCTGGAGAACCGCGTCTCTGCCCCCGGTATGTTGATGTCGCTGCCCAGCCCGCTGGTGAGCACCTGCCGCACCTGCTCGGTGAGCTGCTTGTAGTAGAGGTTCACGTCGAGGCTGATGGCGTCGGTGAAGCGCGTCTCGGCCCCGGCAGTGAAGTGCGCCGCGCCTTCCGGCAACAGCTGAGGGTTGCCGAACACCGGCGAGAGCTGACCGACTCGATAGTCCGGAGGCTGGTGATACAGCGCCGCGCCGCCCTTCACGGTGAGCCAGTCGACCGGTGTCCACAACACGGAGAGGCGCGGATCGACCCACACCTTCTGCATGTACGACTCGTAGTCCACGCGGACACCGCCGATGACCGAGAGCGACTCGAACGGTCTCCACGTCGCCTCGAGGAACACGCCGGGCTCCACGAAGAACGAGGTCGATCGCTCCACCAGCAGCCGCCGCGACACGTACGGATCAGGCACCTGGTTCGCCTTGAAGTTCGGAGGCGACTGCGCATCGAGGAACGTGGGCACCACCAGGATGTCGAGCCCCGTCGACACCGTGAGCTTCGCTTCGGGGATGTCGATGCGAAACCGTTCGCGCGCCTGAACCGGCGTCTGCACACCCTTGTAGAAGATGTCGGTCGCACCACCGAGCTGCTCGTATTGATCGACGCCGATGCTGTTGCGCGAGATGAACGTCACGCGATCGGAGAAGCGGTAGTCGAAGCCCAGCGTCAGCCGGTGGTAGCTGATCGCGTTGCCCGCGCTGCCCTGATTTCCTTCCGTGGCGGGATCGATGAACGGGTTGGGGTTGATGAAGGCGTAGCGATCCGACGAGCCGTAGAGCGAGATGAACAGCCGGCTCTTCGAGGTGCTCTTCCGCTCGGCGCGCAGCTGGTAGTCGAAGTACTGCGGCGCGAGTGAGAAGCCGATGCTCGAGGCGGCTTGCGGCGCGAAGGTCTTGATCGCGAAGGGCAGGGTGACGTCAGCCAGGCCCCGGCGGCCCGCCACCGAGATGCTCCAGTCCCTGGAGACCGGCAGCTCCACCATCGCGGAGAGATCGAACGTGGAGATGTCGATGTACCCATGCAGCCCGGTCTTCGAAGGCGAGCGCACGTCGGCCTGCACCAGGCCACCGATGGAACGGCCGAAGCTCGCGCCCCAGTTGCCCGGCTGAAAGCTGATGCTGTCCACCATCGAAGCGTTGAACGTCGCCGAGAGCCCGGCGAAATGAAACAGCTGCGGCACGGAGATCTCGTCGACGTACACCCGGCTGTCCCACGATTTGCTCCCCCGCACCACCAGGGCCCCGCTGCCGAACGCCGCGCGCGCCACGCCAGGCAACGACTGGAGCACCTTGAACGCATCACCTTGCGTGCCGGCCACGCTGCGCAGCTCACCGCGGCTCAGCTTCACCTGCGTGACTTCGCGCCGCTCCTTGTCGGTGCGCACCACGGTCTCCAGCGTCGGCACGCCGGTGGGCTTCACGAAGTAGACGACCTCCGTGCGTTCATCGCGGCGGATGGTCTCCACGGCCTCGAACCGTTCGAAGCCGGGCGCGGTGACGATCACCGTCACTTCACCCGCGGGCACGTCGAACAGCTCGAACTCGCCCGACTCGATGCTCACCACCGACTGCTCACCGACGGTGATCGACGCGCCGGCAATGGGCTCGCGGGTGCCGGCAGTGCGCAGCACGCCGAGCAGGTTGACCGTCGGTACGCCCGCATCGAGCACCACCAGGGGCGGCTCGAAGGTGAGCGCGTACTGAATGCGCACCGCCGCGGGCTGGTGGTCGATCTCCGCGGGCGAGAAGACGAACTGTTCGAGCGCGGCGACCGCGGCGGCGTCGAGCTCTGGGGTGAGCCCCTGCACCACCTTCACCGCGAGCACTTTTCCGTCGAGGCCGAGATCGACCTCCATCACCACGGTGCCCGCAGCGCTCACACCACCATCGGGCGGGTGCGGCTGAACCTGCTGAATCAACGTGGGCGGCTTGGTGAGTGTCTGTGCAAACGCGCAAAAGCTGCACAGCGCGAGGACCGGGATCAGTCGAATCACCGGGCGGCTCTACCCGATTTCGAGGACGCACGTAGAGTGCTCGCTCGATGCGTGCCGGTGTTCTGTTTTCGATGTTGCTCGTCGCTTGTGTCGATCCCGGGCCCGGTGTTCCTGCGCCGGCCGATGCAGGGAATCACGCGAGCGCTGGGTTGAACGCGTGCGCTTCGGTGCGCGGCCGGGTCACCACCATCACCGCGGCGACGGAGCGGCTCAACGCCTTGCCTCCGCCGGTGACGCCGGCCTGTTTCGTCGCGAGCCTGTCGCGGCCGATCGAGCTGGTGGCCACCACCAGCATCTTCAGCGCACAACCGGCAGCCAGCCGCGAGAGCCCGCGCATCTTCGTGATCGTGCCGGCGCTGGTGACCTCGGTGGTGCCCGAAGGTGAAGGCGCGCACCTGGTGGAGTTCGCGCAGTGGATGACCCCCACCCGCACCTTGAAGGCCGAGGTCGAGCTGCCGCTGCTCGCACCGCTGAGCGCCGAGGCGCCGTACACGCGGGTGCACTCGAACCACGGCGTCACCTCGTGTGGCCTGTGCCATCGCGCTGAAGAGCCGCACCCCACCATCGACGGAGGCTTCATCTCCGATGCGTTCCGGCCTGATCCAGCGTCGTTGGTGCCGATCTCGGAGCTGCGCGCTCAACACGCCGCGTGTGCCGAAGGAGACGAGAGTGAACGTTGCGCGCTCTTTCACGCCTTGTTCGATTTCGGAGAGGTGCGCCAGGGCGCGTTCTCGAACGAGGTCGATCTGTTCATCAAGTGAGGCTCAGTCGCGCCACGTGGGCGCCTGCACCGGGCCCTGCACCCGATCCACGCGCGTCTCGCCCGGCTTGCGGTTGGCGGGGAGCCACAACACCACCGCGAACAACGAGCGCTCCGCGTCGAGCACCATCGCGGTGAACTGACCCGAAGCGCCGCGCACCACGAACGGAGCGGGCCTGGTCTCCGACTTCTCCAACACGAAGAGCGCGCGGTTGAGCAGCTCCAGCTCGGCAAGGCTCGGCTCGAAGTGCGCGAAGAACGGATCGCCCTTCGCACCGAAGATGAAGAACTGCCGGCGCGGGTACAGCCTGGTCAGTCGTTCGACCGCCACGTCGAGCGCCGCTTGAACGACCAACTGCTCGAACGAAGGCATCGGCGTGGAGTGTCGCGCTCAGCGCTGGCTGCGACAAGCCACCGGCTCGCCATTCCGTTCACACTGCTTCCTGAGGTGCGCCGAGATGGTACGGGGGGCGCCGATGCAGGCCTTTCTCAGCAGTCATCCGCTCGCGTTGTTGTGCGTACAGGCAGTGCTGGTCATCGGCACCTCGCGCCTGCTCGCCGTGGTGCTGCGGCGGCTGGGTCAACCGCTGGTGATCGCCGAGGTGCTGGCCGGCATCACCCTGGGTCCTTCGTTGCTGGGCGTGTTCTTTCCCAGCGCGCTGGCCATGTTCTTTCCGGCCAGCTCGTTGGCCACGCTGGGCCTGGTCAGCCAACTCGGCCTCGTCTTCTTCATGTTCATCATCGGGCTCGAGCTGGAGCCCGCCTTGTTGCGCGGCCTGGGCAAGAGCGCGCTGGCGATCAGCAACACCAGCATCGCGCTGCCCTTCGCGCTCGGGGCCGGCGTGGCGTGGTGGCTCGCGCCCACCTTGTCGGAGCCGGGCGTTCCGCTGCTGAGCTTCGTGCTCTTCCTGGGCGTGGCGATGAGCGTCACCGCCTTCCCGGTGCTGGCGCGCATCCTCTCGGAGCGCGGGCTCGTGCACACGCCGGTGGGTGCACTGGCGATCACCTGCGCGGCGATCGATGACGTCACTGCGTGGTGCCTGCTCGCGTTGATTTCGGCGGTGGTGCGCTCCACCGGGTTGGGCTCGGCGGCGCTCACCGTGGTCCTCGCGGCGCTGTATTGCTCGGCGATGTGGCTCGTCGCGCGGCCCTTGCTCGCGCGCCTGGCTCGTGAGCGCACCGATCGCCGGGGCATCAGCCAGCGGCTGGTGGCCTTCACGGTGGTCCTGCTCCTGTTGTCGGCGCTGGCCACCGAGATCATCGGCATTCACGCGCTGTTCGGCGCCTTCTTCTTCGGGGTGATCGTGCCGCGCGAAGGCGGCCTCGCTCATGGGTTGCGCGAGCGGCTGGAGGACCTGGTGGTGGTGCTGCTGCTGCCGCTCTTCTTCGCCTACAGCGGCTTGCGCACGCAGATTGGGCTGCTGGATACGCCGGCGGCGTGGGGGTTCTGCGCGCTGCTGACGGGCGTCGCGGTGCTGGGAAAGTTCGGCGGCGCGATGGGCGCTGCGCGGCTGACTGGTCAGTCGTGGCGAGACTCGATCTCGGTGGGCGTGTTGATGAACACCCGCGGCCTGATGGAGTTGGTGGTGCTCAACATCGGCCTGGACCTCGGGGTGATCAGCCCGAAGGTCTTCACCATGATGGTGTTGATGGCGTTGGTGACCACGGTGATGACTTCACCGCTGGTGGCCTGGCTGCAGCGGCGTGACACGCAGGGTCGGGGTGAGGGGCCGTCGCTTCACAGCTCCTGAGGCCGCCGCGACATCCCGGTGACGCCCCAGCGGCCGGCGCTCCACAGCGGATCCTTCAGCGTCGTCTTGTTGGCGATCGTCACGATGTCGCAGTTGTTGGGGTTGGCCATCTCGTCGAACTGCTCGACCGTGAGGTGCAGGAAGCGCATCACGAAGCAGCGAATGGTGAGGCCGTGGGTGACGATCACCACGCGCTCCGCGCCTTTGCGCTCGACCTGCCGCATGAGGGATTCGAGGAACGACGAGGTGCGATCGAAACAGTCGGCCGGGCTCTCGCCGCCTTCGAAGCGGTAATAGAACCAGCCGTGCGTGCGTCGGCGGGTCTGCTGGGCTTCCCATTCGGCGTACCCGTGTTCGACCTCGCGCAGCCGGGGATCTTCGTACGGGCGCACGGCGTCGGGCGTCAGGCCTGCACCGGCGATCACCGCGGCGAGCGTCTGCCGGGTGCGTTGATACGGAGACGCGTAGACGAGCGAGCCGTCGAGGTACTCGCGGCCGAGCGTGGCTCCGGCCTTACGGGCCTGGGCCTGGCCGGCTTCGGTCAGGCAGATGGTGTGATCGCCGACGTCTTTTGCGTCGACCTCGCCCACGTTGGAGCGCGACTGGCCATGACGGATCAGCTTGATGGTGAGCATTCAGCGCAGCGTAGCGAATGCGGCGCCTTCATAATGGCCGCGTGCACGAGTTGGTTCGGCAGGTCACGAAGGTCGGCGTCGCGAGCCTGGTGCCCGAGCTGGTGCTGCGGCTCGCGCCCGAGCCCATCGCGCCCTGGGAGGCGACGGAGCGGAAGGCGGGCTCGATTCAAGGGCCGCCGTTCTGGGCGCATGCCTGGCCGGGTGGGCTGGCCTTGGCGCGCCTGGTGCTCGACGGGCCCGGGCTGGTGAAGGGCAAACGCGTGCTCGACTTCGCTTCGGGCTGTGGCGTGTCGGCGATCGCGGCGGTGAAGGCAGGCGCGTCGGAGGTGTTCGCGACCGAGCTCGATGTGTTTGCGATCGCGGCGATCGAAGAGAACGCGGCGCTCAACCAGGTCGCGGTGCAGGTGCGCTCTGATGACGTGATCGGGCGCGATGAGGGCTGGGACACGGTGCTGGTCGGCGACGTGTTCTACCAGGCGGAACTTTCGCGGCAGGTGATGGCGTGGTTGCAGAAGCTGCACGCCCGCGGGGCGGAAGTGCGCATCGGAGATCCGGGCCGTTCATTCCTCCCGATGGACCTGCTCGAGTGCGTCGCGACGTTTGCCGTCGTGCCGGTGCCGGCGTGGGACAGCGTGGTCGATCGTCCGGCACGCGTCTGGCGTCTTCGCCGATGAACTCCCTCTCCCTTCGGGAGACGGCCGGGGTGAGGGCCTCACCTATCCGCGAATACTGACCCGCTGAACCCAGGCCACTGCGCCAAGCGTGACCACCGCACCCAACACCATCTGCAACGTCAGCGGCTCCCCGAGCACGATCACGCCCAACATCACCGCCACCACCGGATTGACGACCCCAAAGCTCCCCGCCCGCGCCGGCGGCCAGTCCTTCAACACCACCGCGAACGCCGCAAACCCCGCTACCGAAGCGAACACAGTCAACACGCCGATCGCACCGAGCGACGTCGGAGTCAGCGGCGAGTGCAGCACGCCGAAATGCAGCGAGAGCAACCCCGCCAGCGCCGCGCCCCCCGCCATCTGCACCGAGAGCTGGCTGAACAAACCATTCACTCCCAGCGCCTGGGTACGCCGCTGCAGCACGCTCGCCCCCGCGAACAGGAACGTCGCCAGCAGCAACGCCGCGATGCCGATCACCTCACCGCGCACCTGGCCATCCGAAGGCCACAACAACAGCACCACGCCGCCGACGCCGAACGCCACGCCCCACCACGCGCGTCTCGGAGTGCGCGGCACGTCAGCACCGAACGCTCCCAGACTTCCCAACGCCGCGAGCCACACGGAACCCAACGAGTGCATCACGCCGGTGACGCCCGACGACACGCTGCCCTGCGCGAAGGCGGTGAGCGCGTTGCTGCCGGTCATCATCATCATTCCGACGATCGCGAAACGGAGCGCCACCACGCCGCGGGGAAAACGTTCTTGCCGGGCCACGGCGATCAACGCACACACCACCGAGGCCAGGCCGAAGCGCGTCATCACCAGCCCGACCGGCGTGAAGCTCGCCACCGCCAGCCGAATGAAGAGGTACGAAGAGCCCCACGCGGCGATCACGGTGAAGAAGGCGAACCAGGTGCGGGACTTCGGCTGCATGGCGGCCGACGCCTTAGCCCACCGTTCGCATCGAGCGCAGTCGAGATGCCACGTGGTGCGCGAGGGAGAAGTGACCCCTCGACTGCGCTCGGGCTGAACGGTTGTAAGGTGGCCACTGATGTCTCTCTGCCAGGCCTGCGGACTGTGTTGTGACGGCAGCCTCTTCGGCCGCGTGCCGCTCGGCCCGGACGAACAGGTGCCCGCGCTGAAGCTCGCCGTGGTGACCAACGCTCGAGGGGGCCGGCACGTGCCGCAACGCTGTGCCGCGCTCGAAGGCACGGTCTGCCAGGTCTACGAGCAGCGCCCGCTCGCCTGCCGCCGCTACGAGTGCCTGCTCTTCGGAGCGCTGCGGGAAGGTGAAGTCTCGCTCCCCGAAGCGCTCACGGTGGTGCAACGCGCGCAGTCACTGGTGGTCGAGGCGCGGGTGGACTCTGCGCGAAGCGCCGAGCGCGATGAGTACCTCACCTTTCATTTCGGGCGCCGGCCGTGAGGTGGTTCCCGCTGCTGCTCCTGCTCGGCTGTGAGACGAACGAGGTGCGCGCGTGGAGTGAGCGCCACGCCCAGCTCGAGCGCCGCAAAGCCGAGCTGACCGAGCTCGAAGCCCGGGGGCCCGAGCCGCGCATCGAGGCGTTCCGCCACTCGCTCGACCTCGCCGCCTTCATCCGCGAACACGGAGCCGGAGCGCGCCTCTTCGTCGAGCCAGGCGGCGTGCGCGTGGGCACCTCGGGCACCGTTCGACATTGCCGCGAAACGGTCGCCGCCCTCGCAGACCTGCGCTGGTTGACTCAGGAGTGGCGGCTGCGCCTGGAGAACGGCCGCTGCGATTGGGAAGCGCGCACAGGCAAGGACTTCACCACCCTCGAAGACGCGCTCGTGGCGCCACCCTCGAAGTGGGCTGCCCCTCCTTCGCAGCTCTTCTCGCGGGGCGTGCCCGAGCTGAGGGCGAAGGTCGAAGCGCTCGAACGCGAGGTGACCACCCGCGAGTCGCGGCTGGGGACCCAGGCCGTGTTGCAAGGCAAGCTCGACGCCATGCAGCCGTTGATCGACTCGCTGCGCGCCCGGCCCGAGCCTTGTGACCTCGCGGTACTCGATCGCGAGCTCGCTCAGGCCGAAGCCGATCAAGGCGCCTTGCTCGAAGTGGAGCGCTCCCGGCTGGTGCATCCACTCGAGCCGTTGACGGACTACCGGTTGCGAGGCCTGGTGGAAGTGCACGACGGCGTCGTCGCCTGGCACTGTGAGCCGTTGTGAGCGTTCACCCTGATCCCCGCGCGCGCTGCGGCGGGGGCGGCGCGATGCCGAAGCCGTAGAGCGGGCCGTCGGTGCACTTGCCTGGCCACTGGGTGAGATCTTTCGGCGCGCGCAACAACACGCCCGAGAGCAGCCCCTGCACGAAGCTCAAGTGCTCGAACAGCGCGAGCGGCCCCGGGAGCGTCGCCTCCACGCGCACCATCGACTGATGCGTGGGCAGCATCTGCTTGAGCCGCGACCACAGCTCCGGCGCGTCGTCGGGGCGCGTGAAACACATCCACGGGCCTTCTTCGTGAAAGCGCTGTTGCCACGGGCCATGCGCGAGCTGCAGCACGTCGAACGCGGGCGGCGGCTCGGTCCACCAGGCCTCCATCCAGGTCCACGCGAGCAGCTCGAGACAGTGCGCGTACCAACCGGTCGCGACGAACGGTGCGCGTTTCCAATCCAGCGGCCAACGCTCTGCCAACGTGAAGCCCCTGAGCTGCGCGGCCTGCGCCGCGCGCGGAAGCTCCTGCACCAGGGCCGGGAGTTCTTTCCCCGCACCTTCGATGCCCAGGCGCGCCAGCGCGAACGCCGCGGCCGTCGGGCCCTCCACCCGCACCAGCAGGTCGCGCTCTTCGATCGGCGGCAACGTCCACACCAGACCGCCTGCCGCGATGAACTCTTCGAGGCGTTCATCAGCCGCGGACAACGAGGTGATCAGCAGCGCCTGCTGAAACTCCCGCACCCGGGCCAGCGCCAACGTCGCGTTGGGGCAGAGCCCTTGAGAGAGCAGCACCAGCGTCTGCCCCTGCATGCGCACCTCGTCGGAGAGAAAGGCCGACAGCGGCACCTGCGTCACCGGAATGCGCAGCTCGTGACGAAACCAGGGCTCCAACGATCGCGTCACCGCTTCACTCGCGCCGATGCCGGTGAGCACCACGCTCGAAGACCCGAGGTGTCGCAGCCCTTCCGGCGGCGCCACGTGGATCATCTGCCGCAGAATCTCAGGCACGCGTCGAACACGGCGCTCCAACTCCAGCACGGAGGCATGCATCAGTGCCCTCCCATCGCGGTGACGTCGATCTTCGAGTCTTTCATCGAGGCCAGATAGGCCAGCAACGCGTCGAGCTCGGCTTCACTCAGGTGCGGTGAAGGCGGCATCACCGAGATCCGGAAGGCGAAGGGGTTTCGAATCCACGCGCGCAAAAAAGGCACGCGTCGTTTGAGCTGGGCCAACGAGAAGCTGCCGCGATCGAGGCCGTCTTCGGTGAAGCTCAACGTCGCGCTGTTCTGGCCCGGTGACGGTGGGGTGTGAGCGCACGAGAGCAACAGTGCGCAGGCGAGCAACCTCATGGGGTGGCCTCCAGCGGCGCTCGCACCGCGGCGAAGATGAGAAACAGCCCGTAGTAGAGCGCGTTGGGCAGCAGGCGCAGGCCGTAGCCGAGCTCGATCCCCGAGAGGATCAGCACGTCGCACACCACCCACAGCGCGTACTGCACGAGAAAGAAGCCCAGCAGGCTGGTGGCGTACCAACCCAGGGCGGGGCTGGTGGCGCTGCGCGACGGATAGCGAAGCACCAGCAGCACCGAGGCGAGCACCACGAAGAATGACTCGTAGGCGAGGTAGATGCGGCGCAGGTCGTTGAAGTCGGCCGGGAACGAGCGAATGACGATGGCCTGCGCGATCGGCACCAGGAGGCTCAAGATCACCGCGAGCGCGGTGGCCACCTTCCAGCGGCGGTCGTTGCGAAAACGTTCGAGCAGCACGAACAGCCGCAAGTCGCCCAGCACCACGAAGCCGATCGACACGTTCTGCGCGAGCCCTCCGTGGAGGGGCGTCAGTGCACCCGTGAGCCACGCATCGAGCGCGGTGAGCGCCGTGAACAACAACAACGAGCGTCGGAGCGGTCCTTCAGGCAGCCGTTGCACCACCACCACGGCCGCGAGGGCGCACAGCGCGAACGCAAGCCCCGGGTGATGCCAGGCGCTGTCATGGATCCCCCTCCATCCAACAGACATGGCGCGATGTAATACCCACGCGGGGCCACTGCTCAGCGTCACCAGATCTCGCCGCCAAAGTCCCCAGGTCCTCCGTGGTCCTCAGGTGACGATCTGCAGGAGCGCTTCCGCCAGCTGGGGCAAATCAGTGCAGCGGTACTCCACCGGGCGTTGCGGAAGACAGTCGCGCACCGTTTCTCTCCAAAGAGGGGGAATCGCGCTTTCACCCAGCGTCGCCCCGAGCAACGCGCCGGTGATCGCCGCGTTGGTGTCGGTGTCGCCCCCCGCCGCGATGGTCTGCACCAGGGCTGCTTCGAAGTCGGTCGCGTGCTTGAGGTGAAAGAACGCGTGTTGCAAGGCAATGCGCACCCAGCCCTGATTGCCGCCATCAGACTCGGGCAACCCGAACGCGGCGGCCTCCAGCGTGCCGAGCACCGGTGCGTCCGCGGCGAAACGCAGGGCACGTTCGTAGAGCTCGGCGCCCGGCAACCCCGTGGTGATCGCGTCGGCGAGGGTGGTCACGAACACCGCACACGCCGACTGACAGAACGGATCGGGGTGGCTCAAGGTGCTGTCCGCGGCGGCGAGCCGGGCCAGCTCAGCCCGCGGCAGCGCGGCGCCGAAGATGCCCAGTGGGCTCGAGCGCATCAGCGAGCCGTTGGCCTGGGTGGTCTGACTCGCGCGCGCTCGCATGCGCTCCGCGAGACCGGGGCCCAGGTCGAGCGCGCCGCCGAAAGCTTGATGGGTGGCGTTGCCGCAATCGAACGGGTCTGATCTGCGCCACCGCGCGTAGGCGGCCGCGGCGTCGTCCGCGTCGTAGCCGCGCTGCTTCACCAACGAACGCGCCAGGCTCAAGGCCAGCTCGGTGTCGTCGGTGATCTGTCCGGGCACCAGCTGAAACGGCCCTTGACCAATGAGCTCCTTCGGCCAGGCATCCGGCGCACGGTTGGCGATCCGCGCGGCGCTGGAGAACTCCACCGTGGTTCCCAGCGCATCGCCCACCGCTTGTCCCCACAAGGCGCCCCGGGCTCGTTCGAAGATGTCGGTCATGCACATAAAGTCACATGAACCCTAATGAGAGTCAAGACGCCGTCCGTCGGATGTTGGGTGCTTGCGCTGGCGGGCAGCACCGTGAACCACCCGGCTGCAGGAGCGTGCATTGCCGCGGCGGTGGAGCGATGGTGGCGCTCAACTCCGCATGAAAATGAAACGCGCTCCTCTCATCGTGTTGGTCGTCGCCATCGCCCTGGTGGCCGCGCTGGCCGTCTCGCTGCTCGACCCGCCTCGCCGCGCGCGCCCGGTCGGGTGGCGCAGCGCCTGGGACAGCCTTCCCCTCATCAAAGAGGGAGCGTGGGCGGTCGATCCCCTGCAGCGCGGGGTGGTGCAGGGCGAGTTCTTCCTGGCCACCGACGAGCTGGCCCAGTGCGTGCGAAAACACCGCGGCGGGGAGGGCGCCACCGTGATGCTCGAGCTGCTGGTGGAGACCGAACACGGCCAGACCCACTTCGAGTTCGTCGACGCCGAGGAGCGCTCCGAGCTGCCGGCGAAACTGGTGTCGTGTGTCACCCGGGCATTGGAAAATGCGGCGCCATTACCGACACCTGCGTTGCCTGAAGGCGCCCGCTGGCGGCTCGAAGTGAGCTTCCTGGTGCCCCCGGTGAGCGACCTGCCCCTTGTGCCCTGGTGGGAGCGTTTCATTCCTGAAAGGTGGCGCTCGGGGCGCTCCTCCGGGGCCCACGTCGGATGAGGAGGGGCACGCGCTGACGTTTTCGGGTATTGGCGCTGCATGACGCAGCTGTCCGACTTCGAATCGCTTGGCCTCTCCCCGGCGAGCCTCACCGCATTGACTCGTGCTGGCTACGAGAAGCCCACGCCCATTCAGGCGCAGACCATTCCCCACGCGCTGGCCGGCAAAGACGTGATCGGCTGCGCCGCCACGGGTACCGGCAAGACCGCCGCGTTCGTGTTGCCCATCGTCGAGCGGCTCCACAACAAGAAGGGCCTGCGTGCCCTGGTGCTGGCGCCCACCCGCGAGCTCGCGTTGCAGATCGCCGAGCACTCCACCCGGTTCGGCGCGCCGCACGGCGTGAAGACCGTGGTGCTCATCGGCGGCGTCGGCATGGGCCCGCAGATCGAAGGCCTCAAGCACGCGCAGATCTGCGTCGCCACGCCGGGCCGGTTGATCGACCACATGGGCCAGGGCACCGCGGTGCTCGCCAACGTCGAAGTGTTGGTGCTCGACGAGGCCGACCGCATGCTCGACATGGGGTTCAAGCCGCAGCTGACCCGCATCCTCGCGAAGGTGCCCCGCCCGCGTCAGACGCTGCTGTTCTCGGCCACCATGGCCGGTGAAGTGGCGGAGTTCGCCAAGCAGCACTCGAAAGATCCAGTGCGCGTCGAAGTGGCCCGCAGTGGCACCACCGCCAGTCGCGCCACCCAGTGCGTGTTCGAGGTGGGGCAGAACGACAAGACGCCGCTGCTGCTCACGCTGCTCTCGCAGGGTGAAGAGAGCACGCTGGTCTTCACGCGCACCAAGCGCCGCGCCGACAAGCTGACCAAGTCGCTCGAGAAGGCTGGGCACGAGGTGGAGCGCATTCACGCCAACCGCAGCCAGAGCCAGCGCAAGTACGCGCTCGATGGTTTCAAGTCGGGCAAGTTCCGCGTGCTGGTGGCGACCGACATCGCGGCCCGCGGCATCGACGTCGCCGAGATCGGTCACGTGGTGAACTTCGATCTCCCCCACGTGCCGGAAGACTACGTGCACCGCGTCGGCCGTACGGCGCGCGCACAGGCCAGTGGTCACGCGTCGGCGTTCTGCGCTCCGGAAGAGCGCGAGCTGCTGCGCGACATCGAGAAGCTGCTGCGCAACAAGGTGCCCCGCTCGGAAGTTCCGGTGACCGACCCGGTGTTCATCGCCGCGGCGGCCGCCGAGCGCACCCGTCAGGCTGATCCGGGCCCGCGTGGTCACGGTCACGGCGTCTCGCAGCGCCCGGCTGGTGCCGCGCCCGGTCGTCACGCGCGCTCGCACCCCAAGAAGGCCAGCAGCGGTGGTGGCGGTGGTGGTGCCAGCAGCACGGCCGCAGCAGCAGGCGCCACCAAGCCCTCGGGCCAGTCGATGTTCCGCGGTGGTCCTCGCGGCCGTCGCTGAACGAGCTGAGTTCCCTCTCCCTTCGGGAGGCTGTTGATCTAGTCGGGAGTGGTTGACCACCCGCACCCTGTCGTGATCTTGGGTGCGCGTGAAGCAATCACGACGGTCGACGAAGACGCATCGGCTGCCTGAGCAGCGGCAGGGCTCGCTGCTGGAG
>JAUYRZ010000061.1 GCA_030695565.1 Archangium sp.
CAACGAGAAGACCGCTAAGTACGGCTCGACCACGAAGCGAAAGCGCGCGGGGTGGGATGACGACTACCTCGCCTTGGTCCTCACGCGAGGACTCACCGAAGACTCGTGATTCCGATCACCTAAGATGCGCTCGCCCTGCCCCGGAGGGGAGAGGGAGCACGGGTCACTTCTTCTTGGCGTCGACGGTTTCCTGGAGCGCTCTCAGCTCGGCCTTCACCTTGTCGAGATCACCGCGCAGTGACTGAAGCTCCTTGCCGGGTGATTTCGACCTGAGCGAACGAATCGCCTCCCTCGCCAGCCGCTGTTCCCGGCCATCGAGGAACGGCGTCGAGCTCAACGCACCGATCATCCGCTCGTCGCCCAGGCTCGACGCGGCATCGATCGCCGACAACCGCACGCGGAAGTTCTCATCGCGCAGCAGCTGCCCGATGCGCTCGACCGCTTCGGTCTTCTTGTCTGCCACCTCGGCCAGCTTCGCCAACACGAGCACCGCCGTGCGACGCCCGAACACCGGCTGGCCGGGAGCGAGCGCCCCCACCACCACCTTCCACGCCTTCGGATCTCGCAGCTCGGCGAAACCATCGAGCGCACCACAACGCACGGCATCCTGGAACGCGGTGCGATCCATCATCGAGCTGAGCAGCTCGAACGCGCCCTTCACCCGCGTGCGACCGACCGCCCGAGCGAGCTCACCTTCGACGAAGCCACTGGAGTCGCCCTTCTTGGCCATCGCCATCAACACCTCGCCCACCTCGGCGTCATCACGGAACTGACCGAGCGCCGCGACCACCGCACGACGGGCCTTGGGCGCCTTCACCTTGAGCGAATCGAGCAGCGCCTTGCGAGCCGCCGGCGAACGCAGCGTACCCAACGCACGAGCGCACGCCGCGCGGGTGGCCCAGAACGCGCTCTCCTGCTTGAGCACCTTCGCGAGCGCAGCGACCGTCGGCCCCGCGGGATCCTTCGCGAGTGCAGCAGCGGCTTCCGTGCGCGCGCGGGCAATCTCGCCCTGGAGCAACTCGGTGCGCCACAACCCCACCGGCTTCTCCACCTCGAGCGTGGCGAGCAGATGCCTGCGGGGATCGATCATCACCTGCGAGGGCTCGCGCGCCGCGGGCAGCATGAACACGTGCTCCTTCTGGCTGACCGCGAACTCCTGCGTGCTGGTCTTCTCGCCCACCACCAGCTGCACCGGCAGTGAGAGCGCGTACGGCTCGCCTTCTTGAGCCTGCTTCACGCTGACCCGCACCGCCTTCTTCTCGGAGTCGTAACGCACCTCGACCTTGAGCTGCGGGTGCCCTGCGCGGTGCACGTACTCGTCGAAGAACCGGTCCACGTTGCGGCCGGTCATGCGCTCGATGGCGCGGGCGAGATCGACCGTCTCCACCGAACCACCCGCGTGCGCGGCCACGTATTCGCGCACCGAGGCGTAGAACGCTTCGTCACCCAGGCGGCAGCGCAGCTCGTGCAGCACCAGCGCGCCCTTCTCGTAGAGGTGGCGATCGAAGAGATCGATCGGCGCATCGAACTTCCGCGCCACGATCGGCCGCGCATACCGCTCGGCCACTTCGTTCAGGTACGAATCGAGATCCGCTTTGCGCTGCTGATCCGCCTCGTCGAGGCTCTCGCCCTCTTCCTTCCAGAGCACCTCGGAGTAAGTGGCGAACCCTTCGTTGAGCCACCCGTGCGGCCAGTCGCGGCAGGTCAGTAGATCGCCGAACCACTGGTGCGCCAGCTCGTGCGCGATGAGGAACTCGGCCGAATAGTCCGCGTGCGCGCGCGCGTCGTGCAGCACCGCGTCGGTCAGCGTGGTGGCCGAGGTGTTCTCCATGCCGCCGAAGATGAACTCCGACACGAAGATCTGCGAGTAGTCGCCGAACGCGTATGGAAGGCCGGTGAGCCGCTCGAAGAGATCCATCATCTTCGGAGTGCGCGCCACCACGCGCAGCGCGTCTTCTTTTCGCCCCGGGGGGAAGAACGTGCGCACCTTCGTCGACTTGCTGCTCGCCTCGTGGATCTCGAACGAACCCACCACCAGCGTGACCAGGTACGGCGCGTGGGGCGCGGCGAGCCGGTAGTGCATGGTGCGGCGGGCGCCCTTCACCGTGTCGCTGAGCAACGCTCCATTCGACAAGGCGGTCATCGCCTTCGGGAAGGTCGCCTTCACTTCGCTGGAGCACTTCTGCGCGGGCGTGTCGAGACAGGGGAAGTAGTGGCGCGAGTCGATGTCCTGCCCCTGCGTCCACGCCTGGTTCTTGCCCACGAAGTAGAGCCCGCGTTGCGGCGTCGCGCGGTAGCTGATGCGCACCACGAACTGCGTGTCGGGCTTGACCGTGCGCGCGAGGTGCACGTGCAACGAGCGGCCTGACGCGGCGTCGAACTGCACCACCTTGCCGTCGACCTCCACCCTGGTGACGTCGAGATCGACCGCGTCGAAGCTCACCTGCTTGAGGGCGCTCACCGCGACCAGCGAGTGGGTGGCGATGCCGGTGACCGACTGCTTCTCGAAGTCGAGGTCGAGCTCGAGCGCCAGGTGCTGAGCTGCGACGGCGCGATCTTCGGCGTAGTGGAGCGTGGCGGTCTCGAGACTGAACGGATGCGGCTCGTCGATGCGGTGCATGAGCCGCACAGAGTAGTGCGGCGTTTCACGCGTGGCGAAGAACTGGCCTCAGCGATCGACGACCCGGCTGCGAGCGAAGGTGTCTCCCCACCGGCGGTTGTCAGGCTGCATCACCATGCCCACCAGCTCTCCGAAGAAGACGGACAGCGAGACGAGGGCGAGAATCAGGCGTTCCCACTTCTGGTCTTCACCCTGCGCACCGATGAGCCCTGCGGTGATCAACGCGCGCAAGAAGGTGGGCAGCCCCAGGATGAGGTTGCGCTTGATCGAAGCGAGTGGACTCAACGGCGAGCCATCGAGGTTCACCGCGCGGATCTGAAAGAGCCACTTGCCCGGAGAGCCGAACCAATCGGTCAGACAGAACCAGCTGGTGCCGATGACAGAGGCGAAAGGCAGCGGCATCAACGCCAGGAAGGTGAACGTGGTGATCCCGGAGAGGATCGCGTCGATCACCTTCGCGCAGCACCGCTTGAGGATCGATGCCGTGCGCAGGTTGGGCAGAAACCTCCCCTGGGAGTCGGTGGGCGGCAGCATCTTCAGGGCTTCACGAGGCCACAGGCTTCGGCCACGTCATCGCGGTACCGCAACCACGCGCGCAGCGTCTGCTGCATCGCATCGACCGTCGCCGGCCGCTCGACCTCGAGCACGTGATCGAGCATCACCTTCCACGCGGAGAGCCGGTGTTCACCTTCCACCCCGCGGTGTGCCTTGGTGAGCGCGAGTGACTCCAGGGGCAGGCCGTAGTGTTTGGCCAGCGGGTGATCGCCCAGCGCCGGCTCAGGCCGCGGCGGCGCTTTCGGATCGAACAGGGAACGTTCGTGGGGCGTACCCTCGATGAAGAGGGTGACCACCGCAGCGGCGATCGCCCAGCCGCGCGAGATGGTCAGCGCGTCGATGGTGTCACGGTAGTGCTTGGCGCCCGGCAGCAGGATGACGTCGGCAAAACGCCTCACGTCGAAGCCGAGCCCCTTCGGGTATTCGAGGAACAGCTCCGGGTGCGGTTTGCCCGCGTGCAGCCCGCCCGTCTCTTCTTCGTAGAGGTTCTCCGCCAGCTCGCGCCGCACTTCGGGGATCGGGCACTGCACGAACGCGCGGCCCACCAGCACGGGGAAGTCGCGCACGAAGACCGCGTACTCCTGCTCGAGGTGTACGTGCAGGCGCGCCTTCTCGACCTTGCCCGACGTGAACGCGGGCCAGGCCCAGTGTTCTTTCTGGGTCATCACCTGCAACAAGCCGTCTTTGAATTCGTCGCGGGTCACTTCTTCCCTGCCAGTTGTTCGGCCTGCGCGCGAAAGAACGCCACGGTCATCTTATCGAGCACCGGCGCCGAACCACCCTGCACCCGCTCGATGGCCAGCTTCTCCAACGCGACCATGCGATCGAGGTGCTCCTTGGCAGCGGTGGGTGAATCTTTCTGCGCTTCGTAGATGCGCAGGCTCCAGGTGGCCGCCGCATCGGCGCTGATGTTGCCCTGGCGGTACATGCTGTGCGCGAGGCCGAACGCCTGCTGCGCGTAGCTCAGGCGCTGCTGCGCCGCGGTCGGCCCTGAAGGCGCCACCACGGGAGCGACCGGCTGCTGCACGGGCCGGGTGGTCGCCCCCGGGTTCGCGCCATTCGATGCGGGTGCGATCGGCCTGGGCGTGACCTGCGCGAGGACCATCAAGGGGAGCAAGAGCATCATCGGCGGCGTCCTTCCTGAAAGGTGGTCGGGAGCTCCAGCCGCTGCCCTTCGCGGAGGACGACCGCCGTGACCGTCTCACCCGGTCTGGCCTGCATCAAGACGAACATCAGATCCTCCACCGAGCCGACGTCGACCTTGCCCAGCTTGACGATCACGTCACCTCGGCGCATGCCTGCCTTTTCGGCCCCGCCACCCGGCCGCACGTCGTCGAGCAAGACGCCCTTCACGCCCGGAGGCGGACCGCCATAGTTGGGCACCGTGCCCAGTGACGCGTTGAAGCTGCGCGCATCGCCGGGGCCCGTGGGTGCGGGCATCTTCTTGTAGGTCAGCGTGGTGTTGCTGCTCGAGCGGGCGAGCGCGGAAACCACGTCGGCCACCTTGCCCATGCCGGCGGCGTTGAGCTTCGCCGGGGTGTCCGAGGGTTTGTGGTAGTCGCCGTGCGCGCCGGTGAAGAGGTGAAGCACCGGCAGACCTGCCGTGTAGAACGACATGTGATCGCTCGGGCCGTAGCCGTCACCGCTCGCGTTGCAGTTCACCCGCGCCGCCGCGCAGGCGGTGCCGATGAGCCCCACCCACTCGGGCGCCGAGTCGCTGCCCAGCACGGACAGGGTGTTCTCCCGGAGCCGCCCCACCATGTCGAGGTTGATCATCGCCGAGCTGCCTTCGAGCCAGCGGGGCTTGCTCTTCACCAACGCGGCCGAACCGAGCACCCCTTCTTCTTCACCACTGAACGAGGCGATCACCACGTCACGCGTCAGCTCACCCCGCACGGCCGAGAGGGTCTTCGCGATCTCCAGCAGGGTGGCGGTGCCGGACGCGTTGTCGTCGGCGCCCAGGTGCGGCTCGCTGCGATCGGGCGTGAGCGAGTTGGGCCCGCCCAGGCCGAGGTGATCGTAGTGCGCGCCGATCACGATCGATCCCGGCGCTGTCTTCTTGCCGGCCGAAATGCGGCCGACCACGTTGAAGGCCTGCGTCTTCTCGAGCTTGAGTTCCACGCCGAGAGCGATCTCGACGGGCTTCTTCGCTTCGAGGTTCTTCCAGACCGCCTCGAACACCGAGCGCTTCACCACCAGCACGGGAAGGCCCGCCTCGCCGGTGCCTTCGGGGCGCAGTGAAGGCAGCGCCGCTTCGGGCGTGGGCTCCTGGGGTTCCTTCGAGGCCACCCTGATCGGCCAGTCGACGACGATGAGCGCTTTGGCTCCCAGCGTACGAACCACGAACGCCTTCTTGCGGAGATCGCCCGCGCGGCGCTGCGCCTCAAGTGCGCTGAGCTTCTCGGTCTCGGGCACGAAGCGGCGCGCGATCACGATCTTTCCCTTCACGTCGAGACCCTTGAAATCATCCAGGCCCAGGTCGGCATCTTGAATCGCGTGACCTGCGAGCACGGCCGCGCCCTTCACGGTGCCCTGGGAGCTCCAACCCAGCGTGGTGAAGTCGGTGGGCGCGATGGTCTTGCCTGCGACCTTCAGCGTGGTGCCTGGGCCGCGGGTGACCTGCGTGGTGACCTCGAACGGAACCCGGTAGCTGCCGTCGGCGCCGAGCGGCTCGAGGCCCAGCGCCTTGTACCGCTCCTCGAGCCAGGTGCCCGCGGCGTCGAGACCCTTCGTGCCCACGCCCCGCCCTTCGCGCGCGGGATCGGCCAGCCAGATGACGTCCTCGAGGATTCGTTCGGCCGCAGCGGGCTCTGACTTCGGCTCGTGGTCGATCCACTTCGTGAGGAACAGGTTGGTGTCCGTCTGGCCCTCCGCCGTCATGCGGTTGCTGGCGAAGATCAGCCACTGCCCGTCGGGCGAGAACATCGGGAAACCGTCGAAGCCTTTGGTGTGCGTGATGCGCTCGAGCGCGGTGCCGTCGGAGTTCACCGCCCAGAGATCGAAGTCGCGCCCCTTGGGATCGCCGTAGTTCGACGCGAAGATGATGCGGTCGCGGTTGGGGAAGAAGAACGGCGCGAACGAGGCCGCGTTCAAATACGTCACCTGCCGCGCATCCGAGCCGTCGGCGTTCGCCACGAAGAGCTCGAGCCTGGTGGGGCGCACCAGGCCCTGCTTGAGCAGCCCTTGAAAGTCTTCCAGCTCCTTGCCGGGTTTCGGCCGCGAGGCGCGCCAGACGATCTTGCTGCAGTCGCGGTTGAAGAACGCGCCGCCGTCGTAACCGGGCGTGTTGGTGAGGCGCTTCACGTTCTTCCCGTCTTTGTCCATGCGGTAGAGCTCGAGGTCGCCGTCGCGCGTGGAGGTGAAGATGATCGAACCATCCTTGCCGCAGACCGTCGCTTCCGCGTCGTAGCCGGGCGAGTCGGTGAGCCGGGTGAGCGCTGCGGGCGCGTCGGTCTTCGCCTTGAAGATCTCGTACGTGTCGTAGAGCGCCCAGACGTAGCCGAGGCTCATGTCGGGCTTGGGCGGGCAGGCGTCTCCGCCGAGATGGGTGGAGGCGTAGAGCACCTCCTGATCTCCGGCGAGGTAGTGCGCGCAGGTGGTGGCGCCCTTCCCGCTCGAGAACAACTCCGGCTTCGGCTCGGCGATGGGCGCTCCGTTCTGGAAGATCGGCATCGTGTAGATGCGATCGCAGGCGTCGGTGCCCGCGCGGCGCTGCAGCGAGACGCCCGTGCCGTCGAAGCGCCAGTAGGCCTCGGCGTTCTCTCCGCCGAAGGTCAGCTGGGAGAGCTCACCGAAGTGGGTTTCTTCGGGTGCTTTGATTGGCGGGGTCTTCGGCTTCTCAGAGACAACCTCTGGCGTGGTCGCGCAGGCGGCGAGCAGCAGTGACAAGACTGAGAGTCGTGACATGGCGGGGCTTTTAACTGAGCAGCGGTTGCAAAGCCCTCTCCCCGACCCTCTCCCCCTCGGGGCAGGGCGAGCGCATCTTAGGTGATCGGAATCACGAGTCTTCGGTGAGTCCTCGCGTGAGGACCAAGGCGAGGTAG
>JAUYRZ010000122.1 GCA_030695565.1 Archangium sp.
TCCTGACGTCCTCGCCGAGGGTGGCACGCACTCGCCACCCTCGATGATGGCCATCACCGCGGTGGTGCGCACCCCTCCGCGTTGCGTGATGGCCATCAACAAGTCGGATCAGCCGGCCCTCAACAAGCGTGCTTCGCAACAACCACGCCGGCGCTGCCTTCCAGGGCGCAGCTCAAGCAGGCCGAGTCGATGCTCACGCGCGCTGGTTTCAAGCCCGGCGCCGTCGACGGCAAGGTGACCCCCGCCTTCACCAGGGCGCTCAAAGAATTTCAGGCCTCGCTGGGGCTGACCGCCACCGGCACGCTCGACCCCAGGACGAGCACGAAGCTCGCCGCGGTCAACCAGCGCATCAAGACCCAGAAGGACGACCTGTTCGTCTCCGTGGGCCAGAAGTCCGACTCGATTCAGGTGCTCGAGCGCCGCCTCAACAAGCTCGGCTACACCGCCGGCAAAGCCGACGGCATCTTCAGCCGCGAGACCGGCGCCGCGGTGAAGGCCTTCCGCAAGGATCAGAAGGAGCTCTCCGACGGCGCGCAGTGGCTGGGCAAGAAGTCCCGCCAGGTCCTCAAGTCGGAGGTCAGCAAGCTCGCCCACGCCCCGGAGCGCCGCCGCATCGCGCCCACCAAGGCGCAGGCCCGGCTCGATCGCGCCACCGCGCTGGCCTGCGGCCGCCTGCAAGAAGGCGCGAAGGGCGCTGCCGTGAAGAACGTGCAGCTGCACCTCAAGGCGGCCGGCTTCGACCCCAAACACACCAGCGGCACCTTCGACGAGCGCACCCGCGGCGCCCTCGAGGCGTTCCAGGCGAAGTCGAAGCTGCCCGTCACCGGCACCGTCGACACCCGCACCTGGAAGGAGCTCAAGAAGAGCTACATCCTCTCCACGAAGCCGGCCGACCCCGCGCAGAAGCTCAACGAGCGCAGCGGCGCGGTGAAGGCCTCGGAGAAGCTGCTCAAGAAGCTCGGCTTCAACCCCGGCCGCATCGACGGCTTGTTCGACGCCCGCACCCAGAAGGCGGTCAAGGCGTACGAAAAGAAGGCGAAGCTCGAGCAAGACGGCGCCATCGGCACCAACCAGCTGGCGAAGATGAAGAAGGACGCGAAGAGCGACTACCGCGACAAGGTGCTCGAGACCGCGCGCCGCTTCCTCGGCTTCCACGAGAAGGGCGAGAACGGGAACCCGTTCTCCACGTTCTTCGGCCGCCCGCCCGAGGCCTGGTGCGCTGACTTCGTGAGCTACTGCTACTCGAAGGCCGGCAAGCCGCTCAACGAGCCGTGGACGCCCGCACTGCTGGAGAAGATCAAGAGCAACGGCACCTTCAACCGCAACAACCCGAAGCCGGGCGACATCATCATGTTCGACTGGCAACCGGGCAGCGGCCCGACGGCCCAGCACACCGGCATGGTGGAGAAGGTCTTCCGCAAGAACGGCCGCTTGATGGTGCAGACCATCGAAGGCAACTCGGGTGACGCGGTTCGCCGGCTGACCTACGCCGTGGGTGATGCGCGCATCGCCGGCTTCGGCACCATTCGCTGAAGACCATGAACTCCCTCTCCCGCTGGGAGAGGGAGTGGGTGAGGGCCGTGCGTCAGTTCTTCTCGAGCAGATTCGACTCGAGCTTCTTCGCCTCGGCCACCATCGGATCCGTCGCGGGCGCCTTGCTCTGAATCTCCCGGGCCAGCGCGAGCGCTTCTTGAATCTCGTTCAAGCGCACGTGCGCCAGCGCGAGGTTGTAGTGCACGCGCCATTCACCTGCGGGCGCCAGGCCCTTCGCCTTGAGCAGCAGCAGCTTGGCGTCCTGGTGTTTGGCCTTCACCGTGGTCTGCACCAACATGGTGGCGAGGTTCATCAGCACCTTCCACTCGTCGCCCTTGATGGCCAGCGCCTTGCGGTACGCGTCTTCTGACTTCGCCTCGTCGGGCACCGCGTCGTACAGGTTGCCCAGGTGGAACCACGCTTCCCAGCTCTTCGGGTTGCGCTTGATCAGCTCTTTGGCCGCCGACTCGCTGCGATCGAGGTTCTCCGTCAGCAGCGACAGGTGCGCCAGGTTGAGCCAGCCCTGTTCATGCTGCGGCACCACCTTGAGCTCACGCTCCAGGTACGCGCAGGCGCCCGCGGCGTCGTCGAGCATCATCGCGCAGGCGGTGGCTTTCTCGAGCAGGGCCGGGTGTTCACCGACGGCCTTGAGGCCGTTGTCGAGCGTGGTGCGGGCGGCGGCGAACTCACGCGCTTCGAACAGCACGTCGGCCAGGGTGGCCCAGCCGTCCACGTTCTTCGGGTTGAGGTCCTTCGCCTTCTCGATCGCCTTGAGGGCCTTCTCGAACTGCTTCACCTTCTTCTGCGCCATCCCGAGGATCATGAAGCCGTCCGCGTTCTTCGGCTCGAGCTCCACCGCCTTGAGCAGGAAGGGAATGCCTTCACCCGCGCGCCCTTCGGAAGCGAGCAGCCGGCCGAAGTTGAACTGGCAGAGGAAGACGTGGGCGCCCAGCTGCGCGCCTTTTTCCAGGTGGGTGAGCGCCGCCTTCGGGTCGCCCTCGGCTTCGTGGACGAGGCCGAGCAGAGTCCACGAGAGGCCCAGCTGCGGGCCGACCTTCACCGCCGCCATCGCGTGCGTGCGCGCATCGGCGAGCTGACCGGTAAACAACGCGATGCGCGCCAGCCCCAGGTACACCTCGGGCAGGGTGGGGTTGCGCTCGAGCACCGTGTTGAATTGCTGCGCGGCGACGTCGACCTTGCCGGCGAGCAGGTTCTGCTCAGCCTGGCGCAGCAGGTCTTTCGTCGCTGCGGTGGTGCCAGCCTTCTCTTCGTTTTCGGAGAAGAGTTTTCTGGCTTCAGCAAAGCGGCCCGCTTTGAGCTCAGCGAGCCCCTGCGTGAACAATGGGGTGTGTGCCATGAGCGCGAAACTCTCGCCCAACTGCCGTCAGAAGACGAGCGAGACCGCAGGCCTCACCCGCGGAACGTCCAGTGCCACGGCTCACCGCGCACGTCGTTGACGAAGCCGTAGGCGCGCGCGTTGCGGGCCATCCACTTGTACGTGCGGCTGCCGTACCCACCGGTCGCCACGTCGGCCGAGAGGCCGCCCTGGTGGTTGCTGTAGCCCGGGCGCGCGGCGAGGTTGCCCCGGCCGGCCTTGTAGGCGGCGTAGAGCGAACGCTGCTGCGCCATGGTGCGGAAAGCCGAGTTCACGTTCAGCGAGATGCCAGCGCGGCGGGCCGCGGCCTTCATCTTGTTGAACTTCGCTGCAGCGTCGGCGCGCATCACCTTGCCGCCGCCCACGGACGCCACGCGGATCTTCTTGGCCCTGCCGTTCACGTAGCCGGTGACCAACGAGCCGCGAGGGGCAGCAGCGACCGGCGCTGCCTTCTTCACGCCCGGGGGGTTCTTCCCGTCGGTCAGCAGCTTGTTCCACGTCTTCGGGCCAACGACGCCGTCGGCGCCGAGGCGGTAGCGGGTCTGGTACTGCTTGACCGCCTTGAGGGTGCCTTTGCCAAAGACGCCATCAGCGCGACCGACCGCCATGCCGGCTGCTTTGAGTTCTTGCTGCAGCCGAACGACCTGACTTCCACGCGAGTTGATTCGGAGGGCCATGCTGCGTTCTCGGCGCGAGCTCGCTTCTCGAATACCAGCACGAATGTAAATTCTATTTATGTTTAAGCGGTCACCGCGTTCGAGCCGGCGTGGCGAGCGAGGCGATCAACACGTCGCGCTGGGCAGGCTTGTCGATGAGCTCGTGCACCACCCCGCTGCTGAGCGCGGCCTGGGCCTCGGGCGGCATCGCACCCGAGTGCAGCACGCGCTTGAGCCGGGGCCAGCGGCGCGCCACTTCAGCGAGCAGCGAGAGCCCGTTGCGGCCCGGCATGTCGAAGTCGCTCACCACGGCGTCGAACTCCTGATGCTCGAGGAAGCCGAGCGCTGAGGCCACCGAAGACGCGATGGTGACGTCGGCCACCTTCGCCAGTGCACGCGCCAGCCCGTTGGCCACCAGCACTTCGTCGTCGACCAGCAGCACCCGCGGCCGCGCGAGGAACGGCACCGGGCTGAGCATGGCGGAGGTCCAGCTCAGCACCACCACCGTCTTCTCGTCGCCGGCCCAGCGCCGGCTCTGCAGCGCGCTGGCCACCTGGTGACCACCACTGGCGGTGAGCAGCTCCTCGAAGAAGCCGATGGTCTGCCAGGTCGCGCACTCCTCCGAGATGGAGCTCATTCCGTAGTCGACCTCGAGCTGCGTGGCCTCGTCGTCCACGCTCAGCACCGTCACCACCGCGAAGTCGAACAGGCTGCCCAGGTAGTTCTGGAAGCGCATCACCGAGTCGCGGGGATCCTCAGGGTTCGCCAATTCAGGGAGCGCCAGCAGCGCGGTCTGCACCTGGCTGCGGCCCCAGAGGCGGATGGCGTCGGTCTCGCCGGCCACCACGTGCCTGAGCACCACCAGGCCGAGGCGCTCGAAGGCGTCCATCGGGTACCAGCCGTCGAGCGCGATGCGGGCGTCGATGAGCGCGCAGTCTTCGGCGGTGAGGATGTCCCTCCACCCGGGCACCTGCCGCCGGATGATCCGCACATAGTCGACTAGCAACACGCCTCGAACCCGCCGCACCGTGACGATACTTCACCACGCCGTCAGCACGGCTGCACGCGGGCTCTGTTACTGCTCGATGCGAACGGGGTTACCAGGGCATCCACGAGCGCACGGTCGACGCCGCGCTGGAGACCGCCGAGCTGGCTGCCGCCGTCGCCTTGCTGGCCGCCGCGCCCACGTCGTCGAAGCCCAGCTTGCCGTCGCCGTTCACGTCGGCGGTGTTCTTCGCCATGGTGCCGATGGCCGCCACATCGACCTCGACCGCCACCGAGCCGCCCAGGCCCACGCCCAGCGCTGCGCCGAGCGAGCCGCCCAGCTTGAGCTTGCCGTCCTGGTAGCCGATGACGCCGCTGGCCGTCGCTTCGGCGCCCGCGCTGGCGTAGCCGGAGGCCTTCACGGAGAACGGACCGGCCGAAGCCTTCACGTCGGCCTCCGCCTTCACCACGGCCGACGCACCCAGCTTGCCTTCAGCGATGGCGGTGGGCGGGTTGCGGGTGATCTTCACCTTGCCGGTGGCCTCGGCGGAGACTTCGGCCGCGACGCGCGCGTTGCCTTCGACGCCAGCGGTGAGGTCGACGCCGGCGAACTTCACGGGCTTCGTCTGCAGCGTGCCCTTCACCGACGCTTCGGCCGAGATGCCCGCCTTCGCGCCGACGCTGACGTCGAGCCCGTTCGCGTTGAGCTTGCCCGACGCGTCGAAGGTGGCCTTCGCCTCGACCTTCGCCTGCGCCTGGTAGCCAGCCTTGCCGTACTTGCCGTCGACCTCGTGGCTCTTCTCGGCGTACAGGCCCGCGACGGCCTCGCGCTTGAACTTGCCTTCGACGCCGTTGGCGCCGACCGTCAGGCTGCCTTCACCGCGCACGCCGACGCGGCTGCCCACGAACTCGGGCGTCTTGAACGACTCGGGTTTGCCGGTGGTGTCGAACTTCTTCTCTTCCCACACGGTCTTCTTGAGACCCGCGGCGCCGAGCACGTCACCGACCGCCTGCGCCTTGTCGAGCTTGCTGCTCTTGTTGGTCTGGCTGAAGCCCTTGTCGGCCGCCGGCTCCTTGAGCTTCCACTCCTTCTCCTTGCCGGTCTCCTTGTTGAACGAGTTCTTCTTCCAGTCGGCGGAGTCCTTCAGCGTGAAGGTGCCGTCCTTGAACTCCCTGGACGAGCTCAAGGCGAAGTCGGTGCCGGTGGTGGACTTGGTGGTGGTGGTGGTCGTGCTGTTCTTCGCCGCGTCCTTCACCTCGACCTTGTCTTCCACCACGGTCTGCTTCGTTCCGAAGACACCCTTGCTGGTGGTGGTGCCGTGGGTGTTGGTGGTCTGGCCGTGCTCGACCGCTTTCGAAGTGCCGGTGGTGACCTTCTTGTTGCCGAGCTTGTCGACGTCGGTCTGCTTCGAGGTCGTGGTGGTGACGTTGCCCTTCTTGATCGCCGTCTCGTGCGACTGGCTGCTGCTGAAGCGGCCGAAGGCGTCCTTGTCCTGGCTGAGCTTGGTCTTGCTCTCGCGGTTGCCCGTGGTGCGGGTCTCTTCGAACTTGAGCCTGGTCTCACCGAGCTTGCTCTTGCTGGTGGTGAGCTCCTGCTTGGTGGTGGTGCCCTTCTTCGTCTTCTCGGAGGTGGTGGTCTGAGAACCATCCTTGTTCAGCTTCGAGGTGCCCTTGCCGTTGGCGAGCTTGCTGACGTCGGAGGTCTTGCTGCTGGTGAAGCGGTCCTTGTTCTTCGCAGCGGCAGCAGCGGCCTTCTTCGCAGCGTCGGCGGCGGCCTTCTTCGCGGCGTCGGCGGCGGCCTTCTTTGCGGCGGCGGCTGCAGCAGCGGCAGCGGCCTTGGCAGCGGAGATCATCGAGGCGGCACTGGAGGTCAGCTTGTTCGCGATGGAGGACATGGGATTTCCCTGGGGCTGGCTGCGGAGTGCTTCTCGAGTATCGCGAATGAGAAGCAGCCAGTTGTGCGGATCACCAAGTGCGTACAACCACCGACAGCGGTGATGACGGGCGAAGTCGCAGGCGCGCCTACTTCTTCTTACGTTTGGCGCGCGCCTTCTCTTCTTTCGCGGCCAGGGCCTTCTTCTTCGCCTTCTCCTGCTCCACCGAAGCGAGCACCTTCTTCCACTGCGCCTCGACGCGCTTCACGTCGGCCTGGCAGGTGGCCGACAGCTGCGCGGGCGTCTGCGGCTTGCCCGTGGGCATTTGAAAGCCGGTGCCCCCGGTGAGTTTGTCTTCGTCGAAGGGTTTGGCGGTGCGGTCGCAGGCAGAGAGTTTGGTGCGCGCGTCGCGCAGCGCTGTTTCCTTGTCGCCCAGGTCCTTGCGGCTCTTCGCTTCGAGCTCCAACGCGAGGCCCTCTTTCCAGGCGACCACCGGCCCCTCGAGAAAAGCGACGCCCTTCCTGCCGCGGGCCACGCTCTCCAGCGCCTTGTCGACCTTGTTGCGCTGCGACCTGGCCCACGCGGCGAAGTCGGCGTCCTTCACGAAGAGATCGAGCTCGTCGTCGACGGCGTCTTTCACGGCCTTCGCTTTGTTCTCCAGGGCGTCGATCAGCGCGCGGGTGGGGGCCGAGGCGGGCACGGCTTCTTGCGCCTCCAGCATTGCTTGCACGCGGGGCACGATCTTGTCGCGGGCCGCGTTGAGCCGGAGCTCGAGATCGCGCTTCTCCCGCTCGGCCTTCACCTGGGGCAGGCGGGCGGCGAGCTCCTTGAAGCGATCGAAGTGCATCTGCGACTCGGGGTAGAGCTCGATGTCTTTCTGGCGCAGCTCGTCTTTGGCGTCGTCGAGCGCGCGCTCCATGTCTCTGGGCTCGAGCTGGATGGCTGCTTTTTCTGCGCGGTCCAGATGACCCGAAGCGCGGTCGGCCATGCGCTCGGCATCACGGAGGCGGGCGTCCATCGTCTTGGGTCCGCAGGCGCTGATCAGGAACACCAGAACCAGCACAGGGACTCGCATGATGCGGGAGTGTATACCCCACGCGCATGGCGACCTCCCGCAAGCCGCTGTTCGACCCTGATGAAAAGACCGCCACCGAAGGCACCCCGGTTGCGCTGCCGCCGGAAGAGGCGCTCGCAGACGAAGCGCTCGATGAAGACGGAGACGCGCCGCTCACCGCTCCACCCGAAGCCGACGTGGTGGCGAGCCGCGCGCTGATGGTGGGCGCGTTGCTCGATCGCGCGAGCCTCGAGTCGAAACGGGATGCGTCGCGCTTCACCGCGCTGAAGACCTGGGTCGATGAGCTCGGCCTGTTCGGCAACCTGGGCGCCGACGGCGTCGAGCTGTTCGAAGCGAAGCTCGGCAGCTGGAGCGACGAAGACATCGAGTCCGTCGACTGGACGGGCGAAGAGCTGCAGCTGTTGTTGTGGGCGTTGGAGAAGGCCGAGTTCCCCGCCTTCGACCAGCGCGCTGACACGGCGAAGCTGGTGGCGAGCTTGCCGTTGTTGGCGGTAGCCGAGCCGTTCCTCGAAGAAGCGGCGTTGCGATCGATCGACGACCTCGAGGTGCACCGCGCGCTGTGCGAGGCGATGTTGGAGGCGATCCGCTCCGAGGTCTACGCGCGCAGCCTGCAGGAAGATCCGTCGTCGTTCGAGTCTGACGAAGATCTCGAGGAGCTGCTCACCTCGGTCGCTGCCGAAGGGTTCGACCGCGAGGCGGCGGCGAAGAAGGGGCCGGCGAACGAGGCGGTGCAGGGGCTGCGCTACTGGAGCCGCTCCTTGCTCACCGAGCTGTTCGCTTCGGGAAGTCCGCACGAAACGCACCGCATCGACTCGGCCGCGCTGGTGGGGCTCGATGAAGCGACGCTCGCCACCTGGTTGGGCATCGCGCACGCGCGCAGTGAAGCGATGGCCTGGCTGCTCGAAGGCGACGAGTACGAAACCGAAGAGTGAATTGGAGTCGGGAGTCCCCTCCCTCCGGGAGAGTCAGGGCGAATCTCATTCGTGAGAATTGAAGTCCCAAAAACAAGACAGCTCCATCCGCACCCCGTGGCGACAATGGGCACATGAAGATCAACCGCCCCGCCACGCCCGCAGTCACCGCCCAACCCAAACCGCAAACCACCAAGCCGGCCGCTGCCGCCGCTGAACCTGCGCGAGGTTGGGGCCCGAAGCCGCGCGAGGTGCTCTCGGCGCTGGTCCAGCTCCCGTTCTCAGAAAAGATCTCCCCGGGCGGCCCTCCGGGAAAGCCGAAGAACCCGCGCGCCGTGGTGGCCGAAGCCGCCAGCGCCGCCGCGCAGCAGGTGACCAACAAAGCCCAGCAACTGAACGACCTCACCAAACCCAGCACCACCAACGCAGCCGGCCGCACGCCGACCACGCCCTACAAATACACGGGTGCGCTCGAAGTGGGCCTCGAGACGCTCAACCGCACCTTCGAAGGCGGGGGCGTCGACCTGAAGAAGGCAGCGCAGTTCCTCGAGAAGAACTCGAAGCTGCCTGACAACAGCTAATTCCAGCGGCGCCACTCGTCTTCGTAATAGTGAACGAGCACCTGGTTGTTGAGCCGGTTCACCTCGGCCGGCACGGCCTCCATGTCTTTCGGAAACTGGAAGAGCGTAGGCATGGTCTCCTCCGTCAGAAACCGCAGCTCATCCGGCAATGGATGCTGCGGGCTCGACGGCCCGACCGACGCGAGCACGTAGCCCCACTCGCCGAAGCTGGGCACCCACACATGGTACGGGCGCGTGGAGAACCCGGCGGCCTTGATGGTGGTGTCGATGCACCAGTAGCTCCTTCGCGCGAAGAGCGGAGACGTCGACTGCACCACCACCACACCCCCGGGCGCGAGGTGCGCCTTGAGCAGCGAGTAGAAGCGCGTGGTGTAGAGCTTGCCGAGCGAGAAATTGTTCGGGTCGGGGAAGTCGACGATCACCACGTCGAACTTCTCGGGCGTGTTGCCCAGCCACTGCATGGCGTCGTCGTTGATGATGCGCAGCTTTGGATTTTCGAGCGCGTGCCCGTTGAGCGCGGCGAGCTCGTGCGATTCGACCGCCAGCTTGGTCATCGCGCCGTCGAGATCGACCAGGGTGATGCGCTTCACGTCGTCGTACCGGAGCACCTCTCGCGCCGCGAGCCCGTCACCGCCGCCCAGAATGAGCACTTCACTGCGCGTG
The DNA here is from genome assembly GCA_030695565.1 of Archangium sp. Lineage (GTDB taxonomy): Bacteria > Myxococcota > Myxococcia > Myxococcales > Myxococcaceae > Archangium_A. Next base: position 9,653 of record JAUYRZ010000122.1, read on the forward strand.
CCGGCCGACTGAAACGCCGGGTGCACCAGCGCCTCGTGGTACCGGTATTCGTCGACCGAAGAGAACTGCAGGTTGCCGTTCAGAAACAACGAGAAGCCGCGGTGGCTGCGCGTCACCACGATGCGCTGGTACGGGGTCTGCTGCGCGTGCACGACCTCGTCGTTGTAGAGCTGCTCCTCGAAGAGCGAGGTCATCGAGTCGGCCATGGCGATGCCCACGATGAGGATCACCGACACCAGCACCGCTTTGATCCGCAGCCGCGTGACGTTGCCGAGCACGGGAGCGAGCAGCCAGGTGCTCCACAAGCCGACCAGCGCGTTGATCAACCCGAATACGAGCGAAGTGCGCACGAGGCCCAAGCGCGGCACGAGCACGATGGGGAAGAGCAACGACGCAAAGAGGCTGCCCAGGTAATCGAAGGTCAGCACGCGGGAGACGAGGTCTTTGAACTCCAGCTGCTCCTTCATCAGCCGCATCAGGAGCGGAATCTCGAGCCCCACCAACGTGCCGATCACCAGCACCATGCCGTAGAGCGTGACGCGAAAACTCGCGCCAGCCGCGAAGGTCGCGAAGAGAAACGGCGCCGAAATACCACCCGCGAGCGCCACCGCGAGCTCGATCTCCACGAAACGTTGCGCGAGGCCCTTGTCGATGAAGCCCGACAACCACGCGCCGATGCCCAGCGCGAACAGGTACACGCCGATGACGGTGGAGAACTGCGTGATGCTGTCGCCCAGCAGGTAGCTCGCGAGCGTGCCGACGATGAGCTCGTAGATGAGCCCACAGGTCGCGATGACCAGAACGGTGACGTAGAGAAGCGAGCGGTTCATCCGTGGTAGACGCGCGACGCGACGATCTTCCCGCCGCTGACGTCGAAGACTTCGGCGATGGGCATCGGCGGGCCATCGGGTGCATGCCGCACGTACTCGAGGAACACGCGGTCATCGCTCGCGGTCATGGCCGTCTTCTCGTACCTCAGGCCGGGCAACCGCTTGAGCGCATCGGCCCACCACTCCGTGAGTGCAGGGCGGCCGATCAGCTTGCCGCCGGTCTCCGGGTGGAGCGCGCGGATCTTCGGCGAGGTGTGCGTGCAGTTCTCGGCGTACAGCGCGACGAGCCGGGGCACGTCACCTGCGTTGAACGCGTCGAGCCAGGCCTGGGCGATCGCCTCGTGAGGGTGGGGCATGGCGGCGGTGTACCGCGCAACGGATCGACGCGCAGCACGCCACTGACCTGCCGTGAACCGAATGCTTTCGCTGCTCCTGTTGTTCGCCGCCTGTGCTGCGCCAGAAGAAGAGTGCCTGCTCCCGCCGCGGTTCACGGAAGACGAAGCGACCCGTTTCGTGGCGGGAGGCGTCATTCTCGTGGGCAACATGCCGGACTGCGAAGGCGCCGCCTGGTGCGTGCGTGATCGCACCGTCCCGATGGGTGCTCCCTCAGCCGCGGCGTCCGGGTATTGCGCGGTGCCGTGCGAGCTCGGCTGCCGGCCCGGCACGCGGTGCAGAGAGATCGACGGCAAGAGACTCTGCCTTCATCAATGAACTCGCGGTGAGAGGATCACGCAGTTCACCTGTGCTAGCCCACCGCACATGAGAACCCTCGCGATGGTGTCGTTGCTGCTCGGCTCTGGTCTCGTCCTGACCGCGTGTGGAACGCTCGCCCCAAAGTGTTCCACGCTCAACTGTTCCGGCTGCTGCGACGCGGCGGGTGAGTGTCAGTCCGGCAACTCGAACGCGGCGTGTGGTTCGGGCGCCGGGCAATGTCAGCCTTGCGCCAGCTCGCAAGCCTGCACCGTCGGCATCTGCATCAACCAGAACCCGTCCGGAGGTGGCGCAGGTGGCGGCTCCGCAGGTGGCGCAGGTGGCGGCTCGAACGGCGGGGGCGGCGGTGGCTCGGTCACCTGCTCTCCGGCCAACTGCGCAGGCTGCTGTGACAGCACCGGCCAGTGCCGCAACGGAAACGCAGTGCCGGCGTGCGGCCGCAACGGCACCGCCTGTGCGCAGTGCGGGAGCGGCCAGCTCTGTTCCTCCTCGGGCGCCTGCGTCTCGGGCTCGGGTGGTGGCGGCGGCTCGGTCACGTGCTCCGCGGCCACCTGCGCGGGCTGCTGTGACAGCTTCGGCCAGTGCCGCAACGGAGACTCGGTGCCGGCGTGCGGCCGCAACGGGACCTCCTGTTCACAGTGCGCGAGCAACCAGCTCTGTTCCTCCTCTGGCACCTGCGTCGCCTCGGGAACGGGCGGCGGCGGAGGAAGCACCTCCTCCTGTTCACCCAGCACCTGTCCTTCGGGCTGCTGCACCGCGGCGGGCGTGTGCATCAACACCACCACGCCCTCCCGCTGCGGAGCAGGCGGCAACGCGTGCCAGAGCTGCCAGATGGGCAACACCTGCGTGTCCGGCAGCTGCCAGTCATGCAGCGGCTGCATCGACATCAACACCGGCAACTGCGTGGGCGGAACCGTGAACGCGCAGTGCGGCCGCAACGGCGGCTTCTGCCAGGCGTGCGATTTCTTCGCTGGTCAGACCTGCCAGGCGGGCGTGTGCAGCGGCGGCACCACCTGCAACGCGAGCACGTGCTCCGGGTGTTGCGACGGCAACACCTGCGTGCAGCCCAGCCAGTTCACGAACGCGCAGTGCGGCCAGGGTTCCGCGGGCGCGGCCTGCACGACCTGCCTGGGGGGCGCCATCTGTACCGGGGGCAGCTGCGCGGGCGGCGGCACCGGCGGTGGCGGCGGCGGTCTGCCCCCCTTCGACGGCGGCTCGTTCGACCTGTGTACGCTGTCGGGAACGCCCTGCACCGCGACTCAGTGCTGCGATGTCGACGCGATCCTCGGTTTCATTCCCACCTGCTACTCGCAGGGCATGGCGTGCGGCCTGTCGGGGGTCTGCGGCGCCGGCAATGTCTGCCAGTAGCTCAGCGGCCGGAGTACCAGGGCTCGACGGCCTTCGGCACGAGCAGCGTGGGTGAGGTGCTCGAGGGCAGGTTCACCTTGTACACACTGTCGTTGCCGCCGCTGTCCGACGAGAACGCAATCGAGCCGTTCCCCATCCAGCAGGGGAACGAGTCATTGGTGCCGGGCTCACCCGCGTAGATCGACGTGACCACCTTCGAGCCGAGATCGATCACGAACAACCGCGTGACGCTGCTCGAGACCAGGCCATCGAACGCCGCCTTGGTGCCGTCGGGCGAAATCACCAGCCGGTTCGAGATGCCCTGGGCCTCGTTACCCAGCACGTTGGTGACGTTGGTGACCGAGTTGCTGGCCAGCGTGATGCGTTCGATCTGCGTGTAGCCGAGCCCCGGGGGGCCCGCGGCCACGATGAGCGCGGTGCCATCGGGCGTGAACGAAGGGTACGCCTGCGACAGACCACCGCTGGCGAGCACCCGCGCGCCGGTGCCGTCGGCGCCGATGAGGCCGATGCGCGTGCTGTTGCCGTCATCGAAGCCGAACGCCACCTGCGCACCGTCGGGCGAAAACACAGGCGTCTTGAAGTTCTTCTGCTGTGCCGAGGTGGCCACCACCGTTCGCACGATGCCGCCCGCGGTGGGCACGATGGCGATCTCCGAATCCATCGAGGTGCCACGCACGAAGACGATCTGCTGGCCGTCGACCGAGAAGCTCGGCGTGCGCACGTTGGCTGAGCCCGTCAACGTGGTGGTGGTCTGCGTGTCGGCGTCGTCGACCAGGTACACGTTGCGGTCGTCTTTGCGTACGAAGGTGAAGCCCTTCTCGAAGGTGAAGGCCGAACCGCTGCCACCACCGGTGCCGCCTCCACCACCGCCACCTCCGTTGAGGAAGTCGCAAGCAGGCAGAAGCAGGATGAGGGCCAAAGCGGTGAACCACGAAGAGCCGGGCATGCGCATGGAACGCACTGCATCACGCGTTTGTTCAGGAGCCAACCGTGTTCCCGGGTCGTTACCCGCCGGGAAGGACTAGACGCGCCGAATTTTGGCGAGCTCGTTCCGGCAGTTGTTGCACAGGTGCAGCTGACGGCGCTCCGCATCGGTGATGGTGGTGGCGAGGAACATCGCGCAGCGCGCATCTTCACAATACGAGAGGCCCACGAGGTGACCTGCCTGGTGCACCGCCTCGACGAAGGTGCGCCGCTTCCACGCTTCACCTTCGCCTTTGAGGCGCCAGAGCGACATCACCGCGGCGTGGGACTCCCGGTCGGCCTCGCCGTAGACGAACGGCGAATCAGGCACGAAGAGATCGACGTCGGCGATGCCGATGATCAACGGCGTGCCTGTGTCTTTGAGGGTGAGCAGCCGGCGCATGATGGCCGTGGTGTGGTACTGGTTCCGATCCTTGTTGAACGCGAAGGTCGGCTGCGCGAGCAGTGGCTTGCCCACGTAGGCCGCGACACCCAGCACCTGCGCGATGGGCGCTTCGAGTTCCTTCAGGAAGACCCCTTGAACGGGGCCGACGGGCACTAACTGGAGCTCCATGACTGCCATGCTGCTTCCCCCTGAGGCGAAGGCATCGTCAACCGCTGACCCGTTCGAATTGTGACGTACTTCTGCGCAGAAGCCACCCGCGCAGTTTCGCTACATCTGGGGCGCGTGGATTCGAACCACGATATTCAGAGTCAAAGTCTGATGTCCTACCCTTGGACGACGCCCCATCGTTCAGCTCAACGAGGCGACATTACGGCGATCAGCGCTGGCTGACGAGCCAGATCAACCCAGAGAGCAACGCGACGATCGCCAGGAGCAGGGCGATGTAGAGCGGCACCCGCGACGTGGGGGGCTGTGCGGCCACCGGCCCCAGGATGTCGGTTTGGTCCGCTGGGTCGCTTTCGACGATGGGGGGCAGGGTGGGTTGGCTGGCCGGCCGCCGCTTGGGGCTCTGCGAGCGCACCACTTCTTCCGGATTGACGGCCATGGTGGGCAGCTCGAAGCCCCGGCTCGACTGAAACCGCGGGCGGTTGCCCGAAGAAGACGGCTCCGGCTCGGGCACGTCGTGGGCGACGTTGGTGGCCGCCCAGGGGGAGACGTGATCGTTGGTGCTCACCTCAGAGCCCTTGTCGTTCGAAGCACTCTCGGTGACCAGGGTCTTGGCCTCGCCCCACTCGCGCCTGGGCACCACGCCGGTGGTCGAGCGATTGAGCGCGACGCTCTTGCCAGAACTGCCGGTGCGCCCGTCGCTGATGCGCCGCAGGGCCCGGCGCGCGTCTTCGGCTTCCTGGTACCTCTTCTCGGGTTCGCGAGAGAGCAGGCGCATCACCCAGTCGTCGAGCTCTTCATCCATCGAAGGCTGCCACTGCCTGGGCCGAATCGGGTCGTGCGCCATCTTCTGCGAGAGCACCTCGATGGCCGAAGGCCCCTCGTGGGGCAGGTGATTGGTGAGCATCTGGTAGGCGATGCCCCCCACTGCATAGAGATCGGTCGCCGGGGTGACCTTGGTACCGAGCACCTGCTCGGGCGCCATGAAGGCGGGCGTGCCCAGCAGCGTGCCGGGGTTGGTCGGTTTGACCGAGCCGCCGGCGCGATCGGCCTGCTTGGCGAGCCCGAAGTCGATGACCTTGATGCCCTTCTGGCCGTCGGGTTTCGACTCCACGAAGACGTTGCCGGGCTTCAGGTCACGGTGAATCACGCCCACCGCGTGCGCGGCCGAGAGCGCCGAGAGCAGCTCGTCGAGAAACGGCGCCACCTGGCGCAGCTTCATGGGGGCGTGCAGCTTCAGGTACTCGTCGAGGGGGTCGCCCTCGAGCAGATCCATCACGATGTATGGCTGCTCGGTGCGCTGGATGGTGCCGAAGCCGAAGATGTCGACGATGGCGGGGTGGCGGATGGCGTTGACGGTGCGCGCTTCACGAATGAGGCGCTGCACCATCTCGGGATCATCGGAGTAGTCGGCCTTGAGCACCTTGATGGCGACGGCCTTGCCGATGATCTGGTGCACCCCGCGGTACACCATGCCCATCGCACCGGAGCCGACGAGCGACTCGACCTTGTAGCTCTCGATCACCTGACCCAGCAGCGGATCGCTGGCCGGGCCCAGGTTCACGTTGCGAATGGTCTCGTCACCGACCTTGGGACCCACGGTGACCGGAAGCTACCTGAAACTCAGCTCGACGCGACGGCTTCCCACACGGGGAGCGCTTCGGCCGAGTCGATGAAGCGACAGTGGTGCGCGAACTCGGCGCCCTTCTTCGAGGCCGACAGCACCTCAGCGCGGGCCACGTGACCCTTCACCACGATGTCGACGTGCCTCGTCTCGACCTTGCGATCGAGCAGGAACATCGCGCCACCTTCGGAGACGTCGCCGGTCACCTTGACGGCCTCACCTCGCAGCTCGACGCCGAAGGCCAGGTTCACCCGGCGGAAACGGCGGGAGGCGGCGGTGCCGTGCTCGGGGAACTCCGCGGGCGGCCAGTTCGGATCCTTGATCAACCCGTGACGCACGCCAAAGCTCGGCGAGAACTTGCCGGCCTTCTTGTTCTGGGCGGTGCGGGTGATGACCGACGAAACTGAACTCGACTTCGTAAAGACATCGCTCATGGTGTGTCCCCTTGTGGGACACGGATGCTCCTGTGGGGGTGTGTGTGTCAATCCCCCTTGTTCATTCGATGTAGGTCTTGAGTTGTTTCAATATCTTAGCGGCGAGCCAAAAACGCTTTGGGACGCGCCTTCGACTTCTTGGCGACGGCGGTCTTCTTGGCGGCCGGGGGCGCGATGGGCCCTCGTTCGATGCTCTGCAGCACCAGCGAGGTCGCGTGCACCAGGTCGGTGGAGGAGATCTGATTCCACTCGTTGAGCGGGGCGAAGGTGGTGAGCCGCGCCTGGCCGCTGGCGCTGGTGACGGTGAGCTCGACGCCGCCTTTGACGCTCTTCCCGGTGACCACGAAATCGCGCGCACCGCTGCTCACGCAGTTCATCGAGATGCAGAGCGTCTCTTTGAGGGGGGCGGCAGCGCCGGTGATGCTGATCCGTTCTCCGGTCGCGAAGGCCGCGGAGGAGATGCACAGGGAGGCGAGCAGGAGTGAGCGGATCATGCGGCCCCTGTGTGCACGAAGAGGGCCAGCACGCAGGTGCCCGGATCAACCTCTTGCGGTGCTGACACTGGAGCGTGGGCGCTCCAATTGTGAGGCCGCGACACCGCGCACTGCAGTGCTCAGGTCTGGGCGGCGACGCTCACGGCGACCCAGCGCAGGGCGATGCCGAGTACGCCTGCTCCGAGCCAGCCGGCGAGCACCAGGCCTTTGCGGCGGTGCTCGAACTGGGAGAAGCCGTAATAGACGTTGTAGATGGGCAGGCAGAGCACGATGAAACCGGTGCCGATGCTGCGCTGAAAAGCGTGCACGAGGACCAGCGCGAACGAGACGACTGAGACGAAGATGAGGAGCAGGCCGAGCACGCTGAGCGCCATGAGTGGCGGATAGCACGCTTGAGCGGGTCGTCTCATTCCCGCAAACGTCATGCTAAGCCGAACGCATGGCTCAGCTCCGAGTGGTCATGACGTTCGTGGTGGCGTTCGCGTTGCTGGCGGTGCTCCTCGTGAGCTGGGCAGGCCCGAGCTACATCAGCTGGGACAACACGCCCGGCAGCGGCACGGCGGCGATGTGTTTGTGCTCCAGCCAGGCGCTGCAGGGGGCGCAGAAGATGATCTCGTACCAGATGACCGGGTGCGCCGTCGGTGCGGCCCTGGGGGCGATCCTGGGCATCACCGTCGTCGCGCTGCGCCGCAAGAAGGTTGTCGCGGCGTAATCCCCTCTCTCTCAAGGGTCAGGGTGAGGGAGCCCGATATGCCCCGCCGCCAGAGTCGTTCTAGGAGTTCGCGTGAGTGACTTCTGGAAAGACGCCGTCGACGCACACGATCACAAGCTGATCATCTCTCTCCTCGCGGCCGGTCTGCGCCTCGACGAGGCCCGAGACGTGGCGCAAGAAGCCTGGCTGCGGCTGATCGAAAACAGTGCCCGCCTGGAACGCATCGAGTTGCCGGGCCTGGTCATCCGGCAAGCCTCGTTCATCGTGGCCGACCGCCGAAGGGCGAGTCGTCACCGAGTCCATTCACAGGACGCAGACGTGCTCCCGGCCCCGGAGACCGCCGAAGGCAACACCCATGCTCGACAGCTGCTCGAAGCGGTGAACGCCGAGTTGGCCACCGCGACGCCGCGTGCACGTGATGTCTTCTTCGCGGTTCTCGACGCGCCCGACGAAGCGCACCGCACCCTGGCCGCGAAAGAAGGGCTCTCGCTGCAGCGCTTCCGCCAGGTGCTCTGTGAAGTGCGAGCGAAGCTGCGCCGCGGGGTGGAGAAGCCATGAGCCACCCTTCGGTGTTCGAGCTCGACGGTTTCATTCGGCAAGGTGCGACGTCTTCTGCGTTCGAGCGCCACGTGAGCGAATGCGACGCCTGTGCAGATCAGCTCTCACGTCTGGCGCGTCGTGCGAGCCCGCTCGAGTTGATCCGTGACGAGCCGGAAGCGCGCCGGTTTCAGGCGGCCGCGGTGGCGTTGGCGGCGTGCCTGGCGGTGTTGTTGGTTCGTACGGTGTCGGTGCTGCCGATGCCGGTGGATTTCCGAGCGCCCGAAGGGGTGCACGGCGTCGGTGCTGTTTCGCAGGAAGTGTCTTTGGTGGACGCGGGTCCGAGCGACTCCGGCGTTCGCTAACCGAAAACCTCTCCCTGCGAAGCGGGGAGAGGTCGGCCGCAGGCCGGGTGAGGGGCGCGCTTTTCCTCATGCTGGCCCCTCACCCCGACCCTCTCCCCGCTCGCGCAGGGAGAGGGAGTTCAGGAGTCACATGTCTGTCTTTCGATCCGCGCTCCTCGTGGGGGCCGTGGTGTGCCTGCCGTTCCTCGGCTCCGTCGGCCTGTGGGATCCGTGGGAGACGCATTATTCCGAAGTGGGCCGCCAGATGTTGGCGCGAGCCGATCTGGTGCACCCGTACTGGGAGCACCACTACTTCTTCTCCAAGCCCCCGTTGGTCCCCTGGCTCTCCGCGCTCGGACTCTTCCTGAGCGGAGCACAACCGTGGGGCGAACAGGGCACAGGTCCACTCCCCACGCATGCGGAGTGGTTCATCCGACTGCCAAGCGCGCTGCTCATGCTCATCGCGGCGGCGCTCTTCGCTGACACGATCGCCAGACACACCACCCGTCGCATCGGCCTGCTCACCGCGGTGGTGTGGTGGACGATGCCGTTGGTCTGCTTCATCTCGAGGCAGGTGATGACGGATGGTCCGTTCGTCTCCTGCGTGATGCTGGCGTTGGCTTGCGCGCTGAGAGGCGAGTTGGAAGCCCAACCCGCGCGATGGTGGGCAGGCGCGTTCTCCGCAGTCGGAGTCGCCCTGCTCGCCAAGGGACTGCTCGGCTTTCTGCCCTTCGTCCTGATGCCGTTGGCCTGGCTGCTCCTGGACGGTAGGCAAACATGGACGCGGATTCGCAGGCTGCCCTGGTGGGGCGTGCCGCTCACGTTTTCCATCGGAGCGCCCTGGTACATCGCGATGGGCGTCTTCTCCGAGCGTGATGATGAAGGTCGCCGGTTCCTCGAGCGCTTCTTCGGCTACGACCATCTCGATCGGCTGGTCAACGGAGTGCACACCACCACCCCGGGCGGCACCTTCACGTACTTCCTCGAACAAGGTGCGTTCGCGCTGGCGCCGTGGGTGCTGCTGCTGCCGCTCGCGTTGCGGTTCGACGAACGCCACCGCCGCATCACGCTCACGATGGGGCTCACCTCGCTCTTCACCTTCGCCTTGTTCTCCGCGAGCGCGACCCGGTTTCACCACTACGTCTTGCCGGTGCTTCCGGGCCTGGCGGTGCTGCTCGCGGTCGCGATCGATCGGCTGCTGACCGAAGGCTTCTCGGCCCACCGGCCCGCGCTGCTGCTGGGCGCCGTGCTGCAGGCGTTGGTGTGGAAGGATCTCTGGCAGCGCCCGCGACATCTGCTCGATCTCTTCACCTACAACCACGATCGCCCGTATCCGGATGCCGTGCTGCTCACGCCGCCGTTCAAGACGGTGCTGATCTGCGCGTTGATCCTGATTGGTCTCGCGTTGATCCACGCGTTCGTACGGGAGCGCGCTGATCACTTCGTGAGAGCGGTACTCGTGTCGAGCGCGGTCATCGCGCTGTTTCTCTCCTGGCAACACTGGCCAGCGCTCGGCAGACACTGGACGCAGCGCGAACTGCTCGCCCCGTACTTCGCGCAGCGGCAGCCGGGAGAATCGGTCGGCGCATTCCTGATGAACTGGAAAGGCGAGACCTTCTACACACGCAATGAAGTGGTGCAGCTCTCGGCGAGAGATCCACGCGGAGAGTTGGCCGCCTTCGCGCTCAGACCGGGGAGAGCGTTCCTCGTGGTGGAGCACGCGAGAATTCCGATGCTGCGTTCCGCACTGCCACCGGGTCAGCGCCTCGAAGTGATCGCACCGGACACGATGAACAAGTTCGCCCTGATCCGCCTCGAAGACTGAGTCGTGCGCCCTCTCCCTGCGATGCGGGGAGAGGGTCGGGGTGAGGGGCTGTTCGAGCACCCAGCCAGGGCCCCTCACCCGGTCCTTCGGACCGACCTCTCCCCGCTCTCGCAGGGAGAGGTTCTTACGTCCAGTTCGCCACCAACTCGCAGCACTCATCACCCTTCAACCGGCACCGCTTCTCGACTGACGAGTTCACCTTCGCGCCCGACATCTCGATCGATCGCGTGAACCACCCGAGCACCGACAAACAGTGCGCGCGGTGCGGCATGCCGAACTCATGAATGCGCAGGTGCACCGAGCCCTCGTCATCGCGATGGGTCTCCATGCGGCCCGAGTCGTAGTGCGCGCCCCAGAGCTTCGATGCGCGCTCGAGCAAGAACATGGGAGAACCAAACCGATAGAAAAACCGGAACACGCGGGGCAGGGTGGTCGTGGCCGCCCACGCGCCCATCTCGCGGCACAGCGCGAGATCGCCTCGCCCATGCATCCGGTCCGCGACGACGTTCACGTCGATGAACGCCGAGAACGGAACCCACTCATGCGGCAGCACGCGGCGCTCGAGCAGTGCCTGCGTCTCGGGAGCGAGCTCACGCGTGAGGCGTTGCGACGCTTCTTCACCATGCACCTCGTGCACGTACCGCAGCCGCGAGGTGAGGATGAGGCCTTTGCACTGAGCCATTCACTGCCCCCGCGCGCGAGCTTACAGGCGGAGGCTGGTCGGAAATAGCCCACCCCACTTCAGTTGAAGACACCTCGCTTCTGCTGCTCCCGCTCGATGCTGCGGAACAGCGCGCCGAAGTTTCCTTCACCGAACGACGCGTGGTTCTTGCGCTGAATGAGCTCGATGAAGATGGGCCCCACCAGGTTCTTCGTGAAGATCTGCAACAGGTACCCCTCGTCATCACCATCGACGAGCACGTTGCGCCTGCGCAGCTCGAGTTTGTCTTCGGTCACGCGCGGCACGCGGGCGAACACGTCGGCGTAATACGCGTCGTCCATGTCGAGCATCTCGATGGGGGAGCCCTCGAGCTTTCGCAGCGACTCCAGAATGTCCTCGGTGATGAAGGCCAGGTGCTGAATGCCCGGGCCTTTGTATTCCTCGAGGTACTCGTTGATTTGCGACTTCTTCTCGTCGGCTTCGTTGATGGGAATGCAGAAGCGGCCACAGGGTGAACGCAACGCGAACGAGGTCAGCCCCGTCTTCGCGCCGCGGATGTCGAAGTAGCGGACCTCCTCGAAACCGAAGACCTGTTTGTAGAAGGTGGCCCACTGCCCCATCGTGCCCTTCTCGACGTTGTTGGTGAGGTGATCGAGCGCGAGGAAACCCTTGTCGGGCACCAGCTCCGGTCGTTCGAGCGGCACGAAGCCGCGCCGGGTCCACGAATCGGGGCGGCCGTAGGTGTCGACGAAGCAGATCAAGCTGTCGCCGATGCCGAAGATCGTGGGGAGCGCATGGCCGTCGAAGCTGCGCCCACCGCGAATGAGGGCCACCTCACGTGCGCGCTTCGCGTCTTTCGCGCGCCAACCCATCGAGCAGATGCTCGGCCCGTGCAGCTTGCCGAAGTTCGCCGCGAACGAGCCCGGTTCGCGGTTGATCAGAAACGAGATGTCGCCCTGCTGGTACAGCTCGATGGGCTTCTCCAGGTGCCGCATCGTCTTGCTGAAGCCGAAGGCCTTGAAGAGCGCGTCGAGGCGTTCGGGTTCGGGTGAGACGAACTCCACGTAGTCGAGGCCATCGAGGCCGCAGGGGTTGTCGAGCGCGACGGGGAACGGGGGCTTCATGGCTGCTCCTTCCAGGACTTCCAATACTCAGGCAGCTCGGCCGGCAACGCCGCGCTCAGCACCTGGAGCGGCCGCTTCGTGTCGATCATCACCGCCACTTCATCGGTGCGGCTGGCGGTGCGGCTGCGCTCGAACGCGGCGCTCTGCGGCCCGTGGTGAATGCCTTGTGGATGGAAGGTGAGCATTCCCGGCGCGATGCCCGCGCGGCTGAAGAAGTCGCCCGAGTGGTAGAAGAGCACCTCATCGAAGTCGATGTTCGAGTGGTAGAACGGCACCTTCAGCGCCGCCGGGTCGCCGTTCTCCAGTGGCCGCGGCAAGAAGCTGCAGACCACCGCGCCGTGCATGATGAAAGTCGTGTGCGCCGACGGCGGCAGATGAAAGCGATCCGAGAGCACCGGGCGGATGTCGCGCACGTTGAGCTTGAGGGCCGCGAGCGTGCCCTTCCAACCGACCACGTCGTGCGGATTGAACGGGTAGAAGATCTTCGTCACCTCGCCCGCGTGCAGCACCCGCAGCTCCCATTCACCCGAGGCACCGGGCGTGAGCGACGAGGCCTCCGGGGTGGGCACCTGCAGCACCGCGGGGTCGAACAAGGCGTGCTGGCCGAGCATGCCCTTCTCGGGAAAGTTCACTTCGCTGTACGCCTCGATCACCAGCAGCCGTGACGGACTCGTCGGGCTGAGCCGGTACGCGGTGCCGCGCGGCAACAGCAGGTAGTCGCCAGGCTCGTACGCGAGGGGGCCGAAGTCGGTCTCCAGCCGCCCGGCGCCCGCGTGCACGAAGAGCAGCTCGTCTGCGTCGGCGTTGCGAAACAGGTACGGCATCGGCGAGCTCAGCGTGGCGAGCGAGAGCTTCAGGTCGGCGTTGCCCAACACGCCCCGGCGCGCGGAGAGCCAGTCGTCGTGCCGTTCACCTTCGAGGCGGCGCAGATCGTACGCGCGCGGCTTGAGCGGGCCTTCGATGCGGCTCCAACCCACCGGCGCGTGCTGCCGGTAGAGATGCGCGTAGCGGCCGAAGAAGCCGTTGCGCGCGTACTCCTCTTCCACCGTGCCTTCGGGCAGGCCCACGTGTGCCTGCGACGCCACCCGCCCGCGGATCCAGGGAATGTCCATGTCGTCCTTCGTAGGCTGTCGCCCCGCTTCGAAGACAGTGACAAAGAATTGAGCCTCATTGTCGAAGTGGTGAACAATGCCCGCCGTGAACATCACCCTCGATCAAGCGCGCACCCTCGACGCCTTCTCCCGCGAAGGCACCTTGCAGGCTGCGGCGAGGAAGCTGCACAAGGGCCACCCCGCGGTGCTCTACGCGCTCAAACAACTCGAGCTGCAGACCGGCCTCGCGCTGTTCGATCGCACCGGCTACCGCACCCGGCTCACCTCGGCGGGCGACGCGGTGTTGCGGCACTGCCGGGTGATGCTGGAGGCCGAACGCGCGCTGGAGGCGACCTGCACGGTGCTGCAGTCGGGTTGGGAGCCGGTGTTGCGCGTGGTGTTCGACGCCATCGTGCCGCTCGCGCCGGTGCTCGAGGTGGTCAAGCAGGTGCGGGAGCAGGGCGCGCCCACCAAGGTGATGCTCTCGGTCGATTCACTCAGCGGCGTGGAGCAGCGCTTCACCGACGAGCGCGCGCAGGTGATGGTCTCGGTGTTGCCCCACACGCCGCTCGACGGCCTCACCATGTACGAGCTGCCCCGCCTCAAGGCGCGCCTGGTCGCGCACCGTCGTCATCCGTTGAGCAAACGGGCACGCGTCACCCGGGAAGAATTGAGCGAGCACGTGCTGCTCACCGTGCGTGGCAGTGATCCACGACTTCACCTCGCCACCGCCGAGCTCGACACGCAGAGCACCGTGCACCTGCCCGATTTTCATTCGAAGAAGGCGGCCATTCTCGACGGCATCGGCTTCGGCTGGTTGCCGGAGTGGTTGATCGAACGTGAACTCGAGAAGGGTGAACTGCGGCCGCTCCAGTTGGCGCGGGGCGCGGTGCATGTGTTCGAGCCGAGGGTGTTCACCCGGGGGCCGCTGGGCCGCGCTGGAGCAGCCTTGCTCCACCAGCTTCTCAATCCCTGAGAGCAGCGCGCGCAGATTCGTCAGTTAAATCATATGCTTGAGACTATTCCGCACGGGGTCCCTGCATCGTTCACACTTTTTCAGGTACACATCTCGTCATGTTGGATGACACCCGGCTGGACGGAAAGCTCCTGGAGTTGTCACGAGAACTGATGGTTCGCTCGTTGGTGCCTGGGTTCGGCATCGCTGACGCGTTCACCATGAAGGGCATCGACGAGGCCGGGCGACCGGGTTTGTTCGCCGCCGTTCTCCTCGCGCCCGGGAAGATCGCCGAGCTCGAGACGCTCACCACGTTCCGCCAGCTGCTCACGCAGCGCCTCAAACAGCTCGACACGCGCACGCCGGCGTGGCCGATCGTGGTGCAGGCCGCGCCCGAGGTGATCGACGCTCAGAACGTCGTGCCCGGTGGCCGTGAATACTTTCAGCAGGTGAAGACCGAGCTGGTCGCTCGCACCGCGCGCATGAAGCAGCGCGTGTCGGTCTCGCAGATGCCGGTGGTTCGGCTCGCTCCTGAAGCGAAGGCGTCGAAGCCCATGGTGAAGGCGGCTCCCGCTGCAACGGCGAAGCGCCCCGCAGCTCCGGCGCGCAAGGCGACCACCGCGGCTCGCCGCTCGGCGCCGGCTCGTTCGTCTGCACGCACCGCGCGCGCGCGCCGCTGACCGTTACGACTGGCGGAACACCCGATGCGTGGGCACTGCCGCTTCTTCGAGCGTGCCCAGCACCGCGCCCACCGCCCAGTTGAGCGGTGGCACCCGATGTTTGACCCACAGTGACGAAGGGCCCGCCACCGCGCCGAGCCGCGCTTTGGGTTCCTCCGAGGTGCGGCCCATCGACGCTGAAGCGCTCCTCCACGCGATGGCCTGCTCGATGACCGAGATGAGCAGCCGCAGATAGAGCGGCGCCTCCACGCTCTTGTCGTAGCCGAGGTAGTAGCCGACGCAGACGTCCTGGCTCTCGAGGCACACGCCGAACGCGTCGAGCTGGCCGTCTTTCTCGAGACCAAACATCGCGCAGGAATCAGGCAGCCGGCGTTTGAGCTCGACGAAGAACTTCCCCGACAAACGCAGCGGCCGCACGTCGGCGTTGGCCCACACCTGGCCGTAGAGCGCGTCGAGCCGCGCTTCGTTCGCTTCGAGCTCCGCCACGTTCAGCTCACGCGCGCGATAGCCGCCGGCCTCGAGCTGCTGCAGCGTCTTCTTCACGGCGCGCCGCGGATTCGAGCTCAAGCTGGCGAGGTAATCATCGAGCGACTTCCACCCGGGCTCGAGGGTCAGCTGCATGTCGGCGCCCGACGGCGCGAGCTGATAGCCCTGCTGGCGCAGGGTGAGCTCGTGCGCCTCGGTCACCGCGTCCTTGATGAAGGACACGTTCACCACGCCTTCGGACTTCTCGAAGCGGCGAAGCCTGTCCATCAGGCGCATCGCTTCCCGCCACACCAGGTCCGCGTCGGCGCCAGGCCGCATCACGAGACCGGTGTCGCCCCAACCCACCAGACTGCCCAGCACCAGCGCCCGTTCGTCGAGCAGCTGCGTGAGTCCGCTCAACGGCACGCTCGCTGCGACCGCCGCGCGGCCTTCGACGCGGACCAGTTGCATGCAGAGCGCCGCGATCGCTTCTTCACCGCGGTACATCAGCGCGTAGCGGGGCGAGACGTTCGCCGGGAGCGCCTGCTCGAGCGCGGTGAGGAAGGGCGCCTGCATGAAGACGCTCGCGTCGTGGGTGAGCTCGTTCCACGCGGCGGCGTCGAGGTGGGCGATGCGTTCAGCGAGAGCGAACTGCACGTTCCGGGTCGGTCGCATGCACACCCCAAGGCTCGTGCGGCGCGTCGTATTCCCTTCGTGCGCGCATGCACGCCAGCGCGCGGTTGATCTTGTTGCGGTGCCTGCGCAGGTCTTTGCGCAAAAGACGGTGAGGTGCGCCGAAGAGGTGAGGCCCTCACCCCGACCGACTCCCGAAGGGAGAGGGAGACGGCTACACGCCGCGGGCGTCCGGCTCCCAGAGGTACTTGTGCTGCTGCAGCTGAAAGCGCACCGGCAGGCGGTCGGCGATGATCCACTCGGCCAGCTGCGTGGGCTGCAGCTTGCTGAAGACCGTGGAGAACAAAATGCCGAACGGGCGCGTGTCGAGCCGGTGCTCACGGAGGAGCCCCACACTCCAGTCGTAGTCTTCGCGTGAGCCGATCACGAACTTGAGCTCGTCGCGTGAATCCATCGACTCGAAGTTGCGCAGGTCGTTGCGGGAGACTTCTCCGGACGACGGCGTCTTCATGTCGACGATCGCGTGCACCGCGTCAGGCACTTCGCGGATGTCGATGGCGCCGCTGGTCTCGAGCAACACCGTGAGGCCCGCGTCGAGCATCGACTGCATCAACGGGTACACACCGGGCTGCAGCAGCGGCTCCCCACCCGTCACTTCGACGCGCGGGGTCTTCAGGTCGAGGATCTGCCGGAGCACCTCGGCGTTCTTCATGCGCTCGCCGCCGCGAAAGGCGAACTCCGAGTCGCAGTAGGTGCAGCGCAAATGACAGCCGGTCAGCCGCACGAAGGCGCAGAGCAGGCCCTGGTGGGAGCTCTCGCCCTGGAGAGAGAGGTAGATCTCCTTCACCATCACCGAATCGGCGGAGGCGACGCGGCGCGGTTCGATGTGGGGGCGTGCGGCAAGCATGACGAGGGGCCTCTACCACGCACTGTCCAAACCTGAACTCCCTCTCCCATCGGGCCCATCGGGAGAGGGTGGGGGATGCCGTCGTGACAGCACCTTCTCCCCCTCGGGGAGAGGGAGCGTTGGAGGTTGGAGCTCGGGGGCGTTTCTATCTCTTGAAGAGGCTCTTCAATTTTCCCCAGAAGCCACCGGCGCGTTTCTCGAGTTCATCACCGCGCGACTTGTTCACCGCTTCGCGCTTCTCCGTGCTGATGCCCAGGCGCTGCGCGATCTCTTCACTGGTGTAGCGGGTGGCCAGCGTGGAGCGCACCACCTGCCGGCTGCGGAACTCGCGCGCTTCGACGCGCAGCACACACTCCGCGTCGAGACCCAGGGTGATGGCCACCTGCACCGAGCCCGCGGGGCCCTTGGGCAGACCGCTGATGGTGACCGCGCCGAGGAACTCGTTGCCTGCCACGTTCGAGTCTTCGCCCTGAAAGACCATCACCTCGAGCTCGGTCTCGTCGTTCTTCTGCGTCGAGATGCCGAACGACTTGGTGGCCGGCAACGGGGTGTTGCGCTCGATCAAACGATGGAACCCGCCCCCGGGCCGGCCCAGACCGATGGTCATGGGCACCACGTCGATGAGCACCAGGCTGGAGACCTTGTCGACGGTGCCCGAGTAGAGCGCCGCACCCAGCGCGACCGCCTCGTCGGCGTTCACCGAAGCCTGCGCGGGTTTCTTGAACACCGCCTTCAACTTCTCGCGCACCAGCGGCATGCGGCTCATGCCACCGACCAGGATGATGTCGTCGACCTGGCTGGCCTTCATCTTCGCGTCGAGCAGCACGTCTTGCACGGCCTGGATGGTGCGCTCGACCAGCTCTGAACAGACCGCTTCGACCTCCGCGCGCGTGACGGTGGTGCGCAGGTCGAGCGGCTTGCCCCCTGCGTCCATCTCCAGCATCGGCAGGTGCACGTCGAAGCTCTGCCGTTCGGAGAGCGCCATCTTCATCTTCTCGGCGACCTCATTGATGCGCGAGAGCGCCACGCGGTCACCGGAGAACGGCCGCTTGTGCCAGGTGGCGAAACGTTCGAGCAACAAGTCGACCAGCTGGTTGTCGAAGTCGACGCCGCCGAGGAAGACGTCGCCGCCGGTGGCCAGCACCTCGAAGACGTTCTGATCGAGCTTGAGCAGCGTGGCGTCGAAGGTACCGCCGCCCAGGTCGTAGACGAGCACCGTCTTCTTGAGCTCGCGGTTCATGCCGAACGCCAGGGCCGCCGCGGTGGGCTCGTTGAGCACGCGCTCCACCTTGAGGCCGGCCATCGCACCCGCCCGGCGCACCGCTTCACGCTGCGGCTCGGAGTAGTACGCAGGGCAGGTCACCACGGCGCGCGTGACGGAGGTGCCGAGCGCCTGCTCCGCCATTTCTTTGCACTCCTTGAGCACCAGGCCCTGCACTTCTTCGAGCGAGAGCACGTTCGCGCCCAGCTTCACGGCCGCGCGGCGATCGTGACCGGCGACGATCTCGAAGTGTGAGCGCTCCTTCACCTGGCGCACGGTGGGGCTCTCGAACTCACGGCCCACCAGGCGCTTGGCCCCGAAGATGGACTGCGTGGGGTTGAGCACCATCTGGGAACGCGCGCGGTGACCGACCTGCAGCTTGCCTTGCGCGTTGAGCGCCACCACGGAGGGGATGGTGTTGTAGCCATCTTTCGAGGACAGGATGATCGGCCGGCCCTTGCTGAGCACCGCGCACGCCGAGTTGGTGGTGCCGAGGTCGATGCCGATGACCGGGCCCGTGCCGTCGCTGGGCTTGATGTCCTTCAGGTAGATGGGCGTGCCGGAGAGCGGCTGCGGCGGGGGCGCGACCGCGGCGGGTTGATCGAGCACCACCGGCGCGCGCACCTCGGGCACCGGCTCGGGGCGGGCCTTCAGGGGCGGCGCGACGAAAGGTGCGGGCGGCACCACCTCGGCGAGCTCCAGCTCGACCTCGAAGCCCGAGGCAGAAGACTCGGAGAAGAGATCGAGCGGCGGCGGCTGCGGCGTCTCGGCCACCAGCGCGTCGAGTTCGATGTCGATCTCCTTCTCCGGGCTGTTGCTCGCCGCGAGCGCACCGAACACGTCGGGGTCGGAGAAGGCGTCCTTCGGCTCCGCTGCAGGAACGGGTGTCAGCGCAGGCGGAGGGGGCGGAAGGGGCGGCGCAGCGAAGGCCGCAGCCGCTTCGAAGGGTTCATCCGCCAGCGGCTCGTCTTCGCGCGGTGCCGGCGCGTCGCCGAACAGCTCGTCGGCGAGCTCGAAGCTCGGTTTGGGAGGCGCGACGGGCAGCTGCTTCGAAGGCGTGGTGACCGGCGCGATGGCCGCCGCCACCGGGAGGCCCCTCGAGGGCGTGGTGGCCGGGGCGATCTTCGGCACCGCAGCGGCGTTGAAGCCCAGCATGCGATCCACCAGCGCGCGCGAGGCGGGGTCGAGCTTCAAGAACTCGAGGCCCATGCCGGGCGGCCCGTTGGGATCTCCTTCGGCGCGGGTCCACCGCACGATGGCGATGCCTTGCAGCACGCGCTGCCCATCGGCGATCTCCACCTTGAAGGAGAGCTCGGTGCCTTGCGGCTTGGGCTCTCGCGTGCGGATGAACATGCCGCCGTCGGAGAGATTGGTGGCGTACTTCGAGGCGAACTCGTCGACACCCTTGTGGGCCAACTTGACGAGGAGGCCCACGAGCTTCCGCTGGGTCGATCTGTTGTGGTCCACGGCGGCGCGATTATGCAGGCTCTTCGCCGACGCGGCGAAGATTGAGGTGTCCTACATCCACGGAGGTTCCGCTGACTCTGGAAGCAGTTACCTCGTGTCAGCGAGCGCGGCGTGGGCTGCGGCCAACCGTGCAACCGGAATGCGGAACGGGCTGCAGGAGATCGAGTCGACGCCGATGCGGTGACAGAAGGCGATGCTGCGGGGGTCACCACCGTGTTCGCCGCAGATGCCCACGCTCAGCTTGGGGTTCGTCTTGCGACCCAGCTTGATGGCCAGCTGCATCAATTGACCCACTCCCGGCTCGTCGATCGAGGTGAACGGGTTCTCGGTGAGGATGCCCTTCTCGAGGTACTCGGTGAGGAAGCCGCTCTCGGCGTCGTCGCGCGAGATGCCGAAGGTGGTCTGGGTGAGATCGTTGGTGCCGAAGCTGAAGAACTGGGCTTCGCCGGCGATCTGATCAGCCGTCAGCGCCGCGCGGGGGATCTCGATCATCGTGCCGAATTGGTAGGGCACCTTCGTCTTGCGTTCGGCCATCACCTCGCGGGCCACGGAGACCAGCAGGGTCTGCTCGACCTTGAGCTCGTTGAGGTGAGCCACCAGCGGAATCATCACCTTGGGCAACACGGTGATGCCCTCGTTCGCGCAGTCGCACGCGGCCTCGAAGAGCGCGCGCACCTGCATCGCCACCAGCTCGGGCATGTGAATGCCCAGGCGTACGCCGCGCAGCCCGAGCATCGGGTTCTCTTCGTGGAGCGTGTCGACCGCCAGCAGCAACGTCTGCTTTTCGTGGAGCAGATCTGCCAGCGCGCGCGGGTCGCCGTCCTGCAGCCGCACCCGGGTCTCCAGCTGTGCGACCTCGTGAATGAGTGACTCCCTGCGCGGGAGGAACTCGTGCAGCGGCGGGTCGATCAACCGGATGGTGACCGGGTTGCCATCCATCGCGCGAAACAGGCCCGCGAAGTCGGCGCGCTGCATCGGCAGGAGCTTTTGGAGCAGCTCGTCACGTTCGGCGCTCTCCTTGGCGAGGATCAACCGCTGCACCAGGGGCAGCCGATCGGTCTCGAAGAACATGTGTTCGGTGCGGCACAACCCGATGCCTTCGGCGCCCAGGGCCCGCGCGCGCTCGGCGTCACGCGGGTAGTCGGCGTTCGCGTAGACCGAAAGCGTGCGGAACTCGTCGGCCCACTGCAGCAGCTCGAGCAACCAGGGATCTTCCAGCGCTGGCTGGCGGGTATCGATGCGCCCGGAGAAGACCTCGCCGGTGTTGCCGTCGAGCGAGACCTCGGTGCCTTCGAGCAGCACCACCTTGGTCAGGGTGACGATGGCCTCGCGCTTCTTCTCATCGACCTCCAGGGCGGAGACGCCCACCACCGCGGGTTTTCCGAACTGGCGGGCCACCAGGGCGGCGTGACTGGTGCGGCCACCGCGGCTGGTGATGATGCCTTTCGCGGCGAGCATGCCGTGCACGTCGTCGGGTTTGGTCTCCGCGCGGATCATGATCACGTCGCGCTTTTCCTTCGAGAGCCTGACCGCTTCGTCGGCGTCGAAGGTGAGCCGGCCCGTCGCCGCGCCCGGTGAGACGTTGAGCCCGATGGCGATCACCCGGCCTTCTGCGCGCGCGGTCTTCACCGCCTCGGGGTCGAACTGCGGGTGGAGGAAGAAGTCGACGTGTTCCGGTTTGACGCGCATCACTGCTTCTTTGCGGGTGATGCGGCGCTCCCTGGCGAGGTCGACGGCGATGCGCACCGCGGCGCGGGCGGTGCGTTTGGCGTCGCGGGTCTGCAGCATCCACAACGTGCCGCGCTCCACGGTGAACTCGACGTCCTGTACCTCGCGGTAGTGCAGCTCGAGCTTGCGGGCGATCGCCGCCAGCTCGTCTGCGGCTTCGGGGAGGTCGACTCGCAGCTGAGAGAGCGGCCGGGTGGCCCGGGTGCCCGCGACCACGTCTTCACCCTGCGCGTTGAGCAGGTAGTCGCCCTCGAGCACCTTCTCGCCCGTGGAGACGTTGCGCGTGGTGGCCACGCCCGTCGCGCTGCCCGCGCCCATGTTGCCGAACACCATCGCCACGATGTTCACCGCGGTGCCGAGGTCATCGGGGATGTGGGCCGCCTTCCGGTAGTCGCGCGCACGTTTGCCCTTCCACGAGCGGAAGACGGCTTCGGTGGCGAGGCGCAGCTGCTCCATCGGCTCTTCGGGGAAGGGCCGGCCGGCGTGTTCACGCACCAGCGTCTTGAAGCGCAGGGTGATCTCTTCGAGATCTTCGGCGGAGAGATCGGCGTCGTTCTCCACCTTGCGGCGCGCACGGAAGTCGGTGAGCACCGCCTCGAAAGGCACGTCGGGCACCTCCATCACCACGGTGCCGAACATCTGCACCAGGCGGCGGGCGGAGTCCCACGCGAAGCGCGCGTCGGAGGTGAGCTTGGCGAGACCCAGCGTCACTTCGGGGGTGAGCCCGATGTTGAGCACGGTGTCCATCATGCCGGGCATGGAGAACTTCGCGCCCGAGCGGCAGGCCACCAGCAGCGGGTTTTCGGGATCTCCGAAACGTTTGCCCGAGTGCTTCTCGAGCTTCTTGAGCGCCGCTTCGACCTGCGACCACAGGGTCTTGGGCACCGCGTCTTTGTGCAGGTACTCGCGGCAGGCTTCGGTGGTGATGATGAAGCCCGGCGGCACGGGCAACCCCAGGCGCGTCATCTCGGCGAGGTTGGCGCCTTTGCCGCCGAGCAGGGAGCGCACGTCTTCCCATTCGCGCGCGACGCGTTGGACCTTCGGCAGTTCATCGAGGCCGTAAACCCAGCTCTTGGGCGACATGCCCTTGCAGGGTGCAATTTCTGGGGAAAGCGCTCCGCGGGGGGGAGCCTGCCAGCGGGCGTGCAAAAGCTGCGAAGTCGCGCCGGCACGCGCAGCCCGTTCACCGTCTGGAGTGATGGAAGGAAGAAGCGCCCCACCGTTCGCATCGAGCGAGAGTCGAGAGGCCACCTCACGGTGCGCTCGGGCGGAACGGTAGGGTAGACAGACACGATGAGTGGCGCGCACGTCGTCCTGGTCATCGACGCCACTGCGCCCGCCGCGCCGGTGTTCGAGCTCGCGCGCCGCTTCTCGCCCGGCTTCACCCACGCGCACGTGGTCGCGCTCGACGGCGAACGGGCGCGGCCCGAAGTCGATCGCCTGCTCGCCACGCTCGAAGCGGCAAACCTCGAGTTCTCCATCGAAGAGTCGTTCGACGAGGCCCAGGTCGCGCTGGCGGCGCACCAGCACCGGGGCTCGCTGGTGGTGGTCGGCCCCTGGCCCAGCCGTCCACCCCGGGCGCGCGCGTTGGCGGTGCTCCAGTGGGTGGCCCGCTACGACGTGAACGTGCTCGCGGTGAGCACGCGCTGCGCAGCACTCGAACCCGAGAACGGGCTCATCTGCGTCGCCCTCGATCCCGGCTCCAGCGCGCTGGCTGAGACGGCCGCCGCCGTCCGCGAGCTGCCGCGGGTGAAGAAGGTGGCCATCCTGATGCGGGGCACGCTCCCCGACACGGCCGAGCCCACCTTGCGCGCGCTGTTCCCCGCGCACGAGCTCGAGCTCATCGCAGCAGGAGAACTCGAGCCGGCCGAACTCGCACAAGGCGCGCACGCGCGTCACGCCGAGTTGTTGGTGGTGCCCAGTGCCGACGTGTCTGCCGGCAGCTTGATGAGCAGCATCTTCTCCGGGCAGGCGCTCAACGACACGCCGTTGCCGGTGCTGATTCTTCATCACGACGCCGCCTCCACCGGGCTGTTCGCCGAGCGGCTCTCGGCGACCGACACCGTGCAGGTGCCGGGGCTGCCTCTGCGCCTGCTGGTCGAGCGCTCGAGCGCGTTGGGCCGCGCTGCGCTCCCCGAGAAGGAGACCTTCTTCCTGGTGGGCGCCGAGCAGCTCGGCCCGCTCGCGCACGTCGACGGCGTGGTGCAGGTGCCGCAGGCGTGGTTGCCCCCGCAGGCCAGCTCCTTCGCGTTGAGCGCCGCGGGCTCACCCACGCCGGTGGCGAGCGCGATGGTGCTGCGGGGCAAGCCGCTGGTGCTGCTCGACGCCCGCTTTCCCGTCGAGGCGCTCACCGACGTCGAGCCCTTCGCGTTGGAGCACACCATCGTGGTGGTGCGGCTTCGGGCTGATCAACCGCTCGAGACCGTGCGCACGCGGTTCGATGCCGCCGCGCCCTGGGGTGGGCCGGTGCCGGTGCTCGACGCCAGCGCCTTCCTC
The DNA here is from genome assembly GCA_030695565.1 of Archangium sp. Taxonomy (GTDB): domain Bacteria; phylum Myxococcota; class Myxococcia; order Myxococcales; family Myxococcaceae; genus Archangium_A. Next base: position 33,534 of record JAUYRZ010000122.1, read on the forward strand.
GCCGACGGCGGCGCCGGTGACGTCTCCGAGCTGGTCGACGGGGTTCGCCTGCAACGCCTCGCGCTCGAGCTGTTGATGCGGGGCGCGCCGGTGGTGTCCATCATCACGCCTTCGGGCCCTGAGCCGCGTTCGCCCGCGTTCAGCACCTGGACCGCCTCGTCGTTGCGCGCGCGCAGCCCGACCATGCGGCTGAGCAGTCCGCCCGTGCTGGCCCCTGATGACGAGGCGCGGTGGCGGCTGCGCACCCAGGCGCCGCTGGTGCAAGGGCATCGCGTCACGCTCGAGCTGGAGAACTCGGCGGCGCGTCAGGCGCTGCTCGCCTCCATCGCCGACGCGCGCGAGCGCATTCATTGGCAGTCGTACATGGTCGACGACGACGCCGTCTCGGAGGAGGTGGCCGACGCGTTGCGCCAGGCCGCCGCGCGGGGCGTGAAGGTGCGCGTGCTGGTCGACGCGCTCTACAGCCTGCACCAGGCGTACTTCACCCGGAACCCCGTGCTCGAGCGCCTCGGCGCTGCGCCCAACGTCGAGGTGCTCGCTTCGCGGCCGCTGTCGGGGCTCCCACAGATCGTCGATCTCAAGCAGCGCAATCACCGCAAGCTGCGCTGCATCGATCGCCGCCTCGCCACGGTGAGCGGGCGCAACCTGGGCGCTGCGTACTACCGCGGCTTCAGCGAGCTCGAGCTGACCAGCGCGACACCGTTTCACGAGGTGCCGTGGCTCGATGCGGGTGTGGCCTTCGAAGGGCCGTTGGTAGAAGCGGTCGACCGTTCTTTCCTCGCCGACTGGCTGCGAGCGGGCGGTGAACCCTTCGAGGTCTCTCCCAGCCCCCCCGCGGGCACGATGGCCTGCAGGCTGGTGCTGCATCAGGGGCTGGAAGACGCGTACACGCTCGACACCCAGCTCGAGCTCATCCGCAGCGCGCAGAAGCGCCTGGTGATGGTGAACACGTTTCCGCTGGTGCTCGAGCTTCAGCGTGCGCTGGTGGCCGCGGTGCAGCGGGGGGTTCGGGTGCAGTGTCTGTTCGGCAGTGTGCTGCCGCGGTGGGGCGATGATCAGCCCTTCGGCCGTGGCGCGTTGCGCTCCCTGGCAGATGAGCTCGTACGCGCGCGCATGAGCCCGGTGCTGCGCGCCGGAGCGGAAGGGTTTCAGTACATGGTGGCCGCCGCGGGCCTCGGGCCGGTGTTCACCCACGTGCACGCGAAGCTGCTGGTGCGCGATGAAGACACGGTGGCCGTGGGCAGCGCCAACGCCGACGTGACCTCGGCGTATTGGGAGAGCGAGGCGGTGCTGCTGGTGCACGATCAAGGCTTCGCGCGGTCGGCGCTCGCCGCGTTGGAGCCGTTGATGACCAGCGCGCGGCCCGTCGACTTGCGCACGCCGGGTTGGAAAGAACTCGAGGCCCGCCGCGCGTGGCTCAGCCGCAACTGGCCCACGCTTTTCCCTTGAAGTCGCCACTCCCCATCCAATCGGGTCCGGCGCTGGGGGAGGCGTGGTACGAGCGCGCATGCCGAAGACGATTGCCGCCACGCCCCGTGCTGTCCTCGTGGGGGTTCAGTTGCCCAGCGTCTCCGACGTCGACCACGAAGGAGATCTCGCTGAGCTGGGCCGCCTGGTGCACACGCTCGGGTACGAGGTGGTGGGGAAGGTCACCCAGAAGCGCGCAGGGCTCGCCTCGGGCACGGTGGTCGGTGAAGGCAAGCTGATGGAGCTGGCGAAGCTCACCGGCGGCAGCGGCGAGACCTTCACCGGTGCGCCGGAGCGGAAGTCGAAGGCGCGCGACAAGTGGGCCGAAGAGAACGAACCCGAAGAGGTCCTGGAAGAAGAGGAACCCGAGACGTTCGATGAAGACGGCGATCCCACCGCGAAGGCGACGGTGGTGGTGGTCGATCATGAGCTGTCTCCCGCCCAGGCGCGGAACCTCGAGCGGGCCACGGGCGCCACCGTGCTCGATCGCACGGGCGTCATCGTCGACATCTTTCATCGGCACGCGAAGAGCCGTGAAGCGCGCATGCAGGTGGAGATCGCCCGCCTCAACTACGTCGCCCCCCGCATGCGCGAGTCGACGGGCGGCACCGAGCGCCAGCAGGGCCGGGGCGCTGGTGAGTCTTCGCTCGAGCTCGATCGCCGGAAGATCCGCGATCGCATCGCCGAGCTGAAGGAGCAGCTGGCGCTCATTCACGCGGATCAGGATCAGCGCCGCTACGCGCGTAAGGATCAGCTGCGCGTGGCGCTGGTGGGGTACACCAACGCCGGCAAGTCGTCGCTCATGCGCGCGCTCACCGGCAGTGAAGTGTTCGTGGCCGATCGGCTGTTCGCCACGCTCGACACCACCGTGCGCGCGCTGCAGCCCGAGACGCGGCCTCGCATTCTGGTGTCCGACACGGTCGGGTTCATCAAGAAGCTGCCGCACGATCTGGTCGCGTCGTTCAAGTCGACGCTCGATGAAGCGCTCGAGGCGTCGTTGCTGCTCTACACGGTGGATGCGGCGGATCCGACGTGTGAAGCGCAGCTCGAGGTGACCCGCGGGGTGTTGCGGGAGATCGGCGCTGAGGCGGTGCCGAGCCTGCTGTTGTTGAACAAGGCCGACCGGCTCGATCCGAAACGGCGCGCGGAGCTGCTGGAGAAGTATCCCGAAGCCATCGTGCTCTCGGCGCATGCGCCGGAGGACGTGGGCGCGCTGCGGCAGACCATCATCGATCACTTCGAGAAGTCGATGGTCGATGCGCACCTGGTGATTCCGTACGCGCAGCAGGCGCTCATCGCGCAGATCTACGAGAACGCTCGCGTGGTCACCGAGGAGTTCGATGAGACGGGCCGCAAGCTGCTGGTGCGCGCGTTGCCGGCGGCGGTGGCCAAGCTCACTCGTTTGTTGGCGTAGCGGGAGCTCCGTCAGAGCGGCTTGAGGAGCTCCGGAGCAGGCGCTTCGAGCACCGGTGAGTCTTCTTCGTCGAACTCCGAGCGCAGCTTGCCCGCGAGGTAGAGCACCGGGAACGACATGAAGAGCCCGGCGAACCCCAGCAGGTGCTCCCACGCGATGATGGAGAGGATCAGCACGAAGCTCGGCAACGCCACGTGCCGCGCGGTGAGCCGGGGGTTCAAATAGTACGACTCGATCTTGTGGAGCACGAAGGTGAGCACCACGAAGATCACCACGCCCACCCAGCCCTTCACCTGGAAGGCCATCACGATCAGCACCCAGCCGCTGATCATGTTGCCCACCACGGGGATGAGCCCGGTCACGAAGATGAACGCCATCAACGCTGGCACGTGCGGCACCCCGATGAGCAACAGCACCGGCAAGGTGAGCACCGCGTTGCACCCAGCGACCACCAGCTGGAGCTGTACCGTCAGGCTCACCGACTCCGCCAGGTGTTCGAACCAGCGCACCAGGGTGCCGAACAACGAGCGCGGCATCAGCGAGTCGCGGAACGCGCGAATGCGATCCTGATCGAGGAAGTAGACCACCGCGAGGATGAAGCCGACCACCGCGGCGATGAGCACGCGCCCCACCGCGGCCGCAGACTTCGCCACGTCTTGCGCGTAGTGCTCGGCTGATTTCGCGAGGTCTTCCGAGTCGGGCAGGTACTCGTCGAGCGCGACGTACCAGGGGTGCTCACGCACCGCCGCGATGCGCTCGGGCAGCTTGTCGCGGGTGTCGATGACGATGGCTTTGAGTCTTCCCGCCGAGGCCCAGCCCGCCAGCGTCAGCCCTCCACCGGCCACCAGCAAGACCAGCAACAACGCGGGCAGCCGCTGCCACTTCAGCCGTCGCGAGAGCAGGCCCGCGGTGAAGAAGAGCGCGCGCTCGAAGAGCACGAAGAACACCAGCAGCACCGCCAACTGGCGGAACGCGATGATCAACGTGAGGAAGATCAGCAGCGCCACGGCCCGGCGCGCGGTCTTCTCCGAGAAAAACCCCGCGATGCGATCAGCCATGGCCCAACACTGTGCCACTTGCGAGACTCCGGCCATGTCTTCGTCGGAGGAGAAAGAGCTGCGCGCCGCTTTGGAGAACGCCCAGCACGAGGCGAAGGAATTGCGTGGCCGGGTGGGCGAGTTGATGGCCTTCAAGCCTGAGGAGCTGCTCGCTCGCATTCATGAGTTGGAGGCCAGCAGCGGGGAGCTGCGCATGCGGCTGGAGCAGGCCGACAAGGTGCGTGAGGAGTGGGACGCGCGGGTACAGCGGCTGCGGCGGGAGCTGGAGATCGCCCGGCAGGAACAGGACCGGCTGCGCAACCTGCTCGAGAATGAGCGGCTGTCGAAAGGGTCGGCTTCCACCTGAGCAGGGAGAGGGAGAAAAGAGGTAGTTTCGGCCCGTGCGCGAGCGCCTCGGCAAGTACGAGCTGGTGACGTTGATGTCGGTCGGTGGGATGGCCGAGCTGCAGCTGGCCTCGATGCCGGGCCCGGGGGGCTTCCGCAAGGCCGTGGCGGTCAAGCAGGTGCTGCCCGAGTTTCGAGATGACCCCCACTTCGTGCAGTGTTTCCTCGAAGAGGCGCGCATCACCGCCGCGCTCACGCACCCTCACCTCGCGCAGGTCTTCGACCTGGGTGAAGTCGATGGCGAGCTCTACCTCGCGATGGAGTTCATCGCCGGCGTCGACCTCGCCCGCATCGTGCGCGCGGGCGTGAGCCCCCGGCTCCCCCCCGGCTTCGTGGTTCGCGTGGCCCGCGACATCGCACTCGCGTTGGCGTCGGCCCACGGGCTGAGCGACCCCGTCACCGGAGAATCGCGCGGCGTCGTTCACCGCGACATCAACCCTCGCAACGTGATGGTCACCTTCGATGGAGTGGTGAAGGTGATCGACTTCGGCCTCGCGCGTTTTCGCGGCCGGCGCGTGAGGACCGCCGTGGGCACCGTGCGCGGCACGCCGCAGTACATGGCGCCGGAGCAACTCCTCGATCAGCCCCTCGACGCGCGCACCGATCTCTACGGCCTGGGCGTGGTGATGTGGGAGCTGCTCGCGGGCCGCTATTTCGCCGCCGTCGGCATTCAAGATGTCGAAGCACGCCTCAACCGGGGTGAGCCCGCGCCGCGCGTGCGCACGGTGGTGCCCGAGGTGCCGGTCGAGCTCGACGAGATCATCGCGCTCTGTCTTTCCACCGACCCCGAGGCGCGGTTCGCCTCCGCGCGTGATCTGGGCCGGGCGCTGGAGCGCTGCGGCGTCGAGCTCTTCGACGAAGGCCGGCTCAGCGAGTTCCTGGCGGAGCGCCTGCCGCAGACGCGCAGCATCGTGCGGCGGCTCGTCGCGCTCGCCGAACAACCCGACGCGAGCACCGAAGCGGTCAAGCAAGAGCTCCAGGCGCTGCGCAAGGCAGACCTCCGCCCGGCGCCCCAGGCCCCGGTGGCGACCTCGTCCATCGCGCACCCCGACCTGCCGTCGGTGATCGTCGCGCCCGACGCTCCACCCGAGACGCCGCGCCTCGCGGAGGTGAACGGCTTCGTGGTGTTGATCGCGGCCTGCCTGGTGGCGCTGCTGGTGGGGATGGGCTTTCAGTATTTCGAGGAGCCGGCCCTCGAGCGCTCGCCTGCGTTCACCAATCCAGAAGTCATGAAGCGCGCGCGCAAGGCGCTCCTGGCAGGAGACCCGCTCGATGCCCGCGCGATCGCGGTGCAGTGCATCGGGCCCCAGGGCAAGTGCGCTGGCCTCGACACGCTGCTGGGCGAGATCGACGTGGCGCTCGCGCAGAGCCCGTGTGGCACCGAAGCGCAAGCGAAGGCGATCGTCGACGAAGCGAGCGAACTCGCCCCTGAGGCCGCTGCGGCCCGGCTGCTTCAGTGCGTCGCGGGCAAGAGGCTGCACCCGATCGCGGGCGCCGCGCTGCAACGGCTGGAGCTCTGGCAACCGACCGAGTGATGACGCCTCTTCACGAGGTCGCGACCCGCGCGCTCGAGTACCACCGCTTCGCCAGGTACCAGAACGGAAGGGTGATCAGCACCGACCCCAGCCCCACGAGATAAAATCCCGTCGGGGACTCGGGCTCCTGGTTGGGGAAGCGGTTGTCTGCCGGATCTTCGGGGTCGTACCGCAGCATCACCCTGGTGCCCTCGGGGGTGGCTCCGCTGGTCCTGAACTCGTACTCACGACCCGCCACCTGGTACCGGTAGCTCACCATCGAGTGGGGGCGGGCCACACCGCGCTCGTGAAGCTGCGTTTGCACGCTGGTGATGACGGTCGCCTCAGTGGAGGGCCAGCTCAGCGAGGCCACATCGCGTTGGGCTCGGTAGTGGCCCACGCCGGCCATGATGCCGCCAAAGAGCACGATGACGAACGCGAGCCCTGCGGGGATGAGGAACATCGAATCTGGCCGCTGCGACGCGTCGCTCATCGGCGCTGTTCTACTCGCCGCTGAGGCGACATTGAAGCTGACGGCGCACGGGGAAGTTTGATGGTCTGGAATCAGTTCGAGGTGAGCCAGGTCTTCGCGTACGTCGCCGCTGACGTGCCGGCCTGCTCTTCGAGCACCCGGCGCATCAAGGTCACCGCGTCGTCTTTGCGATTGAGCCGCTCGGCCAGCAGCCGCGCCAGCATCACCCGCGCGCGGCCCAGGGGCTCGGGCGAGGCCGAGCGTTCAGCCGCCTTGCGGAACGCGAGCTCTGCCGATTCGTAGTCGATGTGTGAAGAGGCGGTCTGCCCCAGCCACACCAGCTCTTCGAAGCTCAGCTGCGCTGCCGCGGAGAGCCCAGTGGAGCGGAACCCGTCGAGCGCCACTTCGGCGTTCCCCACTGAGATCGCCTGCCGAATGGAGACGGCCGACTGCTCGGAGAAGCTGGGCAGCAACGACACGTCGAGCGGCGCCACGTCGGGGGGCGCTTCGGAGTGTGGATCGAGCTCGATCGCCGCGAACCTGTCGTGCGTGCGCGCCGGCTGCGCCTCGGGCACCGGCTCAGGCTCGAGCTCGATCGACGAAGGAAGATGACGGGGCAGGGTGCTCTCTTTGACGGGCAGCTCACCCCGCGGCTGGGTCTCGCCGAGCATCGGCTCCCAGAGGTCGACCTCTTCGCCCCAACCGAACACCGGCCCGTGCAGCATCAACACCAGGCCCGCCACCCGCGCCGCCACGAAGGGGCCGAACACCAGGATCATCTGGGTGAGCACGCCGCCGAGCACCGGCACCACCACGTACTCGTCGACCAGCAGCGCCAGCGGCCCGCAGACCAACATCGTCACGGTGACCGCGATCATCCCGCCCACGTACACGCCGAAGTCTTTCCCGATGCGCGCGGTGGCTCCCAACACCCGCAGCGGGTTGAGCATGTGCACCACGCTCGTGCCGGCGGCGGCCGCGATGTACGCGGTGGGGCTCCACAGAATGGTGACGATCGCCGCGACCCACAGCAACCAGTTCTGGTGCAGCCAGCCCGCGAGCAAGGTGCCCGCCCAGGCCGGGAACATCACCAGCATGAAGCGCACGATGGGCATGGCGATCGACTGCAGCGGATCCTGAAAGTCCGTCAGCTCGATGTGATCGCCGCCCCGCGCCGTCGAGCGGGTCAACCCGAAGAAGCTCGCCAGGGCCACGCCCCAACCCACCACCGCCCCGATGGCGCCCAGAAACGAGAGCACCCAGAGGAACATCGAGATGCCCAACCAGGCCGGCAGGCCCTCACCCTTGAATGGAAAGGTGAAGGCGCCGGGCAACCGCTGCGCCAGGGTGGCCGTCGCGCTCTTCCTCCGCAGCAACGGCTCGGCCATCTCGCCGCAGCGCCCGCAGGCGAGCAGGGTGACGGGCGTGATCACCTTGAGCGCGGCGCAGTCGGGGCACAGCGGCTGATGACAGACCGTACATTCCCAACCGGCCACCGCGCCGTGGCGCTGGCACCGCTGCACCACGTTGGGGTTCTTCATGAGCCGGGTCGCTCCACCCCGGCCGGCCGGCCGCTGCGCTCCCGTCGATCTCGCGCAGCGTTCTGCGGCTTCATCGCGAGGTCTTGATGTCCGGGTTCTTGCCGCCGCTGCCACCGGTGGGGGGCTTCACCACGGCGACCTTCTTCTTCATCGCCAGCGAAAGCGTGGGCCCGGTCATGTCGGTGAGCGTCGCTTCAGCCGGCTCGTAGCCTTCGGCGGTCAGCCGCACCGCGACGGGCAACTTCACCTTTTCAACGTGCGCATCGAAGGGCGTCTGACCCACGTTGGCGCCGGCCAGCTCGACGCTGGCCCCACTGGGCTCGGAGACGATGTGCACCACCAGGGCCCTGGGTTGCGGGTTGGCCTCGACAGGGGCTGCCACCACGGGCGGAGGCACCCCCTCGACCACCGGCTTCACGTCGGGCCGGGTGCCCAGATAGACGCCTGCGCTGATGCCCAGCAGCAGCACCACCGCGCCCACCACTTTGGGCAACGGCGAAGACTTCGAAGGCGGTGGCAACAGCTGCGTGCCGTGCACCTGGGTGGCATTGCCCGGGGGCAACTTGTTGCGATCGACCACCGTCGCGCCGCTCGCCGCGTTGGCCGGTTTGGACAACCCGCCCACGTCGAGATCGGTCAGGCCCGAGTCTTCTTCGAAGAAGCGCGGGTCGGCCTCCTTCGCGATGCGCTCGGCGTACAGGTCCTGCATGAAGGCGGCGAGGCTCGACGACGACGTGGGGATCGCGTTCTGCAGCGCGAAGTCTTCCAGCGCGTTTCGCAGCTCGGCGGCGTCCTGGTAGCGCTCGGCCGGATCTTTGGAGAGCGCCTTGAGGGTGATGGGGTCGAGACCCGCGGGCACCGACGGCTCGACGCTGGAGGGCGCGGGCACCTGGCAGGCGCGCACCAGGCGCTGCGTGGCGAGATCGTTCTCGCCCTTGAACAGGCGGCGGCCGGTCAGCTGCTCCCACAACACGATGCCCAGCGCGAACACGTCGCTGCGGCAGTCGAGCTCTTCACCCTGTGCCTGCTCGGGCGACATGTACGGGAACTTGCCCTTCAAGATGCCGGTGGCGGTGTGTTGCGCGCGGCCGGCCGCCTTGGCCACGCCGAAGTCGATCAACTTCACCGAACCATCGAAGCCGATGAGCACGTTCTGGGGGCTCACGTCGCGGTGCACCAGGCCCAGCGGCACGCCTTTGGCGTCGCGCGCCTTGTGGGCGAAGTCGAGGCCGGCCGCGGCGTCGGCGATGATCTTCAAGATGAACCCGATGGGGATGCCCTTGCCCACCGCGGCGGCGCGCTTCTCGATGCGGCGCACGTCTTCACCGGCGACGTACTCCATCTCGATGTAGTGAACGCCGGCCTCCACGCCGAACTCGTTGATCCGCGCGATGTTCGGGTGATCGAGGCGCATGGTGATCTTCGCTTCGTCGCGGAACATGGTGAAGAACTCTTCGTCTTCCACCAGGTGCGGCAAGATGCGTTTGAGCACCACCAGCTTCTCGAAGTCGTCCTGGCCTTTCTTGGCGAGCAGGACCTGGCCCATCCCTCCGGACGCGATCTTCTTCAGCAGCTGGTAGCGCCCGAAGGGGATGCCCATGAGGTCGAGCCGTGACTCTACCCGGGCCGGGTTACAGGCGGAGTGATCTCTTCACCCAAACGGGGGGAGGATACAGGCCGTTCGGCCCCGGCTGGACCCTCATTTCCTGACCAGAACTGACGTTACCGCCTCGTAACCCACTGCCTGGGCGGTTGAATCGCCCGCGTTCAATCCACATTCTGAACACCCATGCTCAACATCCTCCTTGTCGACGACGAGCCTTCGATTCTTCTGTCCGTTGAGGAAGCGCTGCGCGCAGAGGGCTACCAGGTCACCACCGCCCTGGACGGGCTCTCCGCGCAAGCCGCCCTCACGGGAAAAGTCTTCGATGTGGTGATCAGCGACGTGCGCCTGCCGCGCGTCGATGGCTTCACGCTCTTCAAGAAAGTGCGCCACGAGTCGCCGCGCACCAGCTTCATCTTGATGACCGCGTACGCCACGGTGCCCGACGCGGTCGTCGCGCTGAAGCTGGGCGCCGTCGACTACCTGCCCAAGCCCTTCGAGCTCGACGTGTTGCTCAAGCTGCTCGAGCGCATCACCAAGGAGCGTTCGCTCAGCCAGCACTTCGTCGCCCAGCGCCTCGCGCCGCAGCCCGGTGACGAGCTGCTCGGCACCTCGCCGCCGATGGAGCGCCTGCGTTCGCTCATCGAGCAGTACGCCGCCAGCGACGAGCCGGTCTCCATCGTCGGAGAGCGTGGCACCGGTAAGCGCCTGGTGGCGTTGGCGTTGCACCAGAGCAGCGCGCGCGCCTCGTGCCCCTTCGTGGCGTTGAGCTGTGCGGGGTTCCCCTCCAGCCCTGAAGCGGTCGAGCTGCTGGGCGCCGAAGAGTCACACGCGGCCCAGGGTGGCACGCTGTACCTCACCGAGCTCGCCGAGCTGCCGATGTTCGCGCAGGTGCGGTTGCTCCGCTCGCTCAAGGAGCGTGAGGCGGGCCGCGGCAAGCAGCCCGACGTGCGCATCATCACCTCGAGCCTGGTGCCGCTGCGCGAGTTGGTGGCCGGTGGTCATCTGCTCGAGGGCCTGGGTGAGCGCTTGCGCGTGCTCGAGCTGCCCGTGCCTGCCCTGCGTACCCGCGGCGACGACCTCATGCTGCTGCTGGAGCAGTTGCTTCGCCGCGCCGCCGCGCCTTCTTCGCCCCCGGAGCTCTCCGTGGCTGCGCTCGCGGCGCTCTCGGCCTATCCGTTCCCCGGCAACGTGCGCGAGCTGCATCACGCCCTGCGCCGCGCGCTGGTGGTCTCGGGCGGCCGTCGCGTCGAGCTCTCGCACCTGCCTCCGGAGATCGCCGGCCAGCAGGCGCCCCAGAGCGGCACCGAGCCGCTCAACGACTCGCGTTCGTTGCCGGAGGCCGTGCGGGCCTTCGAGCGTGAGTACTTGAAGCGCGTGTTGCAGAAGTCGGAAGGCCACCGGGCGCGCGCCGCGCAGTTGTTGGGCATCTCGCGCAAGAATCTCTGGGAGAAGCTCAAGGGCTACGGCATCTCGGATGCCGACCTGACGGGTACGCCCGCGCCTGCAGTGACTGAACGAGAGGAGCGTTGAATGGTTGCCGAAGCACGTGATGAAGGCGGCATCGACCGCGAAGACCTGCTCACCGTGCTCTCGGCCGTCAAACGAGGTGACTTCAGCATCCGGATGAAGGTGCGCGGCACCAGGGCGAACAAGCAGGTCGCCGCCGCGCTCAACGACATCATCTCCCTCAACGACCAGACGGCCACCGAGTTCGATCGGGTGGCCACGGCGGTGAGTAAAGAAGGCCGCGTCGAGGTGCGCGCGAAAGTGAGCCGCGCGCCTGGCAGCTGGGCTTCGAAGGTGAACTCGGTGAACACCCTGGTGGGCGCGCTCGCCCAGCAGAGTGATGAAATGGGCCGCGTCATCGGCGCGGTGGCCAAGGGCGATCTGAGCAAGAAGCTCTCGTTGACCGTGGGCGACGACGCGCTCAAGGGCGACTTCCTGCGCACGGCGCGGCTGGTCAACGGCATGGTCGATCAGCTCAGCTCGTTCGCCTCTGAAGTGACGCGCGTCGCGCGTGAAGTCGGTACGGAAGGCAAGCTGGGCGGCCAGGCCGTGGTGAAGGGCGTGGGCGGCACCTGGAAGGATCTCACGGACAACGTGAACTCCATGGCGTCGAACCTCACCACCCAGGTGCGCAACATCGCCGAGGTGACCACCGCCGTCGCAGGCGGCGACCTGAGCAAGAAGATCACCGTCGACGTGCGCGGCGAAATTCTCGAGCTCAAGAACACCATCAACACGATGGTCGATCAGCTCAGCTCGTTCGCCTCTGAAGTGACGCGCGTCGCACGTGACGTCGGTACGGAAGGAAAGCTGGGCGGCCAGGCCGTGGTGAAGGGCGTGGGCGGCACCTGGAAGGATCTCACGGACAACGTGAACTCCATGGCG
>JAUYRZ010000125.1 GCA_030695565.1 Archangium sp.
CGGCGAGGGCGAAGACGGGCTGCGACTCGAACCGACGCCGTTCGGTCAGTCAGGTCAAGACCTCTCGGCTTGGCGGCTGCGAGCACTCGTCCTGTCGCATCAGCACTGGACTCCGTCACCGACGACGCCACTCGGCCTAAGATGTCGATCATGTCGCGCATCACGGAGTTGCAGATTCATGACTTCCGCGATTCTTTCGAAGGCGGCTGCGCCCAGCCTCATTGTCAGCACCTTGCTGGAGTTCAGGCCTTTAGGCTCTGGTGGCTACGAGCCACGCCGCTCCATCGCCTCGAGCATCAACCCGCACTCCGCCAGCGCGAGCTTGAGCCGCTTGACGAGGTGAGCGTCATGCTGGATGGCCGACGGGAGGTGGTGCTGGTGGCAGACCGCCTTGAGGACGCTCGCGGCTGCTTCGACCATCTCAATCTGCCCGAGCGGGAAGGGCGCCCATTGTCGTTGCGGCTCTTCCCGCGGGGGCGGTCCGACGGTCGTGTGATTGGTGGTGGTGCGGCGCGGGCCAGACGTCGTGGCGACGAAGTCGACCGCTTGAATCTCCGAAGTGCGCGCAGTGCCGACAGAGAGCGTGCGGCCGATCCACTCCAGCGGCGACGAGTCGTACAGGGGGGCGCCGCCGATCAGCGGCATGGAGTCTTCGAAGGCCGCTCCCGCACGGGCCTTCGGCTCGACGCACGTCAGCACCGCACAGCGACGTGACTGCGTGGCCGCTTCACCCTGAACCTCGAGCTCGTAGGTGCTGTTGGCCGTGCGAATTCGGTACACCCGCCACTTTTCGGATCGCCTCGAAACGGATCCAAACACCATCGTGCTCGTCATGACCGTGTTCTCCCGGGTGGTTATGCGGCGTTGATCGCCGCCCGAGTCGAGACTGCAACTGAGCGGCCACGCTCGAGCGACACGTAGGTCGTGGCTTCAGGGTGAACACGTGAGCCCCTCACCCCGACCCTCTCCCCGCTTCGCAGGGAGAGGGAGTTCCTATTTGGCCGGCATGACGGGCGGCGGCCTCGGCGGCGTGCGCCAGAGCCCGCCGGTCGAGAACGACTTCCATCCCCAGCGCAGCCACGACATCAGCGACAACGCCATCCACAAGCTCCACGCCAGCATCGCGCCCCGGTATACCAGCATCGGCACCGAGAGCACCCACGCGGTCGGATACTGCGTCGCCGTGCGGTCCATGAACCAGCGCAGCATCGACGCGCTCGAGCCGTTGCCGCGCACCTGCATCTCCGGCTGACCGAGCAGGCCCTCGTAGACCGACGTGCCCAGGATGATCAGCGCGATGAACGTCACGCCCACCAGCGCCAGCTGCCGCAGGTTGAACCACCCCGAGGTCAGCTCAGGCGTCTTCTCGCGCCAGCCCATGAACAGCAGCCACCCGAACACGAAGACGATCGCCGGAATCGGAACCTGGCTGAGCCCCAGCGCCAGCAGCACCCACTTCAGCGTGGAGAGCGGCGTGAGCTTCGTGCGCGACAGCCCCACGCTCACCACCAGCAGCACCAGCAAGAAGCTCCAGAACAACACCGCCGGCCCCAGCCCCGGGCCGCGCACCAGCAGCACCCAGCGATCCTGCGGCACGTTCACTTCGATGTCTGCGTTCACCGTGGGTGTACCGACGTCGATGGCCGGCGTGCTCCAGGTGGTGCCCATGCTGCTGCCTTCACGCCACGTCAGCACCACCGACTGTGAGCCGGGCACGAGCGGAATGTTCACCACCTGGCCCTCTTGCCGGATCGGCTGCTGCGCACCGTTGATGGTCACGTTCTGCATCGTCGCGCCCGAAGGCAGCGTGAACGCGTGCAGCCCGCCGCGTGACGAGCGGAAGTTCGCGGTGAACTTCACGTCCGTCGCGCGCGCACCCGCGCTGATGGTGAGCGACGATTGATCGATGGTGAGCGTCTGACCCTGCTGCGCCTCGGGGCGGACCACCTCGACGGTCACCTTCTCACCCGGCCACGGCCGCCACTCCGGCATGCGCACACCGCTCGCGTCTTGCTGATGCACCACGGGGATGCCGTTGAGCGAGACGTGCCACACCGGGCTCACGTCGAGCCGCCACACCTCGACCCACGGCAGGCCTTGGGGCGCGGTCAGCTCGAGCGGCGCTTTCGCCTCCAACACCGACGACCACGAGACCTCCGTCGCGTTCGCGCCCATGTTCACCAGCGCCTTGCCGCCCTGCACGCGCACGTCACTCGAGGTCACCGACTCTCCCGCGAGCAGCGGCACCTCCAGCACCACCGCGTTGCCCACCGGCGTCACGCGAGACACGCGCGTCTCCACCGTCCACTGCAGGCCCAGCACCAGCGTGCGCTCCACCCGAACGAACGGAGGCAAGGTGCCCATCTGCAACGCCGCGCCCTGGCCCTTGTCGTTGGTCGCCTTGCGGGTCAGCTGCAGGTTCTCGTCGGCCACGCCGTCTTCGTGCAGGCCATCGAGCGTCCAGCCATCCAACTTCGCTTCGACCCGGTAGGCGCGCAGAGGCAACGCGATCTGCACGGTGTCACGCGGAGGCAGCGCGCCTTCGATCTGCACCTGATGCGCTCCCGGCGGCACCTGCAGCCAGAGCGTTCCATCCTTCTCGCGGCGCAGGCCACTGGCCGCCTTGCCATCGAGCATCACCGACTCAGGCGACCACTGCGCCGCGCTGCCAGGCAACGGAACGGCGGTCTCCGCACCCGAGAGCACCTCGAGGCGCAGCCGCAGCACCTTCGCGGTGGCCTCCAACTGCAGCCGGGGAATCGACGCGCATGACGGCGCGCAGTCGGGCTTCTCCAACAGGCGCTGGCGCAACTGCTCCAGCATCGCGGTGTCGGGCGCGTCGACCTCTTCGGCGCGCGCGGTGAGACCGCCGAGCAGGATGAGCATCACCGCCATGCCAGCCGCAGCGCTGCCGCGCGGATCGGGCCGCGGCTCGTCATCATCGGGCGGTGCGGTCTTCACCAGGCTCTTGAGCGCCGTCGGCCAGAAGCCGCCGGGGAAACCGAGCACGCACAAGGTGAGCAGCCCCAGCAGGATGACGCGCAAGAAGGCGAGCACCAGGTTCGCCGTCGGCCCGAGGAACATGAAGGAGAGCTGCTGATCACGCTGCACCGGCCCGGAGAACTTGATCTGCATCGGGCGCCAGTCCCATCGCGGCAAGCCCGGGCCCGTCTGCACCGTCGCGTTCTTGTCGTAGTCGCGCACGTTGAAGCTGCGCTGCTTCTTGCCGGACATTTCCTTCTGCTGCTTGTTGACGCCGAGGATCACGGAGTTCTGGAGCTGAGGCGCGCCGTCGTAGTCGTTGCCGCCGTACGCGTTCTGGCTTTGACCGAACGCCTCGAGGCTCGAGCTGCGCGCGTATTGCTGCTCGTTGTCGAGGTTGTATTCGCTCCAGGTCTTCACGCCGCCCAGTGAGCGGTTGTTCTGAGACAGCGCGGGGTACATGCCTTCACGCACGTGCTGCACCGCGAACATCAGCGTGATGACCACCAGCCCTGCCCACGCGACGAAGCGGCCCGCCTTGAAGAGCGACTTGAGGCCGCCCTTCGGCAACACCCGGTAGAGCCCCTCGAGCACCAGCACCACCAGCCACGAGTACTGCGGCACGTCTGACTCGAGCCAGCCCAGCCCCAGGGTCACCAGCGCCAGCCCACCCCACGGCAAGCCGAACAGCCGGCCGGTGGCCACCGCGATGATCAACACCAGGAAGAGATCGAACAGGGTCCACTGATCCACCCAGGTGCCCGGCACGCCGTCGGCCCCGCTCGCGCTGATCAACCGCCAGCCCGGAGGGAGCTGCAGCGTGGTCTGCACCGAGTTGAAATCTGCGTCCCATGAGACGGCAGAGAGATGGCTGATGTCGCCCACCAGCCGCGAGTCGGCCTCCAACGCGAGCCCCCCCTGGCGCAGCTCCACGCCCGACTTCGCTTTCGCGTCGAGGCGGGTGATCGACTGATCAGCCCCCGAGGTGACCACGCGGCCCAGCTCCGTGCCGGGGAGGACATCGAGGCGCCACGATCGGTGCAGCTGGCCGCTCATCTTGTCGCTCGCGGTGTAACCGGTGCCGTCGAAGTCGAGCCACAACGTGCGCGACAGGTTGAGCACGTCAGGCGCCGGCTCACTGTCACCCCGGCGGCGCTCGGTCAGCTTGAGCACGTCCTTCGCGCCCATCGCGTACGCCGGGAAACCCTTCCACTCGTTCGGGAGCGTCGTCTGCGTGGGGTCGACCGCGTTCACGCCCTCCACCAGCACCTGGCGCAGTGAAGGCCGCGCGTCGAACACCCAGACCTCTTCTCCATCGACCCAGGTGCCTTGCGGATCAGGCCGCGTCAGTGAAGCCACCGGCCCTTCACCGCGCGCGGTGAGCCGCAGCACCCACGTGCCCGGCCGCACCTGCACGCGCAGGTGGCCATCGGGCTCCACGCGCACGGGCAAGCCGCTGGTGAGCTCCATCGGTACGAAACCTTCGGGCAGCGCGCGGCCGAAGAGCACTTCGCGGCTGTGACCCGAGACCTTCAAGGTGAGCTGGGTGATCAACGTGAGGGGAATCTCGTCGGTCACCAGCCGGTGCACGTCGAGCTCCACCCGGTCGGTCTCCTCCTGCGTCGACTCGCGCTGCAGAAAGACCCGCCCTTCACCGTCGCGGTTGGGGATCGCCACGGTCTGGCCCTTCACGGAGAGCGTGAGCAGGCCGGTGTCGGGTGGAATCTCCAGCGCCTCGGGTAACGCATCCCACTCGAAGTCACCGGTGACCGCGTGTTCGCCCGCGCTCAACAGCACTGACGGGTTCTGAGCTCCGTCGGCCACCACCACCGCCGGCCGGCCATCGACCTGCACGTGCTGCGGCCAGCGTTTCGTCTCGCCCGGCAACGACAACCACGCGTCTGTGCCGAAGACCTTGAACGATTGGGTGAAGCGGCCTCCTGTGTCGTCGAGCGTCAACGCCAACCGGCCCGGCCACGCGCAGGCCTTGCCTTCTGCGCCTTGCAGGAACGGACACAACGCGTCCTTCTCGTGGTGCAGCACCCAGGGCGCCCACTCCCACAGGCCGGGCGGAATGGCTTCGGGCCGGGGCCCCGCGGCCGAGACAACGCTGGAGACGAGAGCGACGGCGAGCAGCACGTGACGCATGGTGGAAATCCCCGAGGGCAATGGAACCGGGCCGGAACGTGGCGTGTTTCTGACCCGCGCGCATCAACGCTGGGAATCGCAAAACTGTTCCGACCTCCCTTGCGCCCGTGACGTAGGCTGCACGTTCGAGTCAACGCGGGGGAAGCGTCGTGACCAGCGGAATCGGTGCAGTCGTCATCTACGCGCTGTTGACGCTGCTGTGGGGCAGCATCCTGGTCCTCTACGTGCGGCAGCGACGGGCCGCGAAGGCCGACGCGTTGATCAGGCTGCTGCTGGCCGTGTTGATCCTCGACGCCTTCAAGACCGCCGTGGAGAGCGCGTACTTCGGCCTCCTCTGGGGCGCCAACTATGGGCTGCTGCACCCGGTGTTCAAGGCGCTGGGTGATCCGCCCCTGTTGACCCTGGTGAAGCTGCTCAACGTGGTGGTCGCGGTGGTGGTGCTCTTCTGGCTGGTGCGCCGCTGGGTGCCCACCGAACTCAAAGAACGCGCCGCGCAGCGAGAGGAACTCGAGGCCAGTCTGCGGGCCGCGCGCGAGAGTGAAGAACGTTTTCGCCTCGCCGCGTCAGCCAGCCGCGACTACGTGTGGGACTACGACCTGACCACCAAGCTGATCTACACGTCGCCCCGATTCGCCGAGCTGCTCGGCCTGTCGCAAGAGACGGGGCCGGCGAGCACCTTGCCCTGGATCGACGCCCTTCATCCCGATGATCGCCCGGTGGTGCTGGCGACCGTTCGGGCGCTGATCGAGAGCGGCGGCTCGCAGTACGAGCAGCGGCATCGCGCCGTGACCAAGGCAGGGCAGGTGGTGAACCTGCACGCCTCGGGCATGGTCGTGCGTGACGCGAACGGCAAGCCGACGCGGTTTCTGGGCTTCATCCGCGACGTCACCCAGGAGGTCGCCGCCGAAGCCAGCCGCGTGCAATCGCAGAAGCTGGAGAGCCTCGGGCTGCTGGCCGGCGGCATCGCGCACGACTTCAACAACCTGCTCACCGTGCTCTCCGGCAGCCTCTCCCTCGCGGAGATTCAGCTGGCCGCGGGTGAGCCCGTGCAGGAGACGCTGAGCATGGCGTCGATGGCGGTGACCCGCGCGGCCACCCTCACCCGGCAGCTGCTGGCGTACGCGGGGCGCAGCAAGTTGGCGCATGCGCCCATCGACTTGAACCGGCTGGTCGACACCATGGGCGAGCTGCTCAACGTGTCCGTCTCGCGCAAGGTGAAGCTCGAGCGCCAGCTCGCTCCGGGGCTGCCGGCGGTGATGGCGGATGACGGGCAGCTGCAGCAGGTGGTGATGAACCTGATCACCAACGCGTCGGAGGCCATCGGTGAAGGCGAAGGCACCGTGACGCTGCGCACGGAGTTGATCGAACTCACTGCGCCTCCGGCCGACGTGGTGGGCGCCTGCCCCCTCGGGCGCGTGGTGCGGCTGATGGTGAGCGACACCGGCAAGGGCATGAGTGCCGAGGTGCGGGCGCGGCTGTTCGATCCGTTCTTCAGCACCAAGGGTTCAGGGCGTGGGCTCGGCCTGGCGGCGCTCGCGGGCATCATGCGCACGCACGGCGGAGCGATCGGGTTGACCAGCGAGCTGGGCCGTGGGTCGACCTTCAGCGTCTATCTGCCGGCGCTCGAGGCGATGGCGCCTGCTCCGGTGCCGGTGGTGAAGCTCGATTCGAGCGTGCCGTTGCGAGCGCGGGTGTTGCTGGTCGATGACGAGGCGATGCTCAGGCGTTCTGCGCGCAGGCTGCTCCAGGCGATCGGCTGCACGGTGGAAGAGGCCAGCACCGGTCTGGAAGCGGTGGAAGCGGTGAGCAAGGACGCGTCGCGGTTCGATGTGGTGCTGATGGATCTCACCATGCCGGAGATGGATGGCTACGAGGCGGCGCGGCGGTTGGCGGTGCTGGCTCCCGCGTTGCCGGTGGTGCTGTCGAGTGGGTACTCGGCGGCGGATGATGCGGGGCCGTTGCCGCCGGGTGTGCGGGCGTTGGCCAAGCCCTACAGCCGCGCGATGCTCGAGAAACTCCTGCGCGAACTGACTCCCTCGCCTCGCGAAGCGGGGTGAGGGGCTGTCAGCGAGGCTGAATCGAATACCAGGGAACACCCGACTGCGGCCCATCGGGAGCACATTGCAGCCCGGCGCTCCTCACGCCGTACCGGGTCAAGTGCCGCGACAAACCGAGTACGGATCAGCATGGGCCTGTGTGTCGTCTACACGATTCCGCTGCCGCGGCTTCGATGAGCGCAAGTGAAGCCAGGTCGACGCGTGCTCCATTGGGTATTGTGATGCGCATGTCGGGTGACGCACGAAGCTCCGAAAAGGCAAACCAATGCGAAGAATACGCGACGGCTCCGGGGCGCCCTGTTTCCCCCATCCGACGAGTTGCGAGCACTCGAAAGGTTCGCGCGCCGAACGACCGCTTCACTTACGCCGCGGCAGGCAAGGTCACGCTTCCTTTCATCCAAGACATCGTCTTGAACGGCTGGGGTCCGTTCCCGTTCGGCCCCTCGAAGGTTCGCCGCGCGCACTACAAAGAGTCTGACCTCTTCGCGCGCATTCTGCTCCTGGAAGGCCCCGATCGCAGTCGGGTCTGCCTGATCGGAACGGACCTGCACGGAGGCTCACGGTTCGTCACGGAGCGGCTCGCAACGCTCCTTGCTCCGCTCGGGCTCCATACCGGCAACATTTTCGTGAGCGCGACGCACAACCACTCCGGGCCCGGGGGCCTCTACGGCTCGCGGTACTACGACGCGTTTGGAGCCACCACCGGGATGACGGGGGGCGAGCCGACCAAGCTGGCCTTCAACGACATCCTCGCTGAAGAGGTCGCCCGGCTGATCTCCGAGACGGTTCGCCAGATCGAACCGGCGATGCAGCCCGCGCGGCTCGGCCTGGGCCTCGGCACGATGCCGCTGTGGTCGGTCAATCGCAGCGTCAACGCGTTCCGCAGGAACTTCAGAGACGACGAGGCTGCACGCGCCGCGCTCGCCGCGGCGGGCCTCGCGTGTCCTGATGGAACTCCCCTCGAGCGCCACGCCGTCGACCCCCGCGTCACGGCCCTGGTCGCTCTGACCACCGAGGCTCGGCCGAGCGTCATCGGTGCGTTCGCCACCTACGGCGCCCACAACGCCCTGCTGGCGAGAGAGAACCAGACCCAGTCGTCCGACTACTTCGGCAAAGCGATGGAACACGCCGAGGCCGCCCTGTTGGGGGCCACGAAGCCCGTCGTCGCGCTGGTCGCGGGAGCGATCGGGGATTCTGATCCGCTCAAGCCGGGGCCGGGCGACCTCGCGCAGCAGCTCACGGCGCGGATGACGAGCCGGTGCTTCACAGGGGCGAACCTGAAGTTGATCGCCCAGCACGGCGTCGCGCTGGGTGACGCGCTGATCACCGCGGTGGGGCAGGCGTGCGCCTCTCCGCATTCGGTGAGAAAGCTCGCGACGTTCTTCCTCGAAGATCGAATCGCGGGTGCAAGCGTCGGCGACCATCACGTCGCCGGCTCTCCTCTGGTGGGCATGGCGACACTGGTGGGGTCCGAGCTCGGACGCGGAAACCCCTTCCTCGGCGAAGGAATGCTGGCGGTGCGCGATGAGCGCCAGATTCCCAGTCAGTGGCCCAAGAGGAGCGGAGGCATCAAGCTGTTTTCGGGCGACCTCCAACCAGAGCAGTACATCGCCAAACAGGTCGACACGCTGCCGATGCGATTGCTGCGAGTCGACTTCGAAGGAGAGGCGCCTCCGCTTCGCATTTTGGGCCTTCCCGGCGAGCCAACGCTGTGGACCTGCGAGTCTTTGCGTCGCGCAATCGCCGCGGCGTCCGAGCCGGTCATGGTGACCGCCGTCACGGGTGAGTATTCGGGCTATCTCACGACGGAGCAGGAGTACCTCGCGCAGCACTACGAAGGTGGCAGTACCATCTGGGGTCGCTTCACTTACCGATGGCTCGAACAGCAGGCCAGAAGGCTCGCCGATGGGTGTGGTTCAGAAGAGCCTGTGGGGCAGGCCCGATTCAGCACCGAGTACGAAAATTATCAGACGATTCTCCCGAAGGATGGCGCGCACGGTTTGTTCAAACCGCCGCCGGTACCGTTGAAGTGTTCCTGAACGTAACTTGAGACGGAGGGGCGTGGATGCGTTTGTCGAGGACTGGTGTTTGGGTACGAGTGGCGACGGTGCTGGTGGCGCTGGGCGCGGGCCAGGCCTCGGGCTTCAACTATGCGGAGCACAAGCGCATTTACAAGAACGCCAAGCTCTCCTTGCTCCCTGCGGAACGGGCCGCGCTCGCAGATCTCGAGGCGCTCGAGTTCTCGGTGTTGATGGCGGACCTCGCGACCCCGAGGAACGGCTTCCAGATCGACGACGTCCCCGCGCTGGTGGGGGACTACACGACTGATGCTGCCAATATGCTCAATCGCCTGTTTCTCAGTCGCTCCACGGGGAAGGCGCGCCGCCAGTGCACTGGCGAACCAGGGGCTGAGCTGAGGTCCGCCGAGCGATGCGAGCAGCGGCCGGAGAGCGACGTGAGCACCGCGCCCCTCGGCCAGAACGATTGGGACAAATTCATCGCCCAACAGCGGATCTGGGAGGGGTCGATCGGCCTGGCCATCGTGGAGGACTTCGGACTCGGCTCGGCCGCCGCGCTGAACCTCTTCCCGCTCGCCCTCAAGAACCTGTCCCACTTCTCGGTGAAGGGCTGCGACGCAACGATCGACACGCCGGCCGACCGTCTCGAGCGCTTCTTCCGCGTCTCGACGCCGACCTACAACTACGGCGCCGGCAGCGCGAAGGTGTCCAACAGGGTTCACGTCAGCGTGCCCTTCGAGTCTGCCCCTGCCTACTACTTGCTCAATCACCTCGGGGCGATGGCCTTCTCGGCGCTGTCGAAGGAGAAGAGCGTCGACGAGGTAACGGCAAAGCGGGCGCGTGCGCTCGCTGCCTTGCTGGAACAGACCGCCTTACATCATCTGTCGGACCTGGTTGCGCCGGGTCACCAACAGTGCACGAAGACAAACGCCAAGAGCAACCTGGTGGACAGCGGCGGCAGGAAGCTCAGTCACAGCGCGCGCAATCATGGGCAACTGACGGCGCTGCCCTGTGCGCTGTGTGCGGACCCCTTGCTTCCGCTGCGCGTTCAACAGGCCTGTGCGAGCCGGGGAGCGATCGAGCTGCGAGGAGACGAAGAGGCCTACTATCTCAAAGCCGAAGGCCAGGCGGATTCCCTGAGCGGTGACGTCGCGTCGGCGCTGTCACGAATCTCACTCCAGGAGATGCTGGCCGCGACTTGGCCGGCAGGCGTCGACGTCGATTCGTTCATCGACACGCTGAAGCGCCTCGACGCCAACAGCGACCGGATGTGTCACTTGGGCGACCTGCTCACGCAGTCCGACGAGAACAAGGTGGCGCTCGCCCTGTGGTCGGAAGGCTGGGGCATCGGGTACTCCTCGGCGACCTCGAACTTCGATGAGCAACTTCACTTCCGGATCATGAAGGCGTTCATCGCCACTGGTGCAGGCAAGGCGTACGGCTGGCTCCCGGTCTACCGTTGCCCCTGAGTTCAGTGCGACGGGCGGCCTGCGCGAAGTTCTCCCGAGCGAGCGAGACTCCCGAGGTCGGTGCGATGGGCGGTGGGACGGCCCACCGCAACCCGCTCTTCTGAGTCGCTTCGCCTCGGCGCTTCTTCCGCTTCGCTTCAGCAGCGCACGCCCAGCGTTCCGGGAGCACGGCTCATCGAGGTTGAGCCGAGTACCAGGGCACGCCCGACTGCAGCCCATCAGGCGCACATTGAAGCCCACCACCGCGCACGCCGTACCGGGTCACCCCTGAAGCCGCGGTGACCTGAACCCCCGCATCACTCCCGCGCATCGGCCACACCACATCGGCCGCGTGAATCATCTGGCAGGGAGCGCCCAACATCAGCGGCACCGACACCGCCGCCGTCGCACTGCCGCGCAAGAACACCCGCACTACCGGAGCCACCGGCGCAAGACACCGGCCCGCGCCCAGCGCTGCCGCCCCCAGTGGCGCGTTCAGCGCGACGCACACCGTGCCGTTCGCGCAGCCACACGACTCACCATCCAGACACCCGGCGCCGCCATCGACCACGCAGCTCACCACCCCGGCATCCGTGCGCGCGTCGCGAAACCCATGCACGAACACGCCGTAGGTACACGGCCCACTCGCGCACGCCTCGTCGCCTTCCGGGCCATTCAACGAGATGTTCTCCAGCAACGAGCCGCCGCCGGTGTCATCGAAGTTGAGCCGCGGATCGTCGAACACGCCCGCGAAGCCCCAGTCGAACGCGCCTCCATCAGGCCGGCTGGTCGCGGAGTACCCGTTCAAGTCACCCGAGGTGAGCCCCCCATCGGGCTGCGTGAACGGCGAGAACGGGCTCGCCCCCGGTCGCACCAGGTGGAGGTCGACGTCCACGCCGTTGCTGCCAGTCCAATCGAGCTGCACCACCAGATCGTTCTTCACCGCGACCTCGAAGGTCACCGTGGTCACGCCCGCGTTGTTCTGGCTGTCGGTCACCGAGAGCTCAGCGGTGTAGAGGCCGGTCGCCGCGGGCCGCAACGTCGCGCGCGGCGTGGTGGCGTTGTTGAGCACCGGCGCCGTCGAGCCGCTCGGGGTGGAGATCAACCGCCACGACCAGGTCAGCCCCAGCCGCCCATCTTCGGGATCCGTGGTGCAGAACGTCTCGCTGGGTTCGGAGAGCGCCGAGAGCACCACCTCTGCGCGCGGTGGCACGTCGCGGGTCGCGCTCAAGTTGACGCCGCCATCCACGTTCATCACCTCGGCCCACGCGGAGGCTGTGTCGTAGTCACGCGGCTGCGCACCGACCGGGCTCACCCGCGCCACGTTCGCGCAGACCCGCGGCGGGAAGTTCGGGCGCAGGTTGCCGGAGAGCGGAATCACGGTGAGCGACGCCGCCGGATCATCCGTGGCCAGCTTCACCTCGCCCACGTACGCCTGCTGCGCGTCGCTGGTGGGGCGGAACTGCACCGGCACCGAGGCCTCCTGCATCGGCGCGAGCACCAGGCCGCCATCGGGCAACGCGGCGTTGCCCACGAAGCTGAACGCGCTGCGATCGGTGCCTCCCAGAGAGAGGCCGGTCACCACCGCCGGCACTTCACCCGTCGAGCGCAACCGCAGCACCGGCAGGGTCGAAGGGTCGATGGCGCGCAACCGCACGAACGGCTCGGGTGCGAAGGTGATGCGCGGGGGCGTGCTGCTCACGGTTGC
Source organism: Archangium sp. (assembly GCA_030695565.1). Classification (GTDB taxonomy): domain Bacteria; phylum Myxococcota; class Myxococcia; order Myxococcales; family Myxococcaceae; genus Archangium_A. The sequence goes on from JAUYRZ010000125.1 coordinate 12,362, forward strand.
TTCACATGACGCGCTCGTCTCGCAGCCCACCACCAGCTCGAGCCGGGGGAAGGCGCCGCGCCCAGTCAGCTCGATGCGCACTTCGGGCTTGAGCTCGTCGTCGCTGCGGATGATCAACGTGGTGCTCACGTCGCCCGCGGCCACCGGGCTGAAGTGCAGCTGCAGGTTCTCTTTGCCCAGGCCTCGCAAGGAGGTGGGCGGGGTCTCGAGGGTGAAGGCGCCGTCGCCTTCGAGGGTAATGCTGGTGAGCTGAATGTCGGCGCCGTTCACCGCGCTCACTTCGATGGTCTTGTTTGCGGTGGTGCCGACTCGCACCGGGCCGAAATCGAGCGTGAGCACGTCGGTCGCGAGCGTCGGGGCGATCGGCTGGACCTTGTTCTCTTTGCAGCTGGTCACCGCGAGGGCGAGGACCGCGAAGGAGAGAAGACGTTTCATGGGGGTGAGTGTCTCATGGGTGGGAAGGTGAGTGCGTTGGCCCCTCACCCCGACCCTCTCCCCGCTTCGCAAGGAGAGGGAGTCACTATTTCTGCTCGAGCAAGGTGGGCACCGGCGCGAACACGCAGCCGCGCATGGTGGTCAGCTCGCCCGTGTTCAGCTTGAGCGAGACCGGCTCGCAGGTGGTGCCGTTGGGGCAGCTCGCGTCGCTGCAGCACACGTCGACGCAGATGTTCCGCGTCTTCTCGCACAACCCGCTGCGGCACTCGGAGTTGGCCGTACACGCCGCGCCCGACACGCGCACCGCCGCCGACGGCACGCAGGCCGGCAGCACCGAGACGATCGACGACGTGCCGCTGGTGTAGCCGGTGGCCGACTTCGGGCCCGCGATGGTGCACGACGAGCCGCCCGCGCAGTCGCTGTTCGCGCAACACGGCTCGATGCAGCGGCCGTTGAAGCAGGCGTCAGGTCCCGCCCGGCACTCCGCGCCCGTGCAGGTCTGCCCGGTGGTCTTCACCGCGGTGATCAACGAGTCGAGCCGGCAGGCCGACCAGAAGTAGTTGCCGATGGTGAAAGGCCCGCTGGTGAGCGGATCCTTGCGCACCGTGCAGGTGGTGGGGCCGCTGCAGCCACTCTCATGCGTGCACTTGTCGGTGCAGTAGCGCGCCGCGCCGTCGAGCACGCAGTCACCGCTCCGGCACTCGGAGGGCGCGGTGCACGCCTGTCCGGTGGTCTTGGTGCCGATGGTGAGCACCGAACACAGGTGCAGGTTCGCCGAGTCGATCAGGTTGCGGAAGCAGCCTTCGTTCGCCTGGCAGCTGTCGTTCAAGCCGCCACCCGTCGTCTGGTTGCAGAACGAGCCGCAGGTCAGCTCGCCCGTCGAGACGTTCGAGGTGCAGATGAGATCGGGCCGGCATTGATCCGTGCCCGCTGCCCACCGGGTCCAGCTGTTGCCCTGCTTGACGCCGCAGCGCTCCGACACGCCGCAGTTGTCCACCGTGTTCCGGTTGCAGTCGTTGTCCTTGCCGTCACACACCTCGGCGCGGTTCGGAGAGATCGTCGCGTCGTTGTCGTTGCAGTCACCGGCACACTGCGTGACCCCATCTCCGTCGCGGTCGTTCGTGGTGCACGAGCAGGTCTCGTCGGGGTAGCCGTTGCAGTTGTCATCCACCCCGTTGGCCGTGTTGGGCGTGGCCATGTTTCCGCAGTCCGCCGTCTTGAGCGGGAAGATGAAGGCGTTGGCGTCGTTGCAATCACGCCGGAGCGGGTCGACCCCGCCGGTGGCCACCGTGCCGCAGGTGGTGAAGCCGTCGGAGTCGAGATCGAACCCCTCGTCGCGCAACATGTCGCAGTCGTCGTCCTTGCCGTTGCAGGTCTCCATCGCACCGGGGCGGATGGTGCCGTCGCCGTCGTTGCAGTCCACGCACTCGTTGGCACCGTCGAAGTCGCGATCGATCGCCGCGTTGCAGCCGCAGGCCATCGGATCGTCCACCGTGCCGTTGCAGTTCTCGTCGAGCCCGTTGTTGCAGACCTCGGCGGCAGGCATCACCGTCTGCTGGCAGCTCACGGCGCCGCTGACGCACTGAGAGGCGCCCGTCGCGCAGAGCCCCGGCCGGCCCGTGGCGCAGCTGGTGCCCTGCTGCGGAAAGGTCTCGTCGGTCTGCCCATCACAGTCGTCGTCGATCGCGTTGCACACCTCGGTGGAGGTGGGCCCTGGCGAGCAGGTCTGCGTCGCGCCGTTCGCGCACGCCGCGATCGAGTTGACGCACGCACCCACGCCGCAGGTCAGCGTGCCCAGGCCATCGTCGACCACGCCGTCACAGTCGTCGTCGAGGCCGTTGCAGCTCTCGGTGCCCGGCGTTCCAGCGGTGCAGCTCTGCGCTGCGCCGCCCTGGCAGTTCTGCACCGTGCGCACGCACGCGCCCACGCCGCACATGGTCTGGCCCAGGCTCTCGTCGGCCTGGCCATCGCAGTCATCGTCGAGGCCGTTGCAGGTCTCGGTGGCGCCCACCACCTGGCCGGTGCACGCCGCCCACTGGCCGGCCACGCACGACTGTGAACCCGCGCGGCAGGTGCCCACGCCCTGGGTGCCCGGGGCGCCGGTGTAACAACCCTGGGTCTGGCCGGTGGTGCACGCGCAGGTCTCGTCGATCAACCCGTCGCAGTCGTCGTCGACCATGTTGCACGCTTCGGCCTGCGGCTGACCCGGCACACAAGCGGTGGCCATGCCGTTGGTGCACGCGTCGACGGTGCGGCTGCACTGGCCCAGGCCGCAGCTGGTCTGGCCCAGCCCTTCGTCGGGGGTGCCGTCACAGTCGTCGTCCGCGCCGTTGCACAGCTCGGCCGTCGGCATGCCCGGCGTGCAGCTCTGCGGCATGCCGTTGAAGCAGGCCACCACCGAACGCGCGCACGCGCCCACGCCGCACACCAGGTTGGCCAGGCCATCGTCCGTCTGGCCGTTGCAGTCGTTGTCGCGGCCATCACACACCTCCGTCGAGGCCGTGCCGGGCGTACAGGTCAACGACACGCCGCCCACGCAGGTATCAATCGTGCGTGCGCACTCGCCCACGCCGCACGACTGGGTGGTGAAGCCGTCGTCGACCTGCCCATCACAATCGTCATCGAGGCCGTTGCAGAGCTCGCTCACCGCGTCGACCGCGCCCACGCAGGCGCCGAACCGCGGCACGCCGTCGATCACCACGCAGGTCTGCACGCCCAGGCGGCACTCACCCAGCTTCGAGCTGCCGCACGACTGCGTCTCCCCTTCGAGGCAATCGCCCACCACGCCGCTGTCGATCGGCTCGGTGCCCGCGTCGGTCTGATCAGGAACGCAGAGCCCCGCGCTGCGCAGGCACCGTTCGCCCATCGGGCATTGTTCATCCGTGGTGCAACCGGTCGCGCCATCGAGCCCGCCGTTCACCGGCAGCTGACAACGCCCGTCGCTGCACACCTCGCCCAGCGCGCAGTCGGCTTCGACCGAACACTCGGGCACCAGCAACATGCCTCCGTCTTCCAGCTGCACCGGTGGCGGGCGGCAGCTGCAGCCAGCCCCTGCCACTCCTACCGACGAAAGGAGGAGCAGCAGGGTGAAGCGGAGGCGTGACTGCATGGTGAAACTCCGGGTCAGTTAGTTGATCGGCACGGTGCAGGTGCAGGCGCCCGTCGCGCCGCAGGTGGTCAGCTGCGAGGTGAGGCAGGAGAGACCCGAGCAGCACGAGGTGCCACCCGCCGAGCAGGTCTGACCCGAACCGACGCACGCCGCGCCCTGGCAGGTGCCGAACTCGGCGCCCGCGGGGATGTTGCAGGTCGAGCCGCTGCAGCAGTCGGACGACGCCGTGCAGATGGCGCCGATGCCCTGGCAGATGACCGGCGTGCCGCAGGTGCCGTTGGTGCAGATCTGCGAGCAGCAGTCGTTCGAGAAGGCGCAGCTCAGGCCGTTCGCGCGGCACAGCGGCCCGGCGTCGACCACGCCCGCGTCGATGACGCCGCCGTCCACCGGAACCTCTTCGAAGGGCCGGCACACCCCGCTCACGCAGAAGGCGCCGCCGCAGCAGTTCGCGTCGGTGGTGCAGGTGTTACCCAGCGGCGCGCAGCTGGGGGTCTGGCAGCGCAGCACACCACCGTCACCGGGCAGACAGAGCGCGTCGTTGCAGCACTGGTCGCGGAACTGGCAGATGTCGCCCAGCGGAATGCAGCAGCCCGCCTCACCCGTGTAGCCCGTGGGGCAGTTGCCCGACGCGCCGCCGTAGCAGCGCGGAATGCCCGACGAGTCGAGCTTGCAGACGTTCTTCATGCCGTTGCAGCAGTTCTGCGAGGCGTTGATCATCACCTCGCCACCGTCGGGCAGGGGCGCCGCGCCGCAGATGTTGCCCACGCCGTTACACGACTGGCCGTTGTCGCAGCGGCCGCCCGAGCAGGTCACCGAGCCGTTGGGGTTCACCCCGCCGCCGCAGCACGCGTCGTCACCCGAGCACGAGGTGCCGGTGAGCCGGCAGCCGCCCGCGGGCAGACACACCGTGGCACCTGAGCCGGGGTCGAAGCAGGTGCGCGAGCAGCAACCGCTGCCGCCGCTGCAGGGGTTGCCTTCCTGCGTGCAGCCGCCGCCGCCACCGCCGGTGATGGTGAGGCAGTAGCCCACGCCGCCGTCGTTCACGCTGCACGCGCGGCCGCAGCAGTCGGCGTTGGCGCTGCACCGGTCGCCGTTGGGCTGGCAGTAGTAGGCCTTCGCGCAGTGGCCCGAGTTGCACAACGTGGAGCAGCACTCGCCGTTGCCGGCACAGGCGTCACCCAGCACCTTGCACGCCCCGCCGCCCGGAATCGGCGCGCAGGTGTTGGCGTTGCACACGCCGGTGCAGCACTCGCCGGGGTTCTGACAGGCCTGGCCGGTGGCCACGCAGGCCGCGGTCGCGCACTGGCCCGAGACGCAGTTGGCGTTGCAGCAGTCGGTGTCGATGGTGCACGCAGCGCCGGGATCTCGGCAGAAGGTCGACGAGGTGCAGACCGAACCGCTGCACGTGCCCGCGCAGCACGGCTCGGTGGTGCTGCAGGGATCGCCCGCGGCCACGCACATTCCGGCGTCAGGGAGCACGCCTCCGCCACCACCCGTTCCCGTGCCACCGCCCGTCGCCGTGCCCCCACCTGTCGCGGTGCCACCACCCGTGTCGCCACCACCCGTTCCCGAGTCTCCATTGCCGTTGGTGGGACACTGACAGCCGCCGATGATCAGCACGGCAAAGGACGCGAGCAGGACTTGTTTGAACATGGAGCCTCGTTCAGTTCGATACATCGGGGTGCTGGGCTGGGGTCGACAGAATGAAGCTCGCGGGGAATTGATCAAGTTGCCGTCGCGCCTTCATCAGGGTGCAGAGAGGGAAAATGACGCCACGGTGGGCGGGGGCTGGGCCACCCCAATGGCAGTGGCCACGCCCACCGTGACATCGGAAAAAACAGGGTCATGCGCGCGCGCGGAGTGAGCAGTTTACGTGCCGGTTCCCGCTCACAGCAGGGCGACGCCGCTGGCGGATGTGGGCCTGTACCGGGCGGTACACTCGGGTGCCCCGCTGGGTTCAGTACTCCTCGCGAACCGTGAGTCGACTGGCCTTTGGGTGCGGCATGCGATGTGCTCTGTCGACTTCGCATGCGCCGGTTCTGGCTCCTCACGTTGCTGTTGCTCCCGGAGGTTGGTCGCACCGAAGAGGCGGCCATCAGCCCCGAGCTCCGGGAGGCGCGCCGGCTGATGTTCGAAGGCCTCGAGCGCGACCTGACCGCCCCCACGATGCGCGGCCCGCCGCAGTGGCCCACCGCGGATGAAGCGGCCCGCGCGGTGCCTCGGGGTGAACCCGGGGCAAAGCGGGTCGAGGCCCTGGGCGAGCGCGTGCGCAATGAAGCGAGCACCCGTGCACGGGCGTTGGCGGAAGAGCGCCGCACCGTGCCTGACAATCAACCCGGCGCTGCCCAGTCGCGCACCCGCGCGGCCAAGGCGATGGGCCCCAAGCCGAAACCTCCGAAGCCTTGATCAGTCCGGGGTGGCGGTGCGCAGTGCTGGCCCTTGTCGTGACGAGCGCCTCGGCGTTCGCGGCCGACGGAGACGCGCATGTGCTCGCCGGTGCGCGCGCGTTTCGAGCAGGGCAGTGGGCCGAGGCGTTGGTGGAGTTCCGGGTGGCGCTCAAGCTGGGCGCCCCCGCCTCGGTGCGTTGGTACGAAGGGGCAGCGCTCGCACGCGCGGGCCGTTTCGAAGAGGCGGTGGGCAGCTTCGAGCTCGCCTGGGAGTCCGCGCCCGCCGGCCGCGATCCGCTGCTCGACTATTACCGCGCGTTGTCGTGTTTCGAGCTGCGCTTGTGGGGCTGCGTGGTCGAGGTGACCTCCGAGCTCGAGCGCTCTGGCGGGCCGCGCATTCAGCAGCAGGTCAAGGTGATGGCCGACGAAGCCCGGCAATTGTTGAGCAGCGAGCCTCCGCGCGACGCCATCGATGCCTGTTTCACCCGCGCGCGCGCCACCCTTTCACCTTCGTTGGCACGCGCGTGGTTCCGGGAAGCGGCGCGCCTGGGGTCGCTGCGCTCCGATGCGTTCCGGGTGGAAGAGGCGGAGCGCGCGGCCTCGGCGGCGAAGTTGAACTGATTGCGGGGCCGGGCGAGTAAAAGCCCGGCTTCGTGCCTTTCGTTCTCCTCGCCGCGTTGCTCGCCGCCTCTCCGTGCGGGCCGGTGAGTGCGGCCGAGCGCGACCCGGCGTTGGCGGCGATCTACCTCGAGGTGGGTGAAGCCGAGCTGGCCGCGCAGTCCTGGGAGTCGGCCGCCACCGCTCTCCAGAAATCGCTGGCGCACGACGGCACGCAAGTGAAGGCGGCGGCCTTGCGCGAACAGGCGTGTCTGTTCCTGGGGGAAGGGTCGCTGGCTGCCATCGAGTCGTTGATGGATGCGCGTCAGTGGAAAGCAGCGTTGGCCGCGCTCCAGTCGTTGCAGCGGGCGCCAGAGGGTCCGCGCGCGCTGCTCGAGGGCGTGTGTCACTTCGAGCTGGGTGATGACGGCGCGGCGCGTGCGGCGCTGGAGCGGGCGTCGAAGGATCCGCTCCATGAGGCCGACGCGCGGGTGTTGTTGTCGTTGCTCGCGTTGCGCCGGGGTTCGGCCCGCGCCGCCGAGCAGGAGCTGCGCGCGTTGGAGCAGGGGGGCCGGTCGCTCGGTGCACCGCTCTCGGCGCTGCTGAGGCAGGCCAGCCGGGGCGGCACCGTGACCGCGCGTGCGTCGGTGTTCGGAGGGGTGGACTCGAACCCCGCGCTCGCCCCGATGGAGCTGGAAGTACCGCACGGCCTGGTGGGCTTCACCGCGCTTGGGCAATGGACGCCGCTGGGTCCGGTCAGTCCGTACCTGCGCCTGGCCGCCGGTGGCCGCGAGTACCCGGGCTTGAGTGCCCAGCGCACGCTCACCGGCGTGGGCACGCTGGGCTTTCAAGCGGGGAGGGGTGGTGATCGGGTCGCGCTCGACTATTCGCTCGACGGCATGGTGTTCGGCGCCGCTCCCTACGCGGTGACCCATGGGCCCCGGGTGGAGGGCTCGTTGCAACTCGGCCAGGCGCTGCTCTTCGCGGAGTGGATGCTGCGCTTCGAGACGTTCTTGCCGGAAGACGCTGCGGTCTTCTCCGGGCTGCGGCAAGACGCGGCGCTGGGCGTCGCTTCGGTGTTGCCCGCGGGATTCTCGTTCGAGGTGGCCTGGGGCTTCACTCGCGATGATGCGCGGCAACGCGAGCTGGCGTTGATCGAGCAGGGCCCGCGCCTGGCACTGGGGTGGTCGCGGGGGCGCACCCGGGCGATGGCTTCGGCCGAGCTGGAGTGGCGCCTCTACGACCTGTTCGACGCCGACCTCGGCGTGCAACGCGAAGACGTGCGGTTCAGGCCGTCGGTGCGGGTGGAGTTCGACGTGATGGATTGGCTCAGCGTGTTCGTCGCGGGGGACGCGGCCGTGGTCTCGTCGAACGTGGAGGCGGTCAGATCGCTGCGATTTGCGGCCACCGGTGGCGTGCAGCTGTGGGCGGGCCTGTGGTGAGCGGAGAAACGGGGGTGAGGCGCGCGGCTCCTTTGCTGCTGGCGGTGCTCTCGCTCGCCTTCGGGTTCGGCGCGGCCGCGTGGCTGTCCTCCGAAGCGCGCGCCGCGGTGGATCAGCTCCTGCTCGAGCAGGTCCGCGGCGCGGGCGCCGTGGTGCAGGCGCTCGAGCCCACGGGCCTGAGTGAGGATGCGCTTCGACGGCTGCGTGCCCGTGGTGACTTCGATGAAGTCTCGCTGATCGAAGGCAAGCAGGTGCTCGCCGACGGCACCGGCCGCGCTCTGCACGACATCGACCTGCTGCGGTTCGACCCGGCGCGGTTGGACGCCGCTGCGGCCGGCACCTCCGCCGTCTCGCTCGACTACGAGGTCGGTGGGCTGCCCTTCGCGGTCGGCTACTTCCCGTTGCCCAATCATCGGGTGCTGGTGGTCGAGGCCGGCAGCCGCTTCGCCGAGCCCGCCCGCCGCGTCGAACGGGCGCGCACCACCGCGCTCGTCTCCAGCGTCCTGGCCGCGCTCGCCTTGTTCTTCGTGGCCCTCGGGTGGTTGCGCCTGGAGACCCGCTGGACAGCCGCTGCCGCGCAAGCCGCCTTCGCCCAGGCGTTGCAACGTTTCGCGGCGATGACCGCGCATGAGATTCGAAATCCACTCGCCACCATCAGCGGCCTGCTCGAGCTCTACCGCGAGCGCCAGGGCGCGGCGCTCGGTGAGGACGGCCAGAAGACCGTGAAGGAGGCGCTCGGAGAAGTCGGCCGCCTGCATCAGGTGACCGGTGATCTGCTCGACCTCTCCTCCGAGCGCGCGCTCAGCACCTCCACTCATTCCCTCGAGGCGTTGGTGACGAGCGCGGTCAGTGCGGTGCAGGGCAGTCATCCCTCGCTGGTGGTGAGGTGTCCTTCGTCGAGCACGGAGGTGGAGGTCGATGCGTTGCGGTTGGGGCAGGTGCTCCACAACCTGCTCAAGAATGCAGCGCAGGCTCGGGCGAATGCCACCGTCACCGTCGAGGTGATTGGTGAGGGGCGGATGATCTGCTTGCGGCTGCACGACGATGGCCCAGGCATCAGCGGCGAGCAGCAGGCGCGGCTGTTTGAGCCGTTTGCCTCACAGAAGGTCGATGGGCACGGGCTGGGACTGGCGTTGTCTCAGCGCTGGGTCGAGCGCATGGGTGGCTCGTTGCGATTCGTGCCGACTTCGCGCGGGGCTTGTTTTGAGGTGGTGCTGGTGGCCTCCCCCGCTCGCGCAGGGAGCGGACGTTGAGGGCTCTCGATGGCTTCGATCCTCTTGGCGGGCGGGCACCGCCCTGGCTCCTGGTGATCGTCACGGGCGGCTACTTCAGCTGCGTGCGTAGCGATCAGCCAGCCAGCCTGTGGTCATCAAGTACGTCTGGCGCTGAAGATCTGCCCAACGAGACAGCATTCGCTTCGCATCAGGTCGACCCGTCCAGATGATCTTGGCTCGATTTCCGCGGTGCTTGACGAATGAGCCACTGCGCCCGCCGAAGTACAGACCCAGGTTCACGCCGCGATAGACCGACTCGGTCAAGGGCGACCAGCTCGACTGCTCGAAGAAGACCTCGCGCAGCGCTTCGCCTTGGGGCGATTCCTGGTCATGTGCGACCGCCTTCTTCCCCCAACCGAACGCCTCACGCCGCACGCCTGCCTCTTCGAGAATGCGACGGCAAATCGGCCGGTCGTAGCCATTCTTCAGCTGCCAATGCGACATCTCAGGCAAACCCGACACCCGGTGAATCGCGCCGACGCTGCGGCTGAAGAGATAGGGAGCGCTGCACTCGACGACTCCGTAGCGGGCGCGCGCTTCGATGAGCGCATAGCCACTTTGCGCACCCCGAATGATCTGCCCCGTCTGCATGATCTCCGAGAGCCCCAGCTCCCACACGCCGTCACCCGCGTGGCCGGCGAAGAAGATGGTGGGCACGTCGTGCGAGTCGGCTTCGGTCAGCAGCGCGTGAAAAGCCAGCTCAGGCGAAATTTGCGCCGTGGCCCAGCACCACGCTTCCATCTCGGCAGAGATCTTCGAGAAGTCGAGGTTGAGATAACGAGGGGTCGCACCCAGCCTGGCCGCGACCTCCGAGCCGTCGTCGTCAGACAAATTGGTCTTCATCACCTTTTGCACCAGCTCGGGAACGCGCGTGTTCGACTTCTGCGCCGTCCAGCTGATCATCGGGGTCGCCACGATGGGCTGCACCATCGCGAGCACGGTGCCTGAGTCGTAGCCGCGACTGGCGCTGCCCACGGCTCGCATCGGTCGCGCCCGGCGCGAATCGGTTGCGTTCTTCCACAGGCTGGTGAGCGCGCCGTTGAGCTGCCCGCGGTAGTCGGTGAAGTCGCGGAACTCGTGCGGCTTGTCGTGAAAACGAAACGACGCGGTCCCATCGGGGCCGATGTGCAGGGCCTCGAAGATGAGCTGGTGCATCACCGACAGCCGCGGGTGCACCACGCTGAACTGGCGCAGATAGTTGAAGACGCCCAGGCACATGCTCTCGCCCCAGCGGCGGTGATCGACCTCTTCGTCAAGCCGCGCGCCCATGCGGCCCAACAGCACCACCAACGAGTTCGACACGTGCCACACGTGGCCATCACGCGCGTAGACGCATCGATCGACCGTCGAGTGCGCGGGCACCACCACCACGTCGTCTCCATCGACGCGCAGCCCACTGCCATACACATGTTCAGACTTGTGGAAGTCGCCCTTGGCAAAATCGCCGTCCCACATGCCTGCCGCGACCCACTGCGGAGTGGCCGAAGGGTCGATCTCGACGAAGCGACCACACTCGACCTCACAGGTGCCAGCCCGGCGATCGACGACGGCGTACCAGGCCAGCTTGGGCAGAGACTCATCACGGCGAACGGAAACACGAGGCGTCATTTGCGGAGACCTATATGTCTACCTGGCGAAGTCGCAGGCCTTCTTGTGGCCCAAATCGCACGACTGCTGAAGGATGGCCTTGTTCTTCGGCGTGCCTTCGCAGCTGGCGCCCTGTTCCGAAGCACGTGATGCTCAAGAACTGGCAAGACGAGGACGACAGCTCGTTCAAGTTCGGCGCTCAACGTAAAGTACCTGCGCCTACACAGGCCCCTTCTTCTCCAGCTGCTTTGGTCGCTAGGCTTTTGCGCTGCTCCCTCGGAAGGCTCCAATCATGCGTCAACAGGTCGTCGTCGGATTCATCGTTGCGTGTCTCATGGCCCAGGGCGCACGCGCAGACACCTTCGCCCCGGGGTCGCTCATCATCCCCATGGACAACACCTACCAGGACAACGGCGCGCTGCGCGCCTATGGCCTCGTGTACTCGCTGCTGCGGCAGGGTGTCCCCGTGCGGTGGTGCATCGCGCCGGGCAAAACGTTTCAGGGCGTCGACTTCATGGCCAGCGCGATGGATCGCCAGACCGACGCCGGCATCACCAACTACGGCTACCGGGCGGGGCCCTTCGTCATCGACGCGACGAACGCCGCGGCGGCGACCCCCATCGTCGCCGCCTGGCAGAGCGCCAACCCCAACGTGAAGGTGCACGTCGCCACAGCGACCTTCACCTCGACCGTCGCGCGCTACCTCGTCGCCGCACCCAAGATCGCGATGCACGCTGACGGGAACGAGCCCATCGCCCGGGCCTACCTGCAGGCCGCGGGCATTCCCGACTCGACGCTCGACCCCACCTGGCCCAACAGCTCACCTGACATGCTCACGCCACTGCAGGTTGTCGGCCCGACGACGTCGAGCAGCCGCGACGGGCGCCTGTTCGATTCGAGCGGTAACCCCGCCTACTGCCAGTTCATGTCGATGCACTACAACGTCACGTCTGCTCTCGCGAACCCCGGGGTGGTGGCGGAGGTCAGGCAGTTCCTCACGCACCCCACGCATTTCTTCGCCGAGTGTCAGGCGGTCAACGCGTTCGAGAACACGCCTGGGGGCTTCTTCCTGACGACGACTGGCTTCGAGGTGAAGGCCAAGCCCACCCTCATCGACAATCACAACTTTGATTCGACCTTCGCCCAGTACGACGGGACCTTTGGAACCGTAGGGGGCAGTGAGCCTGCCTACGCGCTGCCCGACGGAGGCGCGTACAAGAGCGGCGGCGTCACGATGATCACCAACCGCGGCTTCGCTCCCGGAACCTGGGACCTGTGGATGACGGGTTACCTCGACGGCGCCTGCCCTCCTGATGCCGAGGTCTGCGGAACCTTCGGCAAGGTGAGCTACCTCGGCGGGCATCAGTACTCCACCAACCTGCCGATGTCGGCCAACCCGACCTCGCAGGGGGTTCGGCTCTTCCTCAACTCCATCTTCGATTCGACCTGCGCGCTCGCGAGCGGACAACCCATCATCGACGTCACCAAGAGCGGCCCCGCCACCAGCACCTCGTCGACCGTGACCTTCACCCTGGCCTACAGCAACACAGGAATGAGCGTCGCCATGGGGGCCTCCCTTACAGATCCCCTTCCCGCCGGGGCCTCGTTCGTCTCGGCGACTGCGGGCGGCACGTTCGCGAACGGTACGGTGACCTGGAACCTCGGCAGCATCGGCATGGCGCAGTCTGGGAGTGTCTCGGTGACGGTGATGCTGGCCAGCCCGGGGAGCTACGCCAACACCGCCACGCTCGCCTATCGAGTCGGGCTCAGCGGCCGCACCCAGCAATCGAACACAGCGACGGTGTTGTACGGCCCCGATACCGACGGGGACGGCGTGCTCGATTCGGTCGACAACTGCCCTGCGGTGGCCAACCCGATGCAGAGCCTGACCTCCGATGCGCTGACTTGCGGGAGCTGCACGACGGCTTGTTCGACTCCTCAAGCCACCCCCAGCTGCCAGGCGGGCATGTGTGGGATCGCCACGTGCGGTAACGGGTTCAGCAACTGTGACGGGCTGGCCAACAACGGCTGCGAATATGCCAACGCAGGGTTCGCGACGGATCTGAACAACTGTGGCGGGTGCAGGATCGCGTGCGCCCCAGTCAACGCGACCGGCCAGTGCAGCGCCTCGACGTGCAGCATCAGCGCGTGCAGCACAGGTTTTCTCGATGCAGACAGGGTGGCCGCGAACGGGTGCGAGCGGGCGTGCAGCGCGAGGGAAGATGCTGCTCAGTGTTCTGATGGCATCGACAACGACTGCGACGGCCTGACCGACGCGCTCGACCCTGATTGCCAGAGTCCTGATGGCGGCGCTGGCGGCGCTGGCGGCGGCTCAGGCGCTGGCGGTGGAGGCGGCTCGGGTACCGGCACCGGCGGAAGCACGGGCACCGGCGGAAGCATGGGCACTGGTGGAAGCACGGGCACTGGTGGAAGCACGGGCACTGGTGGTGGGGCGGGTACCGGCGGCGCTCTCGGAAGCGAGGCGGGGGATTCTCCGGACGCCGGCGGTCCCGAGGGCCAACGAGCCAAGGGCTGTGGGTGCGGGTCGGGCGCAGAAGGTTCCTCGCTCCTGACGCTGGCGCTCCTGTTGGGGGGCGCAGCACGGCGCCGGCGCGCAACGCGGGTCTCGAACGTCGAGGGGCACCCTGAGTGACTCCCTGGTGAAGTGCGGTCGAAGACGCGGGCGGCCTGTGTCGACGGGGCGGAGCGGTGACTGGCTGTTCGCCCGCACGTTCGCCCCTAAGGAGCGGCTTTTGGCCTTCTCCACCAGTCGAGGACGGACCTCTCGATGCTTTTTGTGCCAGGCGCTCTCCAGCCCTGGCCTGTGTGTTCAACGAAGATCTGAGCGTCAGTCGGGTCGACGTTGCGAGCCACCGCATCGACGGCACCCTCTTGCCAGCACTCCCCTGGACAGCCTGACAGGCGGCACTTCCTGAAGGTGCTGCGGCTCGAACCCGACCCCAGCCGCTGCTCAGGGAGGCGTTAAGGTCTGTCGATGCCTTCGATTCTCCTGGCAGACGATGAAGTGAAGCTCGGCGCCGTGCTCACCGAGGCGCTCACGCTCTCTGGCCACACCGTCACCCGCGTCACCGGCGGCCGCGCTGCGCTCGTCGAGCTGGGCATCCGCGCCTTCGACGTGGTGGTGACCGACCTGCGCATGCCCGAGGTCGATGGGCTGGCCGTGTTGGCCGAAGCGAGGAAGCAACCGGCGCCTCCCGCGGTGGTGTTGATGACCGCGTTCGGCAGCACCGAGTCGGCCGTCGAGGCGATGAAGGCCGGCGCCGCCGACTACCTGGTCAAACCCTTCGCCCTCGACGAGTTCAGACTCCGGGTGAGTCGGGCCGCCGAAGCGCAGGCCTCGGCGCAACGGGAACGCCGGCTGCTGGGTGAGCTCACCCCGGCGCTCATCGCTCACAGCCCGAAGATGCGCGCGGTGCTCGATGCGGTCTTGAAGGTCGCCCCCACCGACGCCAGCGTGCTGCTGCGCGGGGAGAGCGGCACCGGCAAGAGCCAGCTCGCCCGCTGGCTGCACTTCAAGAGCCGCCAGGCGCGCGCGGCGTTCGTCGAGGTGCACTGCGCCGCGTTGTCTGCCGGCGTGCTGGAGAGCGAGCTCTTCGGCCACGCCCGCGGCGCCTTCACCGGGGCCACCACCGCGCACGAAGGCCACCTCATCGCGGCCGACGGAGGCACGCTCTTCCTCGACGAGATCGGCGAGGTGCCTGAGAGCGTGCAGGTGAAGCTGCTGCGTTTCCTCCAGCAGCGTGAAGTGGTGCCGGTGGGTGAGACCCGCGCGCGCACCGTGAACGCCCGCGTCATCTCGGCCACCAACCGCGATCTCGAGAAGGCGGTCAAAGCCGGCAGCTTCCGCGAAGATTTCTTCTACCGCCTCGACGTGTTCTCCATCGCCGTGCCCCCGTTGAGGGAGCGCCGCGAAGACGTGTTGCCGCTGGCCGAAGCGTGGCTCACCCGGCGCGGCTTGCCCCCTGAAAAGCTGAGCACCGGGGCCCGGCAGGCGCTGCTCGCCCGCGACTGGCCGGGCAACGTGCGTGAGCTGGAGAACGCGCTGGAGCGCGCCGTCATCCTCTCCGGTGAAGGGGAGCTCACCGAAGCGTGGTTCGCCCAGCCGGCCCGTTCCCCTGCGCGCGACGACGTGGGCGGTTTGCTGGGTGAAGGGTTCAACCTCGACGAGTTCGAGCTGCGGCTGCTGCGCGCGGCGCTCGAGCGCACCGGCGACAACAAGGCCGCGGCGGCCCGGCTGCTGGGCATCACCCGGCGGCGGCTCTACTCGCGGCTGGAGACCCTCTCCCGCAGCGCGCCCGACGAGTCGCCGGGGTGACGTTCGCAAAAAGCAGGGGTCGAAGCCGTGGGCGCGGTCGGCCGCAGCCGGGGCAGCGTCTCCAACCGGTAACGGCGAAGCCGTCGGCTCCCAGCCCCGCGAGGCCCACGCTACGCTGAGTGCTGATGTCGACTCCGCACACCGCCTCCGCCTTCATGCTCTCGCTCCTCGGTCGCCAGCATCAGCTGCTGGGGGCGCGGTTCTTCGAACGGTACGCCTCTGATTGGTTGGTCTGGGAGCCGGGACCCTGGCGTCCGGCCCGGTCGATTCTCACCAGCAACACCGAAGCGACGCAGCTCCCCAACGCGGCGCAGCCGGCCCGGCCCGTGGGCGAAGACGCGCTGTGTTTCGAGCTCAAGCAGGTCGAGAACGCGGTGATGGCCGTCGGCCGCGGCAGTGAGAATCACATCGTCATCAACGATCTCACCGTCTCGCGTGAGCAGTTCGCCCTCGAGTTCAGCAACAAGGCGTGGAAGGTGCGCAGCCGGGGCACGCCGCTGTCCGTCGATGGCGCGCCGGTGAATGAAGAAGGGGTGGCGCTGAAGAACGCCTCGGTGATTCTGGTGGGCGACGTGCGCTTGACCTTCTACACGCCCGAAGGTTTTCCCCGCCGGCTCGAGCAAGAAGGCACGAAGTAGAGTTCCCCTCTCCCTCTGGGCCCTCTGGGAGAGGGTCAGGGTGAGGGCCTCGAGTCGAGTCCCTACTGACAGGCCCCGCTCGAACACTGCATCGAGCCGCTGCAGTTCACACACGCGCCGCCATCACGCCCGCAGGCATTCTTCATCGCGCCGCCCATGCACTGATTGGCGACGGTGCAGCACCCCGCGCAGGTCGCGCCGTCGCACACGCAGGTGCCACCCATGCAGCGCAGCCCCGCGCCGCAGGCATTTCCGGTCCCGCATCCGCAGGTGCCGCCGGCCTTGCAGGTGTCGGCCTTGAGCGGATCACACACGGTGCACATGCCGCCCGCCGGGCCGCACGCGGTCGCGCTGCGCGGCTGACACACGCCCGCTTCACAACAACCGCCAGGGCAGGTGGCCGCCGTACACGCAGAAGGCCCACAGGTGCCGGCATCACAGGTGCCGCTGCTGCACTGCACGCAGGTGGCGCCGCCCGTGCCGCAGCTCGTCGGGCTGGTGCCGACCTCGCAGAGGCCATTGCTGCAGCAGCCGCCAGGGCAGGTGGTGCCGTCGCAGGTCGCGGTGACGCAGCCGCCGTCCTGACAGCTGAGCGAAGTGCAGGTGGCGCAGCTCGCCCCTCCGCCGCCGCAGCTGCTGGGCGAGGTGCCCGGCTGGCAGGTGCCGCTCGAGTCGCAGCAGCCGGTGGGGCAGGTGGCGCTGCTGCAGGGGGGCGCGGTGCAGGTCTTCTGCCGGCAGCTGCCCGCGCCACAGCTCGCGCAGATGACACCGCCGGTACCGCACGTGGTGTCGGTGTTGCCGCTGCGGCACACCCCGCCCTGGCAGCAGCCGGTGGGGCAGGTGGTGGCGTCGCACTTGTTGTCGCAGCGCTGATTGGTGCAGCTGGCCGCGCACTGGGAGCACGCCACGCCGCCGGTGCCGCAGGCGCCCGCATCCGTGCCCGCCACACAGGTGCCTTCGAAGCAGCAACCGGTGGGGCACGTCTGGGGGTTGCAGGTGTTCACGCACGCGCCCGCATCACAGGAACCCAGGCCGCATGAGAGGCAGCCCATCGCGCTCACACCACACGCGGAGTCATCGGTGCCCGTGAGGCAGCGCGAGCCCGAGCAGCACCCCGGACAGTTGGTCGCGTTGCAAGCTGAGGTGGCGCAGGTGCCGGCGGTGCACGCACTGCCCAGGCAATCCAGACACGCCCGGCCGCCGGAACCGCAGGACTGCGAGCTGGCGCCCATCAAACAACGTCCGCCCATGCAGCAGCCCGAAGGACACGAGGCGGCGGTGCACTGGCAAAGCCCGCGCAGACATTCTACGCTTGGTTCGCACGCGGGGCCGGTGCCGCACAGGCACTCACCGGTGGCGGGGTCACACTTGTCTGCGCCGATGGCGGCGGTGCAGGGCGGGCCCACGCCGCAGGCACAGCGGCCGTCGGCTCCGCAGGTGTCGGTGGTCAAGACGTCGCAGCTGCTGCAGGCGGCGCCGCCGATGCCGCACGCCGAGGCGTTGGGCGAGGTGATGCAGGTGCCGTTCGAGCAGCACCCCTGGCAGGTGTCGCAACCTGACATCGGCGCCGCCAACAGCACGGTGACGGGACGCTCGACGCCGAGCACCACGTCCACCCGCGCGCGGCCCTCGCCCACCACCGCGCCCCTCAGCAGACCCTCGACGACAACCTCCATCGCCTGATTGGCGAGAGAATCGGCGAGCAGCACGCGCACCGAGGTGGTGCTCGCCAGCGGGCCTGCAGCGGGCTCCGGGCGCGTCTCCGGGCCGAACACCGCGGCTTGCGCCTCCGTGCCGGAGTAGCGGAGCTGATCGATCTCCAGCCCACCCGCTTCCACGGTGACCACCAACGCCGTGCCGTGCAGGCGGGTGACGTCGCGGCACGCGAGCGCGGGCAATACCAGGCACATCATCCACACCGAAAGGCGCGTCATCGGGCGTTGATGTCTGGGAAGGTGGTCTGCACGGGCTGCGGGGCGGTGGCGACGGCGGTGACCGTCACGGCAGCACCCACGGCGACCACGCCGATGGCCGTCCAGAACCACCAGCGTTGGTAGACGGGGGGAGGCGGCGCCTCTTTCTTCAGGGCCGCTTCCAGCGAGAGCCGCCGGCCCTGCGCGTTGGCCACCTCGAGGCGCGTCTTCTCCAATTCGAGCAGGCGCTGCTGTTCGGCAGCCGCGTGCGTGCGCTCGTCTTCCAGTCGAAGGCGCTCTTCTTCTTTGCGCTGCTGCTCGGTGGTGTCGGTCTTCTGACTGGCCCGCTGCGCGTCGACCTCGGCCAGCACGTCTTCGGTGGCCTTCGCCTGGGCGGTGGGCGGGTTCGTCTCGAGGTAGCGGCGGAAGTAGAAGCTCGCTTTGTCGAGGTGGCCTGCGCGGCGGTGGCTCTGACCCAGGTTGAACAGCAGGCCGGGCGCGGCTTTCAGCTTGTAGGCCGCTTCGTACTGCTCGATGGCTTTGGCGTAGTCGCCCAGGTCGAAGGCCTTCTTGGCCTCCAGGGCCGCGGCGCGGGCGGCGGTCTCCGAAGCAGGTGCTGCCGACGCGACGCCCGACAGCAACAGCACGAGGCAGAGAACTTCAGAACGGATCAAGCACGCCATCTTTGACGACCCTCGGCTTCTGTTTCGGAGCGACCGGCTGTAGCAGGAGCTCGAGCGATTGATCAGTCTGGAGCGACATCTCCCGCTCCACGGGCTGATACCCACCCAACTCCAGCCGCAGGCGGAGGGGCTGCTCAGCCTTCGGTTGGCGCAGCGTGAGCGGGGTGATGCCCACCACCGCGCCCGTATCGAGGCGAATGACGTTCACCTTCGCGGGCGTGGTGACGATGGAGAGGGTCACCTCGGCCGGGGCGAGGGGGGCCGGAGGCGTGATCACCACGGGCGGCGTGGGCGCCTGCACCACCGGCGCGACCATCGGAACAGGCGCGGGCCGGAAGGCGAAATAGCCGGCGATCGAAAGCAGCAGCACGCCCGCGGCCGCGGCGGCCCGCACGGCCTTCGAGGGCGAAGCGCTCTTCTCCGGGGCCTGCAGGGCGCGTTCGAGCCACGCGGAGACGGCCGCCATCGAAGGCGGGCGGCCTTCGGCGCGTTTGCTCAAGCAGCTGGAGATCAGCTCCTGAATCGACTTCGGGACGGGCTCGCCGGCCTGGGTGTGGCGGGGCAACGGCGGGGGCGGCTGGGTGATGATGTCGGCCGCCAGCTGGCCGAAGACCATCGACTCGAAGGGCGGATTGCCCGCCAGCATCTCGTAGAGGATGGTGCCCAGCGCGTAGATATCGGTGCGCGCGTCGACCTCGAGACCGGCGGCCTGCTCGGGGGCCATGTAGCGGGGCGTGCCCACCATGGTACCGGACTGGGTGTCGGCCACCCGCAAGTCGCCGCTGGTCTGGAGCAGCTTGGCCACGCCGAAGTCGAGCACCTTCACCGAGTCTTCCCGGCCCTCGCGTGAGAGGAGGAAGATGTTGTCGGGCTTGAGATCGCGGTGCACCACGTCGACCCGGTGAGCGGCGTGCAGCGCTTCGGCGATCTGCTTCCCGATGGAGCACACCTCGGCGATGGTCAACGCCCGTTCGGCCAGCTGGGCGGCCAGGGTCTTGCCCCGCAGCAGCTCCATCACGCCGTAGACGCGCTCGGGGAAGAGCTCCTCGACGAAGTCGTGCACCTCGACGATGTGCGCGTGGTTGATCTGATTGACCAGCCGCGCCTCTTGAAGAAAGCGGGCCACCAGCGACTTGTCCTGGATGAGGTGGCCGTGCAGCACCTTGAGCGCCACCTGCCGGCCCAGCCGCTGGTGACGGCCCTGGTACACCCGCCCCATGGTGCCTTCGCCGAGCAGCTGCTCGAGCACGTAAGGCCCCAACGAGTCGCCCACCTGGAGCACAGGCGCGGCGTCTGGATCAGGTGCGGGCGGCACGACGGTCAGCACATCAATCCCCCGAGGCAATACCTTAGAGGACTTTTTGAACGGCCTCGCCCAGCTTCTGTTTGGAGACCGCGCCGGCGATCTGACCGACCACCTTGCCGCCGTTGAAGATCAGGAAATTGGGCAACGAACGCACGCCGTAGGCCTGGGCGCTGACCTGGTTCTCCTCGATGTTCACCTTGACCACCTTGAGCTTGCCCTGGTGGGTGGTGGCGAGCTCCTCGAGGGTGGGCTCCATGGCGATACACGGTGCGCACCAGGTGGCCCAGAAGTCGACCAGCACGGGAATCCTGGAGTCGAGCACTTCCGCTTTGAACTGCGCGTCGGACAGGGCGAGGGTGTTGGCCATGATTCTCGTTTAGCATGCGTATGCTGCGCTCACATGGCCGGCGTCATCTACCGTCACACCGTCGAGGCGTTCGTGCAGCGGGTGCTGTTGCGACGCGGTTTGTTGAGCCTGGAGTTCGATCGGGAGCTCAGGGCGCTGGGGGTCGACGCGAGCCGGCCCACGGAACTGCCCGTCGCCGTGTGGGACGCGCTGCTTCGGACCACGGCGAAGCGCTTGAGCCCGGGAAAGAGTGACGCCGATGCGCTGGACGACCTGGGCCGGGAGCAACTGCGTGGCTACACGGAAGGGCTGGTGGGCCGGGCGCTCTTGACGGTGCTGCGGTTGATCGGCCCGCGGCGCACCATGTTGCGCATGATGGAGAACTTCCGCACGGCCGACAACGTGACCGAGGTGAGGGCCAGGGAGCTCGGCCCCACGGCGATCGATCTGGAGTTCAACTCTGACTTCGACGTGCCCACCTACATCCGCGGGCTGCTCGAGGAATCGTTGGTGGTGCTGCGAGCGAAGGAGCCGAAGGTGGTGTTCAAGAAGCAGGCTTCAGGCTCGACGGTGTTCTCCGTGAGCTGGTCACCGTAGTTCTCCCTCGCCCTGAGAAGAAGCGGGGAGAGAGGCCCACGGCGCGTCAACTCCGGTCGGAGACCTTGAACCGGCTGGTGACCGCGGTGAGCGCATCGACCGACGACTGGAGATCCTGCGCAATCCTCGTGGTGCGCCCCGTGGCATCCACCCCCTGCTTCACCAGGTCAGCCACGTTGCGCGCGCCCTGCACCGCCTGCTCCGACGACTGCCGCTGCTGCCGGGTGGCCACGGCGATCTGCTGAGCGGCCTCCTTCGTGCCCCGCGACAGCGACAGAATCTGGGTGAACGCGGTCTGCGCACGTTCGGCCACGGCCATGCCGCGATCCGACGACTCCACGCCTTCTTTCGCGCGCACCACCGCCACGTCACCCGAGGCCTGCACGCTCTCCACGATGCGCCCGATGTCGCGCGCCGACTGGGCCACGTTCTCGGCGAGCTTGCGCATCTCGGCGGCCACCACCGAGAACCCGCGGCCCACTTCACCGGCCTTGGTGCCTTCGAGCGCCGCGTTGAGCGCGAGCAGATCCGACCTGTCGGCCACCTGCTTGATCACCTGCGCGATGCGGCTGACCTGCTGCACGTCGGCGTTGAGGCGGGTGATGGCGTCGGCCACTTCTTTGGCCTCGTGGCGGATCTCCGTCATGCCGCCCACCATCTCGGCCACCACCGCGCGCGCTTCGTCGACGGCCTGGTTGGTGCGCACGGCCGCCTGCTCCACCACCTCGGTGGAGCGGGTGATGCTCTCGGCGGTGCGGGACAATTCTTCGAAGGTGGCGGCGATCTGCTGCGCGTAGGCCGACTGCTGGCTGGTGACGTGGGTCTGATCGCTCGAGGCCACGTTGAGGCCCTTGGCTGCGTCACCCAGGCGGCGCGTCAAGCCGACCATCTCGGTGACCAGGCTGCGCAGCGACTTGAGCATGTCGTTGACGGAGGCGGCCATCGACTGCACCTCGTTGGCCCCGCCCACGTCGACCTGCTGCACCGTGATGTCGCCCGCGGCCACCTCGCGCGCCACCCGGCTGACCACCCCGAGCGGACCTGCGATGGCTCCGGAGAACACCAGCGCCAGCGTGAGCCCCAGCCCGAGCGCGGCCAGCAGCACCCAGAGGCCCACCACCTGGTTCTCCTTTTCCTGGCGGGCGAACTGCTCGAGCGAGAAGCGCACCACCATGGTGGCCTCGTAGTCTTGATCCTTCGCGGTGCAGCGCACGTCGAGCACCGCGCCGCGTTCGATCTGGCACTGGCCCTCTTCAGGCACTTCGTAGCGGCCGGGAGGCAGGTC
This sequence comes from Archangium sp., assembly GCA_030695565.1. Classification (GTDB taxonomy): domain Bacteria; phylum Myxococcota; class Myxococcia; order Myxococcales; family Myxococcaceae; genus Archangium_A. Next base: position 34,297 of record JAUYRZ010000125.1, read on the forward strand.
GCCCTGCAGCTGCACGGTGCTGTCGTTCGGCTTCACCTCGAGGAACCGTTTGCCGTTCTCCCGGGTGACGCGCTCCTTGATCACCGCCAGCGAACCGAGCTGGGTGACGTTGCCGCCGGCGCGCACGCCTTCGAAGATGCCGTTGAGCTCGCTGGGCGTGGCCAGCCCGTCGCGGATGAGCCGCATGATGGGCGCGGCGTTGTTGGTGGCGAGCTGGCCGACGGAGATGGCCTGGCGCTCGAGCGCGTCACCGGCTTGCTCGTTCAAGCGGCTGGGAAAATAGATCGAGGCGAACAGCGCGACGGCGACGCAGGGCACCACCACCGCAAAGGCCGCCTGCACGCGCAGCGAAAGTCCAGACCAGAGGCTCCCCATGGGTGCGCAGCGTCGCAGCTTCCAGACGAAAGGGTTGATCGAATTGGAGACGAGGTCCCCTCTCCCTCTGGCAGAGGGAAAGAATTACTTCAGCTTCACGTGGTCGAGCTCGACCGCGCTCGTGAGCTTCCGAAACGAAAACGTCGCCCCCGGCCAGAGCATCGCGTTGCGTCCGTGCACGTCGAGGTACCAGCTGTTGCAGCCCGACGCCCACACGGTCCCCGGCAGCCGTGCCTCAATGCCCGCGTTGAACGCGTGCTCGGCTTCTTCCGTGACCTCCACGCTCTTCGCGCCCGCTGCATCGAGCGCCTTCAGGTGCGCCATCGCAAATCGGATCTGCGACTCGATCATGTAGACCATCGAGTTGTGCCCGAGCCCGGTGTTTGGCCCCATCAGCACGTACATGTTCGGAAAGCCCGGCACCGTGGTGCCCCGGTACGCGTGCAGACCTTCACTCCAGGTGGCGCCGAGGTCCCGGCCTCCGCGGCCGAGCACCTTCAAGCGCGACAGCGGCGCTGCCACGTCGAAGCCGGTGCACCAGGCGATCGCGTCACACTCCACGTGCCGCCCGTCGGGCGTCACCACGCCGGTCTCCGTGACCTCCTTCACCGCGCTGCTCTCGAGCGCGACGTTGGGCCGGTTGAACGACGGGTAGTAGTCGTCGGAGAGCAGGATGCGTTTGCAGCCCGCGGCGTACTTCGGCGTGAGGCGCTCCTGCAGCACCGGGTCTTTCACCTGCTTGCGGATGTGCCGTTTGCCCAACCACTCGGCGGCGCGCAGCACGCGGGGCCAGCGGGTGAAGCCCAGCGCCCGGCTCTCCAGCTTCCAATAGATGCCAGCGCGGGTGAGCTTCATCAACCACGGCGCCACGCGGTACAGCCACCGGGCCAGCCGCGAAATCGGAGCATCCGCCCGCGGCACCACCCACGCCGGCGTCCGCTGAAACAAGGTGAGCTGCTTCACGTGCGGCGCGAGGGCCGGCACCAGCTGAATCGCCGAAGCACCCGTGCCCACCACCACGATGCGTTTGCCTTCGAGCGAGACCGACTCGTCCCACGCGGCCGAGTGGAGCTGCGGCCCCTCGAACTTCTCGCGCCCCGGCACCTCGGGAAACTTCGGGTGATGCAGGGCGCCCACGCCGAGCACCAGCTGCGGCGCGCGGAAGACTTCTCCGGTCTTCGTGGTGACCTGCCACGAGCTGGTCGCTTCGTCGTACTCGCAGGTCTGCGCTTCCACGCCGAAGCGGCAATGGGCGCGCACACCGTATTGATCAGCCGTGCGCTCCAGGTAGCCGAGGATTTCTTTCTGCGGGGCGAAGTGACGTGTCCACCCGGCGTTCTGCGCGAAGGAGAAGGAATAGAGGTGCGAAGGCACGTCGCACGCGCAGCCGGGGTAGCGGTTCTCTCGCCATGTTCCGCCGACGCCTGCGCCCTTCTCGAGCACGACGTAGCTGCGTTTGCCTTCCTGCTGGAGCGCGATGGCCATACCCAGGCCTGAGAAGCCCGAGCCCAGAATGATCACATCGGTCAACACACCGCTCGGGATGACCGGTGAGGTCATGTCGCGAGCGAGCGCTTCCACGCTTCGACGAGCTCGAAGCCACCGCGGGCGGCCGGATGAAAGTCGCGCCGGAAGTACGAGAGATACGGGCGCACCAACGAGCTGAGCACGCCGGGATTGACGAAGAGAAACTTGAAGAGCCGCGCGTGTTCACGCACAGAGAACACGACGCCGCGCTGGGCCATGAACACGAGCTGCTGCAGCACCACCAGGCTCCAGAAGAAGAACGAGACCACCAACATCACCCGGCAGCGCTCGAAGAACGTGCCACCCACGGCCTGGTAGACGTCGAAGGCCACGCTGCGATGTTCGTTCTCTTCGGCGGAGTGCCAGCGCCAGAGCGAGCGCATGGTGGGATCGCTGCCGTCGAGCACCTCGGGCTTCGAGAGGACCAACTCGCCCATCAGCGAGGTGAAGTGTTCGAGCGCGCAGGTGACCGCGAGCTGGCGGCGCGGTGAAAAGAAGCGCATCGAGATGCCGAGCAGGAACCGCACGATGCGCTCGAGCCCGGCGATGGGGAGGCCCTGCGCGGTGAGGCGCTCGTTGTAGGCCACGTGTTCGCGGCCGTGGTGACCCTCCTGGGCGCAGAAGGCGGCGACCTCTTCTTGCAAACGCGGGTCGGTCAGCTGCGACTGGTAGTGCTTCACGCTGCGCACGAAGAACCGTTCACCCAGCGGGAAGAAGACCGAGAGCTGGTCGAAGTACGCGCTGACCGCGGGGCCTTTCCCGTGCCAGTCGCGCGGCGAGCTGGAGAGTGGAAACCGGAAGTCGCGCACTTCGATGGAGGTCATGACCGGAACTTGCACCCGATGGAGGAAGAGAAGCTGTACCCGCTGCTGTGCTGGGGTGCCACGGTGTTGTTAATCCGGGCCAGCCGCAAGTGCGCGACGCGGTGGTAAGTCGGGTGGGTGAGTCGAACCGCAGGTCTGCCCAGCTCCTACCTCGTGCATCTGGTGGAGCTCACCCGGCGCTTCGGTGTCGAAGATGACGAGCTGCTGGGCCCGCTCGAGCTCGAGCTGGAGGACCTCGCCGAGAGCTCCGGCCGCCTCGACGTCTCTCAGGTGATCGACCTCATCGAACGCGCGCGCACGCTCACCGGTGAGCCGGGCCTGGGCATCTACCTCGGCCTCGCCATGCGCGCGTCGTGGCATGGGTACCTGGGCTTCGCGGTGCTCACGGCCAAAGACGTCGGCGACGCGCTCAAGCTGGGGGAGCGGTTCATCTCCACCCGCACCACCGCGCTCGCCTTCAGGTTAACGGTGGAGGACGGCAAGGCGTCGTTCTGGCTGGAGGAGCGCGCGGACTTCGGGCCTGCACGCGATGCGCTGGTGCTGGCGCTGTTGATCGGGCTCTCCACCATCGGGCAAGCGTTGTCGGGGCGGGAACTCGAGGGGCGCATCGAGGTGGCGTTGCCGCGGCCTCCGTGGCTCGAGCGGTTCGCCGACAATGCGCGGTTGGATCGCGTGGCGTTCGACAAGCCCGCGCACCGCATCGTGTTCGACGCGCGGTTGCTCACCACGCCGTTTCAGTTGGCCGACGCGGGGGCGCGTGAGCTGGCCGCGGCGCAATGTGAGAAGGAGCTCGCTGCCCTCGGGTTCGCGGGGCGCTTGTCGGCGCGCGTGCGGGAGCTGGTGCTCAGTGGGGCCGCGGTGGTCGATGTGGAAGGTGTGGCGAAGGTGTTGTCGATGAGCTCGCGCACGCTCAAGCGCCGGCTGGCGGGGGAGGGCACGAGCTATTCGGAGCTGCTCGAGGCCGAGCGGAGGTCGCGCGCGGAGCACCTGCTCGCGCACACGATGATGTCGGTGAAGGAGATTTCCGCCGCGCTCGGCTACGCGGACACCGCGGCGTTCTCGCATGCGTTCCAGCGGTGGACCGGTAAGTCGCCCAGTGACGTGCGCTAAAGTGTCTCCCTCTCCCTTCGGGAGAGAGTCGGGGTGAGGGGCAAGCGAGGTTACTTTCTGGCCAGCTGCGCCATCACCGACTGAATGTTCGCCTGGGCGAGCGCCAGGTTGAGCCGCATGAAGTCGATGGGCTTGGTCAGAAAATGATTGGCCCCCACCGTCTTCACCTCTGCCTCCGAGTACCGCGTGACGTACGCGGTCATCACGATGATCGGCAGGTGCGGCAACGGTGGCAACGACTGCGCCCACGACGGCAGCGAGCTCTTCGGCGTCATGCCGCGAATCACCTTCACCAACGCCAGCCCATCCATCTGGCTGCCTTGCAGCTCGATGTCCATCAGCACCGCGAACAACTCCGTGCCTTTTGTGCTGAGCACCTCACAGGCCTGGCGATCGCTCGTCGCGCTGATCAACTCGTAGCGCGCCTGCAATCGCAGCTGCGCGAGCTTGAACGTGTCCGCGTCATCCTCGACGTACAAGACGATCGGTTTGGCGTTCGGAGTCACGGCGTGTTCACTGTAGCGGCATGGGGTGCACTGCGCACGATGGGGCCCCACCCCAGTCGTGGAGTCAGCCGCGGATCTGCCTTCGTCTTCCAGATGAAACCATCGAGCAGATAGTGCGTGGTCTGCGGCAACGAGAGCAGCGGCACCAGCAAGGCCAGCAGCGCCCCTTCCACCTCGAAGCCGCCCGCGCCGAAGAGCATGGGGTGCTCGTGCCAGACCAGCTTGTCCCAGGCCAGCTCTTCGAAGAACGCGAGCACCCAGAGCAGCAGCAGGAAGCCCGGCCCCCCCGCACGCAGCACCCACGACAGCCGACCGTACCCGCCCTCTTCATTGCGGTGCTTCGCGTAGCGATGCAGCAGCACCAGGTACGGCACGCCGTGCAGCGCCACGTTCATCACCGTGAACGCGAGGTCGCTCTGCGCCCACACGATGCCGCCAAACCAGCTCAGCCAGGTGGCGAAGAGCAGCAACGATTTGCCCAGGTGCAGCCGACGAAAGACCAGCGCCTGGACGAGCCAGCCGAGCAGCACCACCGCGTGAACGGCCAGCGCTGCCGTGCCCACCCACGCCGGCAGCCCGCCGATGAAGTCGCCTTCGCGAAACCACCAGAACGCGCGCGGCAAATGCGCGTGCCACCACACCACCGGGCCCAGCGTGGCCGCGAAGATGGCCGCGCGATCGAAGTTCAGCTCGCGCTCGCCGCTGCCTGCGCGCCGGCCGTAGAGCACCATCCACCCCACCTGCTGGCGGATGAAGTGCCACGCAGCGACGTAGGCCAGCACGCGCCAGAACAACTCGGGCGAGAGGGCGTGGGCTGCGACGCCCAGGCCGTACGCGAGCAGGGGCGCGGCGGTGTAGAGCAGCGGGCGGCGGCGCAGCTCTTCGGGGTCGAGATAGACGCGAAAGAGCGTCGACCAGACGTGGGCCACGTCGATGAACACCACGAAGAGCAAGAAGACCCACGGCGGTGTCTCCGTGCTCACGCCCAGGAAGGGCAGGCTCAGCGCGAGCGCGAACGAGAGCAACGCGGTGCCCGCGAAGGCCAGGCCATCCACGACTGGGGAAAACAGCCAGCGCTGCGACACGGCGCGTTCCTACACCGAACCGGTCCTCCCGAGCGGGGTCGAGGGCGTGGTTCGCCCCGAGCGCGCCTGGACCTCTTCCAGTAGTTTTCCCTCGCCAGCGTGCGGCGGGTACCGGCAACATCGGTCGATGCTCAGCCTCGCGCTCTTCGCTCTCGTCAGCTCGGCGGTTCCCCTGGAGGAGCTCTTCGCGAAGGTCGATCCCTCCGTGGTCACCGTGCGGGTGGGCACCAAGACGCTCACCGAGAACGATCGCGGCGCGGTGATGGTGGTGGCCGTGGTCACCGGCTCGGGCGTGCTGGTGCACGGCGAAGGCTTCGTGGTCACTGCCGCGCACGTGGTGGAGTCGGCCGAGATGATCGAGGTGCATTGGGCCGATGGTTTCAAGGCCAGCGCGAAGGTGGTCTCGCTCTCGCGCACCGAAGACATCGCGTTGCTCAAGGTCGACTCCACGCCGCCCAAAGCGGTGGTGGCCACGCTGGGTGATTCGAACGCGCTCAAGCCCGGCCAGCGGTTGTTCGCCATCGGTGCGCCTTACGGTCTCGAGCACAGCTTGACCGCCGGCGTGGTGAGCGCGCTGCGCACCAATGATCGACCGGGCCTGATGCCCAAACACCTGGTGCAGACCGACGTGCCGTTGAACCAGGGGAACTCAGGCGGGCCGCTCTTCAACGAGAAGGGCGAGGTGGTGGGCATCGCCAGCTTCATGCTCTCCCAGAGCGGCGGGAGCGTGGGGCTCAACTTCGCCGTGCCCAGCGCCACCGTGCGCACGCGGTTGTTCGACGAGGCCCTGCCGTACATCGGCGTCGGCCTCCGGTTCATTCCCCGCGACATCGCGGAGCTCTTCAACTGGCCCGTCGAGGCGGGTTTCCTGGTGGAGACCGTTCGGCCCGCCAGCCCCGCTGAAGTGGCCGGCCTGCGCGCAGGCGCGGTCAGCTCGGAGGTGGGTGGCAACCACGTTCAGCTCGGCGGCGATCTGATCATCTCGGTCAACGGCATCGCGGCCGCCGAGACGGCGAAGGTGGCCCAGTCACTGCGCGCGCTCAAGCCGGGCGACGTCATCCGCTACGACCTGCTGCGCGGTGGCAAGCCGGGCCACGTCGACGTGCCCATCCCCGCGGGGCTGAGCGTGCCGTTGCTCGTGAAGCTCAAGAAGTGAAGTCGCCGGCTGCTCCGCGTCAGTGGTGGTTCGACGCGCTCCTCGTGTTGGCGTGCGTGGTGGCGTTCGGCCCGGGCATGCCGGGTGGCCTCATCCGCTACGACGACTCGCTCTACATCTTCCGCAACACCGAGCTGCTGGGGCGGCCGGGCTGGGCCGGGCTCGCCGCCGTGTGGGACAGCAGCCGCGCCTGGAACGGCCAGTTCGTCGAGTTCTTCCCGCTGCGCGACACGGTGTACTGGCTCGTCTTTCAGCGCTGGGAGACGTGGGGCCTGCCCTATCACCTCGCGTCGTTGGCCTTTCACGTTGTGGCCAGCGTTCTGGCCTTGCGGCTCGCGTCGGCGTTGGGGCTCTCGCGCTTCGCCGCGCTGGTGGCCGCGCTGCTCTTCGCGGCCCACCCGATCCACGTCGAGTCGGTCGTGTGGGCGTCGGGCCTGAAGGACCCGATGTACACGGCGTTTCTCTTCGGCAGTCTGCTGGTGTTCGCCCGGCTCCGTGAACACCCGAGGCCGTGGTTGCTGCCGCTCTCGATGCTCTTGTTCATCGGGGCGCTGTTGGTGAAGTCGATGGCGTTGAGCTTGCCGCTGCTGCTCCTGGCGATGGAGCGGTGGGTCGGCCCGCCCACGCCCTGGCGGCTCATCGCGCAGCGGCTCAGTGGGTTCGTGGTGGTGAGTGGTCTGTTCCTCGTGCAGTTCGTGTTGATCGGAAAAGCGAACGCCGCGGTGGTGGAGCCCCACGGTGGCAGCTGGAGCGCTCACCTGGTGCTCGCCGCGTGGGCGCAGGTCAAATACCTGAAGCAGGCGCTGGTGCCGTCGACGTTCAGGTTGATCTACTGCTTCGAGCCGCCCACGGGCCTGACCGATGCGCGGCTGTGGCTGGCGGTGCTGGTGCTGTCGGGGGTGGGCGGTCTGCTCTGGTGGTGGCGAAAGCAGCCGCTGCTCAAGTTCGGAGTCGCCTGGTACTTCGCCTGCCTGCTGCCCGCCTCGAACCTGGTGCCTTTCCCGGCGGTGATGGCGGATCGCTACCTCTACGCGGCGGTGTTCGGCGTGTGCGTGGTGCTCGCGCTGTTGGTGGATCGCATGTCCGAACGCCCGCGGATGATCATCGTGGTGGGGTCCGTGCTCGGCTTGACCCTGACCAGCGCCGCGCGCAGTGCGCTGTGGCTCGACGAAGAGAACCTGTGGGCGGAGACCGATGAAGATCCGGCGTGCCTGGTCGATCGCAGCCGCCCCGCTGTCGACGCGCACCTGCTCCGTTTTCGGGCGGCGACGGATCGCCGGGTGGCGCTGCAGGCCCTCGAGCGGGCGCTCATCACGCCGGGGCTGGCGCAGAGTTCTCACCTCTGTGAGGCGCTGCAGAATGGAGCGCTGCTCACCGTCGAGCTGGGCGAACCGGAGCGGGGTGAGGCGTGGGCCCGGTCGGCGAGCGAACGGTGTCCGTCAGAGGCGATGAGCTGGTCTGCGTTGGCTCAGACGACGCTGCGCCGCAACCCGCCGCTCGCGCTCGACGCGGCCCAACGGGCGTGGAGACTGGAGCCCAGCGTCGCTGCGCAGACCCTGGTGGGGGTGTTGCAACTCGAGGCAGGGGCGGAGGATGGAGAGCGTTTGTTGCTCGATGCGGTGCGGCAACAAGGGGACGAAGCGTGTCCGGTTTTGAGGCGGGTTGCTTCGCCGCAGGTCGTCGCTCGCTTCTGCCCGGGGTGAAGAGCTGCTCGGCCCCTCACACCAACCCTCTCCCCGCTTCGCAGGGCGAGGGAGCTCAGGGGTGGAGGTGAGTGCCAGCTCGCACCTCCACTTCACTCACCGCCAGCGAAGAGGCCACGCCGTCGGCGGTGAGCGTCCAGTGCGCGCTCGTGCTGAGCCCGGGGCCGGTGACGCCGGAAGGAATCGGCAGACGCAGCTCGTAGTGACCCTGCGCGTCGGCCTGAGTCCACGCGGTGTAGGGGAGCCGTTCTCCCAGCATGAGCGCCGCGCTCACCACGCTCTGCGGCGCGGCGGTGCCTTCCACCACCGCCCCTTCCACGCGCTCGAACAACCAGAGGTCGGGCAGCTTGATGCCGATGTCCACGGTCGCGCTCGTGCTCGCGGCCCGGGGCCAGAAGTGCGCCAGGTGCGGCACGCGCCGGCGTGAATCTCCCGAGCCCCCGAACAGGCTCGCGGCCAACGGCCACTCGCGCACGGTCTTGCCCTCGAGCACCGGCTTGCCCTCGCGTTCGACGAAGAGCGCCCGCTCACCGAGCTTTCGCCCGAGGAAGTTCTGCGCGCCGTCGATCCACCAGCCGAGCTGACGGGTGGTGAAGAGCGCGTCCATCGCATTCACGCTGCCGCTCCAATAGGTGCGGCTCAGCTCGTAGCCCTCCGCCGAAGAGTACGAGCCGAAGCCATTGACCAGCACCGGGTGGTGACCCAGCGCCTCGATGAAGTGGCCGTGTTCCCAGTTCGCCAACACGCCTTTGCCCGCGTGCACCGGCTCCAACCGGCGCAGCGCCAGGGACAGCTCGACGATGGGGTTCGAGCCTTCGGGCTCACGCGGCACCAGGAACGCGCGCGCGCGCACATCGAACACCACCGCCGCCAGGCAGAGCACGGGCACCAGCAGGCCCGCCCGGGGCGACTTCCACGAGCGGGTCGTTTCCACGAGCGCGGCGACGCAGGTCAACGCCACGAACGGAATCGCCACGCGCCCGAAGCGCATCTGCAGCAGGGTCAACGCGGCGGTGCCGAAGGCGAGCACGGCCCACTGCAACCCCTTCGCACCCCGCGCGCGCACCAGCAGCACGAGCCCGAGCGGAAACAGCACCGGCGCTGCCCAGACCCACAGCCCGAAGGACTGGTGCAGCCGGGAGAACCCGTGCGGGGCCGCGAGCATGGGCTCGAACTCCGCGACGGAGGCGAGCCACGGATCGCTCTTCGCGAGCCACTCTTCGAGGCCCGCGAGCACCTGGTGTCGCAGCGGGGGCAACGCGGCGATCACCAGCACGAGCGTCGCGCCGACCGCGAGGAGCGCGAGCACCCGCCGCCGAAGTTCAGCGCCGACGCGTTGGCAGGCCAGCACCACCAATACGAGGCCCAGCGCCGCGAACGCCACCAGCGCGGGCTGGAGCAACGAGGGCCGCTTGAAGGTCCACCACGCGTGGTGCTGCAGCAGCGTCGGCAGGTACGAGAGCGCGCTCAGCACGCTGCCCAACGCGAGCGCGAGCGCCCCTGAGCCCCGCAGCCGCGGTGCAGGGTTCACCAGCGCGCCGATGGCCAGCGCCACGGTGATCAACGCCACGTAGATCGGCGCTCCGTCAAAACCCCACATCGCCAGGAACACGAGCGCCGCGCCCGCGAGCTCGGAGCGTTGGGGCGAGAGCATCCACACCGTCAGGCCCAGCAGCGTGCAGGCCTCCCACACGTGATGATCCGTGCGGCCGAAGAACGAAGAGACCACCAGCTGCGGCGCGAGGGCCACCACCAGCGCCGCGCTCCATGCGGGCACCGGCCCGAGCTCGAGGCGTTGAGCCGCCTTCGCGGTGAGCGCCACCACGCCCAGACCCAGCATCACCGGGAGCAGACAGGCCGCCAGCTTGCCCGCGGTGCTGTCGGCGCCGAACGGCACCATCAGCAGCGCCCCCACCACGTCGAAGCCCGGCGCCCACGGCTCGAAAGCGCCGTACGGCCAGTTCACCCAGGGATCGAACGACGGCACCGACAGCCCGTCACGTGCCGCGGCCTGCATGCGGAAGAGGTGGCGCACCGAGTCGCCGTCGAGCGGGACGATCTCGTCCTCTTGAAAGACGGCGAACGCGCGTGAGACCCGCGCCGCCAGCGCGAGCAGCATCACCACCACGGCGGTGAGCCCGATGGTTCGTCTCGAGGGCGTCATGGCGTCACCTGCGTTCGGAGTGTGAGCAAATCCCAGGTGTGGCCGGTGACAGAGAGCGGCCCCGGTGGACCGGAAGCGACCTTCACGTAGTTCGCTTTCACCCACGCGGCGATGGCCCGGCCGCTCGCGTCGTTCGCACCGAAGAAGGGCGTGCCGTGCGAGCGCAGATCGTAGCTGCACAGCAACACCACGTCGGGCGGGTGGGCCTGCAGCTTCAGCAACACCGGGTCGACTCCGGAGAAACCCAGCGAGACCGGGTTGAACTCGAACTCGGGGATCGGGCTCGGCCGCCGGGCCAGATAGCTGACCGCCGCGCTGTCGGGGAACACCACCAGGGTCTTCGCGCTGGGGGTGTGTTGCTCCACCGCAGCGAGCATGTCGTTGACGAGGCCGGGGTGGCGCTGGTGCTCCGGCGCGAAGGCGGTGAAGGCATCGCGGCCCGTGCCCACCGTCACGGTCTTGGCGCGGTGCTGCTCGAGGCTGTGCAGGGTGAGCCGCGCGCTGCCGGCCAGCACCAGCGCGCTCACCGCGAAGGGCAGACCCAGCGGCGGCGTCAGGCGCAGCCGCGGCGCTTCGAAGACCAACAGGTGCACCACCAGCATCGAAGCGAGCACTGCCATGGTGAAGCCGTAGTGAAACACCCGCACGTTGAGCGCCATGCGCGCCAGCATCGCCAGCGCGGCCAGCGAGAGGAGCCACAGCGGCGCCCACTTCTTCTCTCCTCGGAGCAGCGCTGCGCTGGCACCCGCGCAGGTCAGCAACGCAGGTACCAGCAGCGCGCGTCCCACCCGCAGCCAATCGGTCAGCCCGACCAGCGCGACGGCGAGCAAGAACCCCATCACCACCGTCACGCGCGGTGCGCGTTTGAATGCCCAGGGGGCGAAGGCGATCAAGGTCATCACGCCGAGCAACACCGCGCCCCGGCTCGCGTGAGCGACGAGATTGATCCACGGCGCGTCGGTGCCGAGATCGGTGGCGAAAATAGGCACCGCGGCGAGGGTCGCGCGCACGTCGGGCGAGAGCGTGAAGATGATCACCTGATTGAAGGCGCGCAGGCCGTAGAGCACGCCTCCTTCCGCGGTGAGCAGCAACCACACCGGCACGCTCACCAGCGCAAAGCCCAGAAAGAAACGGAGCGGGGGCAGGCGGCGCCGCAACGCGGTGAGCGCGAACACCACCACGGCCGCGGCGAGCAGCGTCTCGGCCTTGGAGAGCCAGGCGATGGCGAGGCCTGCTCCGGCGAGCCACCACGCGCGGGGTGATTCTTCCTTCGTGTTGGCCAGCGCGCCTTCGAGCGTGAGCAACACTCCGAAGAAACCCCACGTCGCTTGCGACACGTAGGGGGTGATGAAGTTGTAGTTGCCCAGCAGGGTGTACTGGCCGAAGCAGAAGACGAGCACGAACACCGCGCTGCCGACCCAGGCCGAGAGGCGATCGCCCACGTGGAGCAGCACCGCGTGCATGGTGAACAGACAACCGAGCGCGACGGCCACGTTGAGCGCGACCAGCACGTCGAGCCCCGGGCCGAAGAGCGAGAAGGCGGCCGCAGTCACCAACGACGCCAACGGGCCGTACCAGTCGGCCACGTCGACGTAGAGCAGCGCGCCTTCGCTCAACCGCCAGGGGATGTAGAGGTTGCGCCAGAAGTCGACCAGCGCGTCGGGCCAGCGCATCCACGTGGCGGCCAGCAACGAGGCGAACAACGCCCCGAGCGAGAGCGCGTCGAGCCACTTTCGCTGAAGGTTCATCGCGTCCACCTCGTGCGCCCGGCCACCCCTGCGCAGCCCAGCGCGGCCAGGGCGAAGATCAACCAGACCCACGGCCAGCCGGGAGGCGAGTAGCGCAGCTGCACCCCGTGCGTGCCCGCAGCCACCTTGACCCCGCACAGCCCGCCGTCGACCCGAACGGTGGGCGCCGGCCGGCCATCGATGGTCGCGGTCCATCCGCGCGCACACTGCTCTGCGACCACCAGCAGGTTCTCTTGCTCGAGGGTCAGCTGAATCTCCGCGAGGCCGGGGCGGGGCCGCTGCCAGCTGGTCACCGCGTTCGGGGCCGCTTCGTATTCGCGCTCAGCGCCGAGGAGCAGCGCGGGTAAGGCGCTCTCTTCGCGCATGAACTCTTCGCGCAGCAGCTCGGGGCGGTCCAATCGCCTCACACCCGGCACCGAGGCCCACGGCCGTGCGAGCGGATCTCGCAGGAGCACCAGCTGCGGCTGCTCCATCTGCGCCAGCACCACGGCGCCCCGGCCGACCGCCGCCTGAACGGTGGACGGCGAGACGATGCACAAGCCCGCGCCCAGTCTGCGCGCGCACGCGCTGGTGCACTGAGGACGCAGCGAACACGCTCGATCGATCTCTCCCGAGGCACCGGGCAGGTACGCGTAGATGTTCCCCACACCGAACCGCATGTTGTGGTCGGGTGAGATGGCCTCGAAGTCACCCCGGCGGGCGGCCGCGGTCGCCGCAAAACGCTCTCCCCGGTACGTGTAGCGCTCGGGCCAGGCGGCCAGGCGGGTGCGCGCGCCACCTGCGGCGAGCACCGTTTCCAGCAGCGAGGGGCGCAAGGCGAGGTCTTCCGCGGGGCGGGTCTCCATCAGGCCGTGCGCGCACCAGGCGGCTTGAAGAGCGAGCACCCCGGCCGCGGCCCAGCCCAGCGCCCCCGGCCGGCGCCAGCTGATCAGCCCGAGCACCACGCACGCCACCAGGCCTGCTGAGGCGCTCGCACGCAGTCCGTCCGCGATGCGCTCCGCCACTTCAGGCGAGAGCAGCGCTGCGCTCGCGTCGAGCCGGGTGAAGACCCACGTCACCACCTCGGCGTCGATGGCCACCGCAAAAGGCAGCACCAGCAGGCCCACGATGCCGGCGGACCAGCGATGCCCTTTCCCTGCTGCGAGCCCCGCACCTCTCGCCGCGAGCAGGGCCAGCCCCAGCACGGCCAGCGGCATCATCTTTTCCGGGTAGCGAAACGCGCTCCAGCCCGGCACCACCTTCATCAGCAGCACGTAGAGCCCGCCCGCGCTGCCGAGCGAAAGCAGCAGGCCGACGCCAGCGAGCACGGCGTAGCGGCGTGCGCTGGCCAGAGGGCCGCGCATCAAGCCCAGCGGCGCCAACACCAACACGGTGATGCCCACGAACTCGGAGGCGACCCACAACGCGCCGGTGTGCCCACCCAGCGGCTGCGCCAGCAGGGGCCCGTGAAAGTCGAGCAGGTCGATCGGCACCAGCGGGCCGAAAGGCAGCTCGAGCAGGCGGATGGGGCTGAGGCTCCAGCGCAGCACCTCTTCGGGCGAGAGGCCCGCGGCCCGCCCTGAATCGATGGCCGTCGCTGCGATGGCTGGCAACAGGGGCGCGCTCAACGCCAGCATCACGGCACCCGCGAGCACCACGTACAGCGCGGCCCGAACACGCTGCGCGCTCACCGCGACGGCCCACACCAGGCTCAACACCGATGCGAGCAGCGCGCCTTGTACGTCGCCCCCGTGCAGGCCCAACGAGAGCACCGCGCCCAGGCTCACCGACCCCACCAACGAAGGCCGCGCGCCCACCTTCTCGGCGCAGAGCACCACCCACGGCAACAACGCCGCGCCGTGCAGATAGGTGAAGTTGTCGGTGCTGGAGATGAGGTAGCCGCTGCCGCCGTAAGCGATGCCCGCCAACCACCAGGTCGCTTCCGGCCCGCCGAGCCGTCGCGCCAGCAGCGCCGAGCCCAGGCCCGCGAGCATCAGGCACAGGAGGATCTGCCACTTGAGCGCCGTGCCGGGCGTGAACACTGCCAGCAGCAGCTGCAGCGGGTGCGTGACCGCCGCCACCGCCGTGCCCGGCACCGAAGCGCCCAGGCCATCGAGCTCGTTCCAGGTGGGGAAACGCCCCGCCTGCACCTCACGCACGAAGAACTCCCGCAGCGGGAGGTGAAGGCGAAAGGTGTCGCGACGGGAGAGGTAATTTCCCGGGAGCGCGGCCTCCCCGCCCAGCAAAGCCAGCAACGCCACCAGGCCCAGCAGGCGAAAACCCCAGCGCTTCACGTGCGCACGCCCCGCCGCCGCAACCAGAGCAGGGCCAGCAGGAGAACGGATGAAGACGAGAGCGCGGCCCCGGTGGTGAGCAGCGGCTCGCCATAGTCGAAGCGGAGCGCGCGGCCGCCCGGTGGCACCGCCACGCCCAGCAACGTTCCATCGAGCAGCTCCACCGGCCGCTCCACTCCGTCGACCCAGACCCGCCACCCCGGCGCCCACGTCTCGCTCACCACCACGAGCGCCCACTGCGCGCTGGGGCTGACCACGAGCTCCAGCTGACCTGCGCCCTTCCGCACGATGGATTCGACGGTGGTCGGCGCCAGTGGCGGCAAGGGCTCTCCACTGTCTTCGCGCGTGGCCATCGTGGAAGGCGTGAAACCGCCGCTCACCAGGTGCTGCACCGCGGCTTCGGTGTCTGCCACCTCGACGACCGAGCTGACGGCCCAGGCCCGGCCCAGGCAGGCCTTCGTCTCGTACAGAAAGGTCTCGTCGGCCAGCTGCGCGACGGGAGCCCAGTCAGGCTGGCGCTGCCCTCGTTCGCGCGTCGAGACGAACGAACACACGTCGAAGAGCTGCGAGAGCAGCACCGGCCGGCCCGCGGTCGCCTGAATCACCCGCTGCCAACGACGCAACGCCACCGGGCTGAAGCCGCCCAGCTCATCGACGCCATGCAACCCCGGCGTCGCGCTCGCCCAGGTCGCGTGCAGCAGGCGCCGTTCGCGCGCGAAGTCGTCTGCGCCTCGCACCGGCCGCTCCAGCTTTCGCAACGCGGCGTTCTCCCGCCACAGCCGATGGCCGGGCGCCAGCGCGCGCGTCTCCAGCGTCTCAGCGGGCAGGGTGAGCACCGAGGCCGGCACCGCGTGCGCAGCTTCGACCGCGCCCATCGCCAGCACCGAGAGCAGCCACGCCCAGCGCACCCGCGCGAGCAGCAGCCCCAGCAGGCCCGCGACGGCCAGCAGCGACGCGGTCGAGAGCATCGCCTGTCGCACGGGTTCAGCGGCCCCCATCAGGGCGGCCCCGGCCAACAACGCCCCCATCACCAACCATCCGGCGGCCCAGCGCCTGCGCAGCGTGAAGGCGTCGAGCAACACGCCCGCGCCGTGGGCGCTCAAGAGCGCGCTGCCCAGGGCGACCAACGCGCCGTACCGCTCGGGAAAACGGAACACCGACAGCGGCGGGAGGGTGAAGAGCTGCTGCAGCGGGCCCAGGTGGCGGCCGAGGCTCAAGAAGAAGCCCAGGGCCACCAGGGCCACGCCGAGCCGGCGCAACGGGCCGCGCGTGAAGAGCCCTGCGCCCAGCATCAGCAGGGCGAGCAGGCCCCAGCCGTGCTCGAGGAGAAAGGGCTGCGCATCGGGGCCGGCGGCGAGATCCCAGCGGGTGAAGTACGGCGGCTCGAGCAGCTCTCCGTACGGAAGCCGCACCAGCCACTCCAGCGTGCGGGCGGGGTGAAACGACCAGGCCAGGCGCGAGTCGAGTGAAGAAGCCGAACGCGCGCTCTCTTCATAGAGCGTCCACGCGGGCAGCAGCTGCACCGCGCTGAGCCCCAGCGCGAGTAAGCCCGCGGCCAGCGCGCTCGAGACGCCGCGGCCCCGACCCTCCAGGAGCGCCGCCACCACGCATACCAGCCCGCCCATCAGCGCCGTCGAAGGGTCTCCGGTGAGCACCTGCAGGGTGAAGAGCACCGCCAGCCAGCTCACGCCGGTGAGGCGATCGGCTCGCCGCAACGCCACCAGCTGCCAGGGAATGCAGGCGAGCCCCGCGAGGAAAGGAAGGTAGCTGGTGGCCCCCAACACCACCCCGGTGAAGCCGAAGCTCAACGCGCCCAGCACACTGGCCATCACCGGCAGCCGGCCCCGCAGAAAAACGAACGCCCCCGCCATCAGCGCGGCCCAGGCGAGGGTCACCAGCAACCCGTAGGCGAGGTGAAACGGCAGCATGCGGAAGACCGGAAACCACGGCGCGAGGGCGCCCGCGTGGACGTTCGCGAGCAGCGGCACGCCCCCCTGGGTGCTCGCGTTCCACAAGGGCAGCGACTGATCAGCCCAGGCGCGATCGAGCTGGGCCTGCAGCGGTTGGTACTGCCGCGTCACGTCCCGGTAGAAGAACTGCCGCTCCCCGCTGAGCACGGGGAACAACAGCAGCGCCGGCAGCACCAGGAACGCCGCGATGGCCCACGCCTTCATTTCGGCGCAGGACCTGGAGGCGCTGGAGGACCGCTCGGCAGATACGGCGCGCAGTTGAAGTTCGCTTCACCCAGGCCGGGCGCGAGCTGCGGCGCGTCGGTCGCGAACTGGGCGATCTTCATGCACACCAGCTCGTCCTTCAGCTGCGAGAGCCGCAGGATTTGGGGCAGCGCGGTGGCGTCGTCGATCTCCAGCCGGGTGAGCCACATCAACACCTCGGTCTCGGGCGTCTTCTGCAGGCGCCAGGCCTTGGTGGCAGCGCCTGCCGCGAGCACGGGGCGCTTGTGCAGGCTGACCACCATCGCTGCGTTCCACGCCTGGGCGTAGGCGGGGCACTGGGTGGTGGCCAGCCTCGCGAACGAGAGAGCGCGCGCGTCGGCGCCCAGCTCGTGGGCCTCCTGGGCTGCCGCGATGATGGTGGTGCAGACCATCTGGGTGCTCACCCCCCGCAGGCCCGGCGTCACCAGCGCGCGCTCCAAAGCGAGCAAGCCCTGGGTGCGATCCTTCGTCGTGAAGAAACGAAGAATGTGCGACTGCGCCGCGGGGAACGACGTGTCGGTGACGCACGCCGGGTCGAGATCAGGCTCTTCCCACAACGACTCTTCATCTTGCCAGAGCGCGGCGCGGGTGGCCGTCGCGGTGGTGAGCAACAGCGCGACCGCCACGGTCACCACCCGGAAGAGCCGCGGTTGCAGGCCGGCCGCGAAGATCGCCAGCAGCCCGCAGGTGCCCACGGTGGGCACGTAGAGGTACCGATCGGCCATGATCGCCGGGAAGGGCACCAGGTTCGAGACCGGCAGAATCGCCAGCACGTAGAACGACATCAGGAAGAGCCGGAGCGGTTCGCGCCGCCAGCGCCAGGCGAGCGCCAGCACGGCGAGCAGCAACGCCACGCCCACCCACAGCCGCCAGTCGAGCAAGCCGGTGGGCGGCTCGAAGCAGTAGATCAACCGGTACGAGGTGGGCAGCAGCGCCTGCTTCAAGTATTTCACCTGCGCCCACGCCACGATGACCGCGTGCGTGGCCCAGGTGCCGCCGTGAGGGCCCACCAGCACGTGATTGGCCCGGCCGATGCCGAGGATCATCATGAAGAAGATGCCGGCCACCACGAAGAAGCCCCAGAGGCGCAGCGCGATGAGCGACCACTTCGCCCGCGTGCCGATCCACAGCTCCATCGCCAGCATGATCACCGGCATGGCGACCGCGATCGACTTCACCATGAACGCGCAGCACAACCCGAACATGGTCAGCGCGTACTTCCACGGCGCGGGGCGCTCCCGGTAGCTCGCGTACGCACACAGGCCCATCAAGATGAACATCAGGGCCATCGGGTCTTTCATGCCCGCGATCCACACCACCGACTCGATGTGCACCGGGTGCAGCGCGAACAGCAGCGCGCCCAGCCAGGTGACCTGGCGGGGCAGACCGATCAGCGTGAAGAAACGCCAGAGCAGCAGCGAGCTGATGATGTGAAAGACCAGGCTCGCCAGGTGGAAGGGAAACGGGTCGAGCTGGAAGGCCTGGTAGAGGCCCCAGTACACCGCGTCGCGCAGCGGGAAGAACTCGACGAACTCGCCCGACCAGCTGCGGGTCGAATCGAACTGCAACGCGAGGCCCTTCCAACCGGGCACCGCCATGCGGGTGAGGTTGTCCCAGATGTAGAGCGGGTCGTCGTAGTGCGTGAACGGGCTGGTGAGGCTGGTGGAGTAGGCCAACGCCGTCAGCCCCGCCAGCACCGCAGCGGCGGCCCACCGTCTGCCGTGAGTCATTTGAAGTCCCGGCGGCGCAGCATCAGCGTCGCCCCCACCAGGAACAGCAGGCTCCAACCCACCGACGCGCCCAGCCCGTTGAGGAACTCGAGCCCGCTGACGTCCTGGCCCGCGGCGGCCTGGGGCTTGAAGTCCATCCGGGCGAAGTTGGGCAGCACGTAGTAGCCGGCGCGCGCGATGGCCCCCGTGATGGGCCCGAGCTTGAGGGCGATCACGTGGAGGTCGGCCGTCCACTGGCCTGCCAGGTACAGGCCCACCACCGCGACCGCCGAGGTGAGCTGGCCGCTCATCGACGAGAAGAACACCCCCATCGAACAGACCAGCAGCAGCTGGCACCAGATGCCGCCGATCGCCGCGGGCACGCTGTTCGGCGTGGGCACGTCGAAGAGGATCATCTGCAGCGCGTAGACGGCCGACATCGCCGCGAGCAGCACGGTGAGGGTGACCATGATGCCCAGGAAGCGGGCCAGGATGAACGACGAGCGGGAGATGGGCCGGGAGACGATCAGGAAGACGGTGCGGCGCTCCATCTCGCGGTTGAGCATGGCCACCGACATGAAGATGGCCAGGCTGATCAGCAGCAGGCTCATCACCCCCAGGCCGAAGTCGGTCACCACCCGGTCGAGTGAGAGCACCGTCAGATCCATCACCACCGAGGTCAAGGCGATCGACACCGCGGCGAAGACGGCCACCACCACCGTCACCCGGTTGCGGAGCGCTTCACGGAAGCCGGCGAGGGCGAGCATCGCGAGCTGCCTCATTCGAGGTCTCCCCCGTGCTGATTCGAGGTGCGCAGGGCGGCCATGAAGGTCTCCTCGAGCGGAATGCGCTCGGGTTGAATGCGCGAGACCGTCAGCCCACCGTTGAGCAGTTGGCGCAACACGTCTTGCAGCCGGGTCTCACCCACGTGCAGCATCACCCGCTGCGCCACCACTTCGATGCGGAGCGCGTCATCGACCTGCACCAGGGCGAGCACCTGCTCCCGGGTGGCGTTGTCGACCACCACCTCGTGAGTGCGGGTGTCGGACACCAGCTCCGAGACCTTGCCGCACTTGTGAATGGCCCCGCCGATGAGCAACGCCACCCGGTCGCACAACATCTCCACGTCCGACATGATGTGCGTGCAGAACAACACCGCCGTGCCTTCGTGGCGCAGCTCGAGAATGAGATCGCGCACCAGCCGCCGGCCCAGCGGGTCGAGGCCCGAGGTCGGCTCGTCGAGCACCACCAGCTTCGGGTGGCCGATCAACGCGCCGGCCAACATCACCCGCTGCGTCATGCCCTTGGAGTACTGCCGAATGCGCAGCGCGGCGTGCCGCTTCATCTCGACGCGCTCCAGCACCCGGGCCACCTCCTGCTTCGAGGCCGCGCCTCCCAGCCCGGCGAGGCTCGCCTGGAGGAACAGGTACTCCTCGCCCGAGAGGTGTTCGTAGGGCACCGGCGCTTCGGGCACGTAGCCCAGCGACTCGCGCGAGCTCGGCTCGTTCACGTCGCGCCCGAACAGGCGCGCTTTGCCGCTGGTGGGCAGCACGAGGTTGAGCAGCAGCTTGATGGTGGTCGACTTGCCCGCGCCGTTGGGCCCGATGAGCCCGAAGACCTCGCCCGGGTGCACCACGAAGTCGATCGGCTTGAGCGCCTGCACCTTGCGCCCGAGAAAACCGACCCGGTACGTCTTCGACAGACCTTCACACTCGACTGCACTCGACGACATTCAGCGGACCTCGTCTTGCGAGAATGCCTTGAGCCGGGCGCCTGACGAAGCGGTCACCGCGCCGTCCGGGCCGAGCTCGAACGCGCCTCCGTCGACCGGGTCGGGGGGCAGCTCGGTGAGGAAACCTTCTGACAGAAGTTGCATCAGGCTCTGGGGCGGCTGGCCGCGAGAGGCCCGGTAGGTGTCGACCGCGCCCTGCAGCGTGGTCAGCAGGCGATCCCGTTCGATCTCCAGACGCCGACGGGCGAACACCTCTCGAAGCTCGGGGTCAGAGGAGCGCTCCTCCAGCTCACCGACGATGGCCTGGGCACCTTCGAAGTCATCGCTCTGGGCGAGCAACCGGCTGGCCAGCTGACCCATGAAGGCCGGGGCCCCGCGGATGCGAGCGCCCTGCCGGAGCGTCTCGGCGGCGCCGTGCACGTCGTGGTCGAGGTGCAGCTGATTGAACGACAGGTAGAGGGGGAGCCGGTAGTCGGTGGGGATGTTGGCCATGCCGCGCCTGAACAGCGCGCTCGATTCGGCCACGTTGTGGTTGCCGAGGCTGGAGGACATGGGGGCCAGCAGCCCTCCGAAGATGTACGGATAGATGAACTTCGGATCGAGGTCGGTCACCAGCCCGCACCACATCAGCAGCATGGCGCCATCGGCGGGGACCTTGAGGTTGACCGCCACCCCGATCGCTCGGATCCACACGAGGTCGGTGATCAGCGAGAGATGAGACTTTCCCAGAAGACGAATCGGTTCGGGGTTGGGCGGAGCCGGGTGGAGGAAGAAACGGACACCCTGCGGCGGTTGGGTGGTCAGGGCGATCAGGCCCACGGCCACCAGGGAGATCACCAGCCGCTTGATCATGGCGCGGCACCGGTAGCAGCGGAACGCTGCGCGAGACAGACGGGAGCGCAGCGGACGGCTGGCCGAGGTGAAGCGACCGGGAACATGAACCGCTTCATTTCAGAAATCACAGCCCAGAAACAGCAACGCGGGCGCCCGGAATGAACCGGACGCCCGCTCGCCGAAAAGACAGGACGTAATTACGGGCAGGAGACGTCGTTGTACGTGTTGACCGCGATACCGCCGGGGCCGTTCTGCGAGTCGGAGCACGCCGAGGCCGCGACCGTGAGGGTCACGCCGCCGCCGAGCGCCCACTGGTCATCCGGGCTGTCGTTGTCGATGGTGCCCGAAGCCATGGCGACGAAGGCGCCGTTGGAGCCGGTGACGACCGCGGGAGCGCCGGGCGCCGTGGTGACGCCGGGCTCGGTGGAGATCGCGGGGGTGCTGGAGACGACGCCCGTGGTGAGCGTGCCGCCGAGCTTGTACGAGTCGATGTTGATGATGTTGAAGCCGTTCGAGTCGGCAGGCGACGCGAGGGTGGCCGCAGCGCGGGTCTGGTTGTTGGCGGCGCCGAGGTGGTACGAGTAGCGGTTACCACGCTCGGGCATGTACCCGATCTGGTTGAACGCCGACGAGTACGAGTCGCGCTCGGCGAAGTACGACTTCTGAGCCTGGAAGATGCCCTTGAGGCCCGTCTTGGCCTCGGACTGCTTCGACTTCGCCTGGAACTTGATGAAGTTCGGGATGGCGATGGCGGCCAGAATTCCGATGATGGCAACGACGATCATCAGTTCAACGAGGGTAAAGCCCTTCTTGAGCAACTTCTTCATGTGAATCCTTTCGGTGTGGGGAAAGCGCTGCGTCAACTTCGTCTCCGGGGCACTTAGCAAGCGCCAGACCGGCGGCATGGTCAGTGTACTTCCAAGAGGTTGCCTCACAAGTTCTCGGCAGATCGACCGGGATTGTCACTTCGCACCGCCGATCTTTGTCACCTGCCGGGGCTTGCAGGACCCTGTTGCCGACGATACAGCCCACCTCGGAGCGCGCCCCTATGGTCGGCATCGTCATCGCAGCACACGGTCAGCTCGCCAGCGAACTCCTCGCCACCGCCCAGTTGATCATCGGCGAGTTCGCCTCCGTAACCAGCTGCAACCTGAGCCATTCGCTCTCGCCTCAGGCCATCGAAGAGGAGCTGCAGCAGGCGATCGCCTTGGTCGATCAAGGCGAGGGCGTGCTGGTGTTGGCCGATCTCATCGGGGGCACCCCCTGCACGCGCAGCATGGCGTTGTGCCGCAAGGCCCAGCTCGAGGTGGTCACCGGCGTCAACCTGCCCATGGTGCTCAAGGCCCACTCGTTGCGGCAGAACCGCACCTTGCGCGAGCTGGCTCAGCAGCTGGTCGAAGCGGTGCGCGGCTCGATTCGCTGGGTGACGGAGTCAGAAGCCCCGCGCGTCTCGGTCGCTCACGGGCACGCGACGTCGTCGTAGGTCGTCACCGACACGCCGGGCACGCCTTGCTGTTGGTCGGTGCACGCGCCCGCGGGGACGTCGATGGTCCCGCTGCTCACCATCCACACGTCGTTGTCGCTGTCGTTGTCGATGGTGCCGATCGCCTCGAAGGTGAACGAGCCGTTGGGCCCGGGGGTCACCCCGGTATCAACCGTTCCACCGACCGTCCCTGATTCGTAGGTGATGGTGAAGGGCGCGAGGGTGGGGCGAACCGGCTGGCCCGCGCACGCCCCCAGACCGATGCGGAAACAATCCACCTCGAGGCCCTGGTACGCGGAGAGTGTCGGCAGCACCGCGGCCGAACGCGACTGGTACACGGTGGGGGTGACCATCGACTTGTAGGCGTACCGGTTGCCGCGTTCGGGCGCGAAGCCGACCGCGCCCATGTCAGCCGTGAACTGGTCGGACTCGGAGAAGTAGTGGCGCTGCGCCATGAAGTACGCGCGCAGCGACTGTTTGGCCTCCGACTGCTTGCTGCGCGCCTGGTACTTGATGAAGTTCGGAATGGCGAGAGCCGCGAGGATCCCGATGATGGCCACCACGATCATCAACTCGACGAGCGTAAATCCCCCGTGTCTGTTCGACATTCGATGACCCTAACATCGGTGAAACGTCGGTTGTGCGAACTGACAAACTCTGTCAGCCGCCCCACGTCACCCTCAATCGAGTGAGCCGGTTGGCGCGAGCCCGCCCAAAGCGTCACCCCGCACTGACCCTTTTTGTCACCCTCCGAAGTGCGTCAGCGAGGCTTCACCGCGAGGTACGGGGCGGCCCAGGGGATCGACGTGACGCCCTCCGCCTGAGCGTGGCGATGGGTCAGATACGGATCAGACAGGTGTTCCCGCGCCAGCGCGCAGAGATCAGCCCGGCCCGCCGCGAGAATGGTGTTCGCGTGATCCGCCCCCGCAATCGCGCCCACCGCCATCACCTTGAGGCCGGTGGCCACCTTCACCGCCTCGGCGAAAGGCACCTGGTACATCCGGCCGTACTCCGGCTTCGACTCCGGCACGTTGCCCGCGGTCGACACGTCGATGACGTCGCAGCCCAGCTGCTCCAGCCGCTTCGCGAACTCCACGGTGTCTTCGATGGTCTGGCCGGTGGGCCCCAGCCAATCGGTGGCCGACACGCGCACGCCCAGGGGCTTCTCCTGCGGCCACGCGTCGCGCACCGCCTCGAAGATCTCCAGCGGGTAGCGCATGCGCTTCTCCAACGAGCCGCCGTACGCATCGGTGCGGTGATTGCTCAGCGGCGAGAGGAACGTGGAGAGCAGGTACCCATGCGCCATGTGCAGCTCGAGGAAATCGAAGCCGCAGCGATCCGCTCGAAGCGCCGCGTCGACGAAACACTGTTTGACCCGCGCGAGGTCGCCCGCGTCCATCTCCTTGGGCACCGGCGCGCCCGGCTTGTACGCCAGCGCCGACGGGGCGATGGCCTTCCACGGCGATTGATCAGGCTTGAGCGGCGCGTCGCCTTCCCACGGCTTGCCCCAGCTCGCCTTGCGCCCCGCGTGCGCCAGCTGCATGCCGATGCGCGCGGTGGAGTGCGTCCTCACGAAGTCGACCACCCGCTTCCACGCGGCGGCCTGCACGTCGTTCCACAAGCCCGCGCAGCCGTACGTGATGCGGCCCTCTTCGGACACGTCGGTCATCTCGGTGATGATCAGCCCCGCGCCGCCCATCGCCCGGCTGCCCAGGTGCACCAGGTGCCAATCGTTCGGCACGCCGTCGGTGGCGGAGTACTGGCACATGGGCGAGACCACCACCCGGTTGGGCAAGTTCACCGAGCGCAGCTTCAAGGGCGCGAAGAGCGGGGGCGGTGCGCTCCCGTCTTGATTACGCGGCGTGCCGTACGTCTTCGCGAGCTGCTCATCGAGGGCGTGCACCAGCCCCGGGTCGCGGGTGCGCAGGTTGTCCCAGGTGATGCGCTTGCTGCGCGTCATCAGGTTGAAGGTGAACTGCTCCGCTGACTGGCTCACGTAGCGGGCGGCGTTCTCGAACCACTCCAGGCTGGTCTGCGCGGCGCGTTGCACCCGGAGGGTCTCGGGTTTGCGAGCGCTCTCGTAGGCCTCGAGCGACTTCTCCACGTTGAGCTCGTGGGCCTTCAGCGCGGCGTGCAGCGCGATGGCGTCTTCCATCGCCAGCTTGGTGCCCGAGCCGATGGAGAAATGCGCCGTGTGCACCGCGTCGCCCATCAACACCAGGTTGCCCCGGCGCCACCGCTCGCAGCTGACGGTGGGGAAGGTGCGCCAGATGGACTTGTTGGCGCACAGCGGGTGGCCGTCGAGCTCGCCCTTGAACAGCGTCTCCAGGAAGACCACCGACTGCGCCTCGCTCATGGTGTCGAGGCCGGCTCGCTTCCAGACCTCTTCCCGGCACTCGACGATGAAGGTCGAGCGCGCGCCCGAGGGCTGCATGGGCTCTTTGGTGAACGGATACGCGTGCACCTGGAAGAGCCCGTACGGCGTCTCCTTGAAGAGGAAGGTGAAGGCGGTGAGCGGTTTGCTGGTGCCCAGCCAGGTGAACTTGCACTTGCGCCAGTCGACGTGCGGCTTGAAGTCGGCGGCGTACCGTTCGCGCAGCGGGCTGTGCACGCCGTCGCAGCCGATGATGAGATCCGCCTCGGGCAGCGGCTCGACCGGCAGCTCCTTCGAGAAGGTGAGCTTCACGCCGAGCTGCTCGCAGCGCTCCTGCAGCAGCTGCAGCAGGTCCTTGCGCGCCAGGCCGCAGAACCCGTGGCCGGTGGAGACCGTGGTCTTTCCGCGCACCGTGGTCTCGATGTCGTCCCAATAGGCGAAGCGCGACTCGATGGCGGAGAGGCTCTCGGGGTCGGCCTCGCGGAAGTTGCCCAGCGTCTCTTTCGAGAAGACGACGCCCCAGCCGAACGCGTCATCGGGTTTGTTCTTCTCGAACACCTCGATGTCCACGTGCGGGAACGACTTCTTCATCAACAAGGAAAAATAGAGCCCTGCCGGGCCGCCGCCGATGCTGACGATGCGCATGGCGCAGGGGTCTACTCCGTCAGCGAGGCGCGCGCCTGCTGGCCGCGAGCAGAAACAGCACACCGCACAGGCCCAGCCCCGCGAGCAGCAGGCCCCCCTTCAACCGCGGCACTTCATAGGTGAAGACCACCTGATGGGTGCCCGGCGTCAACAGCACGCCCCGCACCAGCGCGTTGGTGATGAGAATGTCGGCCGGCCGCCCATCGACGGTGGCGCTCCAGCCGTCGGCGGCGAGGTCATTGAGCACCAGCAGGCCGGGGCCGCTCAGGCGCGCCTCCAGCGCCAGCAGGTCGACTTCATCCCGCAGCCACGCCACCTCACCCACCGGGCCCGCGGAGGGTGCGGGCAGCGTGCCGAGCACGAGCGGGTGCAGGCGGGCCGCGGCAGGGTCGGCCTTCAAGCGGGCGATGAGCTCCGGCGTCTGGGCGATGCCCAGCGGGCTGGCCACGAAAGCGCGGGGCGCAGCGGGTAAGGCGAGGTTGCTCCCATCAGCCAGCAGGGCGAGGTCGAAGCCGTAGAGCGGGGCGAGGGGCCGCGTATCGGAGAGCGTCCAGCCGAAGAGCAGGCGCTCCCGCTTCGGGGCGAGGGGCAGGTTGGCGGACAGCCCGAACGCCGCGCGGTGTTGCAGCGCGCCCAGGTCGCCCGCGAGCTCCGTCAACTCTTCCTGGGCCCAGCGCTGCAGGCTGGGTTGATCGACCGGCACGCTGCGGCTGGCGCGTTCGATCCACACCCGGCCCGTGCCCGGCAGCGCAGGCGGCGCCTCGAGCGTGACGCTCAACAAGCCCAGCGGTACGCGCCACAACGTGACCACCAGCAACAGGGGCACCAACCAGACCGCGCGCGCCGACCTGGGCACGAGCCACAACACCGCCAACCCCGCGGCCGAAAGCAGCAGCAGGGGCTTGGCTTCCGACACGAGCCACGAAGCGAGCAGCGCCACCAGGGCCACGCCGAGCCCAGGCAGCACCGCGCGCGGCGACTTCGCCACCCGCTCCAGGCCGAAGGCGACGGAGGTGGCGAGCCCGAAGCCCAGCAGCGCCAGGTGTTTCTCGGGGTAGCGCACCGCGTTCAGGGGCGGCAGCAGGTGACGCAGCCCCAGCTCGAGCCCGCCGTGCACGCCCAGCGCGAGCCACAGCCCCAGCGCGCCCAACCCCAGGAACGTCAGCGGCAGCCGTTGCCGGGGCACGCTCAGGGCCAGCGCGATGGCGGGGATGCCGAGCAGCACCGACTCCGCCCAGCGCCCGGGTTCGTGCAGAGACTGCACCGCCGGTGAGGTGCTCGCCGCAACGCCGCCGAGCAGCTCAGGCAACCGCTCCGGGTGGAGCGCCCAGTACGAGGCGAGAAACGAAGGGTCGCGAAAGTTCGCCACGATGCTCTGCGCATGTTGCGCCGAAGCGGGGAGCAGCTCAGGCGCTGCGAGCAGGCCGGCCAGCACCCCGGCGAGCAGCACCCAGGGAATGCGACGGACGCCGCCGTGGCCGACCGCGAGCGCCAGCACCACCCCGGCCGCGAGCAGGGTGGTGGCTGCATCGCCTCCGAGGGGAATGAGCGCCCAGCAAAGGGCGAGGGCGGCCACCGCAGAGAAAGGCCGCGGGGCGGTGAGCACCTGCGAGGCGAAGAGGGCGATCCACGGGAGCATGGTCAGCCCGCGGAGGTAGGCGATGTTGGAGGTCAGCGAGAGCGCGTACCCGTTGAGCACCAGCACCATCGCGCCAGCGACCGCCGCGGCGGCGCAGAGCTTCAGGTGCCGCGCGAAGAGCACCTGGCCGACGAGGCCCACCAACACCGCGCCCGCGATCTCCAGGCGCAGCGCGAGGGCCTCGTCGAGCACGAGGTAGAGCAGGTTCATCGGGTGAAAGGTGCCGGTGACGCCCTGGCCGATGAAGGCGCGGCCGAGGCCCTCCCAGGGGAACCAGCCGGGGAGGTGGCCTGCGCTCATTCGCTCCGCCCAGAAGTGACGCAAGGGCAGGTAGGTGATGAGCAGGTCGCGGTAGACCGGTACGCCCGGGGTGAGCAGGAACGGACCGAACAAGACGCCCCACAACCCGAGCGCGACGGAGATGGCGACGCGCGTCTCGCGGCGTTCGTTCGACGGGTCGGCGGCCTCCATGCCGCCCCTGTACTCCACGGCGTGGTCTGATGGCGTCATGCACTCGTTGCTCCTCGTGTTGATTCTCGCCGCCGAGCCCGCGCCGGCGCTCAGCTCGCTCTCTGGACTCAACGTGAAGGCGCTCAAGCCCTGGTTGCTCGAGCAGCTGCCGTCGCTCGCTCAGTGTGTGCTGCCGAAGGTCAGTGAAGGCGACGACCTGGTGACGGTGCAGGCGCAGTTCGCGAAAGCGCCGGAGGTCTCGGTGCTGAAGGTCGAGTCGGCCGTCAGTGACGTGGCCTGCGTGCGCGGGGTGGTGGAGCGCTGGAGGCGCGATTCGAAGCAGCCTTCGGCGGGCTCGTTCAGCTTCAAGTATCGCTTCAGGCCGAACGAGGCGCAGCGGGCGGCCGTCGCCGCGCAGGCTCAGCGCGCTTTCGCCACGATGTGTGAAGCCCTGCCCAGGGTGCTCACCAGAGACAGCGTGCGCGCGGCCGTGAAAGACTTGCCGGTGGGCGCGCAGGTGGTGCTGGAAGACGCGGTGCTGGACACCGAATCACTCGCCGCCGACAAAGTGTCCGTCGCCTTGTCGCGCGCGCTGCGTGACGTCGCCGCCACCTTCAAGGCGGCTCAGTGCATCAGGCCCTGATCTCCCTCTCCCCTCCGGGGAGAGGGTCGGGGTGAGGGGCCAATCAAGCAACCCAGGTGAGCCCCTCACCCGGCCGCTGGCCGACCTCTCCCCGCGCGCCGCGCGCAGGGAGAGGTGTCAAAGCTCAAGGGACCGCGGCCACGTCGACGACCGCGCGGTACAGAATCTCCAGCCCGCGGTGCACGTTCTTCACGCTGACCCGCTCATCGCGGCCGTGAAAGGTAGCCAGCTCTTCGGGCGTGATGTCGAACGGAACGAAGCCATACGCTCGCGCTCCTTTCGCCCGGGCCAGAATCGAGTCCGTATAGCCCGGTGAAATCACCGGCCCGGCCACCGCGTCATCGCGCCCCTCGACCGCGTGCCGCGCGAGCGCATCGAAGAACGCATCGTCGGTCTCCGACACCGCGGCCTCGAACGCCTGCAGCACCTCGAACTTGATGCCGGGCAGATCCTTCACCAGCGCCTCCAGCTCCTCCTGCATCGCCTTGGGCGTGGTGCCCGGGAGCAGTCGGCAATCCATGATCGCCGCGGTCTGCGAAGGAATGACGTTCGGCGCGCTGCCTTTGCCCTCGAAGCCGGTGATCTGGCAGGTATCGGTCACCCCGGCGCGGGTGGTGGGCTTTCCGAGCAGCTTCTTCATCGCGAAGGTGTCGACCAGTGACGGGTGCTGCATCACGAAGCCGGTGAAGCCGCCGTTCTTCTCGCCCACCCGGCGCATCAGCTCGTACATCGCCGGCTGAATGCGCGGCTTGGCCTGACGCGCGGCGAGCTTCTCCATCGCGGCGACCAGGCGCATCGGGGCGCGGTTGTCGGTCGGCGTGCTGCCGTGCCCTGCTTCGCCTTCAGCGGTGACGCGCAGCCAGAGAATGCCCTTCTCCCCGACCGAGATGGCGAACGCGGTCTGGTTCTCGGTGAAGAGGCCGCGAATGCCCATGCCGCCTTCGTTGATGACGTGGCTGCACTGCAGCTCGTCCCACAACGGGCCGGTGACGAGCTTCATGCCGCCTTCACCGACCTCTTCATCGGCGACCGCCAGCAGGATCACGTCGCGGTGCAGCGGCACGTTCTTGCGGGACAACCAGCGGAACACCTGCAGCTCGAGCGTGCCCATGCCCTTCATGTCGAGCGCACCGCGGCCCCAGATCATTCCATCGACGAGCGCACCGGAGAGCGGCCCTTGCTCCTTCGGCCACAGCTCGGTCTCCGCGGGCACCGTGTCGATGTGGGAGAGCAGGCACAGCGGCTTCTCACCTGACGGCTTGCTGGCCTTGAGCCGGGCGATGAGCGAGCCCCGGCCGGGGGCGAACTCGTGCACCTGAGACTCGATGCCGTCCTTGGCGAGCTCGGCCTTCAAGTACTCGGCGCCGATGGTCTCGTTGCCGGGTGGGTTGATGGTGTCGAGGCGCAGGTAGCCGCGCAGCACTTCGACCGCTTCGTCGCCGGCCTTGGTGAAGTCGAGCCCTTCGACGTGCTTCTCCACGCCGGGAGGCGCGGTGTGGAGCGCGCGCGGTGCACCAGCGCAAGAGAGCAGCAGCACGAGGGACACCTGAAGGATCCGCATGGCCTCGACTCGTAACCGGTCCTCCCGAGAGCAGTCGAGGGATTCCCTCGAGCCCGATTCCGCTATACCGCCGCGCGATGCTCTCCACCGCTCAGCTCATCGGCGCCGCCGCAGCCGGAGTGGTCGGCGGCCTGCTCTCCGGCTTCTTCGGCGTGGGCGGCAACTTCATCCTGGTGCCTTTGCTGGGGTTGGCGCTCGGCCTCAATCAGCACCAGGCCCAGGGCCTCACCCTCGCAGCCCTGCTCCCTCCGCTCGGTGCACCCGCGGTCTGGCAATACCGCCGCGCGGGCGTGCCGTTGCTCTGGCCCGTGGTGGGCTTGGCGATCCTCGGTTTCCTCCCCGCGATTCCCATCGGCAGCCTGGTGGCCAACGAGCTCTCCGCGCCGGTGCTGCGCAGCATCTTCGCGGTGCTGCTCGGCGTGACCGCCCTCCGCACCTGGCGCGCGACGAAGGGGCAGAGCGTGCAGCCGCACCTCACCGAGCCGCCTCGAGGCTACATCCCCACCGCGCTGCTCTCGGGCGTCGCGGCCGGGTTCGCTTCAGGCCTGCTGGGCATCGGCGGGGCGATCGTGCTCATCCCCCTGCTCACGCGGCGGCTGGGCATGAGCCAGAAGCAGGCGCAGCTCACCAGCCTGGCGATGTTGTTGCCACCCATCGCGCTGCCCGGCGTCTGGGTCTACGCGCAGGAGAGCGGAATCCCCTGGGGCTCGTTGGTCCCGGTGGCCTGCGGCTTCGTGGTCGGCGCGTTCTTCGGCGCGAAGCTCAACCAGGTGGTGAGCCCCGCGAGGTTGACGCGAGGGTTCGCCGTGCTCCTGCTGATCAGCGCGGTGGTGTTGGTGCTCACCGCGCTGAGGTAGGCCCGGGTCACATCGCGGTGAAGGTGAGGTTGATCGCCCCCGGATCTTCGAGGTTGTACGCCTTCACCACCACGAACACCGTCAGCGGGGCGGCCGTCGTGTTTTGCACCGTCAACTGCTCCGCCACGCCACTGCCGAAGCCGTCGACGCACACCGCCGGAGGCGCGGCGCACACGGGATACGAAGCAAACAGCATCGGGTCGAGAGCGGTGCCAACCGGCACGCCGTCCACCGTCAACGTCTGCATCGCCGGAATGGTCACTTCGTAGACCACGTCCGCACCATCGGCGTTCGGGTCGGTGTTGCAGAGCACCATGATGTCGGCTTGCGCATCGGTCAGGTCCACCGTGCGCGTGGCGGTGCCGGCGGTGAGCGTGACCACCTGGGGCAGGGTGCACGACTCATTGGTGGGCGGAGGAATGGGCGCCTGCAGCGAGAGCTCGATGCCGAACTGCGCATCGACGCCGTCGGAGCCGAGAATCACGTACCAGGTGCCCGCGGGAAGGTTGTTGCTGTTCAGGATCTCCGGACTCATCGAGTCGGCGGCGTTCGCGCAGCGCAGCTCCGAGGTCGCGTCGGTACAAGCGCTCCGCAGCGCGAGCACCGCGTCTGAATCGCCCACGCCCGTCGCGGTGATCACCACGCGCTGCGGCTGGGTGGTGGTGAACTGGTAGACCGCGTCACCACCCGAGGGGAAGGCGCAGTCGAACCCGTAGTCGGCGATGGCGCCCGCGAGGTCGATGGTCTGGCTCATGTTCGGCACCAGCGTCGCCGGCGCCGAACAGGTGTCGTTGCTGGGCGGCAGCACGGGCGGCTCGAGCACCAGGTCGACGCCGAACTGACCCGCGTTCGCCGAGTAGGCCGAGAGCACCACGTAGTACGTGCCCGCGGGCACGTTGCGCAGGGTGAGCACCTCGGGCGAAGAGATCGCATCGTCGATGCAGCCCAGCTCGTTCGTGTCGTCGTCACACGGCGCCGCGCGCAGCGAGATGACCCCGTCCGCCCCGCCCGTACCCGTCGCCGTCACGGTGACCTTCTGGGCCATGGTGGTGGTGAATTGGTACACCACGTCGCCGCCGGAGGGCCCGGCGCAAGAGAACGTGTAGTCGGCCAGCGCGGCGTTCGCGTCGACCATCTGGCTCACGTTGGGCACCAGCGTGGCGGGGTTCGCGCAGGTGTCGTTCATCGGGGGCGGCGTCGGGGGTGAGAGGGTCACGGTGAGCGTGAAGTCACCCGTCGAGCTGCCGTCGCCATCGACCACCAGGAAGTACGTGCCGGCCGGAACACTGCGCGCGGTGAACGCACCCGCCGAACGATCGCAGCCGAGCTGGTGGGGTGCCCCGCCCACGCCACAAGTGGTGGTGAGCGCGATGACGGGTGACAGGTTCGAGGTCGACGAGGGCTCCACCGTGACCACCACGTCTTGCGGCTGCGTGAGGGTGAACGTGTAGAAGACCTCGGGCGCGAGGGCTGACTGCGCGCTGCAGGTCAGCGGCTGGCCGAAGGTGTCGTTGAAGGCGCCCGCGGTGCTGCCGTTGACCATCACCGCGCCGTTGGTGAAGGTGAGGGCTTGTGCGGCGCTGCAGCGGTCGTTGGCCGGGCCCGCCACCGGGTCGACCAGCTCGAACTGCACGTCGTAGGTGCCGTCATTGGCGGCGTCGTCGGCGTAGTTCTCCAGCAGCACGTACCAGGTGCCCGCGGGCAAACGCTCCACGGTGAGCACCTCGGCGTTGGTGGTGTTGTCGGCGCAGGCCGCCTGCTCGAGCAGCGCGCAGGGAGAGTTCAGCAGCGCCAGCACGCCGTCCTGGTTGTTTCCGGAAGTGTCGGTGGCCGTGACGATGAGCCCCTTCGGCTCACTGAGGGTGATGGCGAACACCAGGTCGTTGCCGTCGCCGGTCGAGCTGTTGCACACCGCCTTGTACTGATTGCTCGCGGCGGCCAGGTCGACGCTCACCGTGCTGGTGGTGCCGCCATCGAACGCCACTTCGAGCGCGTAGGTGCAGATGTCGCCGGCCACGAAGACGCCGCCGTCATCGAAGGGGTCGACCACCAGCTGGCCCGCGTCCACGCCGCCATCGGTGGTGCTTCCGCCGCCGCCGCCCACCGCGCCACCGCCCGTGCCGCCGCCACCACCGCCTGTGCCGCCACCTTGTGCGCCGCCGCTGCCTCCGCCGATGTTGATGGTCTCGCACGCGTCGGTGACGGGGTTGCACACGCTTCCGACGCTGCAGCCGGTGTCCTTGCACCCCTTCTTCACTGCGGGGCCGCACGCGGCGAAGAGAACGATCGGCAGGGAGAGCAGGAGGATGCGCTTCATGAAGGGAACCCTAGATCCAATGAGTACGGTACGCGATCTCGATGAGGTCACTGGTCAAGCCGGTGCTCGGGGCGATGGTGGTCTGCTCGTTCTGCGTGGCGATGGCGCTGCCGGAGTACTTTTCTGATCGAAGCGACCGACGGAGGTGAATCAACGCATGCCGGAGATCACCTTCATCGCGAAGGCGACGCCAGCGAAGACGCCACAGCAGCCGATCAACACGGTCGGCCACAAGGAGGCGAAGGCGGCTTGAAAGGTGGTGACCTTGTGCACCTCGCGCAGCGCCCAGATCTGCACCACCAGCAGGTACAGGCCGGCGAAGCCACCGAGCACGGGGATGGCCATCAGGACACCGACGGCCATCGCATAGCCGCCCGCGAGCAGAGTCACGTTGAGGGGCCTGGGCGTCGCACCGGTGACCCTCAAGCCCAACTGCTGCGTCCCGGCCCTGAACAAAAGCAGCAGCGGGTAGCTCAGCACGGAGACGACCGAGAGCACGGCCGCGGCGAACAGCGGGTAGTTGCCGAGCCACTCATAGAGGTCGCCGATGAGCAGCATGGGGGCGCTGTTGCCCAGCGCGGCCATCGTCTGTTTCATCTGCGCGCCCTGCCGCCAGAAATTGAAAGCGGTGTAGGGCACGGACAACAAGGCCACGAGCCCGCTCATCAGCCAGCCGTAGCTGAACGCGTCCTGCCATCGCCCCTCGGGCGAGATGGCTGAGACGTAGATCCGCGGGCTGCTCAGGCCCAGTTTGGTCTGCTCCCAGAACGCTTTCGCCAGACCCAGCCGCTCGCGGTGCTCCCAGGGCATGACGATGGCCGGCAGCTGCAAGCGGGTGGCGCACGCGGCGCAGTTCCCGGCGGTGTCGAGCTCGCAGCGGCTGCAGAGAAAGCGCCCGCAGCGGGGGCAGGTACCGGTGGCCTGCTCGCCCGCGTGGACCACGCAGGTCGCGCTCATGACGCGAGGCCAGAGGGGACAGAACGAGAATGAGCCATCGAGTGCCGCACGAACATGCGGCTGTATAGCCTCAGCGCTCGCGGGGACAACGCTTCAGCGCCGGGAGCAGCACGCCACCGGCTTGACCAGGTTGCAGGTCGCCGTGGTGTGCTTGCCGTAAGACGTCACCGTCGCGCCCAGCTGGCCACCGTTGCTGCTGAACACGCCGCCGTAGCTCCACGGCTCGTTCGTGCCGCCGTAGTAGCAGCTTCCGTTGCTGCGGGTGCCGTCACTCCCGCGCGCGAAGTCGATCCACGCGCCGCTCGCGGGGGGCGCCGCCGAGGTGTTGGCCTGGTCGTAGTCGGCCCGGGTGCACAACGATGCGCCGGGGAACTCGCTCGCGCATTTGGTGTTCGCGCCGGGGATGCCGCCGAGATCGCCGGTGTACGTCAGCGCAGTGAACCCGCGGAAGATCATGCGCGCCGGAGCACGGCAGCAGGCGATCGGCTTGGTGAGGTTGCACGTCGCCGTGGTGTGCTTGCCGTAAGACGTCACCATCGCGCCCAGCTGGCCACCGTTGCTGCTGAACGCCCCGCCGTAGCTCCACGGCTCGTTCGTGCCTCCGTAGTAGCAGCTGCCGTTGCTGCGGGTGCCGTCAGTCCCGCGCGCGAAGTCGATCCACGCGCCGCTCGCCGGGGCCGCTGCACCGGTGTTGGCCAGGTCGTAGTCAGCGCGGGTGCACAACGACGCGCCGGCAAACTCGGTCGCGCACTTGTTGTTCGCTCCGGGGAGCCCGCCGAGGTCGCCCGTGTACGTGGTGGACGTGAAACCAGCGAACTCGACGAAGTCACCTGCGAAGACCACCGAGCCGCCGTCGAGAAAGAGCACCGCTCCCGCAGGCCCTGAAGGACCGACGGGGCCGGTCGGACCTTGCGGGCCCGCAGGCCCGGCGCCCCCCGCAGGACCCGTCGCACCGGTGGGTCCCTGCGTTCCAGCAGGGCCGGTCAGGCCGATGGGCCCTTGCAGACCCGTCGGTCCGGTCGCGCCCGGGCTTCCCGTCGCACCGGTCGGTCCCTGGATTCCAGCGGGGCCGGTCAAGCCGATGGGGCCCTGCAGGCCAGTCGCGCCCGTGTTGCCTGTCGCGCCGTTGCAGAGCGCCAACGTGCCTGCGTCGGGGAGCTGCAACAACACCCCGCCCGTCGCGCACTGCGTGCTCATCGCCGGAAGCGACGTCGCGCCGAGGGCTCGGCCCGGCACGCCCTGAAGACCCTGCGGGCCCACCGCGCCGGTCGCACCCACGGCGCCGTTGCACACGTTGACGATGCCGCCGTCAGAGAGCTGCGTGACGCGAATGCCGCCGGTGGGGCACGCCGTGCCCGCGCTCACCGGAGTCACCACCACCGACGCGCCCGCGGGCCCGGTCACCACGCCGCCGTCGATCACCGTCACCACGCCCGCGGGGCCCTGGAGTCCCTGCGCCCCCATATCTCCCGTGTCACCCTTCGCTCCCTGGGGACCCACAGGGCCGATGGCACCCGTCGCTCCCATGGGACCAGGCGCACCTTCGGGGCCCATGGGACCGGTGGCGCCCGACGGCCCCTGCTGGCCGTTCGCACCCGCGGGCCCCTCCGTGCCGGCAGGAGAACAAGCGGCAAGCGCGCACACGATCAGGCAGACCACCAGGTGTCTCATGCTCCGCATGACACGGGAGGCGCAGAGGAGGTGCAGATTGAATGGCCCCCGGTGGATACTTCGTGAATGGCCACGAAGCGCAAGCCGGCGACGACGCTGAGCGAGACGGAGTTCTGGAAGATCCTCGGCAAGCTCAATTGGAAGAAATCGGGAGACGACGACGCGGTGATGGCGCCCGCGATCAAGGCCCTCTCGCAGAAGTCGGAGCGGGAGATCGAAGCCTTCTACGACCTGTTCACCGAGAAGCTCCACGCGCTCGACACGCGCGAGCACTGCCGCCACAGCTACGCGGGCGAGCGGGACCCCGATGACGGCGACGTCTACATCTCGGCCGACGACTTTCTCTACCTGCGCTGCTGCGCGTTGTTGAACGGCAAGAAGTACTACGACACCGCGCTGAAGAACCCGGCGAAGATGCCGACGAATCTCGAGTTCGAGGCGTTGCTGTATCTCGCGCCGAAGGCCTGGGAGCTCAAGACCGGCACGGACTTCGAATACTTCACCAGGCTCAGCTTCGAGAGCTTCACCAACAAAGCGGGCTGGAAGAAGAACTCGAAGACGCGCGCCGGGTCGGCCACCGGGAAGAACGTTCCCTCCGGAAATCGCCGGCCTTCCTGAGGCCGGGCCGTCGGCTGAATCAGCGCGCGCGGGTGATGCGCCCGGCGACGTCGAAGCCGCCTTCATTCGCCTGCACACGCACCACGCGGATGCTCGCGTTGAGGGCCTTCGGACCGGTCATCGTGACCTGCATGTCCGCGCCGACCACCGGCTCCATCGCGGCGTGAAAGAGCAGCCCGCGGCCTGAGAGGTTCTTGCCTTCACCTTCGAACTCGACCCCGCTCTCGAGATCCACGATGGAAAGAGAGGTGTCTTCGAGGTGCTGGCGATCGTCCTGGCGCTGTTCGGTCATCGTGGCTCCGCTTGAGGGCGCTTCATCGCGCAACAGGCACGTTACGGGGCTGGGAGCGTTGGTCAAAAAAAGGCCGGCGGCTACCGTCGCGCCACGCCGATGCCACTGCGAGTCGGTGGTGTAGGGTGCGAACCAATGCGAACGCTCCTCTGGCTCTCGCTCCTCGCGACGGGGTGCGCGGCGATCTCGGCGAACTCGAACCAGTCCGGCGCTTCGTCGGCTCAGACGGGCAACTCGTCTGCGCAGTCGGCCGACAGCTCGGCCGCGAGTGGAACGTCGAACACCTCGGCCCAATCGAGCAACGCCTCGAACGCGTCTTCGAATGCGTCGAACGCGTCGACGGGCAGCTCGAATGCATCGGCCGGCAGCTCGGCCGCCTCGAACAACAGCGCCTCGTCGGCCCAGTCGGGTCAGAGCTCTGCGAACTCGTCGGGCACGCTGCAGTCTTCTGGGCAATCGAGCGGCACGCCCTCGAGCAGCGTGGTGGCAGGCAGCGCGCTGTTGCTCGGCGTGGTCGGCGGCATCATCACCACGGTCTACACGGTCAACCATCGCCGCGCGGCGCGGGCCGAGAAGGAGCAGCTGCGGCAGCTCCAGCAGACGCCGGTGCCGCAGCCGATGCCGTACAAGGTGGTGCCCATTCCGCTCGAGCCGGCTGTTCCCGGGCAGCCACCGCTGCCGCCCCCGCAGGGTCCGCCGCCGCCGCCCGCTCCGGAGTTCGAGCCCGCGCCGTTTCCCGGCAGCGCCCGCGACGAGCTGTCTCCGACGATCGACGCGATGGTGTTGGCGCGCTCGTGGTTGATGGCGAACGAACTTCAGCTCAAGCAGGACCTCGCGATCGGTGCGGGGCCCACCATCGAAGATCTCGCGGGCATCGCCGGCATCACGCCTTCACGCCGCGCGCACTTCGGCCGCGTGCTGCAGCGCAACCGCGAGAGGCTGCTCACGCCGCACGAGGTGACGCCGCAACAAGCCGCGCAGGTGATGTCACGTGTCGGTGATCTGGTGATGGCCGATCCGCTGCTGCGCATCGACGGAGAAGCTGCGCTCGCGGCTCGGTAACTGGGCTACCCTCGCGCGCGTGAGCAAGCCCTCGAAGGTGGTGGTGGCGGCGGTGATTGCAGCGATGGCGCCTCAGCTCGCCTTGGCGCAGAACAACTCCTTCGCTGACTCCACGGTGCAGTCGAGCGCGGCTTCGAGCGGTCAGGCGCTCCAGGCTTCTCAGGCCAGCAGCATCGGCACGTTGATCGTGCTGGGCGCAGGCCTGCTCGCGGGCGTGGGCGGGGGCATCACCACCACCATGTACAAACGAGACGAACGCGCGAAGCGACTGGCCACGCCGCCCGCGCCGCCGCCTCCTCCTGCGAATCCGGTCGAGCCCATGCCGGATCCGGGCGTGCCGCCGCCGCCTCCTCCGCCGCTCTCGAAGCGGGGGCCTGATGGAGAGCCGACGCTCGACGCGATGGTGGAAGCGCGCTGGTGGTTGCTCGCCAACGAGGTGCAGCTCAAGCAAGACCTCGCGTTGGGGGCAGGGCCGTCGATCGATGATCTCGCCGGTCTGGCCGGCATCTCACCGATGCGCCGGGTGCACTTCGGGCGCGTGTTGCAGAAGAACCGGGCGCGGCTGTTGATGCCGCGTGAAATGACGCCGCAGCAGGCGGCGCAGGTGATGTCGCAGGTGGGCGAGCTGGTGCTGGCTGATCCGATGCTCCGAGTCGACGGCGAGGCCGTGCTTGCGACGCGCTGAATTCAACGCACTCGACACACTCACCAAACTCACCGTTCCCCCTCTCCCCGAGGGGGAGAGGGTCGGGGAGAGGGCTGTCGCGGAATTTTAAGTGCTCACCCTCATCGCCTGCCTCCTGACGGCCACGCCGCTCGAACGTCTCGACGCAGCAGGCCTCGTCGTGCAGGGCCCCTTCACCGAAGTCGAACTGACCGCGCTCGCTGCCGGCCTCGACGCACTGCCTGCTCAACTCCGTCACGCACCCAAAGGCCGCCTGCGCCTGGTGCTCGACGAATCACTCCCTGCAACCGCTTCAGGAATCGCCGAGCCCGAGTGGCGCGGCACCGACTTCGTCCTCACCAGACAAAAGGGCCACGTCACCTTCCGCGACGGCAGCCTCGACGACGACGCTCGCCGCACTCTCTGGCGCTCACGAGCCGTGGTGCACGCGCTCCTCTCCGCCTGGGACGACGTCAGCGGCTGGAGCCAGACCCCTCGATGGCGCCGCATCAACGGCTGGCTGCTCCCGCTCGAGCGGCCGCTCTCCTTCTCCGAACACTCGCTCAACCAGGCCAGCACTGCCTTCTCCCGCCCGAGGGGCAAGGTGAGCGCGAAGCTCGACCTGCTCACCTTCGCCGAGACCGCGTTGGTGCCGGTGGAGAAGCTGCCCACCGACGATCTCATCCGCTGCCAGGACTTCAGCCGCTCGCGCGCGCTCGGTGCGTTCCTCGGCACCGGGTGGGAGCCGAAACCCTGCCCGGCGTTCGATCAATGGACACGCCTCGACGAGCTCGAGCACATCGAGGTGTTGCTGGTGCAGGCCTCTGGCCGGGCGCCCGAATCGCTCTTCGGCCACCTGCTGGTGCGCCCGGTCTGGCGAACCAGCCTGGGCCCCAGCTTCGACACGGCCATTCAGTTCGCGGCCATCACCTTGCCGAACCTGGGGCCCGCGCACATCGCCAAGGGACTCTTCGGCGGCTACTCGCTGGGGGTCTTCACCATCAGCATGACCGACCTCACCCGCGAGAAGCTCTCGGGTGAACAGCGCAGCATGACGCGGTGGAAGCTGAGCCTGACGCCCGACGAGCAGCGGCGATTTCTCGAGCGCACCTGGGAGTTCGAACGGCGCGGCCGTTTCACCTACGCGTTCTTCTCCGACAACTGTGCCTCGGTGCTGGTGTGGATGCTGGAGACCTCGCTCGACGAGCCCACGCTGGCGAAGTGGCCGGGCTTCATCACCTCACCCGGTGGCGTGCTCGACGACCTGTTCCGCGCGAAGAAGAAGACCGGTGAGCGGCTGCTGCAGGCGGTCTTTCCCACCTTCGAGTCGACCGGCACGGTGGCGCGGCGTGACGAAGCGCGTCGGTTCGAGCTCGAGAAGAACTTCACCGCGCTGAAGGCCGACTTCTCGGGCGCGCACGACTCTGAAGTGGCCACCCGGCACGCGGCGTATCTCGAGCTGGCACGCGTGAGCCGGCAAGCGCCCGCGGCGTTGCATCAAGACCTCTTCTCCTGGTGGGCGCTGAGCGCGCGGGTCGAGCGGGCCTCGGCCGATGAAGCGCTGCACTCGTTGCGGGAGCTCGAGCAGGAGCGGGTGGAGCCCGGCACGGCGGATCTCGAGACGTTGTGGAGCGAACGGCTCACCAGCCTCGAGCGCGAGTCGACGTTGCAGGCGAGCTTGATGCTGCTCGATCGCGAGACCTTCATGGACGACCTGCGCCGCCGCGCGAAGAAGCGCGACGCGACGCCGCCTGAAGCAGCGCAGCAGCAAGAGCTCGAGGCGCGGCTGGCGTTGTTCGACGAGGTGACCGTTCAGCAGGGCGCGTTGGTGAGCGAGGTGTTCGGCGAGGTGTCCGCGGCCGCGTTCCTGGAGGCCGAAGCCGACGCGGTGATCGCCGAAGAGATCACGCCCGCAGTGCGCAGCCTGCCGCTCTCGGGTCACTGGCGCACGTCGCTGGGGGGCGGACTCTGGCGGCGCAACGACGGCTCGACCACGCCGGTGGTGCGGCTCGACGAGGCAGGCCTGATGGAGCTGTTGGGAGAGCAGCGGCAACGCGGCATCGGTGCGCCGGTGGGCGTGCGCATGCTCGAAGGCAGCGTGACCCTGGCGCCTTCGTTGCGCGTGCCGGAGGTGGTGCAGAGCCACTTCACGTTGGTGGCCTTCGACTCCATTGCGCTGCCGGTGCCGCCGTACCCGAGGTGGAAGGAGCACCTCGGTTTCGGCTTCGAGTTCGCCTCTGATTTCCGCGCGTGGCGCTCGCAGCACACCTTGTCGGGTGGAGCGGGGTGGCTGTTGCTCGGCGTGCATGGGGATCACGCGCGGCACCTGCTCACGGCGGGCGTGGGGCCGGCGCTCTGGGTGGCGGTGGATCCCACGGGGATCATGCCGGTGGCGGGCGTGACCACGCGCGTGGTGGCGCGGGTGGGGCTGCAGCTGGAGTGGCCTTCAGCGCTGCGGCTCGAGGCGCGGCATCAATCGGTGTGGGGGCCGGGGCGGCAGCTGCACGAGGTGCGGGCGGAGCTCGCGCTCGAGTGGGTGCTCGCGTGGGGTGGTCGGCCGCGGTTGCTCATTCGGCCCACCGCCGCGCTCTCGGCGGAGCCCACGCTGAACAAGTTCGACGCGATGGGCATGGTGATGCTCGAGCCGGTGGAGTCGCTGGCGGATCTCCACTGATTCTCCCTCTGGTCTGGGAGAGGGTCGGGGTGAGGGAGCACGTGCTATCTGGCGCCCCATGGATCACCTGCCAACCTACGTCGTCGACTGGGAACTCGCGCAAGCAGAGCAGGGCATCGAGCGCTTCGTCGTCTTCCTCGCCAGCGCAGGCGTGAAGTTCGAGCCCACTGATCGCCTGCACAAGATGCTCGCCGCGTTGCGCGACGCCCAACCCTCCGCGAAACACTCACCGAGAGATCTCTTCGAAGAGCAGATGATGGTCGCCGCGAACAAGACGCTCTCCGCGACGGCCGATCCACGCCGCATGTTCCGTGAGCTCGGCGAAGTGCGGCGCTGGCGCCTGATGAAGCCCGAAGAAGTCGCGAGCGCGACCGCGTCGGGAATGAAGTTCGAGGCCGCGGGAGCGACGTTCAGGCGCGCGATGTGGACGTTCGCCACGATTCCGGTGGCGATCGGCACGTACGTGATCGTGAGCAAGGTGCTCCGTGATCGCGGCGTCGATGAGTGGGTCGCGTGGCTCGCGGCGATTGGTGCGTGGGCGCTGGTGCGCTTCGTGTTGAACCGCACGGTGCTGAAAGCCGCCTGAACGGAAGCGGGGCGATGGCGGATCTCGTTCGTTGCTCATCACGCGCGGGCTCTGGGCGCGAGGCAAGGACGCGTGGCTGAGACAGGCCGGTGCTCCTCTCCAACTCGTGACAACCATGTTGCTTCGCGAAGCAACAGTGCTGCTACGGCTGGGAAAGTCGCCCCGGCCGGACCTCGTCACATGAACTTCCTCGCCCGTAGCCGAGAGGCCTGCACGCAACGAGCAGCGCGGAGGAAGTGAAACGACCGCCTTCTTCAGGGCCGATGTTCAGTGCTTCTCGAAGAACCTCTCGATGTCTGCGTTCATCTCCGCCGACACCTGATGCGCCACATCCGCGTCGCAGCCTTCCACCGCGCGACCGGAGTCTTCCCGAACCGCCGCGAGATGATCGCCCCATCTGCCTCGGAGAAGCTGTCGCGATGAGGCACTGAGTCGTTCTCATCCTTCGCCCCGAGGCCGAAGAACCACGCGACCCGCGCGAGCGCAGCCCGATCGACCGCGCGCCCGGTGAGCCGCTCCACGCCGCCTCTTCAACCCCGCACG
Organism: Archangium sp.; assembly: GCA_030695565.1. GTDB lineage: Bacteria > Myxococcota > Myxococcia > Myxococcales > Myxococcaceae > Archangium_A. Next base: position 76,292 of record JAUYRZ010000125.1, read on the forward strand.
CGCGTCGTCGATCATCGCCAGCAGTTGAAGATCCACCCGCCCATAGGCCTCGACCTTCGTCTCCAGGCTCGAGCGGGTGAGCGCGTGCAGAGAGACTGACGGCTCGCTCTCGATGGTGGTCAGCGCCTTGTCGAGCGCCAGCCCCGCGGTGAGGTTGTCGTGCTGGCTGATCAACGCATCCGTGTGACGCTTCGCCTCGGCCACCAGCGGCAGCAGCGCGAGGAGCATCTCTTCAGAACGTGGAGAAGTCGGGCTTGCGCTTCTCGAAGAACGCGCCGATCGCCTCGGCGACTTCGGGTGACGCGAGCTGGCCGACGAAGAGCGCGCCTTCTTGCTGCATGCGGTTGGTCACCGCACCCGAGTCCTTCATCAGGGCCTTGCTCAGCTTGAGCGCGTTGGGCGCCTTGTCGGCGAGCTTGCGCGCGGTCTCCAGCGCCTTGGGCAGCACCTGATCAGGCGCCATCACTTCGTTCACCAGGCCCAGCGCCCAGGCCTTCTGCGCGTCGATGGGCTCACCGAGCAAGAGAATCTCAGCAGCGCGCACGTGACCTGCGAGGCGGGGCAGCAACAGCGACGAAGCGGCTTCCGGCACGAGGCCCAGGTTGACGAACGGCGCCACCAGTGAGGCACGGTCGGAGATGTAGACGAAGTCGCAGTGCAGCAGCATCGTCAGGCCGAGCCCGATGCCCTTGCCGTCGACCGCGGCGAGCAACGGCTTCTCGAAGCTCGCCAGCGCGTTGATGAAGCGGAACACCGGCGAGTTCTCGCCATCGGGCGGGTTCGCCATGAAGTCACCGAGGTCGTTGCCGGCGGTGAAGGTCTCGCTGGTGCTGCCGAACACCACGGCGCGCACCGTCTTGTCGGCTGCGGCCTCGGCGAGCACGGTGTTCATGCGCTCGTACATCGCGAGGGTGAGGGCGTTCTTCTTGGCCGGGCGCGCAAACTTGATGAGCAGCGTCGCGCCGTCGCGGCTGGTTTCGATGTCGTCGATGAGGGTCGTCATGCCCGGACCCCTAACATCTCATCGCCGAAACTGTCTCCTCTGCTCCATGGTCGGGCAAACCGGAGGCTCACTTCGTTCCGCTGAGCACCAGCAGCACGTCCTGCAGCAGCACCAGGTCCCGCTCGCTCAAGTCCATCTTGTCGGTGAGCTCCTGCAGCCGCGGCTCGAACGCCTCCCGCGCGCGCGCGCCACCCTTGAAGAACCCCCGCCCCTCGAGCTGCTTGCTGAGCATCTGCACCAGCGCATCCCGCGACGGCTTCGACGCGCGGAAGTCGGCCTTCTCATCGGTGCCCTCCGCCGCCGCGTTGAACAAGGTCAACATCACCGCCACCGAGTGACTCAGGTTCAAGCTCTCCGTGGGGCCCGGCGTCGGCAGCCGCACCACCCGCGGGCACAGCTCTGCTTCATCGACCGAGAGACCCGTGCGTTCGTTGCCGAACACCAACGCGACCCGCTCACCCGCCACCGGTAGAAACAACCGCGCACGCCCCACCGAGAGCCACGGCGTCTCCACCGCGTCGTAGAGCTTCGACGACGTGGCCACCGCCAGCGACACGTCACTCAACGCCGCGCGCAGCGTGGTGAACACCGGCGCCTCCTCGAGCAACGCCTCCGACGGGTGCGCCATCTTGATCGCATCCCGCGTGGTGCGATCCATCTGTGGGTTCACCAGGCGCAACGAGCACCCGAAGTTCCCGCACAACCGCGCCACGCTCCCCACGTTGAGCGGGCCTTCAGAGCGCACCAGCACCACCACGAGCCGCTCGAGCAGATTCACCACGCCACCTGCATGAGCGAAGGCGAACCGATGGCCGCCCGCACCGCCGAGAAATCCACCGCGGGGCTGCGCGCGATGATGTCGATGCCCGCCGGCGTCGCCCACGTCTTGCTGAACGAGAGCGCCAGGCACTGTTCATCTGCCGCGACGTGAATCACTTCCCAGCGGCTGGTCAGGAACCGCAGCCACCCTGTGCCGCGCCACACGTACTTCGGGCTGCCTGCACTTTCCTGCGTGTCGACACCCACGATGGTCTTCGTGCGACCACCTTGCACGTACTCCACCGTGTCGTCGAACTGCTGCCGCCCCTCGACCACGCGGGGGTTCGAATAGATGAAGCGGGGCCGGGTGCGATCGCCCTTCATCCACATGGGGAAGTTGCTCGCCACCACGTGCCACGCGCCTTCGAGGTTCATTGCGGCGCGCACCATGCCATGGCGCCTGAACTGGGGCCCTTTCTCGTCACATCTCTTCGGCCAGTCCACCAAGTCGCCACACCGGCTCTCGGCTCGATCTCCCGGAATCTGGCCCGGCCGAAACCTCCCCCGGAGCCCCCAGGCAAATCCGCGTCGGGCAGCTGAATCGCCTCGGGGCACGACCAGTGCATTCCTTGAATTTCAACACCTCAACCAGCAGACCCGGGAGTCGACAATGGCGAACGCTACCAACGTGCAGACTGCAGTGAAGCGCGCTGTCTCCGATGCGCGCGAAGGCGACATGAGCGCCCTCAAGGAAGACGTGGGCGTGGTGATGCACCAGGCCCAGAAGGTGGTGGGCAAGGAGCTCGGCAAGTTCCGCAAGGCCGCGACGGGCGCTGCCGACTCGGTGTCGAAGAAGGCGCAGGCCCATCCCGTCGCGTCGGCCGGCATTCTGTTTGGTGCAGGCGCGCTGGTCGGGGCCGCCCTCTACGCGGCCGTGCGGCCTGCGCCCAGCGCGCTCGAGATCGTGATTCGGGCGCTGAAGAACACCGCGACGGACACCCGCGATTCGCTCTGGTCCGGGTTCCAGACCGCGCGTCGCGCCGTTCGCTGAACCGAACGTCGTGAGCTCGGGCGTGGGGGGAGCTTTTGACCATGCTCAATTTGTTGGTCGTAGATGACGACTCCATCGACCTCATGACGGTGAAGCGAGGGCTGGTGCGCGCCGGTATCGCGCACCAGTTGTGCGAGGCGAAGGACGGGGTGGAGGCGCTGGCCGTGCTTCGGGGAGACGTGATGCCGGCGGCGCGGCGGTTGGTGTTGCTCGATCTCAAGCTGCCCCGCATGGGCGGGTTGGAGTTCTTGAAGGAGCTCAGAGCCGACCCCGCGCTCGCCTCCACGCCGGTGGTGATCATCACCACCTCGAGCCAGGAGAAGGATCGCCGCGAAGCCCACCGCCTTCACGTGGCGGGCTATTTCGTGAAGTCGCTCGACTTTCCCAGCTTCGTCGAGCTGCTCACCATCATCGACCGCTACTGGTCGGCGGTGCAGTACAGCTGAGCCCCTCTGCCTTCGGGAGAGGGTCAGGGTGATGGTCTCACAACGTTGCCAAAAATCGAGTGACGCCATCCGCAGTCGAAGTCACCGTCAAGCTTCCTCCATGCGCGTGCATCACCTCGCGGCTGATGAAGAGCCCCAATCCAATTCCTTCGCGGGCCGCACCACGACCCTGCACGAAGGGCTCGAAGAGCGACTCCAACGAAGCGGCGTCGATGGCCTCACCGTGGTTCTCCACTTCGATCTCCACCCGGGGGCCGGCCTCGCGCAGGGTGACCACGATGGGCCACTCGCGATCGCCATGTTTGGCCGCGTTGTTGAGCAGGTTGCTCACGACCTGTGAGAGCCGATCGGGATCGGCCTCCACCTTCACTGGTTTGAGGTTCGTGACGATCCTTCGATCGGCCCCCAGGCGGGTCTCCTCGACCAACGACTGAATGAGCGGCTCGAGCTCCACCACCTTGCGCTCGAGCGCGAGGCCACCACCCAATCGCACGCGGGTGAGATCGAGCAGCTGCGAGATGAGCCGGGTCATGCGCTCGGCGCTGGCGGTGATGTGCGAGACCACCCGCCGTTCTTTCTCGTTGAGGTGTTCGCTCTTCGCCAGCAGCTGCGCGCCCATCTTCACGGCCGAGAGCGGGTTCTTCAGATCGTGGCTGGCGATGCCCATCAGCCGATCCTTCATGGCCAGGGTGCGCGCTTCGGCCGCCTTCGAGGCGCTGATGTCGATCACCGTGCCGAAGTGATTGTGACCACCGGGCTCGCGCCGGCCGCGCAGGTCCACCCACCGCCCGGGCACCTCCGACAGCTCGGCCTGCACGGACACCGAGTCTTGCCCCAACGCGGTCTCCAGCTTCAGCGCGTCGTGGGTCTTGAAACACGTGAGCCACTGCTCCATCGGCCAGCGGTTGCCTTCCGGCAAGGCGAACAGCTCGCGAAAACGTTCGGCGCCGCTCACGCACAACGGCTCGCCGTCGGTGCTCCAGGTGCCGGCGCCCGAGGCCTCCAACGCGAGTGCGAACCGCGCCTGCTCCCGCTGCACCTGAAGCCGCAGCTGACTGGCCGCACAGGTGCGCTCCACCAATTGAGCCAGACGGCGTGGCTCAGCGACCGCCGCCTTGGGCAGGTAGTCCTCGGCGCCCGCCTTCATCGCTTCGACGGCGATCTCTTCGCTGCCGTGGCCCGAGAGAAAGATGCACGGCAGCCCGGGTTGAACGGTGAGCAACCGCGCCAGCACGCCGGGCCCGGTGTCCGGCGGGAGGAAGTAGTCGAGCAAGACCAGGTCGACCCGGCGCTCCTTCAGCACGGCCTCGGCGCTGCGCGCGTCGATGGCCTCGAGCACCGTCACCGACTTCGACAGCGCCCGCCGCACCGACATGCGATCGACTTCATCGTCGTCGGCGACGAGCACCGTCAGCTTCGCCTTGTTCATGGCTCAGCCCTGGTCACTGCGGAACATCCCGGGAGGTGCCATTGGTGGCGGTCACCGGCAGGGTCGTCACCGAGGGCCGTCGTTCGGTGGGCAGCCCCCACCCTTCCAGGCGGCGATAGAGCGTGCGGCGATCGATGCCCAGCATCACCGCGGCCCGGCTGCGGTTGTCTTTCACCAACTGCAGCACGCGCAGCACGTAGCGCTTCTCGAGTTGATCGAGCGTGACCACCTCTTCGGCCGCGTCGACCTGCATGGAGAACCGCTCACGTTCATGCAGGCGAATGTTCTCCGGCAGATCGGCCACGGCCAGCGTCTGCGTGGAGGCGAGCGCGGTCAGCCGCTCCATGCAGTTCTCCAGCTCACGCACGTTGCCCGGCCACGGGTACGAGAGCAGCTTCTGCGCCACCTCGGGTGGAATGGTGGGCACGGGCCGGCCATCACGCCCGCACACCTCGCGCAGAAAATGAGTGGCCAGGTGCACCACGTCCATCCCGCGTTCCCGAAGCGCGGGCAGATCGATGCGGATGACGTTCAAGCGGAAGAAGAGGTCTTGCCGGAAACGGCCGGCTTCGATCTCTGCCTCGAGGTCACGATGGGTGGCGGCGAGAATGCGCGCATCGAACGGCACCTCGGTGTTGCTGCCCACCGGCCGCACCTTGCGCTCCTGCAGCGCGCGAAGCAGCTTGGCCTGGTTGTCCAGGCTCAGCTCCGACACCTCGTCGAGGAACAACGTGCCGCCGGTCGCCTCCACGAAGAGCCCCGTACGCGCCGCGCGCGCATCGGTGAACGCGCCCTTCGCGTAACCGAACAGCTCGCTCTCCACCAGCGAGGCGGGCAACGCGGCGCAGTTGATCGCCACGAACGGCCCGTGCGAGCGGGTGGATTGTTTGTGCAGCGCGTGGGCCACCAGCTCCTTGCCGGTGCCGGTCTCACCGTGAATCAGCACGCTGGCCCCTGACGCGGCGACCCGGGCCACCAGCTCGCGCACCAGGCGCATCGTGTCGCTCTGCCCGAAGAGCCCGGAGTCGGTGGCCGGCAGGGCCTGCGTCGCCGTGCGCAGCTCTTTGGCCAACCGTTGCCGCTCGGCCGCCCTCGCCACACAGGGGAGCAGCAGCGCAGGCTCCACCGGTTTGCTCAAGAAGTCGTACGCACCCGAGCGCAACGCGGCCACGGCGGTCTCCATCTTCGACTCACCTGTGACGACGATGACGGGCAGGTCGGGCCGCGAACTCTCCAGCGCCGCACACAACGCGATGCCATCCATCCCCGGCATCGTCACGTCAGCCAGCACGACGTCGACCTGTTCGCCTCCTTCGAGCGCGATGAGGGCCGCTTGCCCCTCGGGAAAAGTCACCACTTCATAACCCTCGGCTCTGAGCGTCTCGCTCAACAGCTCAGCCTGAATGGGGTCGTCCTCGACGATGGCCAATCTGGTGCCCATGTGGTCTGCCCCCTTGAAGGCGCGGTGTGCGCTCTCCATGGCTTGGGCAGTAATGACAGGTGGGCTGTGAGTCACCGCTAAGTGCTCAGGTGCCACACCCGAAATGACGGGGTACACGAGCGCCACATTTGCGCGCCGGGTTCTCAGCGTTTGAGCTGTCGGGGCCACGTGAAGAAAAAGGTCGCGCCGTGACCGAGCGCCGATTCGACCCACGCGCGGCCGCCTTGCGCCTGCACCACCTTGCGCACCACCGAGAGCCCGATGCCGGTGCTCTCCTTTTCGTCGCGGGGCTGCAGCGTCTGAAACATGCCCCAGATGAGCTGGTGGTACTCGGGCGCGATGCCCGGGCCGTTGTCTCGCACGCTGAAGCGCACGAACGAGCCGTCGGCCTGCGCGTCGACCTCGATGTGAGCGGCGCCTTGTGCTCCGTGCATGAAGGCGTTGCTCAGCAGGTTCATCAACACCTGGAGCAGCAGCGCTTTGTCGCCCTGCACGCTCAACCCGGGCGCCGGGAGCAGCACCTCACTTCCCGGCGGCGGCGCCAGCAGCACCAACGCTTCGGAGGCCGCGTCACGGGCGTCGAAGGTCTCCAGCGTCTCCGACGATTGGCCTGCGCGCGCGTAGCCGAGGATGCCGTCGATCAACGCGACCAATCGGCGCACCCGCCCCTTGAGCAGGGCGAGGTGCTGGCGATCATCGCGGCTGAGCTTGTCCCCCAGGTCTTCTTCGAGGAACTGCGCGAGCTGCGAGATGCCGCGCAGCGGGGCCTTGAGGTCGTGACTGGCCACGCTGGCGAACTGCTCCAGCTCGGCGTTGGAGAACTCCAGCGCCACGATGAGCCGCTCCCGTTCTGCTTCCGCGCGCAGCCGCTCCGTCTCGTCACGCATCACCAGCACCGCGCCCGCGCTGCTCCCATCGGGGTTCTTCAGGGGCGAGGCGGTACCGGTGAGCACCCGGTTTCCTCCGTCGGGGCGGTGCACCACCCACCTCGTCTCGTGCACCAGCTCGCCTCGCAACGCGCGCGTGAGCGGCGCCTGCTCGGGGGGAATGGTGGCGCCTTCGACGGTGAGCACCCGGTAGGTGGGCTTCCAATCGGGCGAAAGCACTTCGTTGCGAGGCACGCCGTAGAGCTGCGCCGCCGCTTCGTTGAAGAGGCGGATGACGCCGTGGCCGTCGGCCATGATGATGCCGTCTGAGCTCTGCTCCACCACCAGGTCGAGCAAGGCCCGCCGGCGATCGGCTTCGTCGAAGGCGGCGCGGGTGATCAGCTGCGCGCGTTCGGCGGCTCTGCGGCCCCGCAGTTGTTGAAAGGTCAGGCCGGCGAACGAGAAGGCGAGCAGGGTGCCCACGCCGATGATGGCCATGAACGCGAGGCGCTCCACGGCCTGGCCTGCGCCTTCCCGGGGCACCAGGTGCACCGCGAGCTCGCGGCCACCGAACGCCAGCAGCCGGGTCACGCCCTTGTCGGGGCCTGCGCCGGGCGGAAACTCCGTCGAGCTCCACAAGGGCGCCACGTCGGCCAGATCGATCACCTGTACGTGAAACGACGCACTCGATGCGGCGAAGGCGCTGGCGTAGAAGTCTTCGGTGGGCGCGCCGACGATCACCACCCCGCGGAACTGCGCTCGGCGTTCCTCCAGGGAAAGAGGGCGGCCTTCATACACCGGGTGCAACACGGCGCTGCCCGGCGCGGTCTCCTCGATGGGAAGGCCGAACTGGCTGATCAGCGTGACCTCGCCTTCGTCGCGCGCCCGTTCGATGGCCCGGCGCCGGGGTTCACTGGTGGCCAGATCGAGGCCCAGCACGCTCTCGTTGTCCTTCGATTTGGGCGAGACGAAGAGCACCGGGTAGAGCGGTTGGGGCGAATGGAACTTGTATTTGGGCGACTCGGTGCGGCCACGCGCGAGCACCACTTCGTATTCTTCGGGCCTCGGCGCGACCACCCACGACACCCGGCCTTGCGCCAGCCAGCGGGTGACCGACTGCGCGCCGACGAAGGCGTGAAAGGTGCCTGCGTTCACCCGCTCCTGCGCGACGAAGAGCCCGGCGGTACCGCGCGCGACGCTGCCGGCGCTCTCCAGCCTTTCTTTGAGACGCTCGGCGGCGTCGTCGGCCACCTGCTCCATGCGCGCGCGCGCGGCGACGGAGAGCGAGTCACGCGTCACCAACGCCGCGGTCAACGCGGTGAGCAGCGTGCTGACGAAGAGCGTGAGCGGCAGCAGCCAGAACCGTTCGGCTGGCCCTCGCCCCCCGCTGAGCTCCGGTCGCATGGCGAGTGGTAACGGCGCCCATCATGCCTCACCGTTCTGGTGCTGGAACCCGGAAGCCGGCCTCTCCCCGGTTTCAGGTCGGTAACCGTGTTCCAGTACGGAGCCGATGGCGGCGGCCCGAAACCACGGCTTCCCGCCGGTGCGCACCCGACCTTCGAGCTCAGCTCCCGGCGGGCGTTGAGCGGCGCGAGAGCTCAGCGCTCACCTGCTGGCCGATCGCCTCCACGGCCTCGTGCAGCGCGCCGCTCAGGGCCGACACGATGGCTTCACCCTCGGCATCGCCGCTGGACGACGCGATGGGCCGCTCGAACCGCACCGTCTGCTGAGCCCACACCACCCGCTCGTCGCCGAGTGACCAGGCCACCTTCACCCGGCCGACGTGCGAGGGCGCGCGCACCTCTTCGAACTCGAGCAGCTCGACCTCGAGCACGGGCGCCGCGCCGCGCATCACGCTCTGAACTCCAGAACCTTCGAACAGCACCTGGCTGAGCGCGCGCCGCAGATAGACCTCGGGCTTCTCGGTCCACCGCCGCTCGTGGTCGAAACCGACCTCGAACTGCGAGCGGCGGTACATCATCGCCTCCGAGCCGCAGGCCGCTGCGCTTACCCGCCCCAGGCGCAGCTCCAGATGGGTGAGCGGGGCCGTGCTGACCGCGGGTGCCACCAGCTCGGGGCTGAAGAACCGGCGCGTGCCCAGCTCGCCCTTGGAGAGCAGCGCGCAGCTGCTGAGCAGGAACGTCAATGACAACAGGAGTGGCTTCATCGGGTGTTCTGCTTTCCACGGCCTTTGAGGAGCATGTCGGGGTCGAGCTCGAGCGCGTCGGCCAGCCGTTGCACCGCGCGCGCTGCGCCCTGCACGTCGCGCGACGCGTCTTCGATGGCCGGGCCCACCCGGTTGGCGTTCTGGGCCATCGCGCCCATCGAGTTGGAGGTCTGCTGCAGGCTGGCCGCCAGCCCCTTCTCGCCGCCGAGCTGGGCGAGCAACCCGTTGAGGCTGATCACCGCGGTGTTGAGGCTGGTGAGCGCCGCGCGCGCGTCAGCAGAGAGCTTGCCGGGGGCGAGGTCGACCAGCACGGTGTCGACCTGCTTGAGCACGTGGTTGAGCAGCGTGATGGTCTGCCCCGCCTTCACGAAGAGACCTTCACCCTCGAAGTCGCCCAGGATGCTGTTGACCCGCGCGAGCACCGCCAGCAGCTGGCGCACCACCTCGGGGAACCCCTCGACCGCGCCCACCACCGAGTCGCCGATGTTCTTGAGCATCGAGCCCGCCGCGGGAATGTGGTTCAAGGGCAGCTCGAAGGGCAACTCGAGCGGCGGGTGCACCGCCTCGTTGAAGAAGTCCATCTGAATGAACATCACCCCGGTGATGCCGGTGGAGGCGAGCTGGGCCCGCAGGTCGGTGGGAATGAAGAGCTTGCGCTCCTGCAGACCCCGCTTCTCGACGGCCAGGCCCATGGCATCGAGCACCTTGACCCCCAGCTCGTAGGTGACCTCGACGTGCCGCCGGTCGGGCGCGATGTCGATGGCCGACACGCTGCCGATGGTGACGCCGCGGAACTTCACCGGTGAGCCGATCTCCAGGCCCTGCACCGACTCGTCGAAGAACGTCTTGTACGAGACGGTCTCCTTCTGAAACGAGCGGCTGCCGAAGAACGCGGCGGCGCCGACGGCGGTGAGCACGCCCATCACCACGAAGAGGCCGAGCTTCCAGCGGTTGGTGGGAGTGCTCATGGCTTCACCTCGAGGGGCAACGGGGGGGCGACGGGCGGGGCGACCGCCCGGCGGTTGAAGAAGGCGCTCACGCGCGGATCAGCTGAGCTGTCGCGCAGCGTGCGGGGAGCACCGCGGGCGATGATACTCTTGCTCGCTTTGTCCAACATGATGCAGCTGTCGGCGATGCTGAAGATGCTCTCCAGCTCGTGCGAGACCATCACCACGGTCAGCCCCAGCGCCTGGTTGAGCGAGCGGATGAGCGCGTCGAGCTCGAACGAGCTCACCGGGTCGAGGCCAGCCGAAGGCTCGTCGAGAAACAGGAGCGACGGCTCGAGCACCATGGCCCGGGCGATGGCCGCCCGCTTCTTCATGCCGCCCGACAACTCGGACGGCAGCTTGTCTTCGGCGTCTTGCAGCCCGACCAGGCGCAGCTTGGCGCGCACGATGACGTTGACCGCCTCGGCGGGGAGCTGCGTCCACTCCGTGAGCTGCAGCGCGAGGTTGGCGCCCACGGTCATCGACCCCAGCAACGCGCCCGACTGGAACATCACCCCGAACTCCGGCCGGGAGAACCCGAGCTGTTCTCCAGACACGCCTTCGATCGCGATGGTGCCGCTCATCGGTTGATCGAGCCCGATGAGGTAGCGCAACAACGTCGACTTGCCGCACCCGCTGCCGCCGAGAATCACGAAGACCGAGCCGCGCTCGACCTCGAAGCTCGCGTCTTGAAGCAAGACGGTCTCGTCCCACCCCAGGGTCAGGCCGCTCACCTTGATGAGCCGGCTCACGCGCCCACCCAGTGGAAGAACACGGTGAAGCAGGCGTCGACCAGAATGAGTCCGAAGAGAATCGAGACGACCGACGAGGTGGTGCGCCGGCCCACGCCCTCCGCGCCTCCGGTGGTCGACAGGCCCTGCTGGCAGGCGATCAACGCGATGACCAACGCGAAGAGCACGCTCTTGATGACGCCCGAGAAGATGTCCCACAGCTCGATCGCCTTGAACGACTCCTGCAGGTAGCCGGTGATGGTGAGGTCGAGCGTGAGCACGCCCACCACCAGGCCTCCCAGAATGCCCACGGCGTCGCCCAGCAGCGTGAGCATCGGCAGCACCAGCACCAGCGCCAGCGTGCGCGGCAACACCAGGAAACGCATCGGGCCGATGCCCATGGTGCGCAAGGCGTCGATCTCTTCGGACACCTTCATCGAGCCGATCTCCGCGGCGAAGGCGGCGCCCGAACGGCCGCACACGATGATGGCGGTCATCAACGGGCCCAGCTCGCGCGTGATGGACAGGCCCACCAGGTCGGCCACGTAGATGTTGGCGCCGAACTGTTTGAGCTGCACCGCGCCCTGAAAGGCCATCACCAGCCCGACGAGGAAGTTGATCAACAAGACGATGGGCACGGCATCGGCGCCCGTCTTCTCCATGGTGGGCGCGACCTCGCCCCAGTTCGCGGAGCGCGGGTTGACCACCAGCTTCAGGGCGGCGAACAGGGCCTGCCCGAAGAAGCCGAACACCTGCTGGCCCTCCTGGAGAATGGCCATGGTGGCGTTGCCGATTTGATCGAGCACGCCGCGGGCCCTGCGCTTGCGCAGCGCGCCCACCTTCACGTCGCCGCGGTAGAGGTGGATGACCTTCTGAACCTGCGCGTTGGCGCCGATGAACTCCGAAGAGGCGCCGCGGCGGTGCAGGTCGGCGCGGCTGGCCACCAGCAAGGCCATCGAGCCACCGTCGACCTCTTCGAGCTGCGAGACGTCGAAGTCGAGGCGCTCGGCTCGGGTCACACCCGCAAGCGAGGCGCTCACCGCGGTCCACAGCCCGGGGGCCTGGTCGAAGGTCAGCTTGCCCTTGAGCTCGAGCACAGGTGCGCTGTGGAGGCGGTTCAACGCGTAGGTGACGTCAGGCACAGCCCTCCGCCAAAGCAACCCGGATGCCGTGGCCGCCGCCTCTGAGTTCGGTGACTTGGGGCGGGCAGGTGCATCCAAATGACCGAGCCTCCATCGGTTTGATGGAGCGCTCTGGGGGCTGCGTCAGGGCACCTGCCCATCGCGGCCCGTTCGACCCCGCCTGCGCGCAGCGCCGTTAAGGATGAAGATGAAAGATCGATTCGACATGGGGGCGCCGAGCCCTGACCTCGATGCGTTCGTCGAGAAGTTCCGCCAGTACGGCGGCCGGCACGCCGGCAAGCTCGTCTTGATGCTGCTGGCGATGGTGGTGCTCATCGCCGCCCTGAGCGGCTTCTACAGCGTGGGCCCGGGCGAACAGGGCGTGGTGCGCACCTTCGGGCGCGAATCGGGGAAGTCAGGCCCGGGGCTGCACTACTCCGTTCCGTTGATCCAGCGGGCCGACGTGGTGAACATGGCGCAGGTGCGGCGCATCGAGGTGGGCTTTCGGGGCCGCGAGCGCCTCGCGCACGAGGCCCTGATGCTCACCGGTGACGAGAACATGGTCGAGGCCCAGATGATCGTTCAGTACCGGGTCACCGACCCCAGCAAGTACCTCTTCCGCCTCGAGGCGCCCCAAGAGGCGCTCCAGACCGGCGCCGAGGTCGCGCTGCGCGGCATGGTGGGGCGCACCACCATCGACGACGTGATGACCACCGGCCGCGAGAAGGTGCAGGCCGAGACCCTCGTCTTTCTCCAGTCGCTGATGGATGCGTACCAATCGGGGCTCACCGTCACCGAGGTGAAGCTGCAGGTCGTCGACGCGCCCGACGAGGTGCGCGAGTCGTTTCACGACGTGGTGCGCGCCCGCGAAGAGAAGGAGCAGAAGATCAACCAGGCGCGCGGGTATGCCGCAGACCTCATTCCCCGCGCGCGCGGCGAAGCAGAGCAGATGACCCGCAGCGCCGAGGCCTACCGAGAGCAGCGCGTGCTGCGCGCGAACGGAGACGGGGCGCGGTTTCTCTCCCTGCTGGGCGAGTACCAGAAGGCCCAGCGGGTGACGCGCGACCGGCTTCACCTCGAGACCATCGAGCGGGTGCTGGGCGCGGTGCAGAACAAGACCCTCATCGACGTGGGGGTGGGGCGCAGCGCCTTGCCGCTGCTCGACCTCAACCCGCCCGCCAGCGCCCCCGCCCGCAGCGCAGGCCAACCCGGGAGCATGCCATGAAGACCCGTCTCGCCCTTATTCTCGCCGCGGTGGTCGCGTTCATCGTGTGGTCGAGCGCGTACGTCGTCGACGAGAAGGAGCTCGTCATCGTCACCCAGTTCGGCGAGTTCAAGCGCGCCGTGATGGAGCCCGGCCTCGAGTGGAAGCTGCCCTTCGTGCAGCAGGTGCACGTGATGGAGCGCCGGGTGCTCAGCAGCGACGCGTCGCAGGCCGAGTACCTCACCCTCGACAAGAAGCGCATCGTGGCAGACCCGGTGACGCGCTGGCGCATCGCCGACCCGCTGAAGTTCTTCACCACCGTGCACGACCAGAGCGGCGCCCGCGCTCGCCTCGACGACATCGTGCTCTCGGAGATGCGACGGGAGATCTCGAGCCACGACTTCGGCGACATCATCGGCAACGAACGCGACCCGCTGATGCAGGCGGTGGCGGTGCGCACCGGCGCCAAGGCGCTCAGTGAGTTCGGAATCGAGATCATCGACGTGCGCATCAAACGAGCCGATCTCCCTCGAGAGGTGCAGGAGAGCGTCTTCGCCCGCATGCGCGCTGAGCGCGAGCGCATCGCCAAACAATACCGCTCGGAGGGTGAAGAAGAGGCCGCGAAGATTCGCGCTGAGACCGACAAGGAGAAGACCATTCTCCTCGCCAGGGCGTACGAGCGGTCACAGACGCTGCGGGGTCAAGGTGACGCGCTGAGCACCCGCATCTACGCCGAGGCCCACGCGCAAGATCCCGAGTTCTTCACCTTCACCCGAAGCCTCGAGGCCTACGAGCGGGTGCTCACGGGTGACTCGACCCTGGTGCTCTCCAGCGGCTCTGAGTTGTTCCGGTACCTGGGCCAGCCCGGCAAGAAATAGGCGGCTCGGCGCCTGCTCGGGTGTCGACTGACTTCAAGGCAGCTCGCGAGCCGAAGACGAAGACCGCGGCGACGGCTGTGCCCGCTCGGGGATGTCCAGCATGAACACGCACCCCTTTCCGGGCAGGTTGTTCACCCGCAGCGATCCGCCATGGGATTCGCTCACCTGCTTGACGATGGCCAGCCCCAGCCCAAAGCCGCTGCGATCCGTGCCCAGCTGCACGAAGGGATCGAAGATCTTCTCCACCTGACCCGGAGGAAGGCCACCGCACGCATCCTCGACCTCGAACGAGATGCGGCCCGCGCTCGACGTCGCCCTCACCACCACGCGGCTGTGGCGGTGCGAGAACTTGATCGCGTTGCGGAGCAGGTTGCTCATCGCCGAGCGGAGCAGCCGGGGATCGGCTTCGATTCGAGTGTGGGGGGCGGATTCCACGGACACGGTGATCTGCTTCTCCTCCGCTTCGACGTTCGATTCATCTCTGATCTCCTCGAGGAACCGGGCCACCAGGATCCACTCGGGCGCCACGCCGAGCTCCGCGTGGAGCCGAACCTCGGCCAACGAATGGTCGATGAGGTCGCGCAGTCGCGCCAGGCTGCGAGCCGCCACCGCGGTCGCCTTCTCGTTCGGGGCCGCCTGGTTGCGAAGCACCGTGAACGCGAGGATCGCCGACTGAAGGGGATTCCTCAGCTCGTGGGCGAGGAAGGCCGAGTGTCTGGCCGCCTGCTTCCGCGCCTCTTCGTCGCGTGCGTTGCTGTAGTGGTGAACGGCCTGCGCGGCGCCAGCGCTCAAGCGCGCCACCATCAACCTCATCTGCGAGATGCTCAACACAGCCCCGCTCGTTCAGCGAACTCCAGCAGGCAGTCCTAGAGCACGCCGTATTCATGCACGAGCACCGGAACGTCGAACCCCAGCACCAGCCGTTGGTGCCCATGCTGCTGCGCGACCGGGCTCTCGTGGGACCGCGTCGCAGCGGCTGATTCACCTTCGGCTTGCCGAAGCGCCTCCACCAGCTCGTCGAGGTAGTCGCCCAGGTGGTCGAGCAACTCGGGCTGAGGGAGCGATGAAGGGGCCAGCGTGCCCCTGACCCGATCCATCCAGCGCTGAAGAATGGCGTCCTTCTGAACGGCGATCAGCTCGTGAAGTCGCATGAAACACTTTAACGAGGGCTGCGGAGCTGGCCGTCGCACGCCATCGCGCCACAGCGAGGCGCGCGCGCTCAGGCTCCCCGGTCTCCGAGCGGTAACCCCCGAGGCGAGATGAGGGCAGCCCGAGGCGCCTGAACAGAAATGGCACGGCCTTTGGATGACCCGGTGTGAACACCCACGTCCCAACAGGAGTCGCTCATGGCCATCGCAGACTCGAAGTCGAACAAGAACGTCGATCAGTTGAACAGCTTCCTCCGCGGCGAACGTTCTGCCGTCGAGGCGTACCGGAAGGCGCTCGGCCAGATTCAAGACGGCCCCGTGCGCTCGCAGTTGCAGTCGTGCCTGGAGTCACACCAGAAGCGCGTCGAGGCGCTCGTCGGCCGGATCAGCTCGCTGGGCGGCACGCCGTCCGAGGGTTCAGGTCCGTGGGGCGTGGTGACCGGGGCGCTCCAGGCCGCTGCGGGCGCCTTCAGTGAGAAGACGGCGATCGCCACGTTGGAGTCAGGCGAGGATCACGGTCTCGCTGACTACAAGCGCGACATTCAGGAGTTGCCTGTCGATCTGCGGGGCCTCGTGACGAGCGAGCTGCTCCCCGCGCAGGAGTTCACTCACGCCCGGATGTCTGAGCTGAAGCGGGCCTTCAAGGACTGAGGAGATCACCAATGCTCTACTGGGCTGCCATATTCTTCGTCATCGCGTTGATCGCCGGTGTCTTCGGCTTCGGTGGAATCGCAGCGAGCGCCGCGGGCGTCGCCAAGATTCTCTTTGTCGTGTTCCTCGTGCTGGCAGTCATTTCGTTGATCACGGGGCGAGGGGGGAGATCGATACCCCATTGATCGATTGATCAGGGCTGCTTGACCACGTTCGATCTGCAACCAGCGATCGAGGAAGGCCTGCGGGCCTTGAAAGGTCACGTGGCTACGGGTCGTGGCGATGGCAGGGCGCCGCGTCGAAGCCTGACGGCGCGCCCACGTTCGCCTCGTACCCCACGTTGTCCCACTCGCGTTCGTCGACGTACGGCGAGTTCTCCAGGTAGTACCGCTGGCCGCTGCGATCGTTGTAGTCGCGGCTGAACTCGAGCCGCTCGGCGGCGGAGTGGTAGAGCACCTGGCCGAACGCGACGGCGCCTTCAGCCATGGTCAGCGCGTTGCCGGGGAAGTCGTTGCACAGGCGCTGCTGCCCATTGACGTACATCACCACCCGGTCGCGTTTGATCCACACGTCGAAGCGGGTGCGCTGCCCGATGAGCAGCTGCTCGTCGAGCACGCCCACCCCGAAGCTGCCGTCGGCGTTCTGGCTCTTGAACCAGCTCGGACCGGCCGCGTAGCTCGGGTACTGCGCGGGCGAGACGTTCACCACGTTGTCGCGCTCCGGTGCGTTGGCCTTGTTCACCATCATCAAGAGGTCCGACTCGCTGCGCTGGTTGCTGCGCCCCAACTCGAAGGGCGAGCCATCGCGCGGGAAGAACTGCAGGCAATTCCAACCGTCGGCCGAGACGTTGCGCCCGTCGGGCTCGTAGAAGAAAGACGTCTGCACCAGATGACCTGCGAAGTGACTCTCGGCATCGAAGGTCTGGCCGGGTCGCTCCGCGCCGCACAGGCCGATCCACCAGTACCGCCGTGAAGTGGCGTTCGATGGCACCTCGAAGGTGAGGTGCAGGTACGAACTCGAGGAGAGCGCCACCGGCCCCCGCGGCACACCCACCACGGTGGAAAAGACGTCCTGCTCCCAGTCGGGCAGCGTGACGTGAAAGAGCCCGCGCTCTTCGGAGAGCTGCGCCTTCTCGTCTTGATCGCCGTAGATGAACCAGTCCCACTTCGAGTTCGAGAAGCGGCGGCCCTTCTTGTACGAGCGGCCCTTGTCATCGGCGACGCCCGAAGGGAGCAGGGCTCCGCTGGCGCCGTCGAAGTCGTCGAAGAAGTCGCGGGTGCGCGGGGTGGCCTTGCCCCGGGGCGTGACCCGCACCGCCGCGCGCGCCAGCACCTTGGGCGGCGTGGTGGGGCCGGGTTGGCCGAGGTGCTGGCTCTTGCCGTGGCCGTTGAGCACCAGGCTGCCGAACCGCGCGCGGATCTCGTCGGCGGTGAACAGCGAGAAGGTGATGCGATCGGGCACCGGCACCTCGTCGATGGTGACCTTGATCTCCTGATGCTCTGGCACCAGCGCGCCCGAGTACGGGCACGCGGCGTCGATCGCTTCGATCACCAACGTGGTGGGGCCCTCGAGGTTCGTGACCTCGACGAAACGCTGCAGCTCGCGGGTGCCGCTGAACTTGTCGTTGTGCTGGCGATAGCCGGCGCAGTGAATGGTGGTGCCCGAGACCTGCTCACCGCCGTTCATCTCGCTGATGCTCACACCCGCCGGCAGCCGGAACACCCGGTAGTCGCGCGCGTTGGCGACCTCGGGCAGCACCACCATCACGCTGTCGCGGTTGGGCACGAAGAGCACGCCCTCCAGGGTGGCGGCGGTCGGCCAGGAGAGCGTCGAACCGTCTTCGGGCTTCAGCTCTGCTGCGGGGGCGGGCTGCTCGTCGCCGAGATCGGGTGGCGCGTTGAAGAGGGGCAACGGCTCTCCCGCGATGCCCGGCCCACAAGCGGTCAGCGACAGAAGCAGTGCGGCGACTCGGCGAATGTGGTGAGTGGGCTTCACGTGGAAGCGCGCGCCTGTACCACCGCCATTCTCGCCCTCGCAATGATGCTCGCCGGGTGTCAGGAAGACGCGCTCGTGCCCGGGCTCGACGCGGCCCAACGCGCGCAGCTGAGGGCGATGCGGTTGCCGGCGCAGCTGCCGGCCTCCCCGGGCAACGCCGTGGCCGACGACCTCGAGGCGGCCCGCTTCGGTCACGCGGTGTTCTTCGACGCGCGGCTGAGCTCGAATCAGAACGTGCGCTGCGCGACGTGCCACATCCCCGAGCGGTTCTTCGCCGATGGGAACGCGGCGTCGACGGGCCTCGAGCGGGGCACGCGCAACACGCCTTCGCTCTACGCGGCGGCGTGGAAACGCTGGCAGATGTGGGACGGGCGGGCCGACTCGTTGTGGTCTCAGCCGCTGCTCGCTCTCGAGAACCCGAAGGAGATGAACTTCACCCGCCTCGAGCTCGCGCACCGCGTCGCGCAGACGTACCGGGTGCCGTACGAGCGGCTGTTCGGCGCCCTGCCGGATCTTTCGCAGTACCCCGCGCGCGGAAAGCCGGGCGACGCTTCGTTCGATTCGCTCACGGTGACCGAACAGCGGCTGATCAACGGTGTGGTGGCGAACGTGGGGAAGAGCCTCGAGGCCTACGAGCGCAAGCTGGCGCTGTTGCCTGGGCCGCTCGATGAATTTCTCGATGGTGATGAGAAGGCGTTGAGCGCAGAGGCGCGTGAAGGGGCGCGCGTGTTCTTCACGGCGGGCTGCGCTGAATGTCATTCAGGGCCCCAGCTCTCCGATGATGCGTTTCATTCGATCGGTCGGCCTGAGACGGAAGGTCGCGCCCAGGCGCTCGAGGCGCTGGCGCTCTCACCCTTCAACGCCGCGGGCGCGTTTCACGACGGCACGCCGGAGCTGATTCCTTCGCCGAGCGCCGAAGACGAAGGCGCGTACCACACGCCGTCTTTGCGCAACGTCGCCCGCACCGGCCCGTGGGGGCATGACGGCGCCTTCACCACGCTCGAGGCGGCGGTGGATGCTCATCTTCCCAGCCGGGTGAGCGCGGCCGAACGTCCGGCGTTGATCCTCTTCCTGCGGTCACTCGAAGCGCGTGATCCACCGTCGCCGTGGAACAACTGGCCCAACCGCTGAGAGGCTCCCGCTCCCCGCCCGCAGCGAGAGGGAGAAAGTCAGTCGTTTCATTGGGTTGCGACGTGGCAAACGTCACCGCAGTCCGTGACGAGCCGATGACGAAGGTCGTGCGAGACAGCACCCTCGTTTCTCCCACCCATTTTCGAGCAGGCGAATGAAGAGCACTGAGCTGACTTCGGTTGGCTACTGGCGTCCCGGCGCCGTCCCCCCCGTCTTCGAACCCGCCGAGCTCGCGCCGGTGTTGGCCCAGGTGCGTGAGCCGGTGCACGTCGTTCGTGACGCGAACCGCAGTCGCATTGGCCTGGTCATCGGTGGCTCCGTGGTCACCACCGCCGCGCAGGGTGATCTTCCCCTGCTCGCCACGCTGCCCGCGATGTACCCGGAGTGGCTGGGCGATCGCTCCTTCTGCGAAGTGCACGGCGTTCGTTTTCCCTACGTGGCCGGCGAGATGGCCAACGGCATCGCCACCACGCAGATGTGCATCGCGATGGCCGAAGCGGGCCTGGTGGGGTTCTTCGGCGCTGGCGGTCTCGGGTACCCCCGCGTGGAGAAGGCGCTCGACGAGCTCGTCTCCAAGCTGGGTGAGCGGCTCCCCTGGGGCGTCAACCTGATCCACTCGCCCAACGAGCCCGAGCTCGAGAACCGCGTCGCTGACTTGCTGCTGCGCAAGGGCGTGAAGATCATCTCGGCCTCGGCCTTCATGGGGCTCACGCCCGCGGTGGTGCGTTGCGCCGCTTCGGGCCTGCACCTCGACGCCCACGGCCGCATCGTTCGCAAGCACCAGGTGTTCGCGAAGATCAGCCGTCGTGAAGTGGCGATGCGCTTCATGTCGCCCGCGCCTGCCGACATGCTCAAGAAGCTCGTCGAGCAGAACCTGATCACCCACGCCGAAGCCGAGCTCGCCGCGCGCGTGCCGGTCGCCGAAGACATCACGGTGGAAGCGGACAGCGGCGGTCACACCGACAACCAGTCACTCGTCGCGCTCTTCCCCACCATCATGGCGCTGCGTGATGAGCTCTCGGCTCAGTACAAGTTCGAGCGCCCGATTCGGGTCGGCGCCGCCGGTGGTCTGGGCACGCCCGGTTCACTCGCGGCCGCTTTCGCGCTCGGTGCAGCGTACGTGGTGACCGGCTCCGTCAATCAGGCCGCCATCGAGTCGGGGCTGTCTGAGCTCGGCAAGCAGATGCTCGCCGAGGCCGATGTCGCTGACTGCATCATGGCGCCCGCTGCCGACATGTTCGAGCTGGGCGTCAAGGTGCAGGTGCTCAAGCGCGGCACGATGTTCGGCGTGCGCTCGGCCAAGCTCTACGAGGCGTACCACCAGAACGCGTCACTCGAAGCGATCCCCGCAGAGCTCCGCGCGCGCCTCGAGAAAGACGTGATGCACGCGACCTTCGAAGAGATCTGGACGGAGACCCGCGCCTTCTGGCTCAACCGCGACGCGCACGAAGTCACCCGCGCCGAGGCTGATCCGAAGCACAAGATGGCGCTCGTCTTCCGCTGGTACCTGGGCAAAGCCAGCAAGTGGTCCATCGACGGTGAGGCTTCGCGCCGCGCCGACTTCCAGATCTGGTCGGGCCCCGCGATGGGCGCGTTCAACCGCTGGGCGAAGGGCTCGTTCCTGGCGGAGCAGAAGAACCGAGGCGTCGTGCAGATCGCGAAGAACCTCCTCGAAGGCGCTGCGGTGATCACCCGCGCCGGCCAGCTCCGCAGCTTTGGTCTCCCCGTTCCCGCCGCTTCGTTTCAGTTCAAGCCGCGCCACCTTTCCTGATCTTCACCGCAACTCGAGGTCCTCAACATGGCATCGCACCGCAAGCAGTCCCCCATCGCAGTCGTCGGCGTCAGCGCGCTCTTCCCCGGCTCCACCGATTCGCGCGGCTTTTGGAACGACATCCTCGCGGGCAAAGACCTGATCACCGACGTGCCTTCGTCGCACTGGTTGATCGAGGACTATTACGACGCTGATCCGAAGGCGCTCGACAAGACCTACTCCAAGCGCGGCGGCTTCCTGGGCTCGGTGGACTTCGACCCGCTTGAGTTCGGCCTGCCCCCGACCATCGTGCCGGCGACCGACTCGGCGCAGATCCTCGCGCTCATCGTCGCGCAGAAGGTGCTCGACGACGCGAGCCAGGGCCAGTTCTCCAAGATGGACCGCGAGCGCATCAGCGTGCTGCTCGGCGTGACCTCGGCGCAAGAGCTGCTCGGCAGCATGGTGAGCCGCCTGCAGAAGCCGGTCTGGCTCAAGGCGCTGCGTGAGTCGGGCATCCCCGAGACCGAGGCGCAGGACATCTGCCTCAAGATCGCCAAGTCCTACACGCCCTGGCAGGAGTCCTCTTTCCCCGGCCTGCTCGGCAACGTGGTGGCCGGCCGCATCGCCAACCGCTTCGACCTGCGCGGCACCAACGCGGTCACCGACGCTGCGTGCGCGTCGTCGCTCGCCGCCGTCTCGATGGGCATCAACGAGCTGCAGCTCGGCCAGTCTGACCTCGTCATCACCGGCGGCGTCGACGCGATGAACGACATCTTCATGTACCTCTGCTTCAGCAAGACGCCTGCGCTGTCGCCTTCGGGTGATTGCCGGCCGTTCTCCGATACCGCTGACGGCACGCTGCTCGGTGAAGGCATCGCGATGGTCGCGCTCAAGCGCCTCGAAGACGCCGAACGTGATGGCGATCGCATCTACTCGGTCATCACCGGCATCGGCTCTGCGTCCGACGGCCGCGCGAACAGCGTGTACGCGCCGCTGCCCGAAGGTCAGGCCCGCTCGCTGCGCCGCGCCTACGAAGTGGCTGGTTACGGCCCTGAGACCGTGGAGCTCGTCGAAGCGCACGGCACCGGCACCAAGGCCGGCGACGCGGCTGAGTTCGCGGGGCTCAAGCTCGCGTTCACCAGCGAAGCACGCAAAGAGAACCAGTGGTGCGCGCTGGGCACGGTGAAGTCGCAGATCGGTCACACCAAGGCGGCTGCAGGCGCGGCCGGTTTGTTCAAGGCGGTGATGGCGCTGCACCACAAGGTGTTGCCGCCCACCATCAAGGTCGATCGCCCCAACCCCAAGTTGGAGATTGAGAAGAGCCCGTTCTACCTGAACACCCAGCGCCGCCCGTGGATCCGCGACTCGTCGTCGCACCCGCGCCGCGCCTCGGTGTCGAGCTTCGGTTTCGGTGGCAGCAACTTCCACGTCGCGCTCGAGGAGTACGCGCCGAAGAAGGCCACCAACGGTAAACACGCGTGGCGGCTGCGCGCGGTGCCCACGGAGCTGGTGCTGCTGAGCGCGTCGACCCCGGCTGCGCTGGTGGCGAAGTGCAAGGAGCTCGCGAGCTCGAAGAAGGAGTTCCACCACATCGCGCGTGAGACCCAGCTCTCGTTCTCCTCGAAGGACTCCGCTCGCCTGGCGATCGTCGCGGCGAACCTCGGTGAGCTTGCCGAGAAGTTGAACTCGGCCGCCTCGACCATCGAGAAGGCGCCGGGCACGGGCTACTCCACTCCGACCGGCGTGCACTACGCGACGGGCGCGGCGGATGCGGGCCAGGTGGCGTTCCTCTTCCCGGGGCAGGGCAGCCAGTACGTGGGCATGGGCGCAGAGGCCGCGATGGCCTTCGATGCGGCTCGCAAGGCGTGGGACGACGCGGCTGCACTCCCCTTCGGCAACGAGCGGCTGCACGACGTGGTGTTCCCGGTGCCGGTGTTCACCGATGCAGATCGGGAAGCGCAGCAGAAGAAGCTGACGCAGACCGAGTGGGCCCAGCCCGCGCTCGGCGTGCACAGCCAGTCACTGGCGAACGTGCTGCACCAGGTCGGCGTGATTCCTTCGTGCGTGGCGGGTCACAGCTTTGGTGAAGTGTCCGCGCTGCACGAAGCGGGTGCGATCGACGCGCAGACGCTGGTGAAGGTGGCGCGCAAGCGCGGCGAGCTGATGCGTGATGCGTCGGCGGTGCCGGGCGCGATGACGGCCGTGGCGAAGTCCATCGACGAGGTGCGCGCGGCGGTGGCTGCGAGCGGCGCCAGCGTGGTGGTGGCCAACCACAACTCGCCGACCCAGGTGGTGTTGTCGGGTTCGGTCGAGGAGATCACCAGGGTCGAGGCCGCGCTCACCGCGAAGGGCCTGACCGCGAAGCGCCTGCCGGTGGCGACCGCGTTCCACAGCCCGCTGGTGGCTGGCTCGAGCGCGCCGTTCCGCACGTTCCTCGACGGGGTGACCGTGAACGCGCCGAAGTTCGACGTGTACGGCAACGCGACCGCTTCCGTGTACGCGAAGGATGCCACGGCGATCCGGGAGCAGCTTGCCTCGCAGCTGGCGCAGCCGGTTCGGTTCGTCGAAGAGATCGAAGCGATGTACGCGCGCGGTGTTCGCACGTTCGTCGAAGTGGGCGCGGGCAGCGTGTTGACCGAGCTCGTCGGCCGCATCCTCGGAGATCGTGCGCACCGCGCCGTGAGCCTGGATCGCAAGGGCAAGCACGGGGTGACCACGCTGCAGGAAGGCCTTGGTCGTCTCGCCATCGCCGGCGTGCAGCTGAACCTCGCCCCGCTGTGGGAGCAGTACCAGCCCGCGTCGGACAAGCCGGTGAAGAAGCCCGCGATGACCATGCCGATCAACGGCGCGAACACGGGCCGTCCGTACCCGCCGGTGGGTGGCGCGAAGGATCTGCCCAAGCCGAACGGCCCGCGCGCGGTGCCTGCGGCGCAGATCATCGAGAAGATCGTGACGGTCGAGAAGATCGTGCACGTCGAAGTTCCTGTCTCCCTCTCCCCCGCGGGCCAAGGCCTCGGGGCCGATGGAACAGAGGGGAGAAACAGGGTCGGGGAGAGGGCGTACCAAGCCGCCCCCGAAGCCCATACGGCCTGGGTGCACGCCTTCCAGGAAACGCAGCGGCAGACCGCTGAAGCCCACGCGGCCTATCAGCGCTCAATGGCGGAGAGCCACGTGGCCTTCCTCAACACGGCGCAGTCCTCCTTCGCTGGCCTCAGCGCCATGATGGGCGCCCCCGCGCAGCAGCAGTACATCGCCCCGGCGCCGGTGCAGCACTCCGTCCCCGCGCCCGCACCGGTGCAGCAGTACGTGCCGCAGCCGCAGTTGGTGGCCGCTGCGCCCGCCCACGTCGCGCCTGTCGTTGCCCCTGCGCCCGTGGTCGTCGCACCCGCACCGAAGCCGGCACCCGTCGCCGCCGCACCTGCCGCCGGAGCCTTCCTCGATCTCGAAGCGTTGATGATGACGATCGTGGCCGAGAAGACCGGCTACCCGAAGGAGATGCTCGGCGCCCAGATGGAGCTCGAAGCCGACCTCGGCATCGACTCGATCAAGCGCGTGGAAATCCTCTCCGCGATGCGTGAGCGCGCGCCGAACCTGCCCGAGGTGAAGCCGACCGAACTGGCCACCCTGCGCACGCTCGGTCAGATCGTCGATCACATGAAGGCCGCGGGTGGTGCTGCGTTCCAGTCGGCGCCTGCCGCTGCCGCCGCGCCGGTTGCTGCTGCAGCTTCCGCCGGCCCGTCGATCGACCTCGAGGCGTTGATGATGACGATCGTGGCCGAGAAGACCGGCTACCCGAAGGAGATGCTCGGCGCGCAGATGGAGCTCGAAGCCGACCTCGGCATCGACTCGATCAAGCGCGTGGAAATCCTCTCCGCGATGCGTGAGCGCGCGC
>JAUYRZ010000129.1 GCA_030695565.1 Archangium sp.
GCTCAAGCTCCAGCAGCGAGCCCTGCCGCTGCTCAGGCAGCCGATGCGTCTTCGTCGACCGTCGTGATTGCTTCACGCGCACCCAAGATCACGACAGGGTGCGGGTGGTCAACCACTCCCGACTAGATCAACAGCCTCCCAAAGGGAGAGGGGACCCCGTTTGACAGCTCTCCTTGCCGCCACACACTCAAGCGTGAACGAACTCGTCATCACCGATCCACGCGTGCTCGAAGCAATGGCCGCCGTTCCGCGCGCCGCCTTCCTCCGCCCGAACCAGCGCGCGCTGGCGCAGGAAGATCGACCCCTCGACATCGGAGAAGGCCAGACCACCAGCCAGCCCTCGCTCATCGCGTGGACCCTGGAGCAGCTCGACCTCAAACCCGGCTCGCGCGTGCTCGAAGTGGGCACGGGCTGCGGCTACCAGACGGCGTTGCTCGCGCGGCTGGCCTCCGAGGTCTTCAGCATCGACATCATCGAGAACCTCGTGGTGGGCGCGGCTGAAAACCTGGGCCAGCTGGGCATCACCAACGTGCACCTGCGCGCCGACGACGGGTACCTGGGCTGGCCCGAAGCCGCGCCGTTCGACGCCATCGTGGTGGCCGCGGGTGCACCCAGTCTGCCCCCACCGCTCGTCGAACAACTCGCGCCCGGCGGCCGGTTGATCATTCCGGTCGGCGAGCGCGATGACATGTCGTTGCTGTTGGTGAACAAGCTGCCCACCGGAGAAGTGCTTCGACAGAAGTCACTCTCCGTGCGCTTCGTGCCCCTCACCGGGCCTCACACCGAGGCTCACAACGCGAAGAGCAGGCCCAGCTTGATCCCCGGGTAGCCGGCTTCCGCGCGCAGACCCACGCTGTGCGAGAACATCCAGCTCAGGCCGACCGCGCCCACGAAGTCGGGATAGACGGGCAGCGAATCACCCGGCCAGAAACGCAACGCCACGCCCGCCTTCACGTACGCGGAGAAGTTGTGGGTGAAGTGAAAGGTCCACAGCACCGAGACCGGCACCCAGAGCGCAAAGACGTTGCGGTAGCCGGTGAAGAAGATCGCGTCGGCGCCGAAGTCGATGCCGAACTCGTCGTTGACCGGCGGGATGAAGCCGTTGCTCAAGAGCGGAATGTAGAGGCTGGCGCCCGCGCCGAGGGGGAAGCCGCCGTACCGGAAGTGGCCATACGGCAACACGCCGTGCAGCGAGAGCAGCACGTGACGCGACTGGCTGCTCGAGTCGAGCAGGCTGCCTTCGTGATGGTGATGCACGTTGATCGTGATGTCGTCATGAGCGAACGCCGCGGAAGAGAAGGCGAGGAGAGAAACGAGAGTGGCGCGGACGAAGGTCTTCATGCGGCGCTCGCTACGCACCAATCGCGCCAGCCAGAACTTCGAGTGGATGCAGGTGGTTGCCCCGGGCGTTCGGGCATCAGAGTGAAGGCGCTCCATCATCTTGATGCGTCGTGACACCTCGGCGTGTCAGCCCGATTTGCCGCGCACCCGGGCCTCGCCTTAGAAATCGCGTCCATGCTCTGTCGCCCGGTCGTGCTCGTCTGGCTCACCCTCGCCGCGTGTGGCAACCCCATCGTGGTGGCGTCGCCTGAGCCGAGTGATGCGGGCCAGCAGCTCGCGCTCGACGGTGGTGAGGCGCCGGTGGACGCGGGCCTCGATGCGGGAGCGCCCGACGCCGGTCGCGGGCCGCCCTACCCCATCGTGCTCGCCCACGGCTTCTTCGGCTTCGACTCGTTCGCAGGGCTCGACTTCCTCACCTATTACTTCGAGGTGAAAGACGCGCTGGTGGCCGACGGAGAACTGGAGGTCTTCACGCCCACGGTCGATCCATTCAACGACTCCGCCACGCGCAGTGCACAGCTCGAGCGCCAGATCGAAGCCATCCTCGCCAGCACCGGCGCCGCGAAGGTGAACGTCATCGCGCACTCGCAAGGCGGACTCGATACCCGGCTGGTGGCCAACCGCCGGCCCGAGCTGATCTCTTCGGTCATCACGGTCAGCACGCCGCACCACGGCACGCCGGTGAGCGATCTCGTCGCGCGCGGCCTGCAAGATCCTCGGGCCCGAGCCGCGGTCGACGCGATCATCAACATCGCGGCCCCTTCGTTGTGGAGCGACGCCACCAAGGACTCCTCCATCACCGCGGCGCTGGCGCAGTTCGAGACCTCACGCATGGCGGACTTCAACGCGCGGGTGGTCGATCGACCCGGCGTGCGTTTCTTCTCGGTGGCCGGCCGCTCGGCGTTGCGGCGGGTGGCGGATACCTGCGATGCCGATGACGGCACCCGGCCTCCGTTCATCCGCACGTACGACGGCACGCTCGACCCGGTGAGCCCAATGCTCGACGCCACCGAGTTCATCATCAGCCCCAACGTGTTCGACCCTGTGGGCAACGATGGGCTGGTGCCGGTGGAGTCGGCGAAGTGGGGCACCTTCCTCGGCTGCATTCCGGCGGATCACCTCGATGAGATAGGCCAGATCGGCGGGCTGTCACCAGGCCTGGGCAACGACTGGCGGCACAAGCCGTTCTATCGTTCGCTGGTCACGTTCCTGCGGCAGCGCGGCTACTGAGACCGCTTGCGAGCCGCCGGGTTTCCGGCTGAGTTTCGCCTCTTCATGCCGCCTCCCCCGCCCCGCAAGCCCCCGGCGCCCGCCGCCAAACAGAAGCCCAGCGAATCGTTCATCGGCAACGACTCCTCCACCATGATGACCGAGGAGACCTTCGAAGAGTTCGAAGCGCGCATGCAGGCGGAGGCCGCGTCTTCCGACGACGAGGAGGTTGAAGAGGACGAGGTCGACGAAGACGAAGTCGATGACACCTCGGATGGCGAAGAAGAAGCGGAGCACCAGCTCGGGCCCGGCGGCCGGCCGCTCGATCGGTTCGGCGTGGAGTGGGACTACGTCAGCCACGAAGGCATGGGCTTCAACGACGACGAAGACGAAGACGCCATGTCGTTCGAGAAGAACGGCAAGACGTACTTCAAGCCCGACTGGGGAAAGCTGCGGCCCAGTGAGTGGGTGAAGTACTGGACGGTGAACTTCGCGCTCGAAGCCGCGCAGGGTGAAGATGACGACGACGTGTACCTCGCCGCCCTGCTGGAGCACGGCTTCCGCAACCGCAATCACTGGAAGCGCGTGCAGCACACGTTCTTGCGGCACTACGGCCAGGATCCCGAGTTCGTCGACGCCGCGTTGGAGGCCCGCCAGGCAGGCACCCGCGACGCGATGAAGAAGGCCGTCAAGCCGGGCATGCTCGACCCGATCGAAGGCGTCTCCATTCAGCAGTACGCGGCCATCGCAGCGCAGCAGATGTCGGTGACCGGCCCGGCGTTCGTGAAGCTGCTCGCCAGGCACAAGCTCGACGAAGCCAAGTTCGCGCGCGTGTCGGAGGGGTGGATGGCGCGCATGTCGGATGCGAGCGACCCGATGGCCTCGGCGGCGATCGCCACCGAGTACGCCAAGGGTTTCGCCGGGGGCGGCGTGGGCCAGTACGGAGCGAGCGCGCAGGAAGCCTCCGAATCCCTCGGCATCAACGACAAGGTCGCGGGCAAGAACGCGAAGGGCGCTTCGGGCTCGATGACCTTCGAGAAGTTCGTCGAGGTGATGACGGCGCAGTCGTGCTGGGCGCAGCAGGGCAAAGACGCCAACCAGATGCTCAAGAAGGTCTTCAGCATGAACGCCGTCGACTGGTCGAACGCGTCTGCGTACTGGTCGCAGAAGATGTCGACTGACTACAAGTTGATGACCGAGCAGTTCCCGGTGCTGCAGGCGAAATACACGGCGAAGTACAACGCCGGCGTGGAAGATCCCGACGCGGATCTCGAGGTGTGAGCGCCGACGCTTTCCTTCAAGAGTGGACGCGGATCACCACCGAGCTCACCCAGGTGGTGGAGACGGCGCTCGACGTCGAACCACCTGGAGAATGCCCCGAGGCCTGGGCGCGGTGGCTGACGCGTTTCGAGGTGCCGCGCCTCGACGAAGAGCGCCGCTCCGAGGAGGTGCGCGAAGCCAAACAGACGAAGGGCGCTCCGCTGCGTGAAGTGCAGGGCTGTCTCGAGTCACTCGCGCGTGAGGCGTCGGCGCGGTTGGCCCCGCTGCGCAAGACGTTGTCGGCTGAGCAGGCGGCGCTGGTGGAGCGCTCGCTGCACACCTTCGCCAGCACGGCCTTCGAGCACTACAAAACGAAGGCGACGGAAAAGAAGAAGAAGATGTTCGGCGCGGCGAAGGCCCTGGCGAACCAGCATCAGTACGGCGGCTTCGGGGCGTCCACCGGCTACGTACTCACCTGCGTCACCTGCCGGGCTCCACGCCTGGGCGAGTCTTTGACCTGCGCGTTCTGCGGCGGTGAGCTCGCGGGTGTCTCGTGAACGAAGCGGAGCAACGGTGGTCGACCTTCCTGGGCAAGGTCCGCGCGCGCTTGGGTGAGATTCTCGAAGAAGCCGACGCAGGCCTCGACGACATCATCGCCACCGAGGTGCTCGACCCGGGCCCGATGAGCGCGGCGCAGAATGAAGTGAAGGCGCGCCTCCACGCCCTGCAGGAAAAGATCGGCCCCGCGTGGACCAGGCTCGAAGCCGAGCTGCCCAGCGAGCTGGAAGAGCAAGGCCGCGCGCTCGAGTCGGAGATCCTCACCGCCATCGAGGCCTTCGAGACCCGCACCGACAAGAAGTACCGCGCGCGTTTGTGGGAACTTGCGCAGGCTGAGCAGAAAGATCGCAAGCTGGTCTGCTCGAAGTGCGCCGCCCCGCTGCCCGAGCCGGCCGTGAAACACCGCGTCGAGAACGTCACCTGCACGCACTGCCAGGCTGTCAACACAGTCAGGCCGGGGCTGGCGATGGCCATGCTGGGCCCCCCGAAGCGCTGAGGTGTCACTCGCCCCATCGCCCTCCCATGTAAAGAACAGGCGGGTATGGTTCGCCCCATGTCCGAAGCACTGCAGGTCAAAGGGTTCGCCTGGCTGAACCTGCTCCAGTACGTCCGCGAGAAGTGGGGCGAGCAGACGCTCCAGGAGCTGGCGCAGGCGTTCCCCCAGGAGGCCGCGCGCTTCGACCTCGCGCATGTTTCGCCGGTGAGCTGGGTGCCCGCGTCGATCCACGTCGCAGCGCTGGAGTGGCTGGTGAGTCATCGCGGCGACGGCACGCTGTCGTTCGCGCAAACCGTCGGGCGTGGGCTCGCTGAACGGAACCTCGCAGGGACGTTTCGATCGCTGACGCGCTTGGAGGATCTGAAGCTCGCGCTCACGTCGACCGAGCGGGCGTTCGGGCAGTTCTATTCGTTGGGGAAGATCAAGCTGACGCTCTCGGGTCAGGTGCTCGATGCGCAGCTCACCGAGTTTCCCGGTGCGACGCCGGTGTTCGGCAACGTGCTGGGTGCGGGGCTGGTGGCGTTTCTTCGCGCAGGTCACATCGACGCGACGCTGGGCACCGTGGTGGTCGGGCCCTCGTCGATCACCTACCAGGTGAAGGTGTCGATTTAGGCGTCACCTTCGGTTCAGGCCGCCACCCGCGCAGCATCTGAACGAGCACGTACAACCCGGGGATGAAGAGCAGGTTCACCGCGGTCGAGACGAACATCCCGCCGAACACCGAGGTGCCCAGCGAGTTGCGCGCCGCTGCACCCGCGCCCGTCGCCGTCATCAGCGGCACCACGCCGAGCAGAAACGCGATCGACGTCATCAGAATCGGCCGCAAGCGAACCGTCGCCGCCGCGATGACCGCCTCGACCGGTGACCTCCCGCCCTGGCGCAGCTGCTCGGCGAACTCGACGATCAGGATCGCGTTCTTGCTGGAGAGCCCCACCAACATCACCAACCCAAGCTGACAGAACACGTCGTTGGGGAACCCGCGCAGCACCTCGAGCCCCAGCGCGCCGAGGATCGCCAGCGGCACCGAGAGGATCACCACGAAGGGCAAGGTGAAGCTCTCGTACTGCGCCGCGAGGATGAGGAAGACGAACAGCAAACCCAGCCCGAAGATGATGAGGGTCTGACCGCCGCTCTCCCGCTGCTCCAGGCTCAGGCCGGTCCACTCCGTGCTCATGCCTTCGGGCAGATCCGCGCCCAGCTCATCCATCGCGTCGAGCGCGGTGCCCGTGGCGACGCCGGGGGCGGCTTGCCCGTTGATCTCTGCCGAGCGGAACAGGTTGTAGTGCCTGATGATCTGCGCGCTGGTCGAGGGGTTCACCTTCACCAACGAATCGAGTGGGATCATCTCGTTGGTCTCGCTGCGCACGTAGAAGGCCCCGATGTCCTGCGGGCTGTCGCGGAACTGCTGCTCCGCCTGCACGTAGACCCGGTAGGTGCGGTTCGCGTAGTTGAAGTCGTTCACGTACGCGCTGCCCATGAAGATCTGCAGCGTGCTGAAGATCTGATCCATCGGTACGCCCAGCGCCTTCGCCTTCTGCCGATCGACCTCGACATCCAGCAGCGGCGTCGCCGCGGTGAACGAGGTGAACACGCCGCGCAGCTTCGGCTCCTGCGCCGCCCTGGCCACGATGCCGTCGGCCTGCGCCGAGAGCTCGTCGAGTGAACGGGTGCCCGAGGTGTCTTCCACGATGAACTGAAAACCACCCGCGCTGCCGACGCCCCGAATCGCCGGCGGCATCAACGGCACCACGCGCGCCTCGCCGATCTCTCCGTACGGTTTGCGCAGCCGTTCGATCAACGCCGCGACCGAGTGCGCCTCGCCTTCCCGTTGATCCCACGGTTTGAGCATCGTGAAGATCTGCCCCAGGTTCGGCCCGCTGCCCCCCTGGGAGAACCCGCCGATCGCGAACATGCCGATCACCTCGGGCTGCGCGAGGAGAATGGTCTCCACCTTCTTCATCACCTTCTCGGTCTGCGCGAGCGACATGCCCTCAGGCCCCTGAATGGAGGTGATCAGGTAGCCCTGATCTTCATCGGGGATGAAGCCGGTAGGCACCGCGCGGAACACCAGCACCGTGCCCACCAGGCACATGACGAAGACCAGCAGGACGACGAACGGCCTTCGCAACATGCGGTGCAGCAGGGCTCCGTACGTGTCGCGCGCCCAGTCGAGCACCTGGTCGACCTTGCGGAAGACGATCCACTTGGTGCCCTGCTGCGGCTCGAGCAGGATCGCGCTCAAGGCCGGCGTCAGCGTCAACGCACAGAAAGTCGACAACGCGACCGACGCGCTGATGGTCAAGGCGAACTGCCGGTAGATGGCGCCCGTGGTGCCGGGGAAGAGCGCCACCGGGGCGAACACCGCCACCAGCACGATGGAGATGGCGATCACCGCGCCCGCCACCTCGCGCATGCTCTCCTGGGCCGCCTTGCGGGCATCGAGGTGCTTCTCGTGCATCAAGCGCTCGATGTTTTCGATCACCACGATGGCGTCGTCGACCACCAGGCCCGTGGCCAGGGTGAGGCCGAACAAGGTGAGCGTGTTGATTGAGAAGCCGAAGGCTTTGACGAACGCGAAGGTGCCGATGAGCGAGACCGGCAAGGTGAGCGCGGTGATCAGCACGCTGCGCCAGCCGTGCAGGAACAAGAAGATGACCAGGATGACCAGGCCGATGGCTTCGGCCAGCGTCTTGAGCACCTCGTGAATCGAAGCGCGCACCGCGAGCGTGGTGTCGGTGGCGGGTTTGTACTGCAGCCCCGGGGGGAAGGCTTTGGAGAGCCGGTCCATCTCCTTGATCACGCTGTCGCGCACGTCGAGCGCGTTGGCAGTGGGCAGCTGGAAGATGCCGATGCCCACGCCCGTGCGGCCGCCGAACCGGAGCAGCTGGCCATAGTTCTCCGCGCCCAGCTCGGTGCGGCCGACGTCTTTGATGCGCACCACGTCTCCGTCAGCGGTGCGCTGAATGACGATGTTGGCGAACTCTTCGGGCTCCACCAGGCGGCCGCGCGCGCGGATGGCGATCTGATACGGCTGATCATCCCGCGAAGGGGGCGAGCCGACCTGGCCTGCCGCCACCTGGATGTTCTGTTCCGCCAGCGCGCGGGTGACGTCTTGCGCGGTCAACTTGCGGCGCGCCAGCTCCGTGGGGTCGAGCCACATGCGCATGGAGAACTTGCGCTCACCGAAGATGCGCACCTCGCCCACGCCTTTGATGCGCTTGAGCGCGTCGCGCAGGTTCACGTCGGCGTAGTTCGAGAGGAACTTGCCGTCGTAGCGGTCATCGGCGCTGAAGAGACCCATGCTCATCAGCAGCTGGCTGCTCGCCTTGTTCACCACGATGCCGGTCTGGTTGACCTGCGAGGGGAGCCGCGAGGCCGCGCGGCCCACCCGGTTCTGCACGTCGACCGCGGCCACTTCGATGTCGCGCGAGGCCTCGAAGGTGATGGTGATGCTCGAGACGCCGTCGTTGCCGCTGGCCGAGGTGATGTAGCGCATGCCCTCGACGCCGTTGAGCTCCTGCTCGAGAGGAATGGTCACGGCCTGCTCGACGATGTCGGAGCTGGCGCCCACGTACGTGCTGGTCACCGTCACCTGCGGTGGCGCCATGTCGGGGTACTGCGCGATGGGCAACGTGGGGATCGCCATCGCACCGGCGATGGTCAAGATGATGCAGCACACCGCCGCGAAGATGGGCCGCTTGATGAAGAAGTCGGCGAACACGTTCAGGGTCTCCCGGCCAACGGAGGCGCAGGGCGCGGCTTGATGGCGGCGCCGTCACGCAACGCCTGGAGCGACGAGGTGGCGATGCGGTCTCCGTGCGAGAGCCCCGCTTCCACCACGAACGACGTCTCCCCCAGCGGGCCGAGCGTCACCGGCTTTCGCATCACCACCGTCTGGCCCTCTTTCTCCGCCACGGCGAAGACGAAGGTCTGACCCGACTGGCGCGTGACCGCCAGCGCAGGCACCTGCAGCGCCTCCCGCACGCCGTAGACCAGGCGCGTGCGCACCAGCTCGTTGGGCCGCAACCCGACCGTGTTCTGGAACACCGCCTTCACGTCGACCAGCTGGCTGCGGCCATCGGCCTGCGGCGCGATGAAGAACACCTCGGAGCGCAGCAACACCTCGCCGTTGCTCTTGAGCAGCTCCACCGGCATGCCCACCTTCACGTCGCGCGCGCGTTCTGCAGGCACGGCGATGCTCACCTCGAGCACCTCGGCCTGCGCCACGGTGGTCAGCTGCGTCGCCGCCGTGACGTAGTCGCCCACCCGCACCAACACGTCGCCCACCGTGCCGGCCACGGGCGCCTTCACCTCGTAGAACTGCAGCTGCACCTTTCGTTGCGAGACGCTGGCCGCGCTCGACTGCGCGGAGGCCTGGGCCGCCTGCAGCGACGCCTGCGCGCCCTCCAGCTCCTGCGCGCTCACCAGCCCCTCCTGGTAGAGCTGCTGCGTGCGGGCCAGGGTGCGCTCGGCCAGCTCGAGGCTGGAGCTCGCTGATTGTTGCTGCGCACGCGCGCTGTCGAGGGCCGCGGCTTCCTGCCGGGCGTCGATCTCCAACAGGCTCTGACCTGCCTGCACCTGGGCTCCCGGGCGCACGAGGATCTTGCGCACGTAGCCACCCACGATGGGCTGCAGGCTCACGCTCTGCCGCGACATGAGCGAGCCCAAGAATTCTCCGGTGTCGCGCACTTCGGTGGGCACCACCGTGAGCACGTCGACTTCCCGCGCGGGCGGAGGGGTCTTCGCCGGCGGGCTGCTGCACCCGGCCACCACCATCGCCACCAACACTGCACGCATCACCAGTCGCACCGGGCCTCCGTCATCAAGACATCCAGGCGCGCCTGGACCAGCTCGAACTCACGCGTGGCGAGCACCACGTCTGCTTGCCGCAACACCGCGGCGCTCTGCACCAGCTCGAGGCTGCTGCCCCGGCCCACTTCGAAAGCACGCCGGGTCAACGTGTCGAGCTGCGCCGCATCGGTGCGCGCGCGCAACGCGGTGGTGGCCAGCTGCTCCGCCACGCCCACCTGCCGCTGGGCCTGCGCGACCTCGAGCCGCACCTGCCGCCGCTGCGCCTCCAGCGCGGCTTCAGCTTGCGCTTCGATGCCCCTGCGCTCGGTGACCACACCTTCGCGCGTGCCACCTTCCCAGAGGGGCACGGTGATCATCGCCGCGATGTTCCAGGTGGCGAAACGGCCGAAGCCGGTATCCGTGGTGAAGCCGAACAGGGTGCTGGTGAGGCCGAGCGTCGGCAGGTACCCGAGGGAGGCCTGCTTGCGGCCGTCGCGTGCGCTCTCCACGTTGGCGCGGGAGGCCTCGAGGTCGGGCCGGCGTTCCCAGCCCACCAGCTTGCAGGCCGCGCGGGCTTCGTCGGCCATGCCTTCGAGCCCGAAGTTCGCCGGCAACCCCACTTCACTGTCGATGCCCAGCGCCACGCCCAGCGCTTCACGCGTTCTGCGCAGCTGCTCGTCGCCCGCGATGAGCGCACCCCGCGCCACGTCGACGTCTTGCCGCGTGCGCACCACGTCGACCTGGGTGGCTGCGCCCAGCTGCTGCGTGCGGGAAATCAGCGCAGCCCGTTCGAGCGCCTGGCGAAGGCCGACCCGGTTCAGCTCGGCCACCCGTTCGGCAGCCACCACCGCGACCAGGCTGCGCGCGAGCCCCTGGGTGAGTCGGCGGCGCACGTCGGCCTGGCTCCAGCGCGCGCTCTCCCTCGCGGAGTCGGCGGCGCTCAGCCCCTTCCACGCCCCCACGTCGACGAGCGACTGGGTGAGGTTCACGCTGGTCGAGCCCATCGGGCTGGTCGGTGCCCCTCGGGCGAGCACGCTCTGGTTGACGCCGATGAGCGAGGTGACGGTGGGGTTGATGGCGTCGATCTGCACGCCCACGCTCAACCGCGCGTTGGGGAGCAGCCCGCCCAACGACTGTCTCCACCGGCCCTGCGCCCGCTCCACCGCGGCCGCGGCGCTGCGTTCATCGGTCGAGTTCTTCCGCACCAGGTCGCGGGCTTCGGCCCAGCTGGTGAGCTCCTGTGGCGCGCGCACCGCCGGCTCGAGCAGTGGGTCGTCGACCTGGGGCGCAAAGGGCTGGGGCGCGGGCGTCAGCTCTCCACCATCCAGCGCCGCCGGCCTGGCACCCAGCATCAGACACATCAAAGGAAGGGAGACGAGCAGGTTCACGGGACGCCGAAGGCTGTAATTGACAACAGTTGTATTCGTCAACCATCATGGCCGCCTGATGACTTATGGTGAACAGGTCGGTTCCTTGCGGCGCACGCTCCATCGAGCGATCGTTCTCCACGTGGCGGAGCGGAGCGATCGACCCATCACGCAGCTGATGGCTTTGCGGGTGATCGCCTCGAGTGAAGTGCAGACGCAGGCTGAGCTGGCCGAGCGGCTGCTCATCGACGCCCCCGCGGCGAGCCGCATGGTGGCGGGGCTGGAGAAGGAGGGCCTCATCAAGCGCACCGTGGGTGAAGATCGCCGGTGCGTGTGCCTGCGGGTGACCGCCGCGGCGAAGAAGGAGGTGGCGATCATCGACGAGGGCCTGCAGTGGCTCGAGCGCGAAGTGCGCGCCCACTTGACCCAGAAGGAGTTCGACACTTCCAAGGCGCTCTTGAAGAAGCTGCAGGTGTCGATGGCGTCGGGCAAGTGACCGAGCGTATGAGTGGCTCCATGGCACTCCCTCCTTGTGGGCTGTACCGCACCACCCAGAGCGTCGCCGGCATCCCCGCGGGACGGCTCGTGTACTTCCATAACCACGGCGAACCGGGCGCGGGCCTCTACCTCCCTGAGCGGTGGAGCGCGAACCGGGCCTCGTGGCGCTCGCACGCAGGCGCCTGGTGAAACTCGCGCCCTCTCACCTTCGGGAGGGTCTGTCAGTAGGTCGAGGAACTTGCCCTGACACCGATGCGCGAGAGGGCTGCGCCCGCGTTCCGAAGAGGCGCGATCCCAACAAGCGCCATTCTGATTCCATGAAGGACAGGGTCGACGGCGAGTCCATCGAAATCACCAGCTCAGTCCTGTTGGTCCCAGCATCGGCAAGACAGTACAGAGTGGCGATGCCCGTGGTTGGATTCGCAGCCACGTCCGCGAGTAGTTCGCTCATGTGCTACGCGTGCGCGTACCGGGTCGCACTCTCTTCCCTCTGAAAGAATCAGCGTTTTCGTTCGATGCACTTCGGCTCGGGCCCTGACTGATCGCACCTCGCAAGCGGACACTTGCCGGCGCACCGATTCTCTTCGCACAGTCCCGACTGCTGATTGCATTCAAGTCCTAGTTGGCAATCGGCGAGACAGCCTCCCTGCTGCCTGTTCTGCAGCGTTCCCAACACCGGTTCCTGAAGCAGGAGGCCTGTACGGCAGCCCTGCACGAGCAGCCCACACAGCAGGAGGCAGAGACATCTCACCAAGCTGCGCTTCCCACATCAGCCACGAGCGGGCTGAACCAGTTCGAAGCCCTCCCATCGGGGAAGAACTGGAAGCGATCGACCGAGTCGAGCTGAATCACGTCGATCCGATGTCCGGAATCGGTGGGCAGACCGGAAAAATGGATCGGCAGCGAAGTCGCTTGATCGCTCGGATAGTCCAATTCGATGAATTCAGAATCGTTGATTTCGATTTGCGTGGCGCCATCGAGGATGGCCAACAATCGGCTCATCGAAAAAGCAATGCGAGTGCGTTCCATGAACCCTCCCTCACCTTGGTGTTGTTAAGCGCGGCCTTGTATCCAGACGTGCGTCACCCGCGCAAGTGCGCTTGGCTTCGAGATCCAGAACTAACGAATGACAACCGTGCCGGTTGTTTGCACACGAGCGCGGCGTCCTACGCCCTGAGCGAAGTCGATGCCGCGCTGCCCCACCAGAAGGTCGTCGACGCTGGCGAGTTCCGGGTAGCAGTCGAGCGTCACCTCGTAGCTGCCCGGGTTCCTGATACCAACCGCGCGCAGGTCGACAGGCCTCGCCGTGTACAGCACCCAGTCCTCAAAACGCTGCTGGATCCACGCGCGGCACAGACATGGCTGCGGCAATTCCCACCGAAGGACCGGCGAATCGAGTGGAAGCTCAAGACTGAGAAGGCGGGGGGCCCGGTAGAGGGGAGCCACCACCGCCCCCTCTCGAGTAACGGTGAAGTCGCCCGAACCGCGGGTGCCGTTCTCGAACTGCCCGTCTCGCGGCGCTGGCTCCTTCACCACCCACTGGTCCCAATAGCCGGTGCGAGGTACGACCGGGAGGCTGGTGTGTGCGGAGGCGCGCCCGGTATAAGTTCGGGGCCTCCTCCGGGTGCGCCGTAGCCCAGAAACGCCACGGTATTGCCCAGCTCACTCGGCAGATAAAGATCGCGAATGTCGGGCTCCACCGGCTCGACCCGCACCTCCACTACCGCTGGCTCGCCGTCGCGCAGACCGTCGCCGCCTGAGTTCCGCGCGCTGACCTCGCTCTGGAGAGCGGAGAGTTCGCTGACCCGCCGGTTCCCCACCCAGGCCATTCACGGGAGACAAGAGGCTCGCCTCCCTCTCGCCGCTGTAGGCAAACTGGCGTGCTTGGGCGTCTCGTGGGCCGTGAATCGAGACGAAAGGGCGCCTGCGCACGCTCCTCCGCCCGGCCCACTCTGGCTTCTGGCAAGTGACGGAGCCTATGAGTCGCTCATGGCACTCCCTCCTTGCGGGCTGTACCGCACCACCCAGAGCGTCGCCGGCATCCCCGCGGGACGGCTCGTGTACTTCCATAACCACGGCGAACCGGGCGCGGGCCTCTACCTCCCTGAGCGGTGGAGCGCGAACCGCGCCTCGTGGCAGACGCGAGGTCACACCCTGCCGGATGATCAGTCGGCTCAGCACCTCGCACCGCTGCCGGCTGAAGGTCTGTACTCAGTGAGTCAGACCTTTCACTGCTGCGAGAAGCAGTGCGTTCGCTACGAGGCGAACCAGCTGGTGCAGCTGGGCTACGACGGCGAAGCGACGCCGCTGCTGTTCGTGCCCGAGTTCAGCACCCGCGGTTTGGGTTTCCCCGAGCGCGGCAACAAGCTCGACCCGTCGGCGCTCAATAAGCTCACGCTGCTGAAGGTGGCGCAGGGCAAAGAACTCCCGCGCGACGGCTTCGTGCATTGAGCCTGTGCCTGACGTGCGGGCTGTGCTGCGACGGCACCATGTTCCAGGTGGTGCCGGTCGCGCCCGAAGAGGCCGCGCGCCTCGAAGGCCGCGTCACGCTGTCGGACGATCGTTCGAAGCTGCTGCAGGGTTGCCGCGCGCTCGACGGCTGCGCCTGCGGGGTCTACGCAGACCGGCCCCAAACCTGCCGCGTCTTCAAGTGCCTCGTGCTGGCGCAGCTCGACGAAGGAAAGCTGAGCGAAGCCGACGCGCACGAAGCGATTGAAGACGTGCTCGGCCGGCGCGCGCGGGTGGCGGAGTTGCTCGGTGAACCCGATGTGCGCCGCGCGATGGACCTGGCGCGTGAGCAGGTCTCCGCCGGCACCGCGTCAGACGAGCTGAACGGGGCGCTGCGGCGATTGGGGCAAGCGCTCCTGTTCATGCAACTGCAGCCTCAGGATTCAGCCCTGAGAGACTTCAAGAAAAGTTGATGCCCGAGTGAAGAAGCCTCATTCCATTTTCGAGGCCGCCGTCCTGCCATTAGACGACTCCTGCGTACGAAGTGCAGGAGACCGGATTCGAACCGGCATATGCGGCGTGAGGTGTGCGTGTAGGGCCTCGTCGGCCGGGCATCTGAATTTCTGGACGCAGCGCGGCGGCGCTCCCTGACGCTGATGATTAATTCCACGGCCCGCTCGACCAGCGGCTATGGCTGAAGGCTCATGGGTCCTCGCTCGTTCAACTTCTTCCGTGCTGGTGGTTTCGATCAGGTCCGTTTCGAGAACGGGCAAGACTTCATCAACCTCGACCAGCTCGACTGGAAGTTGTGGGTCGCGCTCGCCTGCCCCACCAAGGGCCTCGCCTTCGACAGCCGCACGCTCGAGCTCATCGACGCCGACAAGGATGGCCGCATCCGCGCGCCCGAGTTGATCGCTGCCATCAAGTGGGCCGGGGCGTTGCTGAAGAACCCCGATGACTTCTTGCAGTCGCCCGCCGAGCTCTCGCTCGCGTCGATCAACCTCGAGGTCGAGGAGGGCAAGCGCATTCACGACGCGGCGAAGACCGTGCTGCGCGGCCTGGGGAAAGGCGACGCGACCGTCATCTCGGTGCCCGACAGCGCGGCCGCGGTGAAGGCGTTTCACGACATGGCCTTCAACGGCGACGGCGTGATTCCCCCCGAGTCGACCGAAACGCCCGAGCAGAAGCAGCTCGTGCTCGACGTGATGGCCACCATCGGCAACGCCGACGACAAGAGCGGCAAGAAGGGGGTCAACGCCGAGCAGGTGAAGACGTTCTTCGCGGCGGTCGCCGAGTACGTGGGGTGGATCACCAAGGCCGAAGGCGACCCCACGCTGATGCCGCTGGGCACGGCGACGGTCGCCGCCTACGAGGCGATGAAGGTGGTCCGCGCCAAGGTGGAGGACTACTTCGCCCGCTGCGCCATGGCCCTGTTCGACGCGCGCGCCGCGGCCGCGCTCAACCGGGAAGAGAAGGAGTACCTCGCGGTCGCCGCGAAGGACCTCACCATCACCTCGGAGGAGATCAAGAGCTTCCCCCTCTCGCGCATCGAAGGAGGCCGCGCGCTGCCTCTCCTCGAGGCGGTCAACCCCGCGTGGGCCGCGGCGCTCGCGACCTTCACCACGGCGACCCTCGAGCCGGTGCTGGGTGAGAAGACCGCGTTGACCGAAGCCGAGTGGGCGCAGGTGACGGGCAAGCTCGCCGTCTTCGGGCAATGGCAGAGCAGCAAGGTGGGCGGCATCGTCGAGAAGCTGGGCGTGGAGCGCCTCAAGGTGCTCGACACCGAAACATCGCGCGCGCTGCTCGACCCGCTCTTCGCGCTGGAGAAGGCGCAGGAGCCCACCGCGAACTCCATCGCCTCGGTGGAGAAGCTGGTGCGCTACACCCGCGATCTCTTCCAGCTCACCAACAACTTCGTCAGCTTCAAGGA
Source organism: Archangium sp. (assembly GCA_030695565.1). Classification (GTDB taxonomy): domain Bacteria; phylum Myxococcota; class Myxococcia; order Myxococcales; family Myxococcaceae; genus Archangium_A. Next base: position 15,899 of record JAUYRZ010000129.1, read on the forward strand.
CTTCTACGAGCGCAAGCGCCCGGCCATCTTCCAGGTGGGCACGCTCTTCCTCGATCAACGCGAGTGCGAATTGGTCATCCGCGTGGATGACCCGGTGAAGCACGCGGTGATGGCGCCGTTGTCGCGCGGCTACCTGGTGTACTGCGAGTGTGCGCGCCCGGCCTCGAACGAGAAGATGAACATCGTGGCCGCCTTCACCGCTGGCGAGTCGGACAACCTGATGGTCGGCCGCAACGGCCTCTTCAAGGATCGCGACGGCAAGGACTGGGACGCCACCATCACCAGGCTGGTCGACAACCCCATCTCGATTCGGCAGGCGTTCTGGAGCCCGTACAAGAAGGTGCTGCGCTTCGTGGAAGAGCAGGTGGCCAAACGTGCCGCTGAAGAAGAGAAAGACAGCAACGCGCTGCTGGCCGACGGCGTCACCCACGTCGGGAAGGCGGGCGAAGAGGGCAAGGTGGTCAAGGAGCCCCAGAAGCTCGACATCGGCGTGGTGGCAGCCCTGGGCGTCGCGGTCGGCGGCATCACCGCGGCGATGGGCGCGCTGCTGCAGTCGTTCTTCGGCCTGGGGTTGTGGATGCCGTTGGGCGTGGTGGGCCTGCTCGGGCTCATCTCAGGGCCTTCGATGTTGATCGCCTGGCTCAAGCTGCGTCAGCGCAACATCGGCCCGCTGCTCGACGCCAACGGGTGGGCGGTCAACGCGCACGCGATGCTCAACATCCCCTTCGGCGCGTCGCTCACCAAGACGGCGGCGTTGCCGGCGGGCTCGAAGCTCGACACCCGCGATCCCTACGCCGAAGCGCGCAAGCCCTGGCGGCTCTACATCACCTTCGTCATCCTGCTGGCGGTCACGGTCGCCTGGTACCTGGGCAAGCTCGATCACCTGCTGCCTGCACCCGCGCGCAGCGTGGCGGTGCTCGGCCCGGATGCGCCGGCGGCGATTCAGAAACCCGAAATCATCATCAAGGCCGAGGAGCCGCCCAAGGCGCCCGAACCGGCAAAGTGAGCTGAGGAAATCCCCTCTCCCTCCTGGGAGCGGGTCAGGGTGAGGGTGTCGTCTATTCAGCTGACCTCTTGAGGTTCTCGTCAGCGGCTTGCTGCTGCTGGGTCTCGATGCGGTTGGCCGCGTTCTGCGCGTTCTCGAGCCGCTGCTTGGGCGCCGACACACCCTGGGCGCCAACGCGCCCGTACATCGTGCGGTAGCCGAGGTAGCCCACGATACCGATCGCGATGATGAACATGATGATTCGTCCCATGGGGCGAAGCCTAACCCTACCGCTGGCCCTCAGCCTCATAGAGGGCCAGCAAGAGGTACTGCCGCGCGGAGGCGAGGTCACCTTGAGCGAGCGCCGCACGAGCGAGCTGCACGTTCTTCTGCGCGTTGCCGGTGAACACGCTCTCGGCGTAACGCAATGAAGGGTCGACGCCGCCGGTGTTGCCGGTGGCCAGGGCGCCCAGCACCGAGTTCAAGCTCGCGCTCGCCGAAGAGGTCGCCGACTTCTGATTCACCACCGCCTGCTCGGTGTCGGCACGCCGCGCCTCGGCATCGGTGACTTTGGTGAGTTGACCTTTGAGCTCCTCGAGCTGACCGCTGAGTTTGTCGACCTGGGCACTGAGGGCGTCGGCTCTCTGCTGCTGGGCGCGCTCCACCTCGGCGCTGCGCAGCTTGAGCTCGTTGACCTCTTTGCGCAGCCGGTCGAGCTCCGTCGAGTTGAAGCCGGAAGCGGCGGGCATGGGCGTGCCTGCGTCGGCGGCCGCAGCGCTTTTCACCGGAGCCACCCCGGCATCACGCGCGGGTGGCGCCTGCGCTGGCGCCACCGGGGTCGCGGGCTTTGCGGGTTTGGCCTGAGCGAAGGCCAACGAAGCGATGAACACGATCGAGATGAACTTTCGCATCGCCTGAAGTGTGCGCCTGAACTCCGGCGCGCGCACCCGGACTTTCCTGAAAAGCCCTCCGGGAGCGAACTGCCAGAAAGGCCAGTACCGCTACAGGCCCGGCAACTGGCCCGCGTTCATTCATCCTCGAGATCCCACTCGGACACCGAGGTCAGCCGGCCTTCGTGCAATCGCCACGAGCCGACGATGCCTTCGCGCGCCGCATCGAGCCCCTCGAGTTTCTTCACCGCCACGAGGTCATCCTCCCGGCAGAAGAGCACCAGCTCGCGCAGGCCCAGGTACACGCGGAGCGGCCCGCGGCCACACGTTCTCTCGATCGCGGCCTGATGCGAAACGGTGAGCAAGCGCGCCGCGTCATGACCATCACCATGCGCCAACGCCCACAACCCCGTGGTGGCGGTCGAGATTCGGAGGGCGCCCTGCTCAAGCTCGAGCGCACGCACCTCGGTGTGCCGCGCTTCCAGGTTCTTCCAGGCGGCCTCGTCGAGTTGCTCCAAGGTGATGCGGTAGGCCGCCAGCAGCCCTTCCGGCACGTAGAGCGCGTTCTCTGGATCATCGACCGCGAAGAAGAACCACAAGCCGGCGGGCCCTTCGCGGCGCGAGCACCCTTCGCCCCGCTCGAGGAAAGCCGAGTCACGCACCACCGGCAGCACCTTTGCCAGCAGCTGCAAGCGGCCGGCGGGAATGCCCAGGCTTCGTTCGGCAAAATCTCGCGCCAGCAGCTCGGCAGCTTCCGGCAGCGGCCGGCCCAGGCGCGTGGCGTCGGAGAACAGCGACGTCAGATCGAACCGCGCCACCCCGCCCCGCCCCAGTCGAATGGTCAACTGCCCGCGCGACACCAGGTGCGGCGTCGACTGCGCCTTCAACCGCTCCACCAGAATGCGGGTGAAGGCCTCGAGGCTGGGCGTCTCGTTCAGCTCGCCGGGCGCCAGCCGTTCGATCTCGGCCTGCAGCAGCCGCGCCTCCGAATCGAGGGGATCCACCTTCATCACCTCGTCGACCCAGGCCTTCGCGCGCGACCATTCGCCGCGGCGCAGCGCCAGGGTGGCCAGCGCCTTGGTGGGTTCGGGATCGCCGGGGTTCAACTCGAGCGCGCGTTTGAGAGGCGCTTCGGCTTCGGTCCATTTCTCCAGGCTGATCAACGCCCGGCCCAGCGCGAGGTGCGCCTGGATCTCGCCGGGAAAATCACGGCGCACCGCTTCGAGAATGGGAATGGCCTGGTTGATGGCGTCGGCGTTGATCAACGCCTGGGCCACGGTGGTGCGCCAGATGGGGCCGCCTTCGCGTTGCGCGGCCCGTTCGAGTTCTCCCAACTCGAAGTCGGACAGCACTTCGCCGTTCCAGACCTTCTCCTTGATCCGATCGAGCTGCACGGGCCGGAGGGTAGCCCAGCTTCAGCCTGTGTTCAGAGGAGTCGATGCAGACTTCGTCGAAGGGTCCCCAATCTTGTCGACGGCACACCGACACGCCGTTTAAGTGCGCTCCCATGACGACCCCGACGACGCACAAGATGACGATGATCAACGGTGATGGCATCGGCCCCGAGGTCTGCGATGCGGTGCGCAAGGTGCTGGAGGGGGCCAAAGCGCCCCTGGAGTACGAGTACAAGGACTGCGGCGCCGAGGCGGTGCACAAGTACGGCACCAACCTCCCCGACGAGACGGTCGAGTCGGTGATGCGCACCCGGGTCGGCCTCAAGGGGCCCACCGCGACGGGCATCGGCAGCGGCCAGCAGTCGGCCAACGTGCAGCTGCGCAAGCGCCTCGATCTCTATGCCTCGTTGCGGCCGGTGCGTTCGGTGCCGGGCGTGAAGACCCGCTACGACGACGTCGATCTCATCGTGGTGCGCGAGAACACCGAAGACCTCTACGCGGGCATCGAACACATCGTGGTGCCCGGCGTGGTCGAGTCGATCAAGATCATCACCGAGAAGGCCAGCACCCGCATCTGCCGCTTCGCCTTCGAGTACGCGACCAAGAAGAAGCGCAAGAAGGTGTCCGCCGTGCACAAGGCGAACATCATGAAGCTGTCCGACGGCCTCTTCCTGGACTGCTTCCGGAAGGTGGCGCGCGAGTTCCCCCACCTGCAGGCCGAAGAGGTGATCGTCGACAACCTCTGCATGCAGCTGGTGAAGAACCCCGACAAGTACGACGTGATGGTGATGGAGAACCTCTACGGCGACATCGTCTCTGACCTCTGCGCGGGTCTGGTGGGTGGCCTGGGCATGGTGCCGGGCTCGAACATCGGCACCGACTGCGCGGTCTTCGAGGCGGTGCACGGTACGGCGCCCGACATCGCCGGCCGCGGCCTGGCCAACCCCACCGCGCTGCTCATGTCGTCGGTGATGATGCTCGACTGGCTCGACATGCCCGAGCACGCCCGCCGGGTGGAGAACGCGGTGTGGAAGGTCTACACCGAGGGCAAGGTGAAGACCGGCGACCTGGGCGGCACGGCCAACACCGACGAGTTCACCAAGGCCATCATCGGCGCGATGGAGTAGCCGGTTTGGAGTGTCCGTCCGGGACCCACTGAGGTCCAGCCGCAGAAGGGGTACAAGGGGCGAGGTGGCAGGCATGGCTGTGACAGGCAACCCCCGGGGCGATCGGCCTCCGGTCGATCCCGCGCAGCTGGCGCAACTCGTCCTGCTGTACGGCGTGGGCATCGCGTCGACCGGCGCGGTGCTCGGCTTCGTGTCGGGCGGCGCAGGTCCCGCGGAAGGGCTGGCCTTCGTCTTCCTCGGGCTGGGCCTCATCGCGTCGGTTCGCAACGCACCGGCGGTGGCGTCTGGGCTGGCGGCCGGAGCGATTCTCTCGGCGCTCTTCGGCCTCTGGCAGCAGCAGACCGGCGTCGCGGTCGCGGTGTGCCTGGTGTTGCACGGCGTCTCGCTGGGCATGGTCGCCACCCGGCTGCGGCCGTGGGCCATCTACTTGTCACTGGTGCCCGGGGCCTTCGCGTTGTGGCGCGGCATCGCGTTTCTCTACGGCCTGAGCGCGTCGGTGAACGTGAGTTTGCCCATCCCGATGCCGCTGGTGGTGCTGCTGGTGTTGTTCGCGCAGGCCATGGGCGGGGCCGCTCCCACGCCAGGCCTGTTGATGATTCTCTCGCCGCAGAGCCCGATGAGCCTGTTGATGCGCAGGCTCATGCTCGCGGTCACCTCGGCGCCCATCGTGGTGGGCTTCCTGCTGATCAAGGGCAAGTCGCCCGACGAGCCGGTCGACGTCGCGCTCTTCGCCACGGCGAACGTGGTCATCCTGGTGGTGCTCACCTGGTGGCAAGCGGGCAAGTTGCTCGCCGCCGAAGCCGACCAGGACGCACGTGAACGGTGGCTCTCCACCACGCTCAGCAGCATCGGCGACGCGGTGATCGCCACCGACACGCTGGCGCGGGTGGTGCGCATCAACCCGGTGGCCGCGGCGCTCACCGGCTGGGCCGAGTCAGAAGCGCTGGGCCGGCCGCTGGCCGAGGTCTTCCACATCATCTCGGAAGACACCCGGCAGCGCGTGGAGCACCCCGCCGCCATCGTGTTGCGCGACGGCGTGACGGTGGGCCTCGCCAACCACACCTTGTTGGTCTCGAAAGACGGCCAGGAGAGGCCCATCGCCGACAGCGGTGCGCCCATTCGGGCGTCTGACGGAGCGGTGCAGGGCGTGGTGATGGTTCGGCATCGCCCGGCAAAGCGGCGGGGCCCTCTGGGTGGAGAGCGCACCGGGAGAAGGCGCGGCGTTCACGCTGTGTCTTCCACTCGACGCGAGCCAGGCGGAGGCCCCGGCGGTGTTGCACGACTCGGCGGAACCTTCGCTGTCCACCGAGACCATCCTGGTGGTGGAAGACGAAGAGGGGCTGCGGCGTCTGATCGCGCGCGTACTGGATCGCCAGGGCTACCGGGTGCTCGAGGCCTCCAACGCCGCGCAGGCCATGCTGATGTCCGAGCGGCACGAAGGCCACATCGACCTGATGCTCAGTGACGTGGTGATGCCGGCGATGAGCGGTCGCAAGCTGCACGAACAGCTCGCGCCGAAGCGGCCGAAGATGAAGATCCTCTTCATGTCGGGCTACACGGACGACACCGTGGTGCAGCACGGCGTGGAGACGCGGCAGGTGGCCTTCTTGCCCAAGACCTTCGAGCCGAAGGCATTGCTGGCGAAGGTGCGCGAGGTGCTCGGCCGGTCAGTTGGAAAATCTTGAATCGGAGATTCCATGACGGTTCTCACCGGCATTGACCCCTCTGCGCCCGCGTGACGCGGCCAGTCCACCCGCTCCAGCCATTCGGGCTGGGACGGAAGACTGGCGTGGCGTTTCGCGAGGTGTCGATGCTGGAAGTGAAGGAGGGCCTACGCGCACTGAACGTGGAATTCGATGAGCGCGTGCTCGAACCCCACGGCTGGAAGGCCATACCGGTGCCGCCGTACACATCCTCAACCTTGACCCCGAGTGACACGGCGTCCAGCGTGGCTCTCAGCACTGCCTGTCATCGCCGCGAACACACCCTACGCGTGGTGCTACCCATTTCGAGAATCAACGAGCCGACGGAAACGCCGCCTGAGCGCGTCGGTCCCACCCTCCATGACTCGACAGATCTCATTGCGTACTTCCAGTTCCTGCATCGTCCCCGCCCTGGACACCATGACGCGTGCTCCTTGAATCACAATTGGCACGATCAACTCAGCGTCGCCATTGACCACAACGTTCGGGTTGTGAGTCACGACGATGATCTGCCGTCGTGTCTTGATCTCTCGCAGACGTTGCACGAGCAGGTCGTAAATCAGCTCATTATCGAGATCGTCTTCGGGCTGATCCAGTACGAGCGGCTCATCGCCGTAGGCGAGGAAGAAAGCCAAGAGGGCAGACGTCTTTTGGCCTGGTGAGCCTTGCGAGATCGGCTTGAACTCGTCGGCCCGTCTCGTGCGGTAGCTCACTCGAAGCAAGTCCTCTGGCCACCAGAGCCGTAGCCGGTCGACCTGCTCCGGAGGGATCCGCTGCATTGCTTTGACGAAAACGGCGCCGTACGGAATCCCATCGCGCATTTGAGCCTCGGTCGCGGCGACGAGTTGGTCTTTCGTCGCCGCGAGCAGCCGCTCGAAAGCTTCACTCGCACCTGCATCACTCGCCGCTGGAGCATCCGGGTAAAGCGTACCGAGCACTGTCTGCGGCCCGGTGACAGGCTCGATGGGATCGAAAGTTCCCAGGTCTCTCGTGTGTTTCGCCTCGTCTGCGCCGACCAACTCACGCAGCCTTCGCTCTGCTTCGTCTCTGGCTCCGTAACTCAGGAGTTCCAGCCGAAGATCTTGGACTCGAGACTGGAGAGCGGAGAGAAACGTGCGACGCCTCTGCGAGAGTTCGCGACGGTGCCGCAAATATTCTCCGAGCGCGTCGACGCACTGGGCATCGAGCTCATCCAAGGTTCGGCGCTCCGTCTCGAACTGCCGAAGTGTCGTCTCCAGCGCCTGCCGTCGCTGCACCAACTTGCCGTACTCAGCGGAGTCACCAGCGCCACGAGCCTTGAGTTCCTCGACCAACCGAGTGTAGCCGTCACGCGCGGTGGTGACGGAGACCGCCCACGACAGCTCTTTGAGCCTAGCCAACCAGTCCCGGTAGTCGCGGCTCGCCACCTCTGCACATCGCGCGACCTCTGCTCCAAGGTCGAGCAACCGTTGCTGAAGCTCCTTGACGTGGACGAGTGCTGCGACATCTGCGGGAAGTGCGTCGTCGAAAAGCGTGCCATCGATTGCCCCAGGAACGAGCGCACGCGCCGCCTTCTCCACATTCTGGATCTGCTGCTCCGCTTCGGTACGGAAGGCGCGGACAGCCTCCCCTTGGCGACTGCGTCTCTGGTACTCGCGCAGCACCTCAGCGTGACCTGCTTGCTCGAAGAGATGGGTTTTCCGGAGCACGTCGTCGAGTTCGCCGCGGACCTTGGATTCTTGCCCCAGTCGAGCGACCACTGCGCGACGCTGCGCCCGCAGCTGCAGATAAGTCCCTTCGACCTTCTGCATGGCCGAACGGACCTCGGCCGCTCCCACCTCAGGATCGTCGTCGATGATCTCGAGGAGCTTCCCTGGCTCCGTGGCCAGCTCGAAGACCTGCTTCTGGCTGAAGATCCGCACAGGGAAGCGCTCTCGAACCTCTCCAGAAGCGGGCGCCCACACGTTCGGAGCCGACTCGGTCTCAATCGCGGGCACAGAGCCCGAAACGTTCCATCTGTCGCCACCGACGATCAGGTGATCCACTTCCACCGAGATCACCGAGGACCAGAGGACCACCCGGTGATTTCGAAGCGGTTCTTCGCCTGAGCCGACAGTGCGTGAAGTGCACAGGGCCAATGCGCTCGGTGAGCGGCG
>JAUYRZ010000006.1 GCA_030695565.1 Archangium sp.
GCGTGATGAGCATCCTGCAGGAGCACTCCACCACCGAGGAGAACCTGGCCCGCGACGGCTTCCTCGCGAAGAACCGGGCAGACGAGCGCGGCTCGAAGTCGTTCCGCATTCAGGTGCCGCGCCGCTTCGTCGACGTGACCCAAGAGGTGCTCGCCGCGGTGCCGCCCAACGCCGACGATCTCACCCGCTACAAGTCGATGGAGAACACCCAGAAGAAGCTGGTCGCGGAGTGCGAGACGCAGCCGGGCACGCGCTGCACCTTCGCCGCCTTCGATGGTGGGCTGTTCTTTACGCTGACCGAGTTCACCGAGCTGACCGACGTGCGCATGGTCTACGCCCCGCCCGCCGCGGTGGGCGACTTCGGCGGGGAGATCGACAACTGGATGTGGCCGCGGCACTCCGGCGACTTCGCGCTGGTGCGCGTGTACCAGGACGGAAAGCCGTACCAGCCGAAGTACTTCTTTCCGCTCTCGAAAGACGGCGTGAAGGAGGGCGACGCGGTGGCGGTGCTCGGCTACCCGGGCAGCAGCTTCCGCGCGCAGCTTGCCGAGGAGATGGCCGAGCGGCAGCAGCGCTGGTTCCCTTCGTTGCAGGCGCTCGCGGCCGAGTGGGTGGCCATCATGGAGGAAGAGGGCAAGAAGACGCCCGAGTCCGCCATCGCCACGGCCGATGACATTCGCGGGCTGCTCAACGCGAGGAAGAACTCCGAGGGTCAGTTGGCGGGCCTGCTGCGCGGAAAGATCATCGAGAAGCAGCGCGCGGCCGACGAAAAGGTGAAGGCGTTTGCCGTGAAGAAGCCGGAGTTCGCCTCGGCGATCGAGGCGCACGCGGGGCTGTTGCAGTTGCTCGAGGAGCGCACGCAGACCTGGGATCGCGACTTCCTCCTCGACATGTCGGGTCGGGGGGCGCGGGCGATCGGCTGGCCGCTGCTGATCGCGCGAAGGAGCGTGGAAGCGCAGCGCCCCGATGCCGAACGTGAGCCGGGGTTTCAGGAGCGCGATCTCGCGCGGCTTCGTGAACGGCACGAGCGGGATCAGAAGCGGTACTCCGCGCAGGTCGATCGCCGGCTCTTCCTCTCGTGGATCAAGCGCGCGCTCGCGTTGCCGAAGGATCAGCGCATCGCTTCGCTCGACGCGGTCTTTGGGGCGCTGAAGGACGATGCGGCGATCACGAAGAAGATCTCCGAGCTGATGACGGCCTCGAAGATCTTCGATCTCGAGCAGCGCAAAAAGATGTTCGAGGAGACGCCGGATCAATTGAAGGCGCGCAAGGACCCGCTGATGGGTCTGGGTCTGGCGCTCGACGTCGAACGGCGCGCGCTCAGAGATCGCCGTGATGCGTTCTCGGGCCGGGTGCTCAAGCTGCGGCCTGAGTGGCGCAAGGCCGTGATCGCCGAAGCGGGCCGACCGGTGGCGCCTGACGCCAACCTCACGCTGCGGGTGAGCTTTGGGCGCGTCAAAGGCTACTCGCCGAAGGAGGCGGTGCTGATGACCCCGCACACCACGCTCGCAGGCATGATGGCCAAGCACACCGGCAAGGAACCGTTCGACGTGCCGCAGAAGATCCGCGACGCCTATGCGACGGGCAAGTTCGAGCAGGTGCCGGTCGACTTCTTGTCTGACTGCGACACCACGGGTGGCAACTCGGGCAGCCCGATGATCGACGGCAAGGGCCGGCTGGTCGGGGTGAACTTCGATCGCGTCTGGGAAAACGTGGCGAACGACTTTGGCTACAACCCCGACGTGGCGCGCAACGTGAGCGCTGACGTGCGCTACCTGTTGTGGCTGCTCACCTCGGTCGACGTCGCCCCGGAGCTCGTCGCCGAATTGACGGCACCTTCGAAGTAGGTCGCGTCCGTGTCTCCCTCTCCCCGAGGGAGAGAGTTATGTCACGCGCGCAGTGCTTTCCCGCCGCGAGCCGCTGTGCTGAACGATCGCCATGCGCTTCGACACCCTCGCCATCCACGCAGGCCAGACGCCGGACCCCAGCACGGGCGCCATCATGACGCCGGTGTACTTCACCTCGACCTACGTCCAGGACGGGCCGGGCGAGCACAAGGGCTACGAATACTCCCGCACCAAGAACCCCACCCGCGTCGCGCTCGAAGGCTGCCTGGCGGCGCTGGAAGGCGCGAAGTACGGCGCGGCGTTCGGCTCGGGCTGCGCGGCCTCCGACATGTTGATGCACCTGCTCTCGCAGGGCGACCACGTGGTCTGCAGCGATGACGTGTACGGCGGCACCTTCCGCCTGTTCGACAAGGTCTTCAGCCGTCACGGGCTGACCTTCTCCTTCGTCGACATGACGAACCCGGAGAACATCGAAAAGGCGATCACCCCCAAGACGAAGATGATCTGGGTCGAGACGCCGACGAACCCGATGCTCAAGCTGATCGACCTCGCGCGCGCCGCGGAGATCGCCAGGAAGCACAAGCTGATCAGCGTCTGCGACAACACCTTCATGACCCCGTACTTCCAGCGCCCGCTGGAGCACGGCATCGACCTCGTCACGCACTCGACCACCAAGTACCTGAACGGCCACTCCGACGTGGTGGGCGGCTTCGTGTGCACGTCGAACAAGGACCTCGCCGACAAGATGTACTTCCTGCAGAACGCCGTCGGTGGCGTGCCCGGCCCGATGGACTCGTTCCTGGTGTTGCGCGGCGTGAAGACGCTCCACGTGCGCATGCAGCGTCACGCGGAGAACGCGCACAAGATCGCCGACTTCCTCGTCTCGCACCCCAAGGTGAACAAGGTCACCTTCCCCGGCCTCACCTCGCACCCGCAGCACGAGCTGGCCCGGAAGCAGATGAAGGGCTTCGGCGGCATGATGACCTTCGACATGAAGGGCGGTCTCGAGGCCGCGCGCCGGTTCCTCAAGACCACCAGGGTGTTCGCCTGCGCTGAGTCGCTCGGCGGCGTCGAGTCGCTCATCGAGCACCCGGCCATCATGACCCACGCGTCCATCCCGAAGGAGAACCGGGAGAAGCTGGGCATCACGGACGGGCTCATCCGTTTGTCCGTTGGCATCGAAGATTCAGCCGACCTCATCGACGACCTGAAGACCGCCTTCGACGCGGCCTGAAGACCCTCGATTTGTGAGAGAGTGCGGCCGTGTTGTCCCTGGTCGTCGCCCTCGTCGTTCTCGCCCCGGAGCTGCCCGTCGAATGTCAGGCGCCTCCGACGCGTGAGGTGTCGGTCTTGACCGGCTTTGCTCAGTCGTCGGGCTCACTTTCGGTGGGCCTCGACAGCGTCGCCACCTGGTGTTTCGACTCGGGTGGCACGTGGACGGGTGGGCAGAAGCAGGCCACAGGAAAGAAGGTCACCAGCACGGATCCCACGGGGGATTGTGCGAAGGCGATCATCTCGTGTGAAGCCGCGCGGGCGTCGATGTCGGCGGAAACGAAGGCCGTGCTCTACGACGCGCTCAAGGACATCGAGCGGCCGTTTCTCGGCGTGAAGTACAAGCCCAGGCGCAGTGGCCTCGCTGAACGGCCTCCCGAAGTCGCGGAGTGCTCGTCGCGAGATCGGTCGACCCTGTTCTCCCATGCCCAGGCGCGCATGGATCTGGCGCGCCTCGCGAGCCAGGTGCAGAACGAATACGCGAACTACAAGACCTGGCTGTTCTCGGAGGGTCTCAAGTGCGGCCAGGCCATGGCGCGCGGCGAGAAGGATTACCTGCGCAAGGGTGTGGCGATCGATACGCCGACGCAGGGCGGGGGAACGCAGCAGGTGCCGGCCGGCACCGCGACGGGAAATCCGACAGCGACGGGAAATCCGACAGCGACGGGCAATCCGACAGCGAAGGGAAATCCGACAGCGACGGGCAATCCGAGAGCGACGGGAAATCCGACAGCGACTGGCAATCCGACCGTGGCCGTCAATCCGACCGTGGCCGTCAATCCGACCGTGGCCGTCAATCCGACCGTGGCCGTCAACCCGACCTCGACTGGCAACCCGACCGTGGCCGTCAATCCGACCTCGACTGGCAATCCGACCGTGGCCGTCAATCCGACCGTGGCCGTCAATCCGACCATGGCCGTCAATCCGACCGTGGCCGTCAATCCGACCGTGGCCGTCAATCCGATCGTGGCCGTCAATCCGACCGCGACGGGCAATCCGACCAGCAATCCCACCGCTCTCGGCAACCCAGCCGTCACCGCAGGCGGAACGCTCGTCGCGAGCACGACGCGCCCGACCTCCACGGGAAATCAGACCGGCACGCCGACCTCTCCGGGCAGCCCGCTCGCCGCCATGCTCTCCCCTGGCATCGCCCTCGGAGGCCCGACCGCCGAACGCGAGAAAGCCCTCTCCTCATCCATGCTCGAGAAGTGGCGGTACTTCCTGGCCGAGCAGGGGAAGATCGAAGGTGACACCGACTGGGTGGCTGGCTTCCTCGCTTCGCGCGAGCTGCGCGACTGTCACTGCGTCCGCCCCATCCCCGGCGAAGTCGTGCGCCGCCTCGAGAACAAAGACCGCATTCCCCAACTCGAAGCCGACGACGAGAAGAACACCCGCTGCGAGCTCTGTCTGCTCGACTCGTTCCCCCGCTGGAAGGTGCGCGCTCAGAAGCAGTGCACGCTGGCCCTCGAGCTGACGGAGTACGAGCTCGGCGTGCTTCAGCGCAGCGACGACGGCAACGGCTTCCCACCTCGCTGTGCCGAAGCGGCGAAGCAGAAGCAGCCCGGCGCCAGCGCCACCCCGAAGCCGGGCGTGGCGGGAGCGCAGACACCCACTCAGCCCAAAGCGAACAACGCGTACATCATCACCAGGACGCCTGACGCGATTGGCCCCATGGCCGACTTCCTCAAGCCCACCGACTACGCGCCCATCCCCGCGCGTGAAGACGGCCGGGTGTACGTGCGCATCTTCACCAGCTCCGCGTGTATCGCTGAGGTGCTGCCCGGCCCCGTGCAGGCGCGCACCGGAGACCTGCTCCCCGTGCCGCCGTCTGCCAAGGAGATCACCGTGCGAGGCCCGTGCGGTGGCTTCGCTGAGCTCTACTTCGGCCGCGAAGAGAAGCCGCGCGTCGCAGAGTCCTTCGCCAGGAACCAACCGCTTCGCCTGCAGTTCCGCCAATGAGCGCCATCCCCGGAAAACTCGTCGAAGCCGTCTTCAAGCGCGTGCTCGCGCCCGACCTCTCCCCTGAGCTCATCGTGCAGCTCGCCTCAGTCGGGGTCGATCTCTCGATCCCGATGGAAGCGAGCTACCCGCGCCCCACCTGGTACCTCGCCGTCGAGCTGACCGCGAAAGCGCTCTACCCGGGCGACGAGTTGCCCGTTCAGCTGCGCAAGCTCGGTGGCCACATCATCACCTCGCTGCAGTCGCGGCAGATCATCAAGGGCGCCTGGCTCACCATGGCCAAGCTGGCCGGCCCACGGCGCGCGCTCAAGCAGGCGATGGACTTCACCGATCGCAGCCCGGTCAAGCTGACCATCACCGAGCGCTCGAAGACCGAGTTCGAGATCGCCGTCGACGACACCGAACAGCCAGACTTTCTGGCCGGCCTGCTCGAAGCAGCGATCACCATGCTCGGCGGCAAGAACGCCGGCGTGACGCTCGAGGGTGCGAGCGAAAGCGCAGCTCAGTTCCGCGCGACCTGGCGCTGACTCACTCCATGTCTTTGATGAAGGTGCCGTCGCCCTCGAACTGCTTCGCGCAGTCGGGCTTCTTCTGACCGGCGCGCCGGGCCTCCACCACGAAGGGCCGCGCTGAGGGCACCGCCTGGGCGTACACCCCAGCGAGCACCTCGCAGCTCGGGAGCTCCACGGTCGAGCCCGCGGGCGCCGAGCAGGTCACGCTCAGATAGTCCATGTCGGCATCGTCTTCGAAACCGGAGTCGAGAACCGAGTCTGCAATTCCCATCGCCGCCTTCATGTCCATCACGAGGGCTTGAGGACAACCGGCCTCTCGCAGCTCAGCGGCGCCCGGTGCGTTGATGCCGCCTTCAGCGAGCTTCACCGTCTGATCGATCGCCGAGAACAGCTTCTTGCCGCTCTCGCTGCGGGAGGCGACGAAGACGGCGATGCTGCTGCCCACGCACACCAGGCCGACGAGGGCGCCGACGACCATCAAGGCGATGAGACAGCCACTGCGCTTCGGAGCGGGTTGCGTGGGTTGAGGGGTCACGCCTTCGCGTCTATCGCGATATGCCTCGGTCCACTCCCATGAACGCTCTGTTCCCGCGGCTCGAGGCTCCAGGTGATGACGTCGCGCTGAAGGTCGGCGGGGGTGCGGTCACGTCGCTGCAACTCGCTGAGGCGACCGCCGCGCTCCGGGCCCGCGTCACGCAGGCCGGCTTTGGGGCGGGCGCCCGTATCGCGGTATGGACTCAGGGCTCGCTGGAGACCGCCATCGCCCTGGTCGCCGGAGCGGCCGCTGGTTTCGAAGTGGTGCCCCTCGATCCGAAGCTGGGGCCACTCGAGCTCTCACACATCGTCAAAGATGCAGCGCCCGTGATGGCGTTCGGCGCAGACCCTGCCGCGGTGGCGGGCCGCATCGCCGTGGAGACGTTGCCGCTTTCCCCCGCGCTGCGAGCCCACCCGGGGCCACGCGCTCCGACGCGCGAGGTCGACGACGCGCCGCTCCTGATTCTCTACACCAGCGGCACCACGGGGCTGCCCAAGGGCGCCGTGCTCACCGCGCGCAACGTGGCCTTCGATCTCGACGCGCTGGCGAAGGCGTGGCGGTGGACCGCGGCTGACACGGTGGTGCACGCGCTGCCGCTCTTTCACGTGCACGGCCTGGTGCTGGGGCTCTACGGATCGATCCGCGTGGGCGGCGCGCTGAACTGGTTTCCCCGGTTCCTGCCGCGCGAGATTTCAGAGGCACTGAGCGAGGGCACCACCGTCTTCTTTGCGGTGCCCACGATGTTCCACCGGCTCTCCGAAGCCGCGGAGGCTGACCCCGAGGTGATCCGGGGCCTGCGCCACGCGAGGCTCCTGGTCAGCGGTTCAGCCGCGCTGCCGCAGCGTGATCAGCTGCGCCTGGAGGCGTTGACCGGCCGCCGCGTGCTGGAGCGCTACGGCTTGACCGAGACGTTGATCAACTGCGCGGTGCGCCTCGACGATCCGCCCGCGGCCGGTGTGGTGGGCGCTGCCATCGACGGCATCGAGCTCAAGCTGGTCGACGATGAACGGCGCACGCTCGACGCGCGGGATGACTCGACCATCGGTGAAATCGCAGTGCGTGGGCCGCACGTCTTCGCGGGCTATCTCAACCGGCCTGATGCGACCGCCGCGGTGAAGGACGCTGACGGCTGGTTCTTCACGGGCGATCTCGCGTGCATGAAGCCGGATGGACGGCTGCGCATCGTGGGCCGGCGCGCGACGGATCTGATCAAGTGTGGCGGGTACAAAGTGGGGGCAGGGGAGGTCGAGGCCGCGCTGCTCGAACATCCCGCCGTGCGTGAAGCCGCGGTGTTGGGCGCACCTGATGACGATCTCGGCGAGCGCATCGTGGCGTACGTGGTGTTGAGCAGGCCTGCGCCCGCTCAGGAGCTGCAGGACTTCGTGGCCAGTCAGCTCTCACCGCACAAACGGCCGCGTGAGGTGCACTTCGTCGACGAGCTCCCGCGCAACGCGATGGGCAAGGTCGTGAAGGCGAAGCTGCGTCGGGGCTGAGTTGAGAGAGGCAGCCTTGAAGCGCGTGTCGTTGGAGGTGACCGACGAGGCGCTCGTTGCGAGCAGGCCTCTCGATTTCCGGCGGGGATCGTCATGTGACGAGGTCCACCGGGGGCGCCCTTCCAAGCCGTAGCAACCCTGATGTCACGCGTAGCAACAGGGTGTTCACGAGCTGGAGGAGAGCACCGGCCCCCACCTGTCCCCGAAAGGATCCTCGCCCGCAGCCGGGAGGCCAGCACGCGGGCAGCACGGACAGAACACGATCCACACCACCTCCCCCAGGGCTGCACCGGCTGACCCAATGCTCAGTTCCGCGAAGAGACGTTGAGCGCGCTGAGGTAGCCCGCCAGCTGGGTCATCGGCAGGTACCCTTCGAGGTGGGCGTCGGGCAGCGCAAGGACGGCCTCCTTCACGAGCGCCGCCACTGCGGGAAAGGCAGCGATGTTTCCCTCCGCCGTGATGATCAGCTCAGCGGTTCCGCCGCCGGGCAGCGCACCCATCACGAGAAGAGCGATTGATCCACCTGATGAAATTGCTCGAGCAGCTCGTCCATCACGGGATCCTCTTCGCCGCCCCTGCGGCTCGACTCGACGGCCGAGCGCATGCGCTCCTGATTCTGGGCCACCCACGCCCAGAAAACGCCGCCGGCCGTCGAAGTCATCTCAGCGTTCTGCGAGGAACTCGATCAGATCGATCTTCGTGAGGATGGCGACGATCTTCTGACCCTCGCGCACCACCGCGACGTTGTCTTCACCGAACACCGCGCGCAGCTGCGGAATCGTGGTGTCCATCGTCACCACGCCCTGCAGCGGGCTGACCAGCGCGTCGATGGTGTCGTGGAGCTTGTAGTTGCCCGCGATGAGACCGTTGAGCAGGTCGTACTCGTGGATCATCCCCACGGTGGTCTGATCGGCCGCCAGAATCGGCATCTGCGAGATGCCGTGCTTCTTCATCGTCTCGATCACTTCACCGATCTTCTCGCCCTTCACGCCGGTGATCAGCGTCTGCTTCTTGCCCTTGAGCACGTCACGCACGTTGCCCGGGCCCTTCTCCTCGATGTACCCGAGGTCTTTCATCCACTCGTCGGAGAAGAACTTGGTCACGTACGCGTTGCCCGAGTCAGGCAGCAGCACCACGATCACCTTGCCCTTGCCGACTTCTTTCGCGAGCTCGACGGCCACGTGCACCGCCGCACCCGACGAGCCGCCGGCGAAGATGCCTTCTTCACGCGCCAGCCGCCGCGCCATCAGGAACGACTGGCGGTCATCGACCTGGCGAACCTGGTCGACCACCTTGAAGTCCATCGCGGCGCAGACCATGTCTTCGCCGATGCCCTCGACCTTGTACGTGTGCGACTCGCCGACTTTGCCGGTCTTGAAGTAGCCCGTGTAGATCGAGCCGATCGGGTCGACGCCCACGTTCTGGATCTTCGGGTTCTTCTCCTTGAAGTACTTGCCCGCGCCGCTCATCGTGCCGCCGGTGCCCATGCCCGTGACGAAAAAGTCGAACTTCCCGTCCATCTGGTTGTACGTCTCCGGGCCCGTCGTCAGGTAGTGCGCCTCGATGTTGTCGGGCGAGTGGTACTGGTTCGGGTAGAAGGCGCCGGGCGTCTCCTTCACCAGCCGCTTGGCCGTCTCGTAGTAGCTGCGCGGATCGTCGGCCGGCACGTTCGTCGGCGTCACCACCACCTGCGCGCCCATGCCCTTGAGGCGGTTCACCTTCTCCGACGACATCTTGTCCGGCATCGTGAAGATCGACTTGTAGCCACGCACCGCGGCGATCATCGCCAGCGCGAAGCCCGTGTTGCCCGAGGTGTTTTCGATGATGGTGCCGCCGGGCTTCAGGCGGCCGTCTTTCTCCGCCTTGTTCACGATGTGCACCGCCATGCGGTCCTTGATGGCGCCGCCGGGGTTCATGAACTCCAGCTTCACGTAGATGGTGGCGTCCTCCGGGCCGACCAACTTGTTGAGCTTGACGAGGGGCGTGTTGCCGATTGCAGAGAGGACATTCTCGTGGACGTTCGAGGGCATTGACCGCACATAGCAAACTGCCGCCAAACGCGCCTACTGGACCTTGCGGACCTTCTGCCCCTTCATCAATGACTCGATTCGTTCGAGCACCTCCGCTTTGTACACGCGCGATCCACAGTTCGGGCAGGCGCCCTGGGGCACGTCGGTGAGAACGACCACCTTGGCGTTGACCGTCAGGCGCACCTCTACGAACCGGTTGTCGTAGAGGCCGCTGCACGGGCAGCGCCCGTAGTCGCGTCTGGCGTAATCGGCCATGAAGTTGGCGTACCATAGGCGAACCTTGAGCACGCGCGTACCGCCGTCGAGCAAACCCCCGCAGGGCCAGCCTTCCGCCGCCCAGCGCGCCCGCCGCAGCACCCGGCCCCAGGCGGCCAGCGACAAGCCCAAACCCATCAAGGCGGGCGGGGCGCAGGCGGGTGACGAACCTCTGAACAGCCCCGAGGCACAGCTCTGGGCCGGCCAGGACATGGATCGTTCGCTGGAGATCCGCGCCTCGGACATCGAGCAGCGCATGGCGGAGATCAACCAGTCGGAGCAGGCCGAGAAAGAAGAAGGCGCCGAACACACCGCCGAGCTCCACGAGGCCGCCCAGAAAGACGAGAAGAAGAGCCTCTTCAAGATCTTCTCCTGGCAGAAGGCCGCCCCCAGGCCGCAGACCGACGGCAAGTCGGCGCTCCAGAAACAGCAGGAGGCGAAGCAGGAAGCGCTCAAGAAGCTGCCCGGCTTCAAGCCGACGGTGCCCACCAACCTCACCGGAGTGAGTGCTTCCCGGCTGCAGCAGGTGGGCGCGGTGAAGTCGTTGCTCTCGGGCCAGAGCGCGACCAACGAGCGGCCTCCTGACGCGTTTGCCCTGCTCAAGGATGCGCGGGAAAAGGGCACGCTCTTCGTGGAAGACGCCCTGGCCGATGGTCACTCGGAGGATCAGGAAGATCCCGAACACGCGGCGGCCGTCGAGGCGTGCATCGCGCAGTGTTTCGGCGTGCGCGGCATCCTGCGCATCGGGCCAGGTCACAACGACAAGAACGAACCCATCATCGTGATCGCCACCACCCACGGGTTTGCCGAGGCCTCCCTGGCCAAGGTGCCTGAAAAGGTGCACCGATTCGCCACGTTGATCGCCATCCCCTTCGATCTGCTCCCGCTCAAGCGCGAGCGCTGAGTAAGAAGCCCTCCATGGATCTCGATTCTCAGCTCCGCGCTCAAGTGGAGCAGGCCACCGGGCGCTCGGTCGGAGCAGCCCCTGTCCTCAAGCTCAAAGGCGATGCCTCCAATCGCTCGTACTACCGCGTCGGCACGGCCCCTGATTCCTGGGTGCTGATGGTGATGCCGCCAGACTCGCTCAAGAAGAGTGAAGAGGTGAGCAAAGGCCCCGCTCCCAGCGAGCTGCCCTTCGTCAACGTGCACCGCTACTTGAGCAAGCTGGGCGTGCGCGTGCCGCAGATTCTCCGGTTCGATGAGCCCGCCGGCATGATGGTGCTCGAGGATCTGACCGATCAGACCTTCGAAGCGGCGCTCTCCACCACCTCGCGCGAGCAGCTCTACACCCGGGCGGTCGAGCTGCTGGCCGGCCTGCGCGCGCGCGCCGAGAAGGCCATCGACCCCAGCTGCCTCGCGTTCACCCGCGCCTTCGATGAAGAGCTCTACGACTGGGAGCTGCACCATTTCCGCGAATGGGGCCTCGAGGCGTGGAGCGGCAAGGTGCCCACCAACGCCGAGCGCGCAGAGCTCGATGCTACGTTTCGCCGCATCGCGCACGAGCTGGCCGCCGCGCCGCGGGGCTTCACGCACCGCGACTACCAGAGCCGCAACATCATGGTGAAGGGCGGCGAGCTGGTGGTGATCGACTTCCAGGACGCGCTCCAGGGCCCCCGCCAGTACGACCTCGTGGCGTTGCTGCGCGACAGCTACGTCGAGCTGCCCCGCGACTTCGTCGACTCGATGCTCGACGTGTACATCGCCGCGTTCGCGAAAGAGACGGGCGAGAAGATCGAGCCGAAGGCCTTCAAGGCGTTCTTCGATCTGCTCACCGTGCAGCGGAAGCTCAAAGACGCAGGGCGCTTCGAGTTCATCAACCGGGTGAAGGGCAACCCCGGGTTCCTGGTCTCGATCCCCGCGTCGTTGCGGTACGTGAAGGCGGCGTTGGAGGTGCAGCCGGGTCTGGCTGATCTGCGCAAGCTCATCGGCCGCTACGTGCCCGAACTCGCATGACGTCACCGAAGTCCTCGATGCCTCCAAAATCCCAAGTGCCTCCCTCTCCCCGAGGGGGAGAGGGTCGGGGAGAGGGCTGACCATGAAAGCGATGGTCCTCTGCGCAGGCCTGGGAACACGCCTCCGCCCGCTCACGAACCGCTGGCCCAAACCCGCCATGCCGCTGCTGGCGGGCCCTCTCTTCCGCTACTCCCTGGCCACGCTGACGAGAGCGGGAGTGACGAAGATCGGCATCAACACCCACCACCTTCCCCAGGTGATGGAAGCCACCGCCCGCAAGGAGATCGGCCCGCTCGTGATCTCCCACGAAGACCGGGAGATTCAGGGCACCGGCGGTGGCATTCGCGGCCTCAAAGACTTCCTGCGCGACGACGACTTCGTCGTGCTCAACGGCGACGTGTTGTTCTCCGTCGACTTGAAGCCGGTGATCGAAGCGCATCGCGCGAGCGGAGCGGCGGCGACCATGGTCCTGCTGCCCATGCCCGAGGGCGAGACCTACAACGCGGTCGAACTCGACGACTCGCAGTCGGTGCGCCGCATCGCAGGCAAAGGCCCGGGCGGCGATCGCCTGAGCAACTGGCACTTCACCGGCGTGCACGTGATGACCCCGGCGGTGTTCGACTTCATGGCGTCGTCGGGCGCGGAAGACATCAACCGCGATGTCTACGTTCGCATGATGGAGAAGGGCCTCTCCATCCGCGGGCAGATCCTTCAGTCGAAGGACGTGTACTGGTCGGACATGGGCACTCCGCAGCGCTACGCGGCCACGCACCAGCAGCTGCTCTTCGGGCAGGTTCCGCTCGAGGCGTTTGGTTCGCACGGTCCGTTCGAGGGCATGAAGCGTGGTGAGGGGAAATTCTGGGTGCATCCCACCGCGCAGATCGATGCCGACGTGAAGGTCGCGGGGCCGGCGTTCTTTGGTGAGGGCTGTGTCGTCGAAGCCGGCGTGCGGATCGGCGCGGGGGTTTCCATTGGGCGCGGCGCTCGAGTGGGGCAGGGCGCACGACTCAACCGCGTGGCGGTGCTGGACGGTGGAGTGGTGGCTCCGGGCGTCCAGTTGATGGATGAGTTGATCGGGCCGACGGAGCGCGTTTCGACGCTCTAGGTGAGGCCCTCACCCCGACCCGCTCCCGAAGGGAGAGGGAGTTTCAAACGACTACCGGCGGTACTGCGCGAGCACGCAGGTCACGTTGTCGTTGCCGCCATTCGCGTTCGCGGCGTCGATCAACTGTGCACAGGCCTTGTCGAGATCGGGCTGGCTCTGGAGGATCTGCTCGATCTGCTTGTCCGGCACCATGCCCGACAGGCCGTCTGAGCAGAGCAGGTAGATGTCGCCGTCTTTCGGCTCGACGCGGTTGATGTCGACGTTGACCGTGTCCTTCATGCCCAGCGCGCGAACGATCACGTTCTTGTGCGGGAAGGCTTCGATCTCCTCGGGCGTGAGCTTCTTCGCCTTGAGGTAGTCGTTCAGCAGCGAGTGGTCTTCCGTGATCATCCGCAGCGTGCCGTCGCGGAAGAAATAGACCCGGCTGTCGCCGACGTGCGCCACCACCACTTCGCTGTCCTTCGCGAAGTAGACGGTCACGATCGTCGTGCCCATGCCTTTGTATTTGGTCTCGGCAGAGGCCTTCTCGAAGATCCGCATGTTCGCGAGCTTCACGCCCGTGGCCAGCCGGTTCTCGTCGTAGTTCTTCTGCTTATCCATCTTGTACGGCCAGGTGATCTCGAGATCCTGGCTCGTCATTCGGAAGAACTCGGCAACCTCATCGACAGCAATCTTCGAGGCGACTTCGCCCGAGGAGTGACCGCCCATGCCGTCCGCGACCACGAACAGGCGCTCCTCCGGCAACAGCAGGAGGTTGTCCTCGTTGTGGTTCCGCTTCATTCCGACGTGGGTCTGGCCGGACACTTCGATTTTCATGGGCGTCGCAAGGCTCAAGGAAAAGGGGACTGAAGCAAACGTCCTACGCCACGTAAAGCGACATCACGCCGCTGTCTCGAACGAAAGTTGATCGCCAGTCATCGTTTGACTTGCCTTCGCCGTGCCTGCAGGCAGCTCGAGCACCGATTTTGCCCCGAAGTACACCTTGCTCATCCTCCATGGGGGCATGGCGTGACGGATTTCGACGACCTTCAGGGTCGCGTCCAAAAAGACCGCGTCGATGGGGATCTTCATGAAGAAGCTGTGGATGCTGTTGCACGGCTCGATGTGCAACCCGTGCCCCACCGGCAGGTCCTTGACCCCCATCAGCCCCCTGAAGCGCTCCATGAACGAGTCTGCCCGCGCGGCTTGATCCGCCAGCGGTGTGTTGCGTGTCAGGTTCATCACGCGATAGCGCATCGGCCGTGCAGCCTACCTCCGCGCTCCCCATGTTGGCTCGACCGTTCACGTTGGTCCTCGTTTCTCCCCAGATTCCCCCGAATACGGGCAACGTCGCCCGGCTCTGTGCCGTCACGGGCTGCAAGCTGGTGCTGATCGAACCGCTGGGCTTCTCCATCTCCGACAAGGAGCTCAAGCGCGCCGGCCTCGACTACTGGGACAAGGTGTTCTTGAAGCTCTACCCGAGCTGGGACGCCTACCTGGCCGACACCGCCGGGGCCCGCCGCTGGCTCTTCACCGCGCGCGCCTCTTTTGGCCTGTGGGAAGCGCGCTTCGAGGCGGGTGATCACCTCGTCTTCGGAGCAGAACCGACCGGGCTGCCCCCCGAAATCCTCGCAGGGGGCCAGGGCACCACGGTCGCCATCCCCATGCTCGAAGAAAGCCGTTCACTCAACTTATCGACCGCCGTCGGAATCGGCGCGTTCGAGGCGCTGCGGCAAGTTCGGGGGTAGGCTCCGGACCGCAATGGGCAACCCGCAGGTCGTCGAAGCGTTGTACCGGGCCTACCTCGATCGTGCGACGGGCTGGCTGACGTGTACCGCTCAGGGTCGGGAGACCCGCATTCCCTTCCGCGAAGGCAGCGTCGTCGGCACTTCGCTCGGTTCTGGTTTCGGCTGGCAAGGCACCGTGCCTGCGCTGGTGCAGCGCGGCCGCCTGGGCCTTGGCCAGTTGGATGCGCTCTGGGCCCGGGGAGAAGCCGCCGCCGTCGACTCCGACACGCTCGATGAGCTGGGGGTGTTGCCGGCAGAAGCCGAGTCGGCCCGGGTGCTCGCCAGCATTCGCGAGACCGTGCGTTTCGCAGAACACGTTCGCTTCGAAGCAGGTGACGTGGGCAGCGGAGACCTCGTCAGCGGCGCGCGCGTGGTGCGCGAGGCCTGGGCGACGCTCGCTGCCGCCGCTGAAGAGCCCGCGTGGTTCCGGCTCACGGATCCTTCTGCGGCCGCTCGGTGGGAACCGAGTGAAGAAGATCGCCGATGGCTCGAGGCGTTCTCCGAGTGGAAACAGGCCGACGGCGCGACTGCCGAACAGCGGGCGCTCCTCGAGGTGCTGACCCGCAGCGGTGGGCTCGACTCGATTCCGGCCGAAGAGATGCGGCGCCGCGAGGCCGAGCGCCTTCGCCAGGAAGAAGAAGAGGCGCGCGTTCGTCGGGAAGCAGAGGAAGAACAGGCGCGGCTGGCTGAAGAGGCGCGGCTTCGGGCCGAGGCTGAAGAACTGGCCCGGATGGAAGCAGAGGAGCAGGCACGCCTCGCAGAAGAAGCCCGCCTGGCCGAAGAAGAGCGGCTCCGCCTCGAGGCAGAAGTGCAGGCACGGCTCGAAGAAGAAGCCCGGCTCGCGCGCAAGGAGCAGGAGCGCCTCGCCGAAGAAGCCCGCCTGGCAGAAGAGGCCCGGCTGCAGCGCGAAGCAGAAGAGGCGCGTCTCGCGGAAGAAGCCCGGTTGGCCGAAGAAGAGCGGGCCCGGCTCGAAGCTGAAGAGAAGGCCCGGCTGGAAGAAGCAGAGCGGCTCCGCCTCGAGGCTGAGGAGAAGGCGCGGCTGGAGGCCGAAGAAAGGGCCCGGCTGGAAGAAGAAGCCCGGCTTGCTGAAGCAGAGCGCGCCCGTCTGGAGGCCGAAGAGAAGGCCCGCCTGGAAGAAGAAGCGCGCCTTGCCCGTGAGGAGCAGGAGCGGCTCGCCGACGAGGCCCGCCTTGCCGCGCTCGAGCGTGCCCGTCTCGAAGCCGAAGAGAAGGCGCGCCTGGAAGAAGAGGCTCGTCTGGCGGAAGCAGAGCGGCTCCGTCTGGAGGCCGAAGAGAAGGCGCGCCGCGAAGAAGAAGAGCGCAATCGCGCCGAGCAGGAGCGCCTCGATCAGGAAGAGCGTGAACGGCTCGCCGAAGAGGCCCGCGTGGCGGCTGAAGAGCGCGCGGCGTTTGATGAGGCGCAGCGACTTCGTCGGCTTGAGCGTGAAGCCGAGGAGAAGGCGCGGCTCGAGGCCGAGGAGCAGGCGCGGCTGGCTGCGGAAGAAGAAGCGCGGCGCATCGCGGAAGAGCAGGCCCGCCTGGCCGCCGAAGAAGCGGCGCGTCGTGAAGCTGAGGAACAGGCCCGGCTCGCTGCCGAAGAATCCGCCCGGTTGGCCGCCGAAGAAGCCGCCCGTCTCGCCGCTGAAGAGCAGGCACGACTGGTGGCAGAAGAAGCCGCCCGTCTCGCCGCTGAAGAGCAGGCCCGGCGGGCTGCAGAAGAAGAGGCTCGGCTCGCTGCTGAAGAGCAGGCACGGCGGGCTGCAGAAGAAGAGGCCCGGCTCGCTGCTGAAGAGCAGGCACGGCGGGCGGCAGAAGAAGAGGCTCGGCTCGCTGCCGAAGAAGCCGCCCGGCTCGCCGCTGAAGAACAAGCCCGGCTCGCCGCAGAAGAACAAG
>JAUYRZ010000034.1 GCA_030695565.1 Archangium sp.
CGCCGCTCACCGAGCGCATTGGCCCTGTGCACTTCACGCACTGTCGGCTCAGGCGAAGAACCGCTTCGAAATCACCGGGTGGTCCTCTGGTCCTCGGTGATCTCGGTGGAAGTGGATCACCTGATCGTCGGTGGCGACAGACTTCTCGGCGGTTCGTCCCGCCCGAAGTGAGGCGAAGATGGGGGAGGACACGAAGCGCCCTCCCCCGTCTGCTTGGCGGCGACCTCAGGCTGGAACTACTTGGGGAGAAGCCCGGATTCGGACGTATTCGAACGCCTCGATTGCCCACTCATCCTCGCTCGGCCTCAGTTCCCAGGCGAAGGCGATCAAGAAGTTCGTCCATCGGACTTTCCTTTCGAGATCCATCAACCGCTGCGCGCAGGCTTCTTCGAGGAATCGACCTGAAGGCCGAGCGCGGGCTGGTCCGTCTTCGTCTTTCGCGGAGCCTTCGGTTTGGCCGGCTTGGCCTTCACGGGAGGGGCTGGGAGCGCTCTTGCTTCTTCGGCGGCGCGGGTGGCGTTGAGGGCGAAGAGGCGATCGAGCACTTCGTCTTCGAAGCGGGTCTGAGCGGCACGCTCGTCGTCTGTTTCGGGCGTGGTGTACGGCGGGACCGTGAGGTCGGCCCATCCGTAGGCCTCGAGAACCGCACGGTCGAGATCGAGGTGAAGTGCTCGCAGCGCTTCCAGTTCTGGCGTGCGGCAGTTCGGATCCTTCAGCTGGTTGTAGGTGGTCGTCAGGCCTTGCGTCTTCTCCACCATGTACGTCCCGCGCGCTTCGTAGAGGCGCCGGCCGATAGCCTCGAGCAACGGCCACTCCTTGCGCGGATCTGCAGCGGGGAAGGGAAAGTTCTCAAACGCCTCGGACGGGGAGTAGTTCAGGTCTTGCTTCATCGTCGACGAGAGCAGCCAGGCCCATACAGACTGCATCCGCGACTGCATGACTGCAAACTGCGCCATGCGAGGCAGCGCGAAACAGTTGAGCTTGTGGGAGAAGACTCTGCCGGCGGGTTGGAACGACACCATGAGGTGCTTGGTGACGATGCAGGTGACCAGCACCTGTGGCATCTCAGCGATGGTCTCGTAGAGCGCCGGTGTCTGCTCCCCAAAGAGCCACCAGTATCGGGCCCTAATCTCGCGATTCTGAGCAAACCGCTCAGGTTTTACCAAGTCCTCGATGCGTTCGTAGAGGTCGGGCCATTTCTTCGCCTCCTCTTCACTTAGCGACAGGAACTTCTGGCCCGTTTTCGTCGGCAGATCAGAAAAGCAGATGACGTAGCGACTGAAGTCCTGCGTCGGGCTGGTGTTGACTTCCTCGCCTCCGATGTACGGGAAGATACGCTCGGCGTTGCGCGGATTCTTCTTCACGAACTCATCGCGCTCTTCGGGCGTGAGCACGAAGCCCATTCCCAGAACCACGCTTCCCTGAAAGCTGAGATTCTCGTTCGCCTTCAGCACGACCGGATCGGGCCGTTCGGGCTTTCCGCGCAGCCGCGAGTTGATCGCCGGGACCACGAGACCATCGAGCCGCCACTCGTGCTTTGTGCTCTCGAGCCCCTCCACGTTCCGCCCCTTGGCGATGTGAGCTACCGCTACTGCAACGTTCGCGAGGCCCGGCCAGAGCAGGCTCCTCGTTGCGTCGTAGATGACGCCGCCCGCATCGACGATCGCCTTCAACCCTGACGCGCGCGTGTCGCCTTGCGAGATTGTGTTGGTCGCGATGAGACCAAACGTTCCATGAGCGCAGAGCAGATCGAACGCGCGCCGGAAGAAGTGCGCCGACAGGTCTGCGTTCCCATGCGAGCCCGGGTTAATCGTCTGCAGCCAGGGGATGTACGCGTCGCCACCCGAAGCAGAGATGTTGTTCTTTCCGGCAAACGGTGGGTTCCCCACGAAGGAGTCGAACCCGTCGCGGCCCTCGCCGAAGACTTCAGGAAACTCCAGCTCCCAGTGGAAGGGCTGCGTCGGCACGTCAGGGTGCTCGCTACGCAATTCCGCCACCAGTTCGCGGATCGCGAAGGCCCACGGCCCTGTTTCCTCCTTCGCCCCAGGCGGCGCGAGCAGATGAACCTTGCCTGACAACTGCGCCAGCAACGCCTTACGGGCCTTTTCCTTCTTCTCAGCGAAGAACGACGCCACCACCAGGTCACCGATGCCGCGCGCGACCCCCAGCGACTCCTCGGAGCGGCGGTGGAGTGACTCCAGTTCCGTGGTGTCCGGCGGGTCTCCGATGGCGTGGATCTGAATGCGCAGGTCCTCCGCCGTGCGCACCAGCTTCGCGACATGCGAGGTAAAGACCGTCGTCCACGGGCCGGCCTCTTCCTTCTCCCACGTGAAGCGGGCGATCTGCTGCTTGCTCAGCCCTACCAACGAGTCCCCGCACTTCAGCGCGTGGTCGAGGAAAGTGAACGGGTGGTCCTTCGCGAGCGTGAAGAGCCACAGCGAGAGCTTGGCCAGGTTGACCGCGAAGGGGTTCTTGTCGACGCCATACAAACAGCGCTGCGCGACGAGTCGCCGTGCACGCAGCACCACGTCTTCATCGGGTGGAACCTTCGGGGTTTCTCCGTGCCGGGCCCAGGAGTCCTTCAGCGCGTCCCCCAGGAAGCGGCAAGCCTCCACGAGGAACGCGCCAGAGCCCATTGCCGGGTCGCAGACCTTGAGCGCCAGGATCTCATTGGGGGTTGGGTTCGATCCCAGCCCCTCGATGATCGGCCTGAGCGTCTTGCTCACGATGGGTTCGGTCAGCGAACGCGGCGTGTAGTGCGAGCCCGAACGCCTCCGCTCCTCGCCCGGCTGGAGATACAGACTTCCGAGCGGCAGCACCGAAGTCGAGGTCGGTGAGATGCGGCGATCGAGTGCAACCACCAACTCATCGACGGTCTTCGCCGCCTGCACCGCCTTGAGCGTGTTGCCGGTCACCTCAGACTCCGCCGCCTTCAGCAGCTCGCCACGCTTCTTCGAGGCCAGCAGGTCGTCGAGATTCACCACCACGTGCTTGGGCCGCAGGGACAGGGAAGGACCCGTCGCAGTCTCGAGCGCGAAGCCCATCATCGACTCGTAGACCGAGCCGATCTGCTCGACGTCGAGCGCACGATAGGAGAGCCGCTCCCCATCGAGCACGAGCAGGTTGCGCAGGACCTTCAGCACCACGCCATCAGGCACGCGAGGAATCGAGGGCAGCTTCTCTCGCTTGTCTGCTGAGAAGGCTGAACCGCGCGGCCTGCCTTCGAGGAACGGATAGCTGTTGGGATCGAAGAGCTCGCCGTGACGCTTCGGCAGCGCGAAGTCTGCGTGCGACCCGCCTCGATAGAGAAGGCGAAACAGCGTCACCAGCCGCGCCCAGGCTCCGAAGCGCTGATCCATCACGTCGGGGTAGCGCGACTCGTCGTCTCGCAGCGACTCGAACAGGGCCGTGACCGAATAGTGCTGCAGGTACGTCGCCGTCTGCGGCATCAGCCCGCGGTCCTCTGCGTAGAGGACAAAGACGAGCCGGAGAATGGTGGTGAGCAAGCCGCCGTAGAGTTCGTCACTCGCTTCGGCCCGCCGAAGCTCCCGAAGCAGATTGCCCTTCACCGCGGCATCAGCCGCCTCGAACCCTCGCAACAGCTCCTGGAGCCCAGCCAGCACCTGCTCCGCTAGCTTCGTGGAGACTTCGTTCTGGTAGCGGCGCGACTCCTTCAGAATGGTGAGCAGCCGCTGGTCCTCGGGCAACGTGAAGACCCGATCGGCATGCAACAACATCTGCAGCGCGCCGAGAATGTCGCGGCCGCTCGCTTCGCACATGTCGGCGACCTTGAACGTGGCTGAACCCGCGGTCTCTCCGCCGCTCGGCGCAAAGACCAGTCGAATTGCGTCGCCGTTCGACAACACGCCCACAGGATTTCCGGTCTCGCGCAGCAGGCGCTCGAAACGCACCTGCGGAGAGGCGTGCCAGCCCTCGGGCTTCGCGGGGAGCTCGTCGAACGAGGTGTGCGCGGCGAGTTGCTGCAACAGCACATGGCCACCCTCAGGCAGAGGAGCCACGTGCGTCGGCCTCAACGTCTCCTGGTACTCGGCGAGCACGACGTCGAACGCCGTGCCCGGCTCGACGACGTCAGCATCACCCCAGCGCAGCAGCTCCTTGAGCAGCCTCGGCAGGCTCTCGACGAGCTGCGCGTCACCCACGAAGCGTCGAAACCACTCCTGCTCCGCCAGCAGCGCCTTGCCTCTGTTGACGTACGCGCCAGCGCGAATCAGCGCAGGAGCCGTGACCACCAGCCCGACCGGTTGAACGAAGCCGATCCAGTCCTTGTGAGTCTTGAGTTCGTAGTCGTTCGCCATCACCTCACCCCGTCACCGGCCAGAGATAGACCAACCCCACCGGGTCAACGCGAACGGTCTTCACCTCGTAAGACTCGAGGATGCGCGCAGGCTCGGTCTTCAGCTCTTGCTCGAGCGCGGCCAACCGCTTGTGCTGGTGGTTCCTCTCACTCTGGAGCTGACGCTTCTCTTCTTCGCTGAACTCGAAGCTGGCCTGCTCGGGACTCTTGGCGACCGTTTCCGAAATGCGCTTCTTGTGCGCCTCGAGCAAGTCGCGCATCGACCGAGCCTCTCGCTCTGCCCGCAAGGCGAGGGCCTTCCGCGCGGCTGCCTCTGCTGACTGCGAGCGTGCCGTCAGTTCCGAAGACAGCTCGCTGACGTCTTGCGCCGCCTCTTGGGCCAGGTGTTTGAGGATCTCGGCGGGGGGCTTGCGGTGCTTCTCGACGGCAAGCGCCTGCTCCAGCAGCTCGAGCGTCTGCGCCTCGGCTGTGTCGCGGTAAGGCTTGAGCCCGTCTTTGCGCTTGAGAGGGTCAACCCAGGGGGCGGTGACCTGAATCAGCTCGTCGTGGAGACGGGCTGCATGACGCCCATGGATCGACAGCCGGCCGAGCAGGAGCACCCGGGGAACAGGGCTGTCGGTCATCACCACCGTGGCCCGCGAGAGGTCATCGTGCACGAAGCCCTGTGAGAGAAATCGCGCGAGGAGGCGCTGCACGACGCGGTGCTCCAGGTGCAAGTGCACCGTGCTGTTCTCCAGGCTGCCCACGTCCTTGAAGACCAGCGGGCGCAGCGGGCTCGACCGACGCCAGTCACGCAGGCGTTCTTCCGGCTTGCGCGGTTGTCGGAGCGAGTCGAGCGTCTCCTGCCAGCCTGGACCGGCATCCTTGACGTCGGCCATCTCGGGGAACTGCCAGAGACCGCCGTGCAGATCCTTCAGCGGCTCAGCGCCGAGGAGACCCAGTGACTCGTCGAGCGAGTTCCTGAGATCGTGATCGTCGAGCGCGAGCTGCTTCTTGGAGTCATCCAGGATTCGTCGAAGGCGCTCGAGTTGGGTCGCCAGCGCGTCCTGTCGCTCCCGAGAGGCTTCGAGTTCCTCCTCGACCACCGCTTGCTGATCTCCAGCCGACTCGTCGGCCAGATCGGTGCATTGCTGGTCGATGTCCCCTCGACGGATGCCAGCGGACAAGCGCTTGCTGAGCTTCTCGTCCACGACGCGCGACAAGCTGCCGAGCTGTGCGTGAATGCGCGCCGATTTTTCCACCAACACCTGGAGCACGCGATCTTCGGATCTCTGCCGGTAGAGGAAGTAGTGGCAGTTCACGACCTCCGCGCGCTGCAGCTTCCGGTCGATGCGGCCGTTGCGCTGCTCCATTCGGCTCGGGTTCCACGGCAGGTCGAAGTGGAAGAGGTCCGAACAGTGGTTCTGCAGGTTGACGCCCTCTCGTGCCGCATCGGTGGCGATGAGGATCCGCAGCTTGTGCTTCGTCGGGTCTTCGTTGAACGCGTCGCGGAGTTCATCGCGCTTCTTCGTCGAGGCGCCGCCGCCGTGGAAGGTATCGATCCGGACGTCGACGTCACCCAGCGTGCCGAAGGCCTCGCGCAGCCGGTCGCGCAGATAGCTCATCGTGTCGACGTACTCGGTGAAGATGAGCACGCGGCGGTTGCCCCATTTCCCGTTGGTCAGGCACTCCTCGCGGATCCACGAGATGAGTCGGAGGACCTTCGCGTCGGGCAAGTGGCGATGCTTGCCAGCGATGCTCCCCATCGTCTCGAGCAGCTCCGCTTCGCGCCTCACGAACTGAGCGTCGGTCGGGGGAAGCTGCGAGAGGCCAGTCGCCATCTCCAACTGCGCGTCCTCCTCGAGCTGAAGTTCCTGCTCGGTGAGATCAGCCAACTCGTCGTCAGCGCCGGGCGCTTCGCGCAGCAATGAGAAGTCACTTGCGTCCGTCGTCGCTGCCTTCTTCGCGAGTGAGGACCGGTGCACATTGAGGGTGCGGGCGAACGCGTCCACGGAGCTGAGAAGCCGCTTCTGCAGCGAGGTCACGATCAGCATGCTTGCTGCCGCAGCCGTTTTCGTCGCCTTGGCCAGCTCGAGCCGCTGTTCTCGCAGCTCGCGGTAGTCCTGCAGGAGCTTTGGCAGTGTCAGCTCAGGCGAATCCTCAGGGAGTTCGCTGAGGTCGAACTGCACCACATTGCGCCTGGGAAACTTCCCCGCTCCCGCTGTTCGAAGGTCTTCCTTGAGTCGACGAACCATCACTTCGTCGAGCTGTCTGGCCGTCCGGACCGGCACGCCACGACAGAAGCGTTGCGGATCGAGGATCTCCAGCAGGGCAGAAAAGGAATTGGAGTGGCCGTTATGCGGCGTGGCCGAGAGGAAGAGTCGATGCTCGAAGTGTGGCGAGAGGTCGCGCACCACCTTGGTCAGCTTCGAGTCGATGGCGTACTTCGAGCTGCTTGCTGGGGCTGCGTTGTGCGCCTCATCCAGGATGAGCATCGACCCTGGATAGGGTGTCTGCTGGTCCATCCACGCACGGAGCGGCATCGCGTAAGCCTCATCACGGAGCAGCGCATGAGAGATGATGAAGCGGTTGTGCGTCTGCCAGGGGTTCACGCCGTAGCCGCGCTCGCGGCGGCACTTGAGGACGTAGTCACGATCGAACACCGTCATGGTGAGCCCAAAACGCTCGGCCAGCTCGTCACGCCACTGCGTCACCACCGAGGGCGGTACTGCCACGACGACACGACGCACCTTCTGACGGAGCAGCAGCTCACGCAAAATGAGCCCGGCCTCAATCGTCTTTCCCAGGCCTACGTCGTCCGCGATGAAGAGGTTGACGCGCGGAAGGAGGAGCGCCTTGCGCAACGGCTCCACCTGGTAGGCCATCACCTCAATGCCCGCACGCCAAGGCGCTTGAAGGAAGCGCGGATCGGTGGAGGTTACGCAGTTCCAGCGAAGCGCGTGCAAGTAGGCGGAGAAACGACCTGGGCTGTCGAAGCCCCGAGCGGCGACCCGTTGCCACTGTGCGGGAGTGATGATCTCAGCGTCGAGTTCGCTCTCCCAAAGCACTTCAAGTGCCTGGCCCTGAGCATCGTCATCCAGACAGGAAAGACGCACGAGCGTGTCGTCTTGAGGCCCAGCAGGCGGGATGATCTCCTCGACGAGGTATTGCCGCGAGCGGACCTTCACGACGCTGCCGAGCACCAGCTGAGTCATCACTTCCGTTCTACCGGAACTCGCGGAGTGCAGGAGCCGCTATGTTTGAAGGCGTGAAGCTGCCCGAGCGCCTCTGGAGATTCTGGGCCTCGCGCAGCCTGATGATCGGCGCGATCTCCACCACGCTCGATCTCTGCACCGGTGGGCTGGTGTTGTGGGCGGGCGGATCCACCCGGGTGGCGGCGATGAGCGGCACCACCGTCGGCTCGACCTTCAGCTACTTCGCCAACCGGCACTTTGCGTTTCAGGATCACGCAGAGCCCGTGTCGAAGTCGGGCCTCAAGTTCTTCCTGATGCAGGCGGTGCTGGGCACCCTCCACGGCCAGGTGGTGGTGTGGCTGCGTGAGGTGCTGGGCGTTCCCTACGTGGTGGCGAAGATGTCGGCCGACCTGCTGGTGGTCACCGGGCCGCAGCTGCTCATCATGAGGCACTTCATCTTTCCAAAAAAGAAGCCCGTTCCGGTGCAGCGCTGACCACCCGATCGCTGAACACCGCGGCCACCAGCAAGCCCATCGCGACGGCGTGTAGCAGGCCGGAGACCCCGCCCAGCACCGCGTAGATGACCCCGAGGTCGCTCGTCGATCGCCCTGAGTCGTGAAGCTTCATGGGCAGGATCGCGAAGACCGTGCGCCCCAGCAGGTCGAGCAGCAGCAACATCACCGCTGAGACCGCGGCGAGCATGGAGACCCGGGGGTGCCGGTTCCACCGCAGGATGGCCATCGACAACAACGTGACGTCGACCAGCAGCGAGGGGATGGCCGTCACCAGTGACGAGAGCACGGCAGGCAGCATTTCCATCGAGCCAGCTTACGCTCCGAGCCCATGGAAGGAGATCGCCTCACGGTCGAGGTGCTCACCCGCCTCGCGCAGAAGTATCCGAACGCGAAGTACGAGCTGAACTGGGAGAACCCGTGGCATCGGCAGGGGCGCTAGAGTCGGCCCATGCTCCTCACGCTCGCTGCGCTGGCTGTGTTCGCTCAAGGACCGCAGAAGTGCGTCACGGTCGGCGGCAATCGGGTCTGTGGTTACGAGTGCGCTGACAACGGAGTGCGCGCGCAATGCACCCAGACCCCCGCGGGCGTGTGCGCCAAGAACAGCACGCAGGTGATGTGCTTCGACCCGCCGCTCTGGCTGGCGGCGACGTGGGGTGGCGCAGTGCCCAAACCCGTCTGCGAGACCGATGGCACCAACATCGCCTGCGGCTACGACTGCAAACGGGAAGGCGTCAAGGTGGCCTGCGCGTCGACGCCTTCGGGCATCTGCACCCGCCAGTACGGGAGCATCACCTGCTTCGATCCCGCTCCCGAGGTGTACGGCGTGTTCGGCAAGTCGGTGCCTGCGCCCTCGTGCAAGGCGCAAGATGGCCAGGTCGCGTGCGGGTACGGGTGCATCGCGAGCAACAACCAGGTCGCCTGTGCACGCACGCCGTTCGGCCTCTGCGCGGAGGGTGGTGGTTCTCCGACCTGCTTCGATCCCGACAAGGCCGTCATCTGCGCCAAGGGCACTTCCACTGCGAAGGCCCAGTGCGTTCGGCAGTCGGGCTCGGTGTTCTGCGGCTACGCGTGCGCGCGCGCGGGTGACGAGGTGGCGTGCGCGAAGACGCCAGATGGCTCGTGCGACACCTCGGGCCCGGGCAAGCCGGTCTGTTTCGATCCCCCGATGCGCGGCGGCTCGAGCGCGTGCCTCGAGGCGGCCGGCGCGCGATGAAGTGGAGAACCCAGCCGCGGCAGCCTGATCCCCAGGCCGCATCACGGCGCATCGATCTCGAAGCGGAAGCCGACCTGCAGCGCTGCGGGGCCCTCAAAGACTTCTGGTACGTGGCGTGTCTCTCCTCTGAGTTGAAGGAGAAGCAGGTGATCTCCCGCACCATCCTCGGCACGCCGCTCGCCTTGTTCCGCGGTGCGGATGGAAAGCCGGCGGTGTTGTTCGATCGGTGCCTGCATCGCAACGCGCGGCTGTCGGCAGGTGACTGCTTCGACGGCAAGCTGGGCTGCCCCTACCACGGCTGGACGTACGATCCGTCGGGCGCCTGCGTGGAGATCCCCTCGATGGGTCCGTCACAACGAGGTGGCGACCTCGGAGCGGGGCTTCAACTTCGCC
Organism: Archangium sp.; assembly: GCA_030695565.1. Classification (GTDB taxonomy): domain Bacteria; phylum Myxococcota; class Myxococcia; order Myxococcales; family Myxococcaceae; genus Archangium_A. Next base: position 9,610 of record JAUYRZ010000034.1, read on the forward strand.
CCTGCGACGTGGGCCAGGTGCGCAGCTTTCAAACCCGGGAGCAGGACGGGCTCATCTTCGTCTTGATGGGCGAGACCGCGCGGCGCGAACCCTTCCGCGTGCCGAAGTGGGGCGAGCCGGGGTGGACGGTCTATTTCATGGTCACGCGCTTCCCGAACGGGGTGACCAACCTCGTCGAGAACTTCATGGACGTTCCGCACACGGTGTTCGTGCACAAGGGCTGGTTCAGGAACCGCAAGCTGCGGGAAGTGCCGGCCACCGTCGCGCGCACGCAGGGTGAAGTGCTGGTCACCTACGAGCAGCAGCACGATGAGCTCACCGGTGCGGGGCTGCTGATGAACCCCACCGGCGAGCCGATGACGCACACTGATCATTTCTTCATGCCGAACGTCACGCGCGTCGACTACCTCTGGGGGCAACGCAGTGGGTATGTGATCTCCAGCCAGGTCACTCCGGTGGGGCCGTTGGAGTCGCTGGTGTTCACGTCGATCTCGTATCGGTTGCCGTTCGACGTGCCGGGCAACCTGCTGGCGCGCGGGCTGCGGCGATTCATGAAGTGGTACACCACGCAGGTCATCACGCAGGACGTCGACATCATGCGCATTCAGCGTGAAGGGTTGACGCACGCGAAGGGTGGCCTCGACTTCACCAGCACCGAGGCCGACCTGCTGCACGCCGACATCGAGGACGTGCGCGGTTGGTTGCGCAGTGGTGGCGAAGGTGAAGGGCCTGCGCCCGCCACCCGGCGCATCACGTTCTGGATCTAGAACGTCAGCAACACGCCGAGGCCGGGGCCCGCGGTGGGAATGACGTGAACGCTGACCGCCTCGGGTGAACCACCCTTTTGATACCGCTTCCACCCCGAGATGAGATGCGCAGGCGCGCTCAAGATGTTCGCCTCACCGATCGCCGTGCCCACCGCGAAGTTGATGATGGCGCCCCGCCAGTGGTCGTAGCCAAGCCCGAGGATCAAACTCAGGCCGACGTTGAACAACACGTTGCCCACGTGGAGGTACCAGGCAAACCCGCCCAGCTCCGCTTCTGCTCCACTACCCAACATGCGCTCGCCTTCTGCGATGAGAGCGCAACGATCTTCCGGGGTGACGGTGCTCGCCTTCTTTGCATACAGCGGCCCGGCCTCGAGCACTTCAGGTCGACCGAGCAGCGTGAAGGCGAGGCCCACGCCCGTGCCTGCCGCGCCCCAATACCAATCGGGCTGCTCCTCTCGCGTGAAGAGCGGCATCAACGCCAACTGACCGATGCCCAGCCCGGCGTAGATCGCGCCCCAGGCGAGGGTCCAGTTATGTGAACGAACGCTCTCTTCCGCGAGGAGCTTCGAGAGAAAGGCCAACCGCGCCTCGTCACTGAGCCCGGCCACGCCCTGCGCCGAGGCGCCCGACGGGCGTTCACAGTTCTGTGCTCGAGCCGCTCCGGAAGTCGCCACGACGAGCACCAACAGCAGTCGGATCATTTGGCCGGGCAGCATGTCAGTTTGTCTGTGGCAGGGTACGCCGCATGATTGCCCGCCTTGCCGTGGTGAGCCTGCTGGTCTGCGCTGCTTGCCGAGCACCTTCGCCGCTCTCGAAAGAGCCCGCCTTCGATTTCGAGTCACGGTCGAACCCGACAGAAGCAGCCTTCAGCACCGAAGCGACGTTGCTGAGCCGATGGAACGATCCGCGCGCCGACTCGCTGCGTGACTTCTGGAATGCGGGCGAGGCCGGCGCCTTCAAGGGCGTCGACGGAATCGAGCTCGCCTGGCGGATTCACCGCGCGCCCAACGCGAAGGCGGGCGTGGTGCTGCTCCCGGGCCGCACGGAGTCGATCATCAAGTTCGCCGAGGTCTGCTCCGATCTCGTGGCGCAGGGCTACTCGACGTACGCGCTCACGCTGCGCGGTCAGGGCGAAGCGGGCCGCATGTTGCCGGATCGAGACAAGGGCTACGTCGCCTGGTTCGACGACTACGTCGAAGACACCCACGCGTTCATCAGCACCGTGGTGAGGCCGGAGCAGCCGCGCGTGTTCCTGCTGGCGCACTCCATGGGCGGCGCCGTGGCGGTGCTGGTCAACGACGAACACCCGGGTGACGTCGATGCGCTCGCGCTCAGCGCGCCGATGCTCGACATCAACCTGGGCGCATTTCCTCCGCCGGTGGCGGCGTCATTGGCCAGCGGCATCTGCGATTCGACCGATGGCAGTGGTTTCGCGATCGGCGGCGGGCCGTACAAAGAGGAGCAGGACTTCGCCAAGAACAGCGTCACCAGCAGCGAGGCGCGGTGGACGTGGAAGGTGCAGCAGCTCCGCGATGACGAGCAGATTCGTGCGGGCGGGCTCACGTGGAGGTGGTTGTGCCAGGCGCTGGTGGGCTCGAGCCGCGCGCAGCAATCGGGCCGATTCTCGTCGACGCCGACGGTGCTCTTCCAGGCGGCCGACGACACGTTCGTCAACCGCCCAGGTCAGGAGCGGTACTGCGTCGATGCGCCGCGCTGCACCTTCAGCCGCATCGAGAACGCGAAGCATGAGCTGCTGCAGGAACGCGACGAGGTGAGAAGCCGGGTGCTCTCGCGCGTGGTGCGGTTCTTCGACTCGCAGGTGACGCCGTGAGGGCGGCGCTGTCGATGATGGTGCTCATGGCGTCGAGCGCGTTCGCGGCCGAGCCGGACTTCAGGCTGCACGTCGGTGGCCAGGTGGGCTTTCCGTATGTGCTGGGCGTGAGCTCGACCGGAACGTTCTTCAAAGAAGGCCGGCCGCGGTTCGATGTCGACGCGACGTGGGAGCCTTCGGTGCAGCTTCAGTCGTACAGCCTCGGCGGCGCGTACCACGTGCTCGATCGTGCGTTCTTCGTGGGTGGGCGGCTGCGCATCGTGCAGTACCTGCCTCCGTGGGCGCGCGGAGCCAGCGATGCGTTCCTGGGGCTGGGTCTCGAAGCGGGGGTCCGCATCCGCGTGGGGCCAGGTGAGAAGGGCGTGATTCACGTCACCCTGCACGGCACCTTCGTTCCGGGCCAGGCCACCAACTTGTCGACGCTGGTGGGTTTGTCAGCGGGGTTCTCGTGGAGTGTCTTCGAGCGCTGAGCGGCCCCCTCAGGCTCAGGGGATGACTTCGGCGGCCGCGGTGCAGATGCCACCGTCTGCTTCGACTCGACCGTCGATGCCTTCGGCGCAACGCGCGGTCAGCCGTGCACACGCGTCTGAAGGCAGGCTCTCGCAGGTGGTCGCCGCAGCAGCGCAGGCCGCATCGAATGCAGCTCGGAACGCGTCGCGCACGCACGTTCGTTCGGTCGCCACGCAGGTGGTGTCTTCCGGATTCGCGGCCTGGCAGGCGTTGAGCGCATCACGGCAGACAGCGACTGCAGCGGGTTCAGGATGGGGGCCCCGGCCACCGTGGTGACGACCACCGGGTCGACGCTCGTCACCATCAGGAGGCGGGCGACGCACGCCGCCGTCTCCACCTTCACAACCACCACGACCACCGTCACGACGCTCGGGCGGCGGTGGCAAACACGCATGCAGCGCGGTGCGACAGGCCTCGAGGTCCGCGCCAGCAACAGCTGCACAGGCCTCGAACGCCTGACGGCACGCATCGGCCTCCGCGCGGAAGGTGCAGAAATCGGTCTGGGCCGACTCCAGCGCTTGCGTCGTGTCCTCCACGCTCGTGAGCAGCTCCACGTCACACGCCGCGAACGTGCTGAACGACAACACCATCACCAGTCGATTGATTCTCATGCTTGCAGCTCCTGTTGGGGAGAGGCCGTCCCCTCTCGACGCTGCTGGTGTTCAGCACGGAAAAAAAGCGATCACGGGCACGCGCCGGGGAAACGCACTGACTTCTGGCCGCTGCGAATCGCCGCACACCCGTCGAGGCACTGCGATTGCCCGACGTCAGTGCACGAGAAGAAGTGATCGCGCGTGTCGCCTGCGCACACGTCGGGCAGCACGTAGCAGGCGCCCGAAGCGGGCCGGCTGCACTCATTCGGGAAGACCAGACGGGCGCAGCTCGCGCCCTCGGGGCACGGGTTGGTGGTGTCGTCGCACGCGCGCGGGTTCACGCACTCGCCGCGTGCCGAACGTGAGGCCACACCCGCTGCCCGGCGCAGGCAGTCGTTCCAATACGTGACGCCGTCGCAGCCGCACTCGGGCCGCGCATCACCGTCGCAGAAGGCAGGCCGTCGCACGCAGCGGCCGAACTCGTCATCGCAGGAGAGCTTGTCGCAGAGCTCTCCGCCCCCGCACTCCAGGTTGTCGAGGCACGGCCTGCCCATGGGTGGTCGAAAGCCGCCGTCAGAATCAGAAACCGTCACGATGGGAATACTCACCGCACCGCAACCGGCCAGGACCAGCGGCAGCACGAAGTTCAAGTGCCTCATGGCGAAGGCCCCGTCCGGGAAAGAAGGTCGAACGAGAACCCGAGCTGGAGCGCGGGCCGTGCTTGCCAGGGAACGAGCAGGTGCTCCGATTGATCCGCGATCGACACGGTGTAGCGCCGGCGCGCGGGGTCGAGGTCCACCACGGCGCGAAGGAAGACCGCGCTCGCCTGGGTCAGGTGCAACCGCATGCCGAGGCCGGCGGTGAAGAAGGGAGCGAGGTCGACACCATCTGCTCGCAAGCTCGGGCTCGATACTGTTTGAGACGTGCCGTGGGCGATCAACGCATCGAGGCCACCACCGAGCGCGAAGTCCACCTCGAAGGGGCCCACCTTCCGGCGCAACGAGGGCAACACGCGGAAGGAGATCGTCTGCAGCTGCACCTGCAACGAGACCAACGTCGCCTCGTCGGTCACCGGGCCCTGGTACGCGACGGAGAACGAGAGCTGTGGATGCCACGGCCCTTCGCCGAACGTGGCCGTCACTTCTGCGCCGCCTCCGAAGACGACGGGCGCGACGGCGCCGTACCCACGCCCTTGAAGGAAGGCAGCCAGCCCGAGCCCGAAGGCCGCGGGGGCTTCAGCGGGTACGTCTCGCACCTCGGCAACCGGCGCCACGGTGACCGGCGCAGGTGGAGGCGCGCGGCGACTCTCTTCGACCGAGAGCTCCTGCACCCCGGCCTGGGCGACGAGCGCGGCAGCCTCCGAGACCAACAACGCAGGCCCACCCCGAGGCAACGCCTTGCGCCGCCGCAGCAAACCGGTCGGGCCGAAGATCTCCACCACGCAGGTCTCGTCGGTCCACACCACGCGTACACGCGCGAAGGCTCCACCCACCTCGGGCGGAGGCAGCACGCCGACGAGGTGAAGCTCGAGCTGCATCGACCTGAGCCAGTCCTCCAGCGACGTGCGCAGCGCGTCGACGTCGACCGGCTTTCCGACGGCCTCCAGCAACACCACGTTGCTCGAGCGAACCGGTTCAGCGGCCACAGCATGGACGGAGACCAGCGCCATCACGAGCGGCAGCGCACGCACGATCAGGGCGTGAGCGAATCCAGACGGGTGCGAGCGCGAGGAGCGAATACGCCGGAAGGATAGTCATGAAGCACCGCCTCCCACGCGCTGCGTTCTTCCTCAGCGCGGCCCAGTGCCTGGAGCGCCATCGCCCGCGAACCCTGCACGTCTTCGCGCAGCATCTGATTGTTCGAGCTCAGGTACGCATCGAATGACTCGAGCGCCGACGCGGCGTCACCTCGGTCGAGCAACAAACGCCCGAGCGCCGCGTGCGAGAGCGCTGCTTCAGGAGAAGCCGGGAAGCGGCTCACCACCGCGCGGAAATCACGAATGGCTTCGGCGGTCTCACCGGTCACGCGTGCCTGGGTGGCACGAGCGAAGATCGCCAGCGCATCGGGCTCGACGGGCGCGGGCGGAATATTCGGCTTCACTTCCGCCTTTGGTTCTTCACGAACCGGCGCAGCGCGCTTCACGGCCTTCACCGGTTCTTCAGCGGGAACGAGCGGAGGCGGCGGCGTCTCCTGCGGAATGACTTCGCGCACTTCCTGGCGCGGAGGCGGCGCCTGACGAGGTGCGGGCGGGACCACCACTTCGGGCTCGACCGCGAACAGGCGCGGCAACACACCTGTGTACTGCGCGACCGCGGCGAACGAACCAAAGGCCATCAGCGCGACGCTGGCGGCGATCAGCAAAGGACCGACGCGGCGACGGCGCGGCGCTTCGGGCACCGCCTTCGCACCCGACAACGCGCGCGCGACGAGCTCATCGAGATCGGCAGCCGAACCACCGACCGCATCGAAGTCGATGCGCACCTGACGCTCGAAGCGGCAGGTCATGCACGACGCGAGATGGGCCTCGGCCCGCGCGCGCTCATCGTCAGACGCGAGGCCTTTGGTGACCTTGTCGAACAGTTCTTCCGGGTGAAGATCGAGGGTTTCCATCACTCCACCTCCAGGGCGGCGTGCAAGCGGGGGTCGGCCTCGATGCGCTTCTTGAGCGAGGCCTTGGCCAGGCGAACCCGGCTGCGAACGGTGTTGAGCGGCACGCCAGTCGTCTCGGCGACTTCTTCGAGCGAGAAACCGAGCACCACGCGGAGCGCGAGCGTCTCGGCCTGCTCTTCGGGCAGCGTCTCCATCAACGAACGCACCGCGTGACGGCGGCGCTCCGCTTCGATGGCTTCATCCTGCGAAGGCGCCACGCCGAACGCATCGGGTTCGATGGCATCGTCCTGGCGTTCACCGCGAATGGCCGTGCGCCGGCGCGCAGCGAGCGCGGTGCGGGTGACGATGCGCGAAGCAAAGTGAGACGGAGAACACTCGCCCCGAAATGCGGGCAGCGCCTGGACCAGACCAATCAACGACTGCTGCACCACGTCATCCACGTCGGCGTGCGTGGTGCCCATCAGCGAACGGGCCGCGCGAATCACTCCGGGTGCGAGCTGCTTGAGCAGCTGCCCGATGGCCGCCGTGTCACCGCGCGTCGCGCGATCCACGAGATCACCAGGTACCTGCGCACGCGGGGTCGGCGTCATCACGCAGAGAAGGTGTCCGGCAGCGGCCAGAAGCGATCAATCATCCCCAAGCCAACGGAAAGACGTGGCTTCAACCGGGCGTGAGCTCCAGAAACCAGTCTCCTTTGAAGAGGATTCCCGGCTTCATTTCGCCCTTGGGTCCGGAGGAGGGGCCTTGGAGCACGAAGCGACTCAACATGCGCGCACTCTACCGTCCGTTGGCAAGGGCCGAGGTATCAGAAGCGCGCACCTCGACCTCCCTCAGGTGGATGATCACGCGTGCATCGGTCGCGAGATTGACGTCTCATCGCCGCGTGTCGTTGCCAGGCCTCAAGTCTTCCGTCGAGTTGGAGCCGGGGCCCATGGGCCCGCAGTTGATCGACCGCGTCTCCGGCCAGAAGTTGCCCATCAGTGAGATGGAGTCGCAGGTGCTCGCCTTGTGGGACGGCGCGCAGACCGCGACCACGCTCTCGGCGCGGCTCTTCGTGGAAGGCATCGACATCGAGCCGTGGCAGGTGGAGCAATTCTTCGTACGCCTCGCGCGTGCGCAGGTGCTCGGCCCCACGGCGCCGGTGGTGCCTGACTTCGTGCCCGCGGGGCCTGGCGTCGAAGAGCCCGGCGACATCGTGCCGATGCTGCGCGGCGATCTGATCATCGCCAAGTCGGCGCAGAGCAAAGGCACGCTCGAGGTGAAAGATCCGGTCACGGAGCGCAGCTTCACGCTCTACGACTTCGAGGTGTCGATCGCGCGCATGCTCGACGGCAAACGTTCTGCGCAGGAGGTGCTCGACGCTGCGAACCGGCTGGGCATTCCGGTGACGCTGCCGACGCTGAAGACGTTTCTGCAGCAGCTCAAGGCGTATCAGTTCATCGATGCCTCGGTGACCGGCGGCGAGTCGACCTGGCCCAAACGCAAGCAGTGGAGCGTCGGCGTTCGCGAGCTGTACCAGAGCGCGTTGCGGCTGATGCGCGCGGGCAAGTACGACGAAGCACGCGGCTACGTCGACGCGATGATCGAGGCTGATCCCGCCAATGAAGAAGCGGCCGCGTTGCGCCAGCGGATCTACGACGAGGCGATGGGCGCGAAGGAGTTGAGCGTTCCTTTCGACACGCTGCACACGCCGGTGCCTTCCGCCGAGAGCGCCGTTCAGCCTGCGGCGGCACCTGATCCGTTCGCGAGCTTCGGCTTCCACTCGGCGCCGCCCTCCACCGCTGAGCTGCCACCGATTCCGCAAGAGGTCGATTCGGTGCTCGCCGACAGCCCGGCGCCGATGCCTGTCGCGCTCGACCATCGGCCTGCACCCGTGCCTGCCCCGCCGTCCATCGAGCCGGTGCTTCCCCCTGCGCCCGCGCGGAGTCGTCGCCCGCTCTTCATCGGCGCCGCGGTGGTGGGTGTGGTGTTGATCGTGCTGCTGCGGCCCGTGGAGGGCCTCGCGCAGTTTCCCTGTGAGCTGCAGGTCGACGAGCTGGCGATCCCCAGGGCGCCGTTCGCGGGGCCGGTCGGTCCGCCCATCGTCGCCGCGGGCACGCGCGTGGAAAAGGGGGCGGTGTTGGCCCGCTTGACCCTCGCGCCCGAGGAGACGCCCGAAGGTCTCGAGGCACGCATCAAGGAGCTCGAGACGAAGCTCGCCGCCAGTCGCCCTCCGGCGACCGCGAAGGAGCTGCTCAAGGCGAAGTCGAACGTGAAGAAGGCAACTGCGGCGGTCGCTTCGCTCACCAAGAAGAAGAAGAAGGCGACGAAGAAGGCGCTGCCGGCGATCGAAGCGAAGCGGGTCGAGAAGCAAACTGTCCTCGACGCCGCGAAGGCCACGCTCGAGGCGATGATGCAGCCTGACCTGCGCGCTGAGTGGACGGCGACGCTGGAAGAGCTCACCTCGAAGAAGGTGGCCGCCGCCGTGCGCAGTGAACGTTCGGTCATCACCGCGCCCACGGCGGGGCTCTTCCTCGCCCCGGCCACGGCCCCGGAGCAGCTGGCGGAGAACGATTCGTACGGCCGCATCGTGGCACCCACGTTCAGGGCCGTGACGAACAAGCCGTTGGTCACTGAAGCGGAGAGCGCGGTCTTCGTGGCGGCGGCAGGCCGCGTCGACGTGAAGCTCGAGCGGAGTGCTGCGGGGGTCTCTGCGCGCGTGCAAGGCGAAGTGAGGTGGGTCGGCGCGAAGGGCACGCTCGAGGTTCCATCAGGGCGGACGCCCTGGCTGCTCTCGGCGCTCCGATGAAGCTCGAACCAGGATCCCCTCTCCCTCCAGGAGAGGGCCGAACAAACTCAATCGCAGTCATCACCCTGCTCCTCACGCTGGCAGCCTGTTCGCCGCAGCCCGCGACGATGGAGGCCGGATCTACAGGTGGCGGAGTCGCAACCGGTGGTGGCGCAGCAACCGGAGGGAGCGGTGGTGGTGGCGCCGAAGCCGAAGACGCCGGCCTCGACGCAGGACCGGGCACCGGCGACGCAGGCACCGCGTGCACCTCGCCGAGCGACTGCGCCTCCAACACCTGCGTGGCCTGGCTCCGCGACGCAGGCTCGGTCTGCGGACGGCTCTGTTTCGATCAAACCCAGTGCGCTGATCTGCCCGGGTTCACCTGCGTTCCCGATCTCAACGGCAGCGGCGTGTGCGTACCCAGGAGCCCGGCACACTGTCTCCCCTGCGACTTCGACGTGAACTGCGGCGGCTTGTCGGAAGCCTGCGTGCTCGCTCCCGGCGACTCGACCATGACCTGCCGCGTCGACTGTTCACTCGCGGGAACGGCCGCGTGCCCACCCGACTATCTCTGCACCGAGACGCGCTTCAACAACGCGATGCGCTCGTTCTGCACGCCGCCGGCGGGAAAGTGTTCGACGTCGGAGGGCGGATTCTGCGATCGCTTTCCGCAGCCGCAGGCGTGCTCCACCACCAACGATGCCGGCACGTGCAGCGGCGCTCGCACCTGCGTGAACGGGCGCTTCACCACCTGTGACGCGCAGCTGGCCGCATGCCGCGCGACGTGCGAGCAGGCCGAACGTCCCGGTTGCACCGAGCCGCTGTGCCCGGGTGCGACTCGGCTGCCGACGCATTGTGGTGACTGCAACACCGCGTGTCCCGGTGCCGGCAGCACCACCGCGAACGTCACCTGCACTGATGGCGGCTGCACCTTCAGCTGCAAGGGCCAGAACTACGACGTCGATCGCGACGCGGGTTCAGGCTGCGAAGTGGCCGACGCGCCCACGGGGAATCATGTGGTGACCGGCGCGACCAGTCTGGGCACCCTGCCCTGCAATGACGGCTCGACCATCAACGCGATGGGCGTGATGCCGAGTGATACGCGCGTGCACGAGAATCCCGTCGTACCGGCGTTCAGCGTGATGGAGGGTGCGGCTCCTGATTTTCTCGCGGTCAGTGCGAGCGGCGGCACGTTCTGCGTGAACGATGTGGACGTGGCGTTGACCGTGACGGGCGCGGCGAACCTCGCCTGCTTCAGGCTCACCGTGGTGACCGACAACGGCACGTGGTCTTGCATGACGAACGCGGCGGGTACGTGTTCGGTGTCGCAAGGGTCAGGCTCGTATTCGGGTGGGACGACGATTTCACTTCGCGTCGAGCGGACGTGTTCGGCGGCGGCGGCGGCCGCTCGGTACACGGTGGCGGGCCACTTCTGACAGCCCGCTCCCCCACGGGGAGAGGGAGATAGGATCGACGTGCTTCCGAAAGAGGTGAAGCTGTTCTTCCAGGAGGGCAACTCCGACAAGGTCTACTACGCGCGCATCGTGCCCGCGGGCGCCAACGTCTACGACGTGGTGGTGCAGTGGGGCCGGCGCGGCAGCACGCTGAGCCAGGGCAAGAAAGCGGTGAAGGTCTCGCTGGAGAAAGCGCAGACCACGCTGGATCGCCTCGTCAAAGAGAAGACCACCAAGGGCTACGAAGCGATGAGCGGCACGGTGAAGCCCGCCGAGGTCGCGCCCCCGGTCGGTGAAGGCTCGGCCAGCAAGGCGGGCGGCGTGCGCAAGAAGGTCGGCCGGGTCGCGCAGCTGCTCAACCCCGTCGAGGTGCACGAGGTCGAGCGGCTGCTCGCCGATGACCAGGTGCTCGCGCAGCAGAAGCTCGATGGCAATCGCGTGCTCTGTCACATCGAAGACGGCGAGGTGCTTCCCACCAACCGCGCGGGTCAGAAGACCCACGTGTCTGCGCAGATCCTCGCGGGGCTCACCCATCTTCCCCACGGCACCGTGGTCGATGGCGAAGTGGTGGGCCCCGTGTACTGGCTCTTCGACGTGCTCCAGTTCGCGGGGCGCGAGCTCACCGGGCAGTCGTGCCTCGAACGCTTCACCCTGCTCTCCGACGAAGTGGAGCCTGGCTTGAGCGAACCGGTGCGGGTGCTCGAGAGCGCGCTCACCACCCCCCAGAAGCGCAGCCTCTACGAGCGGCTGCAGCGGGCGAGCGCCGAAGGCATCGTCTTCAAGCGCAAAGCCGCGCCGTACACCGGTGGCCGGCCTTCGTCGGGCGGCACGCAGCTCAAGTGCAAGTTCGTCAGCTCAGCCGACGTGGTGTTGGTGGAGAACGCGGGCAACGCGTACCGCATGCAGGTCTACGACGGCGGCAAGCCGTTCGACGTGGGCAAGGTCTTCTCGGGTACCACCAACGAGACGCGCGCGCGCATCGACGCGGCCCTCGGCGAGGGAAAACGGCTGGTCGCTGAAGTGCGCTACCTCTACGCGACCGATGACTCCCAGCTGTTCCAGCCCATCTTCGTGCGCGTGCGCGACGACAAGCCGGAGAAAGACTGCCTGCGCGCTCAGCTCAAGAGCACCAACCGCGACGTGCATCAGTAACGCTCACGGAACCGCGAGCGTCACGTCGAAGCTCACCACGCCGCCACACGGTGAGATGTCGCGCCGCCAGGTCGCTTCATCGCTGCCCTGCGCCCAGGTCGCTGCCGGCTCCGCCGCCAGCACGCCCGCATCCACCCCCGCATCTGCCGGCGCGAACGACTGCACGTCGTAGAACTCGCGATCCTTTGCACTGCGCGCGCACGCGGCGGTCGCATCCCAACCGGCGGGCAGCGGCTGCACCCAGACCCGCGCCGTCTCGGTGGTGCCATTGAGCGCGCCCAGACAGCTGAACTCGATGTCTCGCGAGAGATGGATGGGTGACTTGAGCGCCTGACCGCACAGCGCGAGGTACGCACCGACGTCTCCGGCGAGATCGCTCACCACCAGCCCGGGCGAAGTGGCGCTGAACGAGGTCGCGACCGAACCCGGCAAGGTCAACTGTACCGAGCGCGTGGTTCCCGATTCACAGGCCGCCAGCAGAAGGAGAAAGCAAAGAGAGGCAGATCGCATGTCGCGGCCTCGTGCAAACCGAACGCCAAACGCGTTTCGCTCGGAGAAGCCCCACGTCTGCCATCGATGTCAGAGACAGTCGTGTCAGGGCTCGAGGCCCTCACCCCCACCCTCTCTCCCGAAGGGAGAAGCAGTTCCTTTCGTCAAACGACAGGCAGGCGCACCTGAAAGGTGGTGCCCTGACCGACGATGCTGCTGACGGCGATGCTGCCGCCCAGCTCTTCGACGATTTGTTTCGAGATGGCCAGGCCCAGCCCCGTACCGCCGTCGACCTTGGTGGTGAAGAACGGGTCGAACACCCGGCTGACCACCTCGGCCGGAATGCCGGAGCCGTTGTCTTCCACCACCAGCACCGCTTCTTTGCCCTGCGCGCTCAGGGTGACGCTCAACAGGTTGCGCTGCCGCTGCTCGGGATCGAACGCTTCGATCGCGTTGACCAGCAGGTTGAGCACCACCTGACCCAACCGTGTGCGCGAGCCGCGAATGGGCGGCACGGCACCGGCCAGGAGCTTGAGCTGACCGCGGTGCCGCACTTCACCGGAAGCAGAGCGAACGGCGAACTCCACCACCTCCTTGAAGTCGACGTCTTCGTCGGTGCGTGAACGGGTGGAGAGCTCGACGGAGCTGATGATGTCGGCCAGCGCCTGCACCGAGGTGCGCGAGTCGCGCAGCGCTCCATCGAGAATCTTCTTGCCGGTGAGGTCGCCCACCAGCTCGCTGATCAACTCGAGGTTCATGGTGAGCGCGGTGAGCGGCCCCCGGAGTTCGTGCGCCACGCCCATGGCGATCACCCCCAGCGAATACATGCGCTCGGTCTCGCGCATGCGGCGCTCGAGCTCGGTGGCCCAACGCACGGCGCGGTAGCGCTCCACCGCGCCCACCAGCACCTGGCGCAGCTCGACCGGCTCCCACGGCTTGCGCAGGTAGAGATCGATGTGACCGCGGTTGATCGCGTCGATGGCCGCTTCGAGATCCGAATACGCGGTCATCAAGATGCGCACGGTGTCGGGGAACTCGGTGCGCACCGCGTCGAGCAGATCGACACCCGACATGCCCGGCATGCGTTGGTCTGCCACCAGCACGGCGATCTCCTGCTTGCGCATCAGCTCGAGCGCAGCGGCGCCGCTCTGTGCGGTGACCACCGGCACGGAGCCGCGGAGACCAGCTGTGAAGACCACCAGGTTGGCGGCCTCGTCGTCGACGTACAGAACTGAAGGAGAGGTCAACGGGTTCCCCTGGGAAGCGCGGCCGTGAAGGAAGTACCACCCCCGGGCCGGGGGGAGAACCGCAGATCTCCGCCCCACCTCAGCAACGACTGTCGGGAAAGGTAGAGCCCCAGGCCCGTGCCCTCGCCGGGCGCCCGCGTGGTGAAGAAGGGATCGAACAGCCGCGAGGCGATCTCTTCGGGCACGCCGGGCCCGTCATCGGCCACCGAGATCTCCACCCGCTCGCCCACTTCTTTGATCGAGAGCCACACGTTGCGCGCCGGCGCGCGGATGGCGTTGTCGATCAGGTTCACGAACACCTGGTTCAGCTCGGCCGCCGAGGCCACCACCTGCACGTCGGCGTAGTCGCGGTGCACCTGCACATCGAGCAGGCGGTGCTGCAGCAAACGCACGGTGGAGTCGAGCCCCGCCCGCGGGTCCACCGGTCGCACGCCGCCGCCGTCGCCCGGGCTCACGTGCGTGAGCAAGGCGCCGCTGATCACGTCGATGCGCTGCGCTCCTTCGGCGATCACCGCGAGCAGCTGCGTGTCTGACTCGTCCAGCCCCGGGCGAGCCTGCAGCGCGCGGACCCCGTTGAGCACCGCGTTGACGGGGTTGCGCACCTCGTGACCGACGCCCGCAGCCAGCGTGCCCACCGCGGCCAGGCGCGCCGAGGCGGTGACCTGCAACGAGAGCGAACGCAGCCGCAGCTGCGCCTGCACCCGGGCCACCAACACGCGCGGGTGAAACGGTTTCTCCACGAACTCGTCGGCGCCCGAGGCGAACCCTTCGATGGCCGCGTCGGTGCCCCCCCGCGCGGTGAGCAGGATGACCGGCGTGGCCGCGATGACCGGGTCGGCTTTGATGGCCTTGCACAGCTGCGTGCCGCTCAGGCCCGGCATCATCACGTCGGAGAGCACGAGCTCGGGCCGCTGCCGCTTCACGCTCTCCAGGCCCGCAAGACCGTCAGCGGCCACCAACACGTCGAAGGACACCGAGAGCAGATCGACCAACATCGCCCGCACGTCGGGGTTGTCCTCCACCACCAGCACGCGCGCGCGCCGGCCTCCGTCGAAGACGATGGCCCCGCTCGTCGCCTGCGGAGCGGACCCCAGCGGGCCCCGCGGGTCGGGCGCGATCACCTCGAGCTCGGCGTCGGACGCACGCCTTGCCTCGGAGCCTTCGAGCTGAACCTGCCGGCGCTCCAGCGCCTCGGGCTTGATGTGACCCTTGCCGCGCGGCAACACGATGGTGAACGCGGCGCCCTGGCCCACCTCGCTGGTCACCTCCAACCGGCCGCCGTGTAGCTCGACCAGGTTGCGCGCGAGCGCGAGCCCGATGCCCACGCCGCCCACCCGGCGGCCCGACGCTTCGTCGGCCTGGTAGTAGCGCTCGAAGATGCGGGTGAGATCGGCGGCCGCGATGCCCGGGCCGGTGTCCTGCACGGTGACCCGCACTTCGCCCGGCGTCTCCTCGACGCGCAGGGTGACCTTGCCGCCCGAAGGCGTGAACTTGAAGGCGTTGCCCAGCAGGTTCGAGAGCGCGCTGTCGAGGCGGTGCGAGTCGCCCCAGAGATCGCTGGTCGACTCGAGGCCCTCCACCTTCAGCTCCAGCCCCCGCGCTTCGGCCGCGCTCGCGAAGAGCACGCCCAGCTGCCGGGCCATCGCGCCCATGTCGAGCGAGGCGTGGTCGAGGCGCAGCTGGCCTGCGTCGATGCGCGAGAGGTCGAGCAGGTCGTCGATCAACCGCAGCAGGCGCCACGAATTGCGGCGCAGGCCTTCAAGGAGCCGGCGCTCTTCGGCGGGCACGTCGCGGCCGAGGCGATCGTCGAGTGGCGCGAGGATCAAGGTGAGCGGCGTGCGCAGCTCGTGCGAGACGTTCGCGAAGAACTCGCTCTTGAGCGCGTCGAGCTGCCGCAGCCGCTCGAGGGCTGCCGACAGCTCGCTGGTGCGCTCGGTGACGCGTTGATCGAGCTGCACGTTGACGCGGAACGCTTCGGCGGCGCGCTCCTGCAGCTCGTCCATCGATTGGCGCATGGCGTGGGTGGTCTGCTCCAGCAACGATTCCTTCTGCGCTGAGAGCCGCCGCACGTCGCTCCACCCGCCGTAGCCGAAGCCCAGCGCGATGAACGAGGCGAGCGTCTCCAACAGCCCGAAGTGACCGAAGTGCGCGGCGAGCGGCGCGAGGGCCGCCCCCAGCGCGGCGCCCACCCAGCGCCGCCACGTGCCTGGCTTCGGGTTCTGCCAGGTCAGCTCGTAGCGGCAGCAATCGGCCCCGTTCACCTGGCACTGCAGCTCGATCACCTGGGCGGGCGGCAGATCCCAGATGGAGGGGAACGCGGCGTAGTTGGCCATGCGGCCGATGCACGAGTTGCGGTTCCGCTCGGGCCGGCCGCTCGTGTACGTGAGGGTCATCGACCACGGCGACTCGCGTTCGATCGCGAAGCGCCCCGCGCGGTTGTAGGTGGGGGAGAACTCGACCGACTTGCGGTAGGCGAGGCCCGGGCTGCCGACGCTGCGCAAGATGTAATACGCAAAACCCAGCGCTTCGGGCGTGGCGATGTTGCTCGCGGCGAAGATCATGAAGTCGGGATCGCCCGAACCCCGCACCAACTCGTCGAGCAGCAGCTCGAGAAAATCGAGTGAGACGAAGTTGTTCGGCCCTGCCAGGTACTCGAGAGAGAGCGGCATGGGCCGCTCGGCCCACAACGCTTCGAGCCGCGCGCGCCCGTACCGCTTCTCGAAGCTCAGCAGAAACGTCTTGAGCAGGCGCGCGCCGACCTCGGGCTTGTCCCACTGCCGGGTGGCCTCTCCCGTCATGCCGGCCTGCGCCCCGTCACCGTCAACACCACCGCGTACTTGAGCGCATCGGGGTCGGAGAGCATCGCGAGGTAGCCTTTGGCGAACGCCCAGTACCGCTGCTCGTCGCCGAAAGACTTCACGGCGATGGGCGCGAGCACCTCGAAACGTTGGGTGTAGTCGGCCACCAGGCGCGCATCGGCGCCCGCGGCCACGTAGAGCGGCGACAGGTGCACGCTCACGTCGTGCAGACCCGCCTGCTTGAACCAGGTGAAGAGCTTGCGGCCCACGAAGAAGTCGAAGCCCGTCGAACTGAGCGCGCGCATGAAGGGCTCGATGCCCTCTTCCACCACTGCCGGCCGGGGCCAGAAGGCGAGGCCGATGCCGTCGATGTCGGCGACCGACACCGTGCCCCCGGGCCGGGTGATGCGAATCATCTCACGCAGTGACGCTTCGGGCTCGCGCAGGTACTCGAAGACGAACTGGCTCCAGCTGAAGTCGAAGTGGGCGTCGGGAAGCCCGGTGGCCGGGAGCGCGCCGACGTGCGCCTGAGCGTTCTTCGAGCCCTTCACCAGCGTGTTCGCTTCCGCCACGCGCTCGGGGCTCACGTCGAGGCCGGTGACGAAGCCATCGGGCCCGACCAGCTCGAGCATCGAGGGCATCACCGCGCCCGAGCCGCAGCCGAGGTCGACCACGCGCATGCCGGGCTGCAGGCCGGCCGAGCGCAGCCGCACGGTGCTGGGGTTGGCGGTCTCCTGCTGGAGC
Organism: Archangium sp.; assembly: GCA_030695565.1. Classification (GTDB taxonomy): domain Bacteria; phylum Myxococcota; class Myxococcia; order Myxococcales; family Myxococcaceae; genus Archangium_A. The sequence continues at coordinate 26,575 of JAUYRZ010000034.1, forward strand.
AGGCGCCGGCCTTCTTGCGACGACTCCATCAGGTAGCTCATGCCGTGGGCCTCTCCGCCTCGCCCGCGTCGACGTGGGCGACCGCTTCCTTCTCATGTCTGCGCAGACGGGCAAAGACAGAGATCATCTGGCTGGTCATCTCGCGCACCACCGAACGATGCGCGCCGAACTCGAACACCGGGCCCATGCTGTGGAAGCCCATCGCCTCGAGGTCGGCCACGTCGGTGGCGAACGCGTGGCACTCTGCTTCTCTTCGCCCCTGGCGGGCGTAGACGGCCGCGGCGTGCGCCGCCAACGAGGTGCGGGCCTCGGCCGCGCCCGGCCCGTGCGGATCGATCAGGTACAGCCGGAACGAGCTGTACATCTCGGCCCAGAAGAGACCCGGCGACATGGTCTCCAGCAACGCCCAGCCCAGGGGCGCGCCGTGTCGATCCTCCACCACCGTCAGGCTGCGGCCGCGGCTGAGCCCCCGCGCGCCGAACCTGCCCGACAGGCTCTCCAGGTGCAGCTCGCCGGGCACCAGATCGTCGCTGAGCACCTTGACCGGATCCTCCGAGGCGCCCGCGTGGGCAAGGAAGGCGCTCTCGTCGTCGGGCCCTGCGTCGCGCACGCGCAACGGCCCGGGCGCAGGCTGGCGTTCGAGCGACAAGCGCATCGGCTCGAAACGCACCCGGTAGGCCAGCCCGGGGCGCAGCACCCGCACCGACAAGGCGCCGTAGATGCGCTCGGCCCAGCGGTTCGACGCGCGCCACAGGCCTCGCACGTAGTCCACGTCGGGCAGCGCCTCGCCGTAGTCGAAGCTCAGGCACATCAGCTGCTGCGAGAGCGCGGCGGAGCGGTGGTAGCCCGACTTCACCATCAGGTGCTGCGAGAGCCAGGTGCGCGAGTAGATGCGCAGCCCCGAGGTGTGACCGGCCAGCTCACCGTCTTGCAGGATGACGAAGGTCTTCCCCAGACCGTGGGCACCGGCGCCCATCAGGCCATGGGTGCGCTCCGGAGCGAGCGGCTCGCTGGGCGTGGAGTGATCGCGCCACACCGCGCCTTCGTCGGCGAAGAAGTCCCAGATTTTTCCGAACGGGGTGGTCGAGCCACACTCCGCGCCCACCACCAGGTGGCGCACCAGCAGGTCGAGCAGCACCTGGCGATCGGCGTCGGTGATGCAGGTGAACTGCAGGCCACAACGCCGCTCCCCATCGTCTTCGGTGCCGGCCCGCCCCATCGAGGCGACCACCGCCGAGACCTGGATGCGGCGCTCCCCCAGCTGGAGCTGCACGTCATCCAGCCGCAGGCCGAGGGGAAAGACGTCGATGGCCGGGTCGACCCGGAAGCAGGCCCCGATCGAACTCAAGTCGAGCACGGGTCTGGTGACGCGTAAGCCACTGAGCGGCGAGACCACGGTGATGGCCGCGCTGACCGTACCCGCCGGCACGCGCAGGCTGGTGCGGCGATGCACCTGCAGCAACGCCTGCGGCACGGCCACCACCAGCTTCTCGTCGGTCGCGCTCAACACGCCGGCGTACCCCGAGAGCTGCCGGCCGTTGATCTCGAACGACAAACGCACCGCCTGCCCCGGCGCCCAGTACGCCCGCGGCGTCGAGGCGGGCTCGAGCAGGTGCAGCACCCGGCCGTCATGACCTGCCCGTGCGAAGAGCTGAGAGAACGCGCCGTCGTCGGTGCCCACCGTGAAGGCGTTGCCCGAGCGGCTGGCCGACTTGAGCAAGGCACAGATGCGCAGCGCGTTGGTGAGGCGCTGGGGCGCCGCGGGCGTGCGGCGATGGGTCTCGAAGACCGCGCCGACCTGCAACGCGCTCCCTTTCAACTCGGCGCTCCCCTTCAGCTCGTTCCCCCACTCCGGGTTGCCCTCCACCCGGCGCACCGTCTGCACGATGCAGGAGACCTCTTCCATCAACACCACCTGGCCCCGCCGCAGCCGGGTCAACACGATGGGCTCACCGGGCATCAACGCCGCGAGGTGAGGGCCCGCGGCCACCAGCAGGCCAACGCCTTCGTTCGACACGTCGATGCAGGTCGCCTTGAGGGGGATGCCGCGCGTGACGATGGTCGCGTCGATGGGCACCGAAGCCAGATGGCGCGGCGAGGCGCGCCTGCGCACCAGGGCCTTGAGCTTCCAGGGGGCGTCGTCGTCGAGCGTGAGGAAATCGAAGCCGGCCGCGGCGATCGCCTCGAGCTCTTCCAGCGCCTCGGCATCTGCGGTCGGGGCCAACACCACCCGGGTGGCACTCGGTGCCTTGCGGTCGAGCTCTGCGAGCAGCTTCTTGAGCTCGCCGTGATGCGAGACCACCAGTGAAGGTGCCTGTGAAAGGAAAGGCGCGGCTTCTTTGCGCGAGGCCGCCTCGAGGTACTCGTTGCCGCTCTCTCCCAGGATGGCCTTGAGGAGTGAACGAACCTCAGGTTGCGGATGAATGATCAAGACAGGTCGGGGGGCCATGCGCTGCTCCTTGTTGTGCCCCCCAAGGCATCACTGCATCGTGTTCATCCGCTACGTGGCTTGGGCCTGACCAGCCCCAACACTTCGAGCTTCGACAACACCTCGGCCGGCTGAAAAGGTTTGCGCAAGAACGCCGCCGCGCCCGCTTCGTGAAACTTCTTCTCGAGCTCAGCGCTGTGCCGGCCGCTCATGGCGAGCACCGCGATGCTGGCGGTCTGCGGTGATTCTTTGAGCCGCCGGCAGACCTCGAGGCCATCCATACCCGGCATGTACGAGTCGAGCAGCACCACCTCGGGGCGCAGCAAACCGACCTTGAGCAGACCATCGAGGGCGTTCTCGGCGAGCGAGACCTCGATGGGAAAATCAGACTTCGCCAGCAGCGCACCGAGCGAGCGCAGGTAGGTGGGCTCGTCATCGATGACCAGCAGCCGCACCTTCTCGCCCTCCAGCTCGCGGGGCACCGGCAGGCGGTGCGCACGCAGGAAGTCGACCAGCTCGTCGGAGGCCACCCGGCGATGCCCCCCCGGCGTGCGGAACGCGCGCAGCTTGCCCTGCTCGATCCACTTGAGGACGGACGAGGGGCTGACCTGAACGAGCGAAGCCACTTCGTGGGAGGTCAGCAGGCGCATCAGGAGGTCAGGCCGTCGGGTTCGTTCATGGGCCTGACGTCTCCGTTGTCACGCCGCCGCACGCGCGCCAACACCGAGTTCATCTGGGTGATGAAGTCGCGCACCACCGAGCGGTGAGCGCCGAACTCGTAGACCGGGCCCAGGCGTACGAACCCCAGCGACTGCAGGTCTTCCACGTCGGCGTTCGAAGCGTGGCACTCCACCTCGCGTCGGCCTGCCCGGGCTGCCTGCAGGGTGGCCCACGAAGCGAGCGAACTGCGCGCCTGCGCGGCGAGCGCACCCGAAGCGTCGAGCAGGAAGATTCGGAACGAGGTGTACATCTCGGCCCAGAAGAGACCCGGTGACATGGTCTCGAGCAGCGCCCAGCCCAGGGGCGCGCCGCGATCGTCTTGCACCACCACCAGCGAGCGGCCGCGCGAGAGGCCCAGCGCGCCGAAGCGGCGCGACAACGTCTCGAGCCGCAGCTCTCCGGGCACCAGGTCGTCGCTGAGCAGCTTGACGGGATCTTCCGAGGCAGAAGCGAACGCGAGAAACGCGCGTTCGTCATCGGGCCCCGCGGCGCGCACCCGCAAGGGCGCGGGCACGAACGCAGCGGTGGGCAGCCGCATCGGCTCGAACCGAACGCGGTACGCGAGGCCCGGCTTGAGCAGCCGCGAAGAGACCCCGTCGTAGATGCGCTCGGCGCGACTCGACACCCGCCACAGCCCGCGCACGTACTCCACGTCGGCCAGCGCCTCGCCGTACTCGAAGCTCAACGACAACACCTGCTGCGAGAGCGTACCCGCGCGGTGAAAACCCGACTTCACCAGCAGGTGCTGTGCGAGCCAGGTGCGTGAATAGATGCGCAGGCCCGAGCTGTGCGCGGCCAGCTCACCCTCACGCTGCACCACCACGGTCTTGGAGAGCCCGTGCGAGCCATCACCCAGCAGTTGCTGGGTGGCCGAGGGGGGGCCTGAATGATCGCGCCAAAGCGCGCCTTCTTCCCGGAAGAGCTCCCAGATGCGGGGGAACGCGACCGACGAACCACAGGCCGCACCTTCCACCCGATGGTGCAGCAGCAGGTCGACCAGGCGTTGGCGCTCCTCGGCGGAGACCGAGGTGAACGCGAGGTGGCCGACCGACGTGGTGATGGCGGAGAAGTGCAGCCGCTCGCTTGCGAACTCCAGCATCACGCGCTCGAGCCGAAGCCCTGGAGGAACGACGTCGGCGGGGTCGACCTTGAAGCTCGCCCCCGTGGCGCTGAGTTGAAGGACGGTGCGGCACCGCAGCAGGCCACTGAGCGGCGAGACGAAAGTGATCGACGCACCCGGCGGCAACGCCAGCGCACGCAGGTCGGTGCGGGGAGGCCGGGCGGCCAGCACACGAGGCAGGTGCAACACCACCGCGTGGCCCGAGGCGATCACCACGGCCGCGTGACCGGTCAGCTGGCGGCCATTGGCCTCGAAGGACACGGTGACGATCTGCCCCGGCTGCCACTGCGGCGCGCCGCGCGGCGAAGGGCGAGGCAGGTAGAGCTGCTGGTCTTCGATGCGGGCCGACTCGAACTTCTCTTCGACCGGCGAATGATCGGTGGCCACCGTGAAGCGGGTGCCCCCGGAGCAGGCGGCCTCCAGCACCACGCGCACTCGAAGCGGGCTGGTGATGCGCAGCGGCAACGCAGGCGCGTTCTCGCTGGGAACAAAATGAGCGGCCACGAAGAGGAGCTCGGTGCCTTCGACGGAGCTGACGCGCTCCACCGTGCAGGTCACCTCGCCCATCAACACTTCTTCTCCCCGGTGCAGCGCGCCCAGCTGAAGCACCTCGCCCACGGCCGCGGCGACCTGCTGCGGCACCAGCAGGCCCACGCCCTCGTTCGAGACTTCGATGCAGGTTGCTTTGAAGGTCTGGCCGTCGCGAAGCACGGTGGCGTCGATCGGCGTGGTGAGCGGGCGGGCCGCGGAGAGCCGGGCCAGGCGCTTGAAGTCCTCGTGCAGCGCGGTCTCCAGCTCGGAGCGCTGCGGCTCACTCAAGGTGGTCGGACGACGGAACATGGGAACCTTGTCGCTTCTTCGCGTGAGGGCGACCGTAGGAAGCGCAGGAAAAGTAGAATTAACAGCTTTGAGATTCAAGGACTGTCTACGACCAGTCGAGCTCGGAGCTGAGGTGGCCTGGGGGTCCTGTCCTTCACCGAGGATTTTTCCAGTACGACGAGTCAGCTCAAGACCCAATCTTGGCGCGCCTCTCCCCAAAGCGCAGCGCTCCTCGGGGGCGTATGAGGAGCGGGCGATGAAGATTCTCACCTGGAACGTGCTGCACCGCGTGCACGCCGAGACGCACAACGAGAAGGCCATCGAACGGTGGCCCGAAGAGGCGCAGCGGGTGCGCGCCGTGGCGCTCTGGCTGGTGAACGCGATGACGACCGGGGACTTCGACGTGGCGTTGTTGCAGGAGGTGAGCGGCGATCTGCTGGCGGCCCTGCGCGCGCAGCTGCCGGGCCGCAGCGTGCTCGAACATCTCTATCCACGCGTGCCCAGGAGAAACGGCCAGTCGTTGCGCGACCCGCGGGAGTTCCTGGTGGTGATCGCTCCGGCGGGCGCGAAGCTCGTTCGGGCGCACACCTTCGAGAACGATCCGGGCAAGGGCTTCTTGATGGTGCAGCTGGCCTCGGGTCCGGTGGTGATCTCCACGCACGTGAGCTGGGGGCCCAGGGCGATTCCCCAGCTGCTGATGCTCTCGCAGGTGCTGCGCGATGCGCCCGGCCTGGTCTGCCTGGGGGGCGACTTCAATGCCGACCGTGCGGCGATCTCCCGCGCCACCGACGAAGACGCGATGATCAGCGTCTTCCCCGAAGGCTCGCCACCCACGCGCCCTCAGGACACCGAGGCGGGCGGGGCCGACATCGATCACCTGCTGTGCAGAGGCGCCCAGATGAACGAGGCGCACGTGTTGGAGCACGGGGGGCTGTCGGATCACCACGCGGTGGGCGCGACCATCGTGGCATGAGCGATGCGTAGGGGAGCAGGCAGAGGTATCGATGCCGACTCCAGACGAAATCCTTGCGGGACTGATCAGCATCACCAACCGCGGGTTCATCTTCGCGGTCGCCTGGCACTTGTTGGTGGGAGCGGGCTTGATCGCGGCCTCGCAAGAGTGGCGGGCGTCAGCTCGGCTGGAGGGGGCGTTGCTGACCGCTCCGCTGCTCTCGGTGAGCGCGTTCGCGTGGGGCATTGAAGATCGGTTCACCGGCACGGTGTTTCTGGCGCTGAGCGCGGCGCTCGGGTTGATCAGCTGGCGATCGAACCGGGCCGACGTGCCGCGGCAGAAGTGGACCAGCGTGCTGGGCGTGGTGCTGATCTCGTTCGCGTGGGTGTACCCGGAGTTTCTGCGCGGCTGGCCGCAGGTGACCTCTCTGATCGCCTCGCCGATGGGCCTCATACCCTGCCCCACGTTGGCGCTGGTGATGGGCTTCACGCTGCTGGGCTACGGGCCGGCGAGCCGGGGGTGGGCCGTCGTGCTGGCGCTCGCTGCGAGCTTCTATGCGGGCTTCGGCGTGATGCGGCTGGGCGTGAAGCTCGACCTGGTGCTGCTGGTGGGCGCGATGGGTCTGGCGGTGCGGGCGTTGGGCCGGCCGCGCGGGGCTGAGCGGCGGCTGCAGTTGGTGCACTGAGGAAAGCCCAGTGCCCGCTCCTGAGGGCAGAGAGTCGGGGACAGGTTCCTGCTGCCCGGCGCCCTGGTCGGTGCGATCGTAGGAGCCATGAAGCGACTGCACCGCAAGGACCTCTACGGCTGGTCGAAGTTTCACGAGCCGATCAACGTCGACTTCAACAGCGTGCTCTGGGTGCGTGAAGGCGGCAACGTGGTCATCGATCCGTTGCCGCTCTCGCCGCACGATCTCGCCCACCTGCAGCAACTGGGTGGCGCGGCGTTCATCGTGATCACCAACTCAGCGCACGTTCGGGGAGCGCTCGAGTTGCAAAAAGCCACCGGCGCGCAGCTGCTGGGCCCGTCCGCCGAGAGGGAGAAGCTCGCGTGCGATCGCTATCTGACCGACGGTGAAGAAGTGGTGCCGGGCCTGCTGGTGCGTGAGCTCGATGGCTCGAAGACCCCTGGCGAGTTGGCCCTGGTGCTCGAAGAGACCACCTTCATCTCTGGAGACCTCGTGCGTGCGCACCGAGCCGACACGGTGATGCTGCTGGGGCCCGAACAAGGCGTGCCCGACACGACGCGCGCGGTGGTCTCGCTGCGCCGGCTGCTGCAACTCCATCCGCGCATCGAGGCGATCCTGATGGGCGACGGCTGGTCACTCTTCCGCGGCGGGCATCAACGGCTGACCGAAGTAGTCGAGCACAATGGGTAGAGCCGGTTACCTTGCGCGCTCATGAGCAAGCCCACGCTGACCTACTTCGACATTCCCACGAGCCGCGGTGAAGAGTGCCGCCTCGCCCTCTTCATCGCCGGCGTTTCTTTCACGGACGAACGTCTCTCTCGCGAGCAGTGGGAAGCGCGGAAGGCGACGGCGCCGTTCGGTGCGTTGCCCCTCTTCACCAGCGAAGGCCGCCCGCCGCTCTCGCAGTCGAACGCGATCCTCCGGATGATCGGTGGCCAGCACGGCCTCTTGCCTGCCGACGCCTGGGAGTCGGCGCGTCACGAAGCGGTGATGTGCGCGGTCGAAGAGCTGCGCGCGAAGTTGGGGCCCACCGGCCGCATCAAGGATCCGGTGGAGAAGCAGAAGGCCCGTGAAGCGCTGGCGACCGGCTTCTTCCCCGAGTGGAGCGCGCAGGTCGAAAAGCAGATCACCGGCCCGTTCCTCGGCGGCGCGCAGATCAGCGTGGCCGACCTGAAGATCTTCGTGGCGCTCTCCACCCTGCTCGCGGGGAAGATCGATCACATCCCGGTCGAAACCTTCAAGCCGTTCCCGAAGCTGCTCGCGTTGACCGAAGCGGTGAAGAATCACCCGAAGGTCGTCGCGTGGTACGCGCGCTGATTTCAGCGCCCGCAGCCTTTTCGGAAATCGGAGTCGTCGAGGAATTGATCGAGCGCCTGCTTCCAGGCGGTCCACTTGTGGCCGCCCGGAACAGGGAACTTCCGTTTCATGGGGAGCGCCATCGCGAGCACCTCGTTCGACTCGCTCAAGATCTCGTCTTCCGTGCCCCAGCCCAGATACAGCTTGGGGCCCTTTTCTTTCCCCGCCGTCAGCGCCTGTAGCCACCGCCACAGCTCGAGGATGGTGGTGTCTTCGTCTTTGACCTCGACCTTCTCGGGCGCCTTCCATTTCGCGAGGCCACCTTCTGCGCGGATCTTCGCGGCGACCGGGTGCACGCCGAGAAACGGAGCGAGCGCGAGCACGCCGGTGATCTCTTTGGGGTGATCGTGTGAGTACATCAACGTGCCCAGGCCCCCCATCGACAGACCGATGAGCCACGTCTCGCGGTAGCGCCTGGCCTTGGCGGGTTGGAACACGTCTTCGCCCAGCCGCTCCACCACCGTGCCCTTGGCGTAATACGAGTACGTCGCCTGGGCGGAGATCAGGTCGACGGAGAGCCCGCGGTCTCGAATCGAGTCGACGAAACCCTTCTCTTCGAAGTCGGTGGCGGTGTCTCCGACGCCAGGCAGGAAGACGACGAGGCATTTCGCGCGGCCCTTGAAGTCATCGTCGACCTCCACCATCGGACTGACGGGCGGCATCATCATCGTGGCGCAGCCACTGAAGAGCAGCGCCAACACCGTTCCTACGCTCACAAGCCACTTCATGGGACTGGACCTATCACGCGTCGAAGAGGGCGAGCAGGTCGTCCCGTGTAAGTCCTCCGGCGGCGCCCGCCCCACCATCGAGCGCGGCTTCGAAGAGCGCTCTCTTCTTGTCCTGCAGCTGAAGAATGCGCTCCTCCACGGTGCCTTGAGAGACGAGGCGGTAGACGAACACCGGCTTGTCCTGACCGATGCGGTGCACGCGGTCCGCGGCCTGTGCTTCGACCTGCGGGTTCCACCACGGGTCGACCAGGAACACGTGATCTGCCGCGGTGAGCGTGAGCCCGGTACCGCCGGCCTTGAGCGACATGAGCAGCACCGTCGGCCCCGTCGGCGATTGGAACTGCTCGACGATCTCTCCACGATTCGAGGTCGAACCATCGAGGCGCGAGAACGTGAGCTCCGCCGCCTTCAGCGCAGGCTCGATGAGATCGAGCATCGTGGTCCACTGGCTGAACACCAGGCAGCGATGCCCATCGGCCGACGCGTTGACGAGAGACTCGACGAGCGCATCCACCTTCGAGCTCGACTTCGCCTGCTGACCGGGCACCAGCGCCACGTGACACGCGGCCTGCCGCAACCGGAGCAACGCCTCGAGCGCCTTGAGCACGCTGCCGCCCCCCTGGAGCAGGCTCACCACGTCAGCGCGCGTCGCCGCATGCACCGCGTCGTAGACCGCGCGTTCCTTCTCCTCGAGGGTGACGAAGCGGATCGCCTCGGTGCGCGGAGGCAACTCGGGCGCGACCTCCTTCTTCAACCTGCGCAGGATGAACGGAGCCAGCCGCTTGCGCAGCGCCTGCGTCGCTTCCTGCGAGCCGCCTTCGATCTTCTCTGCGTACCTGGTGTTGAAGTCGCTGCGCCCGCCGAGCAGGCCGGGGTTGGTGAAGTGCATCAGGCTCCACAGCTCTTCGAGGCGGTTCTCCATCGGCGTTCCGGAGACCGCGAGCTTGAGACCGCCGTTGAGCCGGTACGCGGCGCGCGTGGCCTGGCTGTCGGGGTTCTTGATGGCCTGCGCTTCGTCGAGCACCACCACGCGCCACTGCCTGGCAGCGAGCGCATCGGCATCGAGCCGGAGCAACGCATAGGTGGTCAACGTGACGTCGGCGTCGGTCAGCGAGCGGCCGGGCCCGTGGTACGCGTTGACGGTCATCGAGGGGCGGAAACGCGCGAGCTCGGCCTTCCAGTTCGGGAGCACGCTGGTCGGGCACACCACCAACGAGCCCTTCTCGAGCGCGCAGATGGTCTGCAGCGTCTTGCCAAGACCCATGTCGTCGGCGAGCACGCCACCCAGGCCGGCTGACTTGAGGAAGCCCAGCCAGTTCACGCCGTGGCGCTGGTACGGGCGCAACGTGGTCTCCAGACCATCGGGAACGACTGCGGAAGGCAGCGACTCGAAACCTTCTGCCAGCGGGCGCAGGCGCTCGAGCCCCGCGGGGGGCGGCGTCTCCATCTGCTGACACAGCTCGGCCAACGCCGGCAACGCGTGGTTGGCCACCGTGCCGCTCTCGGAGCGCGCTTCGAGCAACGCGGCCACGCGCGCGCCGTGCGTATCGAGCCAGGCCGCAGGCAGCGGAGCCCAACCACCACTCTCGATGGGCACGAGGCCCAACCCTTCCTTCCACGCGCGCAGCACCGCCTCGCCTGAGACGAAGGTGTCTTTCGCGCCGCCCTCCACTTCGAAGCGCAGCCCGAAGCTCGCGCGCGGAACGCCGAACGCATCGAGGGCGGAGCTCGTCTCGAGCATCGGCCTGAGCGACAAGCCGGTACCCACCACGCGCCGCGCGTCGCCCGAGAGTCCACCGCGCCAGCTCTTGAGCTGATCGACGAACTTCGAGAGCTCAGGGCCGTTGAGCGTGGTGCGCCGGCCGGGCAGGAGGCTCATCGACTCGCGCAGCTGCAGCGTGACGCGCGACTCCTTGTTCTCATTGCGCACGGGCATCGGACCACCGAGGTAGGTCAGCTTGCCGTTGTCGATGCGCGCGGTCGGAGGGCTGCCGTACACGAGCACCGGCAACACGGAGAGCCCGGTGTCCATCTGCGCGAGCTGCAGCTCGATGCGCGGCTCGAGCGTGCGATCGATGCGCGGCAAACGCCGGCTGTGATTGTCGACGGGGAAACGTTGCGCGAGCTCAGGGAGGACCCGGCTCATCAGCTCACCCAGCTGCGTGGCCTGGTACCGCCGCACGCTGGGAATCAGGTGGAGCCAGGGGCCGGTCAGCTCGGTCTCCCCCAGCGCGCACACCACTTCACCGCACCGGGCGACACCCGGGCTCACCACTTCGGACACGCGGGGATCGGCGTGAATGGTGACCACCACGTCGCTGCCTTCGTCTTCTACCTTCACGCGCGGCAGCATCACCTCGTTGGTGAAGGCGACTGGCTGGCCCTCGAGCAGGATGTTGCGCGAGACGTTGAGCAGGCCGAGCAGACCCAGCAGGCGATCCGGCGGCAACGCGCCACGCCACGGGCGATCGAGAATGCGATCTGCGAGCAGGTCGCCATTCTCCAGCTGAAGGTTGCGCGCCTGACCGGTGGCGACCATCGACTGCAAGGAAGCAGGCAGCGGCTCGACCTTGCCGTCGGAGTGCAGCAGCTCACGGGTGACGGTCAGGCCCTGGTCGACCTTGGTGAAGCGGTAGACCAGGCGCGTCCACGTCTGGGCGGCGGTGGCGACCTCGGTACCGCCTTGCATGAGCGTGATGACCGCGGCGACCACGTGTTCGCAGGGGCTGAACGCGCTGTCGCAGGAGCACTCCCAGGCGTCGTCGGGCGTCAGGTAGACGGTGAACGCGACGGGCCGATTGGCCGGCTTCACCCGGAAGACGAACTCTTTGCCCTGCTGCTTGTCGAGCGCGGCAGAGTTGGCGCGGGCGAGTTTCACCCCGTTGGCCCAGAGAGCCGGCTTGGCCTCCGCGCGGATGGCATCGAGCAACGCTTGCGACATGGGTGCTGCTTATAGGACTCCCTCTCCCTTCGGGAGAGGCTCGGGGTGAGGGCCTAGCTGCTCAGCGCCTGACCCAACTCATCGAGGTCAGTCGCCGTGAGTTCAGGGCAGTTCTTCTTGATCTTCGCCAACAACTCCGTGTCGCCCGTGTGTTCAGCCGCACACGCCGTGTGCAGATACCCCGGCCCCTTGCGAACGAAGCTCCCGGTGTCCACCTCGCGCTCCACCGCCACCCGCAGCGAGCCCTTCTCGATCAACTCTTCACACTGCATGCACTTGCTGCGGCCGGTCGACGCGCGCTCCGCGAACGGGAAGGGCCGCTCGCCCGCGGGAGCCTTGGCCTTCGCGCTGTTCAACAATTCCTCGAGCGCCGCACGATCCGGCACGTTGCCCGCGAACGCGGCCAGCGCCTCCTTCACCAGCGCCGGCTTCTTGGTCGCCGCGCAGGTGAGGTGGTGCCAGAAGTAGCTGACCTCGCCCTCATTGAACTGATTGGGCGTCTCTTCCCCGAACCGCAGCACGCCCTTGTCGATCTTCTGCCGGCAGGTGCGGCAGGTGGCGCGAGCTGACTTCGATTCCTCGATGACGTTGGCCATGCGCGGAATCTGCCCCTAAGCCCGAGCGGAGCCAATCCAGAACCTCAGGGTCTGATATCTGCGAACACCGATGACGGCGTGGGCTGCAGTGCATCTGTTGGCAGCAGCCTCGGGCCTGATGGTCATCGCGCTGGCGCTCTCGAAGGGTGAACGCAGCCCGCTGCGAAGGCCTCTGGCCTTGTTGGCCGCCAGCCAGTTCACCTGGAACGCCGCCGCGGTGGGCTCCGAGGTGACGCAGGTCGAGACCTACGCCTTGCTGGGCGCGATCGCTGCACCGCTGTTCACGCCACTCGCGCTGCACTTCGTCATCACCTTCCTGGGCCGCCGCCGCCAGCTGCGTGTCCCGCTGCTGGCCGTGTACGTGGTCTTCCTCTCGCAGTCGGCCGCGGTGCTCGTCGAGCTCATCGTGCCGGGCACGCAGTTCGCCAGTGGCGTGGGCGCCTTCGCGCTCGTGTTGTTGACCACCAGCCTGCCCGTCGCCGTCTACGCCATCGTCCTGGTCGCGAAGCATCTTCGGCAGGCGGCCTCGGACGTCGAGCGGCTTCGCACGCGCATCTTGTTGCTTGCCGTGGTGGTGGTGCCGCTGCTGCTGACGACGGACCTGTTCGCAGACCTCGGCTGGCCGGTGCCGCGCATGGCCACCCTGGGCGCCTTCAGCTTCAACCTGATGCTCGCGCGGCTGACCCTGGGCCTGGGCCTCTTCACCGGTGCGACCCGGCCCTCGGTGGCGCTCGGTCAGGCCGTGGTGCTCGGGCTGTTCTTCGCGGTGAGTTACCTCGCCATCTTCAATGCCTTCAGCGGACAACAAGGCGCGTTGATCATCGCCTTCACCGCCTTGTCACTGGTGCTCTCGGTGGTGGGCTGGCTCTTGCTGAGCAACAGCAGCGCTGCGCGGGCGGGGCTCGAACGGTTCGCCACCATGGGCCGCTTCTCCGCGCAGATGGCGCACGACCTGAAGAACCCGCTGGCCGCCGCGAAAGGCGCAGCCGAGTACCTCACCGAAGAGCTGCGCCGCAGTGGCGACGCGCCCAACGAAGACTTCGCCAGGCTGGTGGTCGCGCAGCTCGATCGCCTCAACACGGTCATCGATCGCTATCAGCGGCTCTCCAAGCTCGAGCCGCAGTTCAGCTCGCTCGACGCGAACATGTTGGTGAGCAACGTGCTCTCGCTGCAACAGTTCGCGGCCGAAAGCGCGGTGAGCATCGAGCGCAAGTTCGCCACGCCGCCGCCTCGTTTCCTGGGCGACGCCGACCTGCTCGCCTCCGCGCTGGAGAACCTGGTGAAGAACGGCATGGAGGCGATGCCCACCGGCGGCACGTTGACCGTCTCCACCGCGCTCACTGAAGACGACGAGCCGCGGGTGGTGCTCTCGGTGCAAGACACCGGGGCCGGCTTCGATGCGCGCGCGAAAGAGCAGGCCTTCGAGCTCTTCTTCACCACCAAGGCGACCGGCTCGGGCCTGGGCCTCGCGTTCGTGCGGCAGGTCGCGCGCGCGCATGGTGGTGATGCCGTACTGACTTCTCGCGAAGGTGCGGGCACGACTGTTTCTGTGACACTTCCCCTGACTCAGGTGACGACGCATGAGTGACGCTGCTGCAGTGCTGGTGGTGGATGACGATGAAGCGGTGGGCAAGGTGCTCGCGGCGTTGCTGTCGCAAGATGGGCACCGCGCCACGTGGGTCGGCTCGGCTGAAGCGGCGCTCGCGACGTTGGAGAAGAAGGCCTACGACGCCGTCATCTCCGACGTGCGCATGCCCGGGTTGTCGGGGCTCGAGCTGCTCAAGCTGGTGCGCGTGAAGTGGCCCGAGCTGCCGGTGGTGTTGCTCACCGCGCACGGCACGGTGCCGATGGCGGTCGAAGCGATGCGCGATGGCGCCGCCGACTTCATGCTCAAGCCCTTCAACCGCGAAGAGGTGTTGTTCGTGGTGAAGAAGGCGCTCTCTGGAAGCGCGGGCGAACGCGCGGCGCCGCCGCGGCAGAGCCGCACGAAGGTCGAGAGCACCGACGGCATGGTGGGCACCTCGCCGCCCCTCGAAGAAGCGCGCGCGCTCATCCGCCAGGCGGCGCCCAGCACGGCCACCGTGTTGATTCTGGGAGAGACGGGCACCGGCAAGGAGCTCGCTGCGCGCGCGCTGCACTCGTTGTCTTCGCGCAAAGCCAAACCCTTCGTGCGCCTCAACTGCGGAGCGCTCCCGGAGAACCTCTTCGAGTCGGAGCTCTTCGGTTACGAGAAGGGCGCGTTCACGGGCGCGGTCAATCGCAAGCCCGGGCGTGTGGAGTTGGCTGAAGGCGGCACGCTGTTCCTCGACGAGGTGGGTGAGCTGAGCCAGGCCTCGCAGGTGAAGCTGCTCCGGTTGATTCAGGAGAAGGAGTTCGAGCGGCTCGGCGGCACGGAGACGTTGAAGGCCGACGTGCGCATCGTGGCGGCCACGCATCGTTCGTTGCCCGAGATGGTGAAGGCGAACACGTTCCGCGAAGACCTGTATTACCGGCTCAACGTGGTGCCGATCTCCATGCCGCCGCTGCGCTCGCGGCCGGACGATCTCGAGCCGCTGGTGAAACACTTCCTCTCGGTGTTGGGCCCGCAGAACGGTCGCCCGAAGGCGGCGCTCAGCTCGGCCGCGATGGTCTTGGTGGCGGCTCAGCAGTGGAAGGGCAATGTGCGGCAGCTGCAGAACTTCATCGAGCGGCTGACGGTGCTCGCGCCGCCAGGGGATCTGATCGAGGAAACCACGGTGCAGCGTGAACTCGAGCGGCTGGGTGGCGATTCGCCCGAGGCCGTTTCGTCGGCTGACTCACTGCCCGAGCGAAGGAAGGATGCAGAGCGACAGGCGGTGGAAGAGGCGCTCAAGAAGGCGGGCGGCAATCGTTCGGTCGCGGCGCGGTTGCTCGGGGTGAGTCGACGCACGCTGTACAACAAGCTCGAGTCGCTCGGCCTCGACGACTGACTCCGTCTCCCTTCGAGATACAAGGGTCGGGGTGAGGGCCCCACTTCGTCACCAAACGGCGTAGCCGACCCCGATCGCCGCCTCGAGCGAAAACGGAGAGGGCCCGACTGAGGGGCGGCGGAACCCCGACCCCATCACCAAGCCGAAGCCGGGGCCTGCCTCGAGAAAGATCACCAGCCCTCTCCGAACGACCTGATCACCCGGGCGAGTCAACGGCGCGAACACCAACCGCACCGGAGCGAAGATCGCGAGCGACAGCGGGAGATCGCCAGCCCCGTAGAAGAGGCCACCGACCAAACCAATCGACGGCTGGATCCCCAGGCTCCAGCGATCGCTGAACGCGTAGTCGAGACCCAGGCCGATGGTGGCCACGGTGCTGACCCGGATCGTGCCGACCGTTCCCCGAACGACCGCCGAGAACCGATCCGCAAAGGTCGCGCCCAGCTCGGCCGAAAGACCGGGGCCGAACCCAACGGCATGGCCACTGACCGCGCCGGTGACCGCGAAGTGAATGCCCCCGCGAACCCGCGCCTGCTCGCGCACTTCGAGAGGAACCTCACCGGCCGCCAGCTGCATCAGCAACACCGTCGTCAACATCACGCACTCCGCCCTGCAACGAGCGAACGCTGCACCACCCAGGAAGTCACCGTCGCCAGCGCCATGGTGATCACCGTGGTACCCGAGAACAGCCACATGCTCACCGCCGGAAACAGCACACAGAGCGCGCCGGTGACGCCGAAGAGCAACGAGATGAGCACCGTCCACCGCAGCATCGACACGGCGCACACGGCCAGCACGCGGCCCGTGCCGCCTTCTCCGATGACGCCGCGCACCTCGAGATCAGGCCGCACGCCCGAGGAGGGACCCGCTTCATCCGTCAGCGCATCACGCAGGTCGACCGAGAGCATGGGAAGCGACTGCATCGGTACGCTGGAGGGCGCGAGCGTGTCGGCGGCGCTGCTGACCATCGAATCCCCGAGGCGAATCGTGAGCTCGGGTTGCAGCGTGGGGTCGACGACGGAGAGGCTGTCGGGCATCGGGGCAGCAGCTTAAGCCCCGCTGTGGCTAAGGTGCGCCCCATGCGGCTCCACCTCACCCTCCTGGCCCTGCTCCTCGCCGGCTGCCCTCAATACACAGGCCCCCAAGCCGACGCGACGTACTTCTGGCAGATCAAGACCAGCACCCTCGAGTTCGGCGCCTGCAGCGACGCGCCGGATTTCCGCGAGGGCCTCACCGCGCTCCCCATCACCGACAACACCTTCGTCATCTACAAGGTGTCTTCCGACGGGAAGCAGGCGGTGACCCAGAAGTGCGATCGCCTCGACAGCTCCACCTGCTCGCCGTCCGACAGCAGGGTGGTCTTCGACGTCACCGGCCGCGAGCTCAACTTCAACCAGACCAACAAGGCGCCCATCGGCATGACCGGCTGCTCGCTGCAGCAGACCGAGACGTGGACACTCACCGACGCCACGCGCGCGATGACGCTCGACCTCGTGAACGTGCTGACGCTGGTCGACTCGCAGCCCGCGTGTGATCAAGTGGAGGCCGACTTGAAAGCCCGCTCACCCAACGGGCTCGGCGTGGAAGGCTGCGTCATCACCAGCAAGCTCACCGGCGAGTTGAAGTAACCCATGCACCTGCTCCGCGCGGTGTGGTTCGTTCTCCTGCTGGCGCCCGTGGCCCACGCCGCAGATGAACAGTGCGTGGTCGAGCCGAAGGTCTTCAAGCCGCAGTTCGCCAGCAAGCTGCCCAGGGGCTTCAAGCTCGTCTCCACCAGGAGGGACACGAAGCTCATCACCCAGGTGATGAAGCTGCCCGGTGGCTTCGAGGCCAAAGTCACCGTGGCCGGCTGCAACAACCTCACCTTCACCATCGGGCTCAAGGGCCCGGGGCTCACCACGAAGACGGTGGGCGCCGAGCTGGTGGCCATCGCGCGGCGCATCTTGCCCACCCTCCCGATGGACAAAGACTCCACCGTCGACGTGAAGTTGATCAGCCAGGCGCTCGAAGAGGCCCGCATCAACGTGATGCCTGCCCAGCTGCCGTGCGGTGATGCGACCTGCCAGCTCTCGCTCGAAGGCGACGATGTGAAGCCCCCGAAGAGCAAGTCGAAGAAGAAGGATGTTCCGCCGGCGGAACCAGTCGGCGTGCTCAAGTTGTCGTACGACCTCCCCCTCTAATCAGGAGAACTCGATGCTCCGCCTCGCCTCTGCCGCAGCGCTGCTGTTCGCCGGTGCTGCTCACGCCTTCTGTGGTTTCTACGTCTCCAGCGCCGGAGCCGACCTCTTCAACGACGCCAGCATGGTGGTGCTGATGCGCGATGGCACCCGCACCGTGCTCTCGATGCAGAACAACTACCGCGGCCCGACTCAAGACTTTGCCCTGGTCATCCCAGTGCCGGTCATCTTGAAGAAGGAGAACGTCAAGACGCTCCCCAAAGAGGTCTTCACGCGCATCGACACCCTCGCCTCACCGCGCCTGGTGGAAGACTACGAGCCCGGTCAGTGCCCGCCCCCGCCGCCCATGACCGTGCCCTCCCCCTCGTCAGCGGACATGGAGGGCGGCATGCCCCGCGATCTCGGCGTGAAGGTCGAGGCGAAGTTCGACGTGGCTGAGTACGAGATCGTGATCCTCTCCGCGAAAGACGCGCTGGGTCTCGACATCTGGCTCAAGGAGAACAAGTACAAGGTGCCCGCCAACGCGGCGCCGCTCCTCAAGCCGTACGTGGACACCAACTGGAAGTTCTTCGTGGCCCGCGTCAACGCCAAGAAGGTCACCTTCGTCGACGGCCAGGCGGTGCTCTCGCCGCTGCGCTTCTTCTACGACTCCGAGAAGTTCGAGCTGCCGGTGCGCCTGGGCCTGGTGAACAGCGGCGGCACGCAAGACCTCATCGTGCACGTCATCGCGAAGACCCGCTACGAGCTGGCCAACCGCAAGAACGTGATGATGCCCACCAACGTTCAGCTCACCGAGGCTGCCATGCCGGTGTTCGGCGGCTTCTACGCCGAGCTGCTCGAGCGCACCTTCAAGGCGAACGAAGGCGCGGCGGTGACGGAGTTCGCGTGGAAAGGCGCGTTGCCCCCGCCGCAGGTGATGCTGGGCGGCGGCATCTACGGCGTGACGTGCGACCCCTGCCCGCCCCCCGAACCGGTCGATGATCCGCTGGCGAAGTACCTCGGCGCCGACGCGATCCCCGGCCTCAAGACCGACGAAGACATCGCGAAGTTCGCGCGCGAGGCGACGGTGACCCGCGTTCACCTTCGCTACGGCAAAGACAGCCTCACCGACGACCTGGTGTTCAAGGCCGCAGCGCCCATCGCGGGCGGCATTCCCGAGATGCCGAAGACCGGTGCCGCGAAAGAGAACCGCTTCCAGGGCCGCTACATCGTCAAGCGGCCGTTCAATCAGAACCAGTGCTACCGCTACTGGGGTGGTGGCGGCGCGGCGTCGAATGGCTTCGTGCCGGTGCAGACCTCGCTCGCCGGTACGCAGGGCACCCAGGCGGCCTCCACCAAGATGACCGCACCCTTCTCGAGCTACCTGAAGAGCGACGTGCCTGAGCTGGGCCTGCTCGCACCGAAGAAGAAGAAGTAGCTCAGTTCACTTGATGGCGATGATCTGCACGTCGCCCGAACGCCGCAGCACCCGGATGCCGACGTCGAGTTCGTGCCGCTCGAGCAAGACGTCGATGCTCGCCTCGCCCACCTTCAGGTTGCTGATGCGAACCCACGGCAAGAAGTCGGGCAGCATCGAACGTTCGAAGAGCAGCTGCTGCTGCGGCGCGCGAATGAGCATGCCCAGCGAGCTCTGCAGGAGCATGTAGACCGCCGCCGCGGCCCACGCCTGGGGTGCACAGGCCACCGGGTAGCGGGTCGGCCCTTCTGCGGGCCGGCGCGTGAAGCCACAGACCAGCTCGGGCACGCGGGTCAGGTCGACGAACTGGCTCAGGTCGAACAGGCCCTTGAACAACGCCGTCGCCGCATCCGTGGAGCCATAGTTCGCGAAGCCGCGCGCGATGAGCGCGTTGTCGTGCGGCCACACGGAGCCGTTGTGGTAGCTCATCGGGTTGTAGCGCCGCTGATTGGTTCCCAACGTGCGCACACCCCACCCCGAGAACATGTCTTCGCCCATCAGGGTGGCCACCGTGCGCGACGCGTGTTCGGGGCTGGCGATGTTGCCGAACAAGCAGTGGCCCGCGTTCGAAGAGCGCACCTCGCAGGGCCGCTTCTGACCGTCGAGCGCGATGACGTAGGTGCCCAGCTCCTCCGACCAGAACTTCTCTTCGAAACGCACGCGCAAACTCTCGGCCTGGGTTCTCAACGTACGGGCATGCTCTTCATGGCCCAGCAGGTGAGCCAGCTCGGCGGCGCGGCGTTTGGCCTGGTAGACGTAGGCCTGCACCTCGCACAAGGCGATGGGCGGCTCGGCCATCTCGCCGCTCGCGTGAAACACCGAGTCGTGGGAGTCCTTCCAGCCCTGCTGCGCGAGGCCTTCGGGGGTGTGCCGCATGTATTCGACGAAGCCGTCTTGATCGCGATCGCCGTAGGTATCGATCCACCGCAAGGCGAGCACGATCTGCGGCCAGATCGATTCGATGAGCGCCCGATCGCCGGTGCGCTCGTAATAGGCGCCCGCCAGCAACACGAAGAGCGGCGTGCTGTCGATGCTGCCGTAGTAGCGGCCGAACGGAATCTCTCCCAGCGCGGCCATCTCTCCGCGCCTCGTCTCGTGGAGAATCTTGCCGGGCTCGGAGTCTTGCAGCGCGTTGGTCTCGGTCGCCTGGTTGGCGGCCAGAAAACCGAGCACCCCGCGGGCCACGCTGGGATCGAGCCAGAGCATCTGCAGCGCGGTGATGATGCCGTCGCGGCCGAAGACGGTGCTGAACCAGGGCACACCCGCGTACGGGTAGAGCCCGTGCGTGGTCTGGGTGAGCATCATGCTCAGGTCCGATGAAGAGCGGGCGAGCCACGTATTGAAGCGTTCATTGCCGGTGGTGATCTCGGGCCGGCGCGCACGCCCCTCCGCCAGCATGTTGGAGGCCGCGCCCAGCGCATGGTCGTACGCGAGCCCCTGCCTTCGCACCTCGCCCAGCTCACAGCTCACCGTGCAGTAGATCGTCTCCGAGGTCTGCGGCCCCAGCATCAGCTCGAAGGTCAGCTCGGTGCCGTCGATGTGCTGCGGTTTGGGAAAACACTCGATGGTGGTCTGCCGGTGCGTGCCGTCGAGCCCGTCGTACCCGAGCACCAGCACACCCTCCCGGGCCACCGGGTCGAGCAGCTTGCCGCGGCGGGGCCGGGCGGTGCCGCGCACCTCGAAGATGTCGGCGAAGTCGGCGGAGAACCGCATGCTCAGCTTGAGCGTCACCGGGTCGAGGCCGTGATTGGTCAGCCGCAGCCGCTCGAAGCACGAGCCCCTGAAGAGAAACTTCGACCTGAACAAGTGCAGGATGTCGCGGCGGAAGACCGAGTCTTCACTCACGCGGATGTCGGGGTTGGTGAGGTCGACCACCAGCAGGTCGTTCTGATCTCTCACGGTCGAGCTGAGCAGCAGGGGCCGCCTGCCGTTGACGCGCAGCTCGAGCCGCGACAGGTAGCGCGTGCCCTCGTGGTAGATGCCCTGCTCGCCCAGCCCCAGCGGCACCACGTCGCCGAAGTCGTCGAAGATGGCGAAGGTCTCCTCGTCTTTCAGGACGCGGGTTCGCCCGTCAGCCCGGGAGGAGGTGGCGAGGATGTAATAATGATCCTGGACGCGGATGACCTCTTCCATGGCGCACGCCTTTCACTCGGTGGCTTCGGCTTGCAGAACTGCATCCACACCCGTGCTCGTGCCGTTGCGGCTCAGGTACCGATGCTGGCGTCTGACCCGCTCGTAGGCCTTGAGGTAGTCACGTGCCATTCGGCCAGAGACGAAGCGCTGGTCGAACGACGCGCGGCACCTGCGGCGATCGATTTCGGGCACGCGTTTCACCGCGTCGACCGCGGCGTCGATCGAGTCGACCACGAAGCCCGTCACGCCTGCTTCGATCACCTCGGGCACCGACCCGTGCCGCCAGGCGATGACCGGCGTGCCGCACGCGAGTGCTTCGATCATCACCAGGCCGAAGGGTTCAGACCAGTCGATGGGAAAGAGCAGCGCGTACGCCTCGCCGAGGAACGTGTCCTTGGACTCGCCGCCGATCTCTCCGATGAACTCGACCGACGCGCCGTCGAGCAGCGGCTCGATCACCCGCTTGAAATACTCAGCGTCTTTCGAATCGACCTTCGCGGCGATCCTCAGCGGCAGGCCGGCGCGGCGGGCGATCTCGATGGCCCGGTCGGGCCGCTTCTCGGGCGAGATGCGCCCCAGGAACGCGAGGTACGCGCCGGGCTGGGGCCTGAAGTGATGCAGGCCGGCGGGCAGGCCGTGGTGAATCGTCTTCTGCCAATTCACGAACGGCAGCGGAACCCGCTGCGAGTCCGAGATGGAGATCAACGGAACCTCGTCGAACTCCCGATAGAAGGGCACCAGGTCGGGCCCCTCGAGGCTGCCGTGCAGGGTGGTGACGTGCGGAACGTTGAGCCGCCGCGCCATGGGCAGGTGCAGGCAGTCGACGTGGTAGTGAATGACGTCGAAGCGGTTCGCCTGGTCGGCGACCTGCTCGAGCTCCAACAGCTGGTGAACGAGTTGATCCTTGCAGCCGGTGTCCAGCCGCAGGGCTCGTTTGCAGGGCGCGATCAGCCGTGCGGCCGTCTGCGAATCACCGCTGGCGAACAAGGTGACGTCGTGCCCCAACCGAACGAGCTCTTCGGTCAAATACGAGACGACTCGCTCGGTCCCGCCGTACAACTTCGGCGGCACACTCTCGAACAACGGCGCTACTTGCGCGATTCTCATTTCGCCTCCCCCCGCTTCCGTTCCCTAGAGTTAATGAGGGGAACCGACGCGCGCGCAGGCAGCTACCGGTCGAGCTTCCGGGTGAGATCTTCAGAGAGCAATCGAAGCACGCGCTTGGCCCTGTTCACCGCGGGCGGGCCCGCTTTGGAGATCAGCTGCGCCACCGAATGTTCGACGGTGCCGGCAGTGGGGCGATCGAGCACCCGGCCTTTGGCGGTGAGGCTCAGCGCCACACGCCGTTGATCCCCCGCCTGGCGCCGCCCGGTCACCAGGCCCTTCTTGATCAACCGGCCCAGGCTCACCGAGACGGTGCCGCGATCGAGGTGGAGCACCGACGCGAGCTGCGTGGCGTTCATGCCGGGGTACTTGCCGATACAACGCAAGAAGAGCCGCTGCTGCGCGGTGACGCCCAGCGTGCGGTCCATCTGCGACGACATGCGCTCCAGGGCGTGGTTGAGCTCCCAGAGGTGCTGCATGAAGTCGAGCGGACCTTCGAGGGGGAAGGTGGGCTGCTCCTTCACGGCGCGCCCTCCTTGAGGCTGATCAGCCGCTGCAACAAGCCGTCGATCTCTTTCTGGCTGGGCAGAAAGTAGTCGGCCGCCGACGCGGGCGAACGCCCCACCCGGATGCAGATGATGCGCTCGGGTTGGCGCAGGTCGAACACGTCTTCATCGGTGACGTCGTCGCCCACGTAGAGCGCCACTTCGGCCTTCGAGCGCGCGCACAGCTCGAGCATCGCGTCGCCCTTGTCGGGTGCGCCGGGCGGCACCACGTTGATCACGCTCTTGCCGCCGATCGCCCGCAGCGGCCGGGTCAGCTTGCCCAACACCCGCGTGATGGCCCGTTGGGCCGCGGCAGGGTGGCGCGATCGCCGGTAGTGCACGGTCAACGAGAGGCCCTTGTCCTCCAGCTCGAGGCCGGGGGTCTTCGCCACCAACGAGGTGAGGCGCACGCGCGCTTCGTCGAGCTCGACCGCGCCGGTGGCCGCACGCGCCCCGCCCTCGATGCCGTGGTTGCCCACCACGTACTTCACCTTCGCCCGGTCGAGCCGGGTGGCCACGTCAGCCCGGGCACGCCCGGAGATGACCGCGGTGGGAAAGAGCTGGCACACCCTCGAGAAGAGCGCGCAGGTCTCGGGGCGCATGCCCGCCTCTTGCCGGCCGCGCACGATGGGCGCCAGCGTGCCGTCGAAGTCGAAGGCCAGCAGCGGGCGGGCGCGCGTCAGGCGGGAGAGCACCTCGGCCTGTCTGGCAAGCAGCACGTTTTTCATAGAGGCGCGGAGTTCATGAATGGGAGAACCGGCCCGTCATGCGCTCGCGTCGGCGCAGCTCGGCGGCGTCGACCAGCATGCGCCCGGCCCAGCGGTACACGTTGAACTCGGAGACCAGCCGCCGCATCGACTGCATGCGCTCGCGCTGTTCGGCTTCGGGCATGCGCAGCGCGGTCGCCAGGGCGTCGCTGGCCTGATGCAGATCGTACGGGTTGACGATCAACGCCTCGGTCAGATCGCGCGCGGCGCCGGTGAACTGGCTGAGGATCAGCACGCCCAGCTCGTCTTCGTGGGCGGCCACGAACTCCTTGGCCACCAGGTTCATGCCGTCGTGCAGGCTGCTCACGTAACAAAGTTCGGCCGCGCGGCAGTAGCGGAAGACCGTGGGCGGCTCGTGATGCGCACGCAACAACACCACCGGCCGGTAGTCGCCCGAAGCCCACTTCGCGTTGACCTCGGCGGCCACCTTCTCGACCCGCTCGTTGAGCTCCTGGTACATCACGATCTTCGTGCGGCTGGGCGCCGCGAGCTGAACGAAGGTGAACTTGCCGCGGAACTCCGGGTGGCGGGTGAGCAGCTCGTCGACCGCGCGCAGGCGCTCTTCGATGCCCTTGGTGTAGTCGAGGCGATCGATGCCCACCCCCAGCAAGGCATCGGGCGCCAGCCCCAGCTCTTTGCGCACCGAGCTGCGGCACTCCGCGATGCTCGGCGCGTCGGCCAGCCAACGCACCGGCCACTCGATGGAGATGGGGTAGGCCCTGACCAGCGTGGCGCGGCCGCCTTGCACCACGGCGTTGCGTTCACGATCGATGCGGCTCTCCATGAAGGCATCGACCGAGTCGATGAAGTTGTTGCAGTGCTGCTGCGTGTGAAACCCGAGGATGCTCGACCCCAGCATCCCGGCGATCAGCTCTTCGCGCCACGGACAAATTCCGAAACGCTCCGAGTTCGGCCAGGGAATGTGGAAGAACGAGAGGATGGTGGCCCGGGGCAGCCGCTGCCGGATCATCGAGGGCGCCAAGGCGAAGTGGTAGTCCTGCACCAACACGATGGGGTCGTCGGAGTCGACCTCTTCACACACCGCGTCGGCGAACTTCTGGTTCACCGCCTTGTAGTGACTCCAGTCTTCCGCGCGGAACACCGGGCGGTTGTGCGCGAGGTGACACAGCGGCCAGAGGCCCTCGTTGGAGAACCCGTAGTAGTAGCCCTGCTCTTCTTCCGGCGAGAGCCAGACCCGGCGCACCGAATACGACTCTTCACCGGGTGGCACCTTGACCCGGTCTTTCGCGTCGACCACCTGGCGATCCGCGCTGCCGCTGCCGTGCGCGACCCACACGCCGGAGCACGCGCGCATCACCGGCTCGAGCGCGGTGACCAGGCCGCTGGCCGGGTGCAGCACCTTCACCCCACCCGCGCCGTCTTTCTCGTGCACGTAGGGTTCGCGGTTGGCGAGGATCACCACGCGTTCACCCTGCAGGTGCTGGCTCAAGGTGGCCTTGAGCCGGGCCGCGCTCCAGGCGCCGCCGCGGGCCTCGCCTTCACGCTCGCGGGCGAGGCGGTCGACCAACGACCGCACGTCGCGCAGCAGCGGTTGAAACTCGCCCTGGCTCTCGCCCGAGAGCGCGCGGCGCAGGGCCAGCGTCCACCCCTTCCAGGCGAAGCGCGCGCCGAGCAACGTCACCGCCGAGATGCCCAGGGAGATCACCAGGAAGCCGATCAGCAAGATGTTGCGGGTGGTGGTCTCGCGCCGGCCCAGGAAGCTCAAGTCGTGCACCAGCACCACGGTGCCCAGGGCGTCGGAGGTGGCGGTGACGCTCACGTGCACCGGGCCCGCGGGCAGGTCGACCGTGGTCGACCAGTAACTCCTGCTGCTGCCTTCCGCTGCCATCTGCCCGAGCACCGACTGACAGGAGAACTCCGCGGGGAAGCCCTTGGTGGAGGCCAGCCGTCGTTGCGAAGGCGAACAGGCCGCCGCGCCCATGATGCGCTCGTCGCGCGTCATGTCGTCGAGTACCTCGGTCAGCTTGATGGAGTCCGACCAGCTCTCCGCGAGGCTCTTGTTCGCCGACGCCACCGCCAGCTGGGAACGCAAGGTGAGATCGTGCTCGAACCAGGCCCGGGTGGTGCGCGCGAGCACCAGGTTTCCCAGGGTGCCCAGCACGGCCAGGCCCATCAACAGCGCAAAGAGGAATCGGGCGGCGCGTCGCATGATCGGGGCTTACCTCAGACTTGTTGGATATCCAACAGATGCCGTGCTACCTGTCTTCGTTGATGCGAAGTGAGCGCGCCTCCATGAACGACCAGATCAGGGTGGTATGGCAACGCGCCAGGGCCGACGCGTCTCGCGCAAGGGAGCGGGCCTCTGCCCTGCTGCGCAAACACCTGCCCGCCGAGTCGCAGCACCTGTTCGCGCTGACCATCGCCGTGGGTGTGGTGTGCGGCTTCGTCGCGGTGGCCTTTCACCTCGGCATCCAGGCGGCAGAGTCCTTCCTCATCGAGCGCGCGTTGACTGCGCCGGGCGGCAGTTGGATGGCCTGGACCATCGTGACGCCCACCCTGGGTGGGCTGCTCGCTGGCGTGTTGCTCACCTACGTGGTGCCGGGCGCTCGGGGCTCGGGCATCCCGCAGGTCAAGAAGGCGTTCGCGCTCGAGGGCGGCCGGGTTCGGTTTCGCGACGCCTTCGGCAAGTTCTGGCTGTCCATCCTGCAGATCGGTTCGGGCGCGTCGTTGGGCCGCGAAGGGCCCACGGTGCAGATCTGCGCGGGCGCCACCAGCCTGCTGGCCCGGGCGACCTCGCTGCCGGCGAAGAACATGCGGCGGCTGTTGCCCGTGGGCGTGGCGGCCGGCATCGCCGCGGCCTTCAACGCGCCCATCGCCGCGGTGACCTTCACCATCGAAGAGATCGTCGGCTCGCTCGATCACGCCGTGCTCTCGGGCGTGGTGGTGGCCGCCGCGCTGGCCGCCGTGATCGAACGAGGTGTGCTCGGGGTGCACCCGGTGATCGCCGTGCAGCAGGTGTACGGGCTCGATCACCCGTCTTCCCTGTTCTCCTACGCGCTGCTGGGCGTGGCCGGAGGGCTGGTCTCGGTGGCCTTCACCGACTCGCTCCTCAAGTTGAGGCTGGGCTTCCGCAAGTCGACCAGGCTGCCCGTCTGGGCTCAGCCCGCGGTGGGGGGTCTGGTCACCGGCGTGCTCGCGGTCGTGGTGCTCCGGTTTCTGGGCACCACCGGCGTCACGGGCGGCGGCTACGAGACGCTCGGCAAGGCACTCGCCGGCCAGCTGGGCCTCAAGGCGTTGTTGGCGCTGTGCCTGGTGAAGATGGTGGCCACCGCCTTTTCGTATTCCAGCGGGGGCGCAGGCGGCATCTTCGCGCCTTCACTCTTCATCGGAGCGATGCTCGGCGGCGCGGTCGGGTACCTCGACGTGGCGATGTTCCAGCACGAAGAGCGTCAGCTCGGGGCCTTCGCGCTGGTGGGCATGGGCGCCGTCTTCGCGGGGGTGGTGCGCGCGCCCATCACCTCGGTGTTGATCATCTTCGAGATGACCGGCGGCTATGGCCTGGTGCTGCCCCTGATGCTGGCGAACATGACCTCCTACGTGCTCGCGCGCCGGCTGCGCCCGGTGCCGATCTACGAAGCGCTGCTCGAGCAAGACGGGGTGGTGCTGCCCCACGCCACGCCCCGGTTGCACGCGCTGGAGCAGCTCACGGTGCGCGAGGCGATGACCTCCGAGGTGGTCTCGGTCAACGCCCACGACACCGCGGAGCAGGCGCGCGCCGCGTTGGCCGGCAGGAGCTTCGAGCTGGTGCCCGTCATCCAGGCCAGCGGTGCCATCGTGGGTGCGGTCTCGTTGTTCGCGCTGCGTCAGGCCCCCCCGACCGCGCTCATGTCGGCCTTGATGCACGAGGCCCAGACCATCTTCGCTGACCTGCCGCTGTCCCGCGCGGTGGTGCGCATGAACGACGCGGGCGCAAGGCAGCTCCTGGTGCTCGACGAGAGCACCGGCTCGCGGCTGGTGGGCATGCTGAGCCTCACCGACCTCGTGCGCGCGCACGCCCGCGCTGCGGGCACCGTTCAGTCGCCCCGGGCCGTGGGGCTTTCAGGGTTGAGTGAGCTGAGGGCGACCGATCTGGCCACCTCGAGCCCGGTGGTCTCCGGCAGCACGCCCCTCGACGAGCTGGTGAGCAGCCTGGGCGCGTCGCCCAGCGGCGCCGTGGTGGTGAGCGCCCGCGATGGCAAGACGACCGGGGTGGTGCTGCTCGAGCACGTGCGGGAGTTCCTGGGCGACGAGCAGCTCCAGCGCATGTTGGTGGCCGAAGACCTCATGCGGCCGCTGCCCGCCGTCGCCGAAGACGCGACGCTGGCCGAGGTGATCGCCTCGTGCGTGGAGCAAGACGCGCCCGCGTTGTGGGTGCGCACCACCACGCTGGGCGCGCAGCCTCAGCTGATCACCCGCAGCGCCCTGGGCCGGGTGTTGCTCGATTGGTACGCCAGGGAGGCGCGGGCATGAGCGCGCCCCGAGCCCGAATCGCCGACCCCGAAGTGCTGGCTCACTTCGAAGCGGCGCCCCTCTTTCGCACCCTGACACCCGCAGAGCGCGCGGCGCTGGCCAGGCACACCCGGGTGGTCTCGTTGCGGGCGCACGGCGTGTTGTGGCGTGAAGGCGACGAGGCGACGCAGCTGGGTCTGGTGCTCCACGGCCGGGTGGCCATCGAACGCGCCAGCCTGCGCCGCCTGATGGTCGACGTGGCCGGCGAAGGTCAGCTGGTGGGCGAGGTGGCGCTCTCGCTGGGCGCCGCGTACCAGTTCGACGTGCGGTGTCTGCGCAAGGCCCGCGTGGCGTTGGTGCCGGCGCCCGCGCTGCACGACCTGATGGGCCGTCAGCCGGGTCTGGGTCTGGCGCTCGCTGCCACCCTCGGGCACGAGGTGCTGCGGTTGACCCGGCGCCTCGAGGCGCTCTCGGCCGGCAACGTGAGCCAGCGGCTGGCGCGGGTGCTGCTCGGGTTGACCGAACGGTTCGGCACGCCCTTCCCCGGCGGCACCTTGATGCCCGTGCGGCTGCGCCGGGAAGATCTGGCCGCGCTGGCCGCCACCACGGTCGAGTCGGCCAGCAGGCAGATCAGCGCGTGGAAACGGCAGGGCGTGCTGGTGCCCCAGCCCGCCGGCTTTCTGGTGAAAGACTTTCGCGCGCTGCGCCTGCTCGGCGATCTGGTCGAGCCCTGAAGGCTCACCACGCGGAGAGCGCCTCTTCGCCCGGCGCGCTCATGATCGCCGCTCCCGAGAAACGACCCGTGGCGCCGAGGTAAGCCCCTGCGGCCGGTCTTCGCCCGCGGTTGAACTCTTCGGGCGCCGCCTCGAGCTGCGGTGGCCGTTGCCCTTCGCGGGTGACCTGCGCGCCGTCGCAGAAGAGCCAGGTGGTCAGCGGGCCCTCCCGCCAGGCGAAGTAGACCCGCGGGCTGGGCGCCGCTTTGCGCGGGCAGGCCCGGCGCGCTGCTTCTTGCTGGGTGAGGCGTTCCTTTCGCCAGGCCTCCAGAGCGCGAGCGGCCTGCAGCACCCGCAGCGCTTCAGGTGCGCTCACCAGCCGGCGGCGCGTCTGGTCGATGAGCGCCTGGCCCCGGTCGATCAACGCGGGCCAGGCGCCGGTCGCCGCGAACGCGCAACCCTTCAAGGCGGCGAGGCCTTCAGCGTGCACCTGGAGCAGCGGTGGCAGCCGCGTCGCCCCTTCGTCGAGCAACGAGACCGCGCCCTCCGCCCACGCCGCGGCCGACCCCTCGGGCACGGCCTTCAAGAAGGTCTTGAGCAGGCCGTTGACCGAAGACAGCTCGTCGAGCAGGAACCGGGGCTCCGCCTCGCAGATGGCCTCCCCGGCGAAGGCGCGCTGGTGGGCCCGCACGCCTCCGAAGTCGAACGGCTGGGGGCGCACCACGCTCTTCTTCACCGGCGCGCAGGCCCCCAGCAGCAGCCACAACGACCAGCTCACCGCTCGAGATCGTGCAGGCCAGCTCATGAAGCCGACAGTGCCCCGGGGCGGAGTGACACGACCATGATGGGCATCAACGAATCGCCGGGTGGCATTGCGTACTTAAGACGCCATGTCTCTTCGGTCCGTCGGTTTTCCCTGTGCCCGCCACGAAGCGGCCGAGGTGCGGGAGCTGCTCCCTTCGTTCTTTCAGTTTCTGAGGCAGTTCAAGCTCGAGCGCGTGGTGGTGGAGAATGGCTACGGCGCCCGCATGGCGGTGCCCCGCAGCGACTACGAGCTCGCCTACCCCGGCCTGGAGCAGGGCTCGCGCGAGGCCGCCTTCGCCCAGGAGCTGGTGGTGGTGTTGCGTTGCCCTGCGGAGGCTGATCTCCGGCGGCTGCGCCGCGGCGCGGTGCTCCTCTCGATGCTGCACTTCCCCACCCGGCCCGCGCGCGCCTTGCTGATGGAGGAGCTGGGCGTCACGGGCGTGGCGATGGATCAGATCACCGACGATCTCCATCGCCGGCTGGTGGAGAACCTGGAAGCAGTGGCCTTCAACGGCATTCGGGTGGGCATGCAGACGCTCGCGGCGACGTGGCCCGGGTTCGGGAGCCCGCAGCGGGGGCCGCTGCAGGTCACGGTGCTGGGCGGCGGCGCCGTGGGAGCCCACGCAGTGAGGGCGGCCGTGCGGTACGGCGACGATGCGGTGCGCGCCGAGCTGAAGGCGGCCGGCGTGGCCGGGGTGTTGGTGACCGTGCTCGACGCCGAGCTCACCTCGAACGCGGGGGTGCTGGAGCGCACCCTGAGCCACACCGATCTGCTGGTCGACGCCACGCTGCGGCGCGACCCCGCCGTTCCCGTCGTGCGCAACGCGCAGCTCACGCACCTGCCTTCACACGCGGTGATCGTCGATCTCTCCGTCGACCCCTACGATCTCGAGCGCATCCCTCCGGTGGTGCGGGCGGTGGAGGGCATTCCCCAGGGGAACCTGGACCACTTCGTCTTTCCCATCACCGACCCCGCCTGGGCGGCGCTCGACCCTCGCATTCCGAACCACGAGCGGCGCACGGTGGCCAGCTGCTACTCGTGGCCGGGCATTCGCCCGGTGGAGTGCATGAAGGTCTACGGCGCTCAGCTCGAACCCGTCGTGAGGGCGTTGATCGACCGCGGCGTGGCGCCACCGACGCATGACTCCACCATGGCTCAGCGCGCCACCACGCGCGGGTTTCACCACCGCTGGCTGCCGGGAGGCCGCTCATGAAGACGCTCGGCATTCCGCGCATGCACAAAGAAGCAGGCGAACGCCGCGACTTCTTGCCCCCGCTGCTGGCGGCGGCAGCGGCCCACGGTGTCGAGGTGGTGATGGAGCGTGGGGTGGGCAGCGGTATGGGCCTGACCGAAGCCGACTACCGCGCCGCCGTGCCGGGCCTTCGCGTGGTCGACACCCGCGCAGAGGCGTGGGCGCAAGACGTGGTGCTGGTGCTGCGCTCTCCCGAGGCCGAGGAGTTCCCCACGTTGATCAAGCCGGGCAGCACCGTGGTGGCCATGCTGCACCTTCCCACGAGGCCCCGACGGGTCGCCGCGCTTCGGGCCCTGGGCGCCTTCGCCGTGAGTCTCGACGGTCTGGCCGACGACGAAGGGGCGCGGCTGGTGGAGAACACCCGCGCGGTGGGCTGGAACGGGCTCGAAGCGGCCTTCAGCGCGCTGGAGCAATTCAACCCCTGGCGACTGGAGCCCCAGCGAGGCGTCATCAACGTCACGGTGATGGGCGCAGGCCAGGTGGGCAAACACGCGGCGGAGGCGGCCATCAAGTACGGCAGCCGCGAGCGCTGGGAGGCCTGGTCGGCGCGCGGCACGCCGCCGGTGACCGCCTCGGTCGTCGGGCGGCGCATCGTGGCAGACCCGCAGTGGCTGGCAGACCGGCTCGAGTTGACCGACGTGCTGGTCGACGCCACCCAACGAGATCGTTCTGACGTCGAGTTGATCCCCAACACCGCCCTGCATCGCCTTCCCGCGCACGCGGTGGTGTGCGATCTCAACGTCGACCCCTACGTGCCGAGCGGCAAGCCGCCCACGGTCAGAGGCATCGAAGGCATCCCCATGGGAAGCCTGGACCAGTTCATCTTCGCCCCCGACGACGCGCAGTGGATGCGCACGGTGCCCGCTGAGGTGCCCCATGGGGCCCGGCGCGCCGTGGTCAGTTGTTATTCCTGGCCCGGCCTGCACCCCAGGCCGTGCATGGAGCACTACGGGCGTCAGCTCGAGCCGCTCCTGGTCAGACTTCTCGAGCGCGGAGGCGCCGGCGCGCTCCCCCGCGACGGCGACGCGCTCGACCGTGCGCTCTGGCGCGCGGGCCTCAGCGCTCTGGCGGCGTGATGTGACGGGGGGACGCCGCCAGGGCGCGAAGAGGAACTCGACGAATCAGGCGTGAACCTCGACGGGCTGCATCGACCCGCCTTCGCCATCGAAGCGGGCCTTCTCTTCGGCGTCTTCCTGGGCGACCGCGTCGCGCATCGCCCGGTTCTTGCGATCGATGGTGAGCTTGACCACCAGCGCCCCCAGCAGCCCCGTGACACCCAACGCCGCGCCCACACCCAGGGCGATCTTCGTGCCCAGCTTCATGTGCCGTGAGGTTTTCATGCTGCATGCATAGTGCTGTGACCGCTGGGCCGCGCCGCTCAATCAGGGGCGTTACGGTTCCGAAACCGGGTTGCGCTGTACGGTCAGGTCAGGGCCAGCGCGAGCAAGAACCCCGCGTACGCCAGCACGAAGAGGCCACCCTCCACCCGGCCGATCACCCGCGACGTTCGCATCACGAAGGCCCCCAGCAGCGTCAACACCACCATCACGGCCAGATCGACGCGCACGGATTGAAGCGGGGCCTCGATCGGAGCGATGAGCGCGGCCGCCCCCAGGCACAGCAGCGAGTTGAAGATGTTCGAGCCCACCACGTTGCCCACCGAGATGTCGGAGTGACCGCGCCAGGCAGCGATGAGGCTGGTCGCCAGCTCGGGCAACGAGGTGCCCACCGCGACGATGGTCAGCCCGATGATGCGCTCTGAGATGCCCAGCCCGCGGGCCAGCCCCGAGGCGCCGTCGACGAAGAGGCTCCCCCCGAGCACGAGGAGCCCCAGCCCGGCCAGCGCGGTGAGCGCCAACCGGCCCTTTCCTCGCGGTGAGGGCGCGCCCGCGAGATCCGCCGCCTTCTCCATCTGCCCGGCGTCGCGTGAGACCCCCGCCATGGAGCGCCGCGAGGACACCACCATCCACACGCTGTAGCCGGCCGCGAAGAGCAGCAGCACCGCGCCCTCGAGCCGGGTGACCCGGCCATCGAGCAACACCAGAGGCACCGCCAGCGTCGCGAGCACCAGCACGGGCACCTCGCGTCGAATGAGCGCGCCATCGACCCGGGCGGGCTTCACCAGCGCAGTGACCCCCAGAATGAGGCCGAGGTTGGCGATGTTGCTGCCGATCACGTTGCCCAGCGCGATGCCGCCCGCCCCGGCAAGGCTGGCTTTCACGCCCACCACCACCTCGGGCGCCGAGGTGCCGTACGCCACCACGGTGAGCCCGATGAGCAGCTGCGGCACGCCCAACGAGCGCGCCAGGCCCGAAGCGCCGCCCACCAGCCACTCCGCGCCAAAGTAGAGCAGCACCCCGCCCCCCAGCAGCAGCATCAGGTTCAAGGTGCACCTCCCGCGCTCAGCGCCCACACCGTGCGGGCGATGTTGACCAGCAAGATGACGCTGAAGCCCAGCAGCCCCACCGGAAGAAATTCGGTGAAGCCGAACCGCACCCGTTCACCGCGCAGATCCTTGAGCTTGCTGCGCTCGACCAGCGACTGGGTGAGCGGGCCGCTGGTCGCCGCGGTGAGGAACAGGCTCGAGCCTGCGCACACCGAGAGCGCCAGCCCGATGTAGATGGGCTCGGCGGGGTGCTGCTTCGAGAGCACGTCGGCCACCTCGAGCAGCGCCGCCATGCTGGGGCCCGCGGAGAACAAGCCGGTCGACACGGCCGCCACCACGAGGAACACCACCACCTGGGCCAGCGGCGGCAGGGGCAACGAGGTGAGCCACCGCGCCGCTTCGGTGAAGAGCCCGGTGCGCCGCACCGCCGCCACCATCAGGAAGAGCGCGAGCAGGAACAACGCCGACTCCACGTCGACCCGGGTGCGCAAGAGGCGCTCTCCTGAACGCGGCTGGGCGAGCAGGGCCACGCCCGCGCCCACCCAGCACACCAGCTCGGGGGTCAGCCCCCACGACGCCGGCGCCAGCAACCACCCGGCCAGCATCAAGGCCATCGCCACCAGGGCCGGCCACAACGAGGCCCAGTCGAGCTTCACGCCCCGGTACAGCGCGCCCAGGGTGGCCAGGGTCAGTCGCCGGGAGAGCCCGGTGCTCACCACGTCACGCGCCGGCCGCACGAAGAGCACCACCAGCCCGATGAGCAACCACACCGCGAGGAAGGTGGGGAGCACGGCGCCGGCGAGGTACTCCCGGAAGCTCAAGGTGCCGCGCCCCAGCAGCAGCACGGCGGGAAAGTCACCGATGGGGGTCGCAGCGCCACCCAGGTTGCAGGCCACCAGCATCAGGCCCAGCGTCCACGTGGTGTAGCGGCGGGTGACGCCGATGAGGGCGAACACCGAGAGCAACACCGGCAGCACCACCAGCAGCGCGGTGATGTTGTTGACCACGCCCGACACCAGGTACGTGCCGAACGAGAAGAGCGCGGTGAGCGCCACCGGCCGCGCGCCCGCAAGGCGCGTCACCCCGACCGACGCCAGCCCGAAGAGCCGCGAGTCGGCCAGCCGCTCTGCGTAGAGACCGAGCGCCACCAGAATGACCAGCACGTCCCACGGCACGTCGGCGAACAGCTGCGCCACCGTGGCCACCTTCAGCACGACGCAGGCAAGACAGGTGAGCGCGCCCCCCGCGAGCACGATGAGCAGACGCAGCGAAGGCAACGCGGCCTGCAGCACGATGACGCAGATCAACAACGCGGCGAACAGCAGCTGCTCGGCGTTCATTCGGCCAGCTCCAGCTGGGTGAAGTCGGTCGCTGACACGGCCACCAGCCAGCGGGGATAGATGGACAGCGGCACGCTCAGCACGTCCCAACCCAGCAGCTGGCGGAACTGGGTGCGCACGTCGGGGCCCGAGACGCGGACCCACGCCGAGAGCGCGAAGAGACCTTCGGCCCCGCCCGCGCCATAGACGAACGAGAGCAACACCGAACGTTGGCCGGCCCACGACTGAAACTCCGAGAGCTCGAGCAGCTCCACCCGGCCACCGAAGTTGGCCAGGACCCGCTCCCAATCGGGGCTGAACTCACTGTGCCGCACCAGCGCGACGCGCACCGACGCCGGCAGGGCCTTCACCAGGGCGTCGAGCCAGCGCACCTCGAGCCCCACCACCACCACCCGGGTGATGCCGGTCAGCCGCTGCGCCAACCCGGTGGCGTCGACCCGCGGCGGGCGGGCACCGCTCTGCCAGGCAGCACAGACCGCATCCAGCACCGGCCAGTTTCGGCCGAGCACGTCACGCAGCCCCTGCACGGCCTCGGGGCCTTCGCTGGCGTCTGCCTCCGCGGTGAAGAGCCACGCGGCGCTGGCCATGCCCAGCTCGGCCGCCGCCAGCGCGAACGCTTGATCCGTTCCTCCGCTCACCCCTTCTTCTCCAGGCGCGCCAGCAGCCGCTCCAGCAAGGCCACCATCACCACGTTGGCCAGCGCATGCTGCGGCGGGCCATCGGTGAGGCAATCGATGGCGGCCTCCATCGCCTGCTCGTCGTCACCCAACAGCTCGCGCAAGGCGTGGGTGGGCAGCGGCACCGGGAAGTGGCCTTCTTCCACCTCGTCTTCCAGGTGCGGGGGCAACCGCATGGGCACCCGCTCACCCGTGAGGGGCGCGTCGACGCCGGGCACCCGGGCGAGCACCAGGCCCAGCAGTCGCAGCAGCAGGTAGTTGGCGCCCCGGTGATGGAGCGGCCCTTCGTCGACCAGACAACGCTGCACGAATTCGCGCTCGGCCTTCTCGGGCACCAGGGTGGCGAGCAGGGCATCGAGCTGGGCGGCGTCGACGAAGCGCAGCGCCCGCGAGGCAGGAAGGTGACGCTTGTCGTGCTTGTGAGGTTTGGGAGGCGGCATGTCGGGGTCCGTCAGGTTCACAGTGTGGTGGAACTCTCGGCTTCATCCGCGGTCTGGGCAGCAGCGGGCGAGACCTGCGGCGCGAGCAGGAACTTTCCCAGCCCGAGCGCGACGACCGAAGCGAGGCCACTTGCGATCAACACCCCCAGCTTCGCCGCGCCCAGCAGCGCCGGGTCGGTGAAGGCGAGCTGGGCGATGAAGATGGCCATGGTGAAGCCCACCCCGGCGACCGTGCCCAGCACCACCAGGTGCCGGGTGGTCAGCCCGGCCGGGAGCGTGGCGAGCCCGAGCCGCAACGCGAGCGCACACGCCAGCAGCACGCCCACCGGTTTGCCGATGAGCAGCCCAGCGGCCGCGCCCAGCAGCACGTGCCACTCCGCGCTTCCGAAAGAAGCCCCGCCCACCACCACGCCCGCGTTGGCCAGGGCGAACACCGGCATGATGCCGAACGCCACCCAGGGGTGGAGCAGCTCGATCAAACTCTCCGCGGGCGACATCGCCTCACGGCGCGCGTCGGCCACGTTCCTCAAGCTGGCGGCCAGGTCGTGCGACGAGAGCGACTCCGGCCCGCTGCGCTCCAGCTCGTCGAGTTCTTTCTTCATGCCGTCGACGAAGCCGGTCGGCCCCAACCACGCCTGCACCGGCGTGATGAGCCCGATGATCACCCCCGCGATGGTGGGGTGAATGCCTGCCGCCGCCACGCCCGCCCAGGCCACCACCGCGGGCACGACGTAGATGGGCTTCGAACGCACGCCCAATCGCTGGAGCAGAAAAATGGCCGCGAGGGCAACCGCAGCCACCAGCAGCCCGGAGACCGAGAGGCCCGACGAGTAGAACAGGGCGATCACGATGATCGCCCCGAGGTCGTCGATCACCGCGAGCGCCAGCAGCAGCACCCGCAACGCGGGCGGCACGCGTTTGCTCAGCAAGGTGAGAATGCCCACCGCGAAGGCGATGTCGGTGGCCATCGGCACGCCCCACCCTGAACGCGTCTGGGCCGCGCCCGCGAACACCAGGTAGCAGAGGGCAGGCACCAGCATGCCGCCCAGCGCGGCCACCGCGGGCAGCGCCGCGCGCCGCCACTCCGACAACTCACCGTGATGGAGCTCGCGGCGAATCTCCAGGCCCACCACGAAGAAGAAGAGGGCCATCAAGCCATCGTTGACCCACCACTCGGCGCTGCGCTCGAACGCGAAGGGCCCCACGTTGAAGCCGACGGGCGTGTGCCAGAGCTGCACGTAGCTCTCCGCCCAGGGCGAGTTGGCCCAGAGCAGGGCGATGGCCGCGGCGCCGATGAGCATCAGGCCGCTGGAGGCTTCGATGCGCAGGAAACGCTCGAGGGGCCGCCGGGCCAGCCGCGCAGCGCGCAGCAAGGGAGTCCACGCTTCGGGTGGTGCAGAACGAGGGGTGGGGGTCGACATGTCAGTCCCGGCCGGATACCCGGCAAGTGGCGGCCCGACCACCCCAAAACCTGCGGCCAAACCACGCGCCGCACCCGACTCAAGTGAGCGGCGACAATGACACCCCGCCGGGGGGAAGCGGGATCAATCGGTTGATCAGAAACTGTTTGTAGGGGGGGCCGATGACGCGGTGCGGCTGCCTCTTATACCTTCGGTCCTTCACTCACGGTCCGGGGGGGCCAAACATGAACGACACACGGCTGATGGAGCTGCGACCACTCGCGCCTCCGCGAGAGGTGTTCGAACTCGAAGTGGGGATGCGTCCGACGGATGAATTGGTGCGCATCGCCTCGGATGCCTGTTCCAAAGGCCTGCGGGTGCATTTTCTGGGGCTGGCCAGCCGGCCCTTCGGCGACCTCTTCAAGGTGGCTGCAGCCGGTGGGTGGGGTGACGGGTGCCGCGCGGGCAGGCACTCGTTCATTCCGGGCTGAGAGGCACACGCTTTGCTGCTGAGAACCTGAAGGGTTCTCATGCGGGTCGCGGTGTTGACCAGTGGAGGTGATGCGCCGGGCATGAACGCGGCGATCCGCGCGGTGGTTCGTTCGGCGCTCGAACGAGGCTGGCGCCCGGTGGGCGTGCTCAACGGCTACGAGGGCCTGCTCGACCGGGCGTTCCGCGAGCTCAATGATCGCGAGGTCGGCGGGCTGATGCAGCGCGGGGGCACCTTCCTCGGGAGCGCCCGCTGCCCTGAAATGCTGACGCCAGAAGGCCAGAGCCGCGCGGTCACGAGCCTGCGCGAAACCGGCATCGATGCGCTGGTGGTGATCGGCGGCAACGGCTCGCAGGCCGGGGCCCACGCCCTCTCGTCACGCGGCGTGAAGGTGGTGGGGGTGGCCTCCACCATCGACAACGACCTGGTCGGTTGTGACGTGACCATCGGCGCGACCACCGCGCTCGACGTGGCGCTCGAGGCGATCGACCGCCTCAAGGTGACTGCCTCCGCGCGTTTCTGGTCGAGGTGATGGGGCGAAACTGCGGCTACCTCGCGTTGATGGCGGGCCTTGCGGGCGGCGCGGAGGCGGTGGCGCTGCCCGAGGTGCCCTGTTCCCCGGGCATCGTGGCGGGCGCGGTGGCGGAGGCCTACCGGCTGGGCAAAGCGCACGCGATCATCGTGATCTCCGAAGGGGTGCCGGGCGGCAGCACGAAGCTGGCCGAGGCGCTCGACGCGCAGCAGAAAGCGTTGGGCTTCGACGTGCGGGTCACCCGCATCGGTCACGTGCAACGGGGCGGAGCGCCGGGGGCGTTCGATCGCATTCTGGCCAGCCGCACGGGCGCCGCGGCGATCGACGCGCTCGCGCACGGAAGGCACTCGGTGATGGTGGGCATGCTTTCGGGGGCGATTCGGGAGACGCCGCTGGCGGAGGTGGCCGGCCGGCTCAAACCCATCGACCCCGCGCTGGTCGAGTTGGCGCGGGTCCTGGCCCGGTAGTCATTTCGCCAGGACGAAGCGATCCGCGAACTCCGCGCGCACCTCACCGGTGCGTGAATCGGTGAGCCAGGGCATCACGAACTTCCGGGGCACCCGAATCACCTGCACCGGCCGGTAGGTGCGAAAGGCGAGATCCCACAAGGGCGAGGTCACCCCATGGTTGAAGCGCGCGTCGCTGGAGTGATGCGCGAAGTGATGGCCCGCTCAGCACGAGCGTGAAGAGCGCGCCGCGAGCGCCTTCTTTCAACTGGGGGCGAAGTAGTCACCTTCGCTGCGATGGCGGATGTGTTCGGTGGCGAGTTCTGGTCAAACGGCGGGCTCGAACGCTCACCAGCTGTGAATCGGTGTGAACCACGCCTGCCTTGAAGGGCGTCGTGAGGTTGGGTCTCACTCCCACGACGCACGAACGGGCCTCTCGGCACGACGCTTTCTGTGATTCGGCGATGCGGGCTTCGGCTCGGGTCTCGCCCCTTGCGCGTGGCTGCCATCGATACGCGATAAGCCCAGTTTTAGAGGGTTATCGCGTATTGATGGCAAGCCCTCGAAAAGGCGAGGCCCGCAGGTCCCCTGAGGATCTTCGCTTGAGGTGAGGGGCCTGCGCGTTCGCGCACGAACGCCGACCTCTCGAACACCACCTCGCGGTCAAGGCGTCTTGCGGAAGTCCGCCAGCGCCTGCCGCGCCCGGGGGCCCCACTCGGGATACGAGGCGATCGCCGTGCCGATGAGCACGCCCATCACCAGCGCCCGCCCCCACTTCGGCCGGCGCACCGACGCGAGCTCGTTGGGTGAAAGGCGGGAGAGCTGGGTCAGCTCGGTGTGACTCAACCGGGCCAACGCTTCGCTCTCGGTGATGCGTTTGCGCGCGCGCAGGAACGCCACCAGCACCGCGCTGGGCGAACGATCCAACCGCATGAGCAGATCTTCGAAGGCCCGGCGCAGCGCCGTCGCGTCGGCGAACCGTTTCTCCGGATCTTTCGCCATCGCCTTCTCGATCACCTGGGTGAGCGCCCTGGGGGCCTTCTTCACCACCTTGTGCAGCTTCTCGCAGTTGCCGGTGGTGACCTTGGCGAACACCTCACCGGGGTTGGAGCCGGTGAAGGGGCGTTTGCCGGAGAGCGCCTCGTAGAGCATCACACCCAACGAATAGAGGTCGCTGCGGGGGTCGACCGCGCCGCCGGTGACCTGCTCCGGCGACATGTACGAAGGGGTGCCCACGGCCATGCCGGTGCGGGTGAGGCGATCGAGGTCTTCTTGTTGGGCGATGCCGAAGTCCATCAGCTTCACCTCGCCCCACGAGTTGATCATCACGTTGGCGGGCTTGAGATCGCGGTGCACCACGCGGTGAAAGTGCGCGTGCTCGAGCGCGGAGGCGAGCTGCAGGCCGATCACCGCCACCGCTTCGGCCGGCAACGGGGCCTCTTTGATCAGGTCGCCCAGGGTGGGCCCGTCGACGAGCTCCATCACCATGTAGAGGCCGTCGTTCTTCTCGATCAGATCGTAGAGCGTGACGATGTGCTGGTGGCGAAAGCCGGCCAGGGCCATCGATTCTCGCTTGAAGCGGGAGAGCTGCTCGGCGCTCCTGGCCGCCTCGGGCGCGAGCTCCTTGATGGCCACCTCACGCTGCAGCCCCTCGTGCAGGCCGCGATACACCTGCGCCATGCCGCCTTTGCCCAGGGGTCCCAGAATGCGGCAGTCCCCCACTTTACGAATCGCCATGGAGCGCGCACCGTAGCCCAGCGCGCCGCGCTTCGTACGTCACGTCGTCTCCAACGACATCGACACAGCCAAGCGCTCGGTCGCACCCGGGGCCACCTGCAGCCGCGCGGGCGCCATGCCTTTCGCGGTCCACGGCTCGACACACACGAAGGGTTTGCCCGGGAGCGTCCAGACCACCAGGGTACTGAATTGCTCCGTCCACGAGAGTTCGACGCGGCGGCCATCACCGCGATCCAGCGTGGTGGAGCCCCCGGTGAACGGCGTGAAGTGCAGGTCGACCTCGCCTTCACTGAAGTCCATCGAGGCGACCTCCCGCTCCACACCCGCGGCGTTGTCGTACGCGCGGCCGTGCGCGCCCTGCACCTTCACGCGCTGCTTTTCGCCCACGCAGAAGTATGGGTGCAGCCCGAAGTGCAGCGGCATCGGCTCGGGGCCCCGGTTCTCGAACGAGAACTCCAGCATCAGGCGCCGGTCGAACAGGCTCACGGCGAACCGCGCTTCGAACGGAAACGGCCAGAGCGCCAACGTCGCGGGGCTCGAGCTCGAGCGGCACTCCACCCGCGCGGTGTCATCGTCGGAGACCGCGGAGATCACCTCCCACGGCATCGTGCGCGCAAAACCGTGCTGGCTCATCGGGCTGCCGGCGGGCGGCTTGCCAGCGATGGGGAAGAGCAGCGGCACCCCGCCCCTCACGCTCCTGGAAGAATCGAGCAGCGTCGCTTCATCCATGAAGAGCACGGGCACGCCGTCCACCACGTACGAGGTGACGAGCGCGCCGCGGGTGGGCGCCAGCTCGACGTGGGTCTGGCCATCGACCAGGCGCCAGCGGGGAAGAGGACCTTCGAGCCGTTCAATGGTGGGCACGCGCCGCGTTCTATTCGTATTCGTGCGGTGGCAGGACGTACTTCCCCACGTAGCGGGTCACCATCGCGCGGTACTTCGCGTCGAGGCGCAAGACGATCTGCGGGTCGACGCGTGAGCCCAGCTCGTAGATCACGAACGCGGGCGCCATGCCGTCGACGATGATCTGGTGCAGCACCTCGAGCCGATCATCGGAAGGGCCGAGGCCTTTGGCCTTGCGCGATTGGTACACGCTCATCAAGGAGCCCAGGCACTCGAGCTCTTCGGCGGTCGACCAGCCGTGTTCGGTGGTGCCCAGCATCTCCTTGCGGTGCGCCGCATCGGTCAGCCAGAGCGCCTTGCAGTTGGCCCAGGCCAGCCACTCCGGGCGATCGATGTCGGCATAGACGGTGACCACCTCGCCTTCTCGTCGAACGAAGCCGCGGGGGATGAGCACCTCGGCCTCGGCCCGGCCCATCAGGCCCTGGGCTTTGGAGAGCGCGCCCAGGAGGATCGGGTTGCGCGGTTTGAGCACCAGCGACCTGCGCAGGTCCGCGAGCATCGCCTTGAAGTCCTGCTTGCGGCGGTACGCGTTCGCTCGAAAAAAAATAGATGCGGTAGTCGTCGGGGTTCGCCGCGATGGCCTGGTCGTACTCTTCGATGGCGGCGTCGGGGTCGCTCTGGCCGAAGAGGTGGGTGTCACCCAGGTACGCGTGCGCGATGTAGAAGTCGGGCGCGACGGTGAGGGTCTTGCGGTACCAGGCGGCGGCCTCCTGGTAATCGCGGTGTTGAAAAGCGAGCTCCGCCATCTCCATCGGCCCGTCGACGGCGGCCGGGCGCGGCCAGGCTTCGACCGTGATGACCCCGTTCTTGCGCTTCACGCGCGGGTACTCGATGGCCGGCACCAGCTCCTTCCACGTCTCGTCGGCCAGTTTTCCGCGAGCGACGTCCTGCAGCGTCTCGATGCCCACGATGCGCACCGCAGCGCCCGAGGCCTCGAGCCGCTTGAGGATCTGCGAAGGAACCAGAAACGGCCTGCGCGGCGCCGGTTCTTTGGCGCTCACCATTGCGGCCCCCAACATGACCACCAGCACCCCGATGCGCGTCGGCATGACCTGAGAAGTAACGAGTCGAAAGGGCAACGACGGCCGACCCCGGAATTACCCGGCAAACTCCCCGTGGATCGGTCGGCGGTTCATCCAGCGAAGCTGCAGGAGAGACCGCATGGGCAGGCTGACGATGACGACGTTCCTCACGCTCGACGGCGTGATGCAGGGCCCCGGCGGGCCGGCGGAAGATCGCAGTGGTGATTTCAAGCTCGGCGGGTGGCTGGTGCCCTACGCCGACGAAGACATGGGCAAGCTGGTGACGCAGTGGTTTCGTGAAGCCGATGCGTTTCTGCTGGGCCGGGGAACGTACGAAATCTTCGCGGCGCATTGGCCGCGCGTCACCGATCCCACCGATGGGGTGGCCGCCGCGCTCAACGAGCGGCCCAAGTACGTGGTGTCGCGGCGCCTCGAACACGTGGCGTGGAGGAACACCACCATCGTGCGGGACGCAGTGGAGACGGTGCTCGACCTCAAGCAGCGGTATCAGCGCGAAGTGCAGGTGCACGGCAGCGCGGGGCTGGCCCAGACGCTCATCAAGCACGGGCTCATCGACGAGTACCGGCTCTGGCTGTACCCGGTGATTCTGGGGAAGGGGAAACGGCTCTTCGCCGAAGGTGCGGTGCCCAGCGCGCTCGAGCTGGTCGAGACCGCCACCACCAGCACCGGCGTGGTGGTGGCGGTCTTTCGGCCTGAGGGCAAACTGAAACACGGCAACTTCATGTTCGACTGAAGCTCAACCGTGAGGCTGTCTAACGATGAGCACCGGCCGGCTGCTCCCACGAAGGACCGCCTCGGCCACCGAACCCCGCACCGCGCGCGCCACCCCGCTGCGGCCATGCGACGACAGCACGATCGCATCGACCCCCAGCTGCTCGGCCAGAGTGAGCAACGCCTTCGCGGGATCCGAGCCGCGCAACACCTCGGTGCGCGTCACCACGCCGCGCTCGGTGGCAGACGCCGGGGTGAGCACCCGCAAGCGCGCCGCGACTTCTGCCTCTACCCGGGGGCTCGCGTGAGGCGCAGGCAAGGCGGGCGCGTACAGCTCGCTCAACACGCCCGCCTGCCCTTCACTGGGCGTGACGTGCGCGAGGATCACCTCGCCCATGTTCTTCACCATCGTGTACGCCCAGGGCACGGCGGCGTTGCCCAGCGCGGAGAAGTCGGTGGCCACCAACACCCGCTCCAGCCGCGGCGAAGGCGCCATCGCCCCCACGCCCTTTCCATCGGGCGGAATGATGGCCACGCCCATGCGGGCCAGGTGCAACGTCGCCGACGACACGCTCCACATGCGCGAGAAGCCGGTGTGGCGGTGGCTGCCCACCACGATCAACTGGCAACGCTCGGCTTCGGCCAGCTCGAGCAGGTGATCCGCCACCCGGCCCATGCCCAGCTTGGCTCGATAGAAGAGCTCACCCTGCCCCGGCAACGAAGGCACCATGCGTTTCAAGTCGCGTTCGATGAGCGACTCCACGGTGCGATCGGGATCCGTGTACGA
Source organism: Archangium sp. (assembly GCA_030695565.1). Classification (GTDB taxonomy): domain Bacteria; phylum Myxococcota; class Myxococcia; order Myxococcales; family Myxococcaceae; genus Archangium_A. The sequence goes on from JAUYRZ010000034.1 coordinate 70,161, forward strand.
GCGGCGCTGGCCGGCGAGGCCGTAATGCTGGTGCGCTTCACCCGCGTAGTAGACCCGGCCCACCACCACATCGAGCGGGCCCGCCGCACGCAGCCGCGAGAGCCACCGCAACGCGCTCGCGCTCGCCTCACCTTCTTCCAACCCGAGCAGCGCGCGGAAGGGTTTGCCCTCCGCCCACTCCCTGAAGCTGTCGCCTTCACGCACCACCAGCACGGGGATGTCAGAGCCGCTGGCGAGCCGTTCGCTGGTGCCGCCGAGCTTCACCATCGCCGACGCGCCGTGCCCCGCGGAGCCGATCACGATGAGCTGAGCGTCGTGCGACCGGGCGAAGTCGCGCACGGCCACCGCGGCGCGGCCCTGCTTCACCGCGACCATGATGGGTCTCCGGGACAACCCCTCGAGCCGCGCAGCCAGGGCGGCCAGCCGTTGCTGAAGCATCGTCTGCACCTGCCCCGCGCTGGCCGGGGTCATCAGCTCGACCTCAGGCTCCTGCACGTGGAGCAACCACAGGGGTTGATCGAGCCGGCCCGCAAGCGCCGCGGCCGCTTCTTCAGCGTGGCGCGCGGGCGGGGAGAAGTCTGTCGCGCAGATGATGGACATGGGGGCTTCGCCTTCACCCGGCGTGCCCACGAGAAGACTGGGTAACACGGGGGAGGCGCGTGCACGACTTGCGCGAGGAGCGCCCCGTCAGCGCAAGGACTGCAGCTTCAGTGCGCCTGCAGCCACTCGAGAATGCGCTCGGGCGAGGTGCTCAACCACTCGTGGCCCGCGGCGTCGTCGATGACGATGTCGGTCTCGAAACCCTGCGCCTGAAGCCGCTGCTTGTACGCTTCGGCCGTGTAGAGCGGCACGGTGAGATCAGCGCGCCCGTGGAGAAACCGCGTCGGCGGATGTTGAGCCGGCAGGGTGGTGGGCACGAAACACGCGACGCCCGAACAGGTGGCGTAGCTGCCGGAGTGAATGATCAACGCACGAAACACCCCGGGGTAGCTCACTGCCATGCGGCTGGTCATGTAGCCGCCGCTGGAGATGCCGGTCGCATACAGGTGCGTCAGGTCGATGGGCCCGAAGGTGCCGGCCCGCATGCCCTCGAGCAGCGCGTCGATGAAGGTCTTGTCACTGGTGCTGTCCCACGGGAGACCGGAGTTGGTCTGCCACGCCAGGCCGCCGATCGCGGTCGGGGCGATGACGGTGTAGCCGTGCTCGAGCAACAGCGCCTGCATGCGCGCCTGCTGAAAACCGCCGAACAGCGTCGACCCAGCGACTTCATTCCACGTCGCGGACGGCGCGAAGAAGCTGCCCTGGTAGACGATGATCGCAGGGAAGCCCGCGGCCGGTGCGGGGCCTGAAGGTGACTGCCAATACACGTCGCGCGAGAGCACCGGGGTGATGACCGGCGGGCAGTTCACCTTGCCGTCGGAGAAGGTGCAGCGGGGAACACCGGCGTCGATTGCGACCACGCCTGCATCGGGCCTCGTGCCCGCGTCGGTGGTGGAGCCCGCGTCCGAGGTGGTGGTGTTGCCCGCATCGGTGACGGGGGTGCCGGAGTCGACTCCCGGGTTGACCACCGCCGGAGCAACGCCGCAGCCGGTGACCACGACGAGAACGGCGATCAGGAGGCGGGACACGCAAGAGGCCGTAACACCGCGTGGACTCCGAACACCAGTGGCCTGGTGGCTCTGGGCCCGCGCTCCGGCGTAGAAGGGCCCATGCGTTGCATCGGTTGGGTGGCGGTGGTGAGCCTCTGCGCAGCGTGCGATGGCCGAGTGGTGCATCAGCCCTCGCTGCTCTTCGGCAGCGTGGCGATCGGTGAGTCACGGGAGTTGCCGTTGTTCTTGAGCAGCGACACTGCGCAGAACGTCGCTTTCGAGCTGAGCCCCGGTGACTTCAGCATCGTGGAGAACTCGCTGACGCTCCGCCCGAACGAGACCGCCACGCTGCTGGTGCGGTTCACGCCTACTGCGCTGCACACGCGCACGGCCACCTTGAAGATCGGCGCGAAGAAGGTCTCGCTCACGGGTTCAGGTGCGGGCCCGGAGATCACCGCCGAACATCCCGTGGTGTTGCCGAGGGTCGCGTTACTCACCGAGCAGATTCCCATGCCGACGATCACCAGCATCACCGTGCGGAACACCGGCACCAGAGGCTCGGACCTGGTGCTCCGGGCCCCACGCGTAGCGGGCACAGAGCTGTGCGTAGGCACCTTCATCGGCTCGGTGTGCGAACGGTGGGTTCCGCCGGCCACGCTGGGCGTCGACGACAGGCTCGAAGTGCCGCTCTCAATCTTGCCGGTCGAGTTCGGAGCGCGTTCGTGGGTGATGGTGTTCCCCTCGAATGATCCCCTTCAGCCGGAGATCGCCGTCGAGGTCATCGCGCTGGTCGAGGTGTTCGAGGCGTGCAACCTCGGGTACTCCTTCGACGGGGTGATGAAGGGCGAGGAGCTCGTGTTGCCCATCACCCACCTCGGCACGAGGCGGTGTCTGGTGGAGGGCATCACGGCCACTTCGGCGCCCGTGAATTTCCTGCAGGTGATCGAGCCAGCGTCGTTGCCACTGACTCTGGATGCGGAAGGGACCTTCGATTTGAAGATCGCGCTGCGGCCCGGAGCGCCTTCGATGCTCAGCGGGGTGGTGCGCATCGATGCGTTGGGTTCCGACCCGAGACCCATCTTCTTTCAGCGCGAGTTGAAGGGCGCTGACTGTCTGACGGTGACTCCATCGGAGTCCAACTTCGGCGCCGTCTCGCAAGGGTGTGGGCGAACGCGCGACTTCTACGTCTACAGCGCGTGCCCGGTGGTCATCGACTCGGTGCAGTTGGCGGGCTCCGCGGAGTTCGAACTCGTGCAGGCGCTTGCGCCCGGCACCGTGGTCAGCCCGAACAGTGGAACGCCTGTGAGCTTCTCCGTCACCTACACCCCGGACGACGTGAGCGCTGACGTTGCCACGGTGAAGCTCGAGGTGCGCGACGCTGGGTTCGTCAACGTTCCTCTCATGGCGCAGGGGCAGGCCGCTCCGATCCAGGTCGATCGCTATCGAGATGATCCCTTGAGCGTCGTCGACGTGCTGGTGATGGTTGATGCATCTCCCTCGTTCGTGCCCCGGCGTTCAGTGGTGCACGAGAACCTGAGGCCGCTCTTGTGGCTGCTGAACTACGGCTGCACCGACGCGCGCGTTGGCATCGCTCCAGCGGATGGCGCCCCCGATGCGGGAGTTCAGCCCGTACCAAATGACGCGGGCGTTCGTTGGACCGCCTCGGAAACGCCCGACTTCGAAGGCCTCGTTTTGTCGGCGCTCGATGCGTTGCCGGTCGGCTCTGAAGTGGAGGCCTGCGTGGGTCCCGCAGCTGACGTGATGGCAGATGCCGGCGTGCGCGCAGGCAGCCGCTTCTCGGGCATCTGCATCACCGATGCGCTGGAGCAATCTCCCAACCCGCTGGCGTCGCTTCAGCGAATCCAGAGCGTGAACACGTCGTGGAGCGTGGTCTCGAGCTTCGGCGCAGCGTGTTCCGCGGAGTCACTGGACGACGGGGTGCACCAGAGTTTGATCGACGCTTCGCACGGACTCCGCGGCGACATCTGTGACCCGACCTGGTCGGGGATCTTCTCCTTCGGCACGACCTGCAACCCGCGGCGCGGGGTCTACTACCTGACCAGCAGGCCCACGGGACCCGTCGAGGTGCGCGTCGATGGGGGGCTGATTTCAGGATCGGATTGGGCTCTGGATGTTGCGGCCAACAGCGTCGATTTCCTCCCGGGTCGCGCGCCGACACCAGGCACCACGATCGAGATCAGCTACGTCTCACTCAGTTGCCAGCCCTGAGTTGTGTCAGACAGCGTGCATGCGCCGTGGCTTGCTCGCTCTGTTCGTTCTCCTGACGTCCTGCGGGCCTGAGTTCAGCGGCGAAGCGTGGACCAGCCAGCGATCGGCGCTCACCTCGGTGACGGGCTTCGGCTCGAACCCCGGTGGACTCACGCTGTTCATTCACGAGCCGGCATCGCTGGGCACCAACGTGCCGCTGGTGGTGGCGATGCACGGCTGCAGTCAGACCGCCGACGGCTACGTGCCCGCGGGCTGGAACACGCTCGCTGATCAACATCGCTTCCTCGTCGCGTATCCGCAGACCACCGGCAACGCGGGGTGCTTCGACTGGTTCTCCGGCAGTCAGCAGACCCGCAACGGGGCGCAAGTCACTTCGATCCTTCAGATGGTGCAGCACCTGGTCACCACGCGCGGCGTCGATCCTTCGCGTGTGTACGTCACGGGTCTGTCGGCCGGCGGTGCGATGACCGGTGTGTTGCTCGCGGTCGCGCCCGATGTGTTCTCTCGCGGGGCGATCATGTCGGCGCTTCCGTTTGCGTGCGCGACGTCGCAGCTGCAGGGACTCAACTGCATGAACGCTCCGCCTGATCAGACGCCCGCGCAGTGGGGGGCCCTGGTGCGTGCGGTGTCGGGTTCGAATGCTGCGCCGCGGGTGTCGATCTGGCACGGCACCAGCGACAGCACGGTTCGCGTCGGCAACCTTCAGGAGCAGGTCGACCAGTGGACTGACGTAAACGCGATCGACGTGACGGCCGATGTGACCACCACCATCGGCATCGCCACGCGCCGTGAGTTCAAGAACGCCGCGGGCCTCACGCTGGTCGAGTCGTGGAGTCTCGCTGGCATGGGTCACGGCACTGCGATCGATGTCGCGAGTGGGTGTGGCACCGCGAGCGCGTTCATCCTGGACGTCGATGTCTGTTCTTCCCGATTCGCCGCTGAGTTCTTCGGGCTCACCTCGACGAGTGATGCGGGCGTGCCGTCGACCGATGCGGGCGTGGTGGTTCCGGATGCCGGGAGTCCTGATGCTGGCTCGTCAGCGTGCCTGGGTGAGTGGTTCGCCACGAACGTGAGTCACTTCAACTCCGGGCGGGCGGTGTTGTGTTCGGGGCGATACTGCGCGGTCGGCTCGGGCGATTTGCTCGGAGACAGCCTCGACATGACGTGGGTGCGGCAGACGGGCACGACCCGCTTTGAAGCAGGTCGGTGCTCGGTTCAGCCTGACGCGGGTGTTGGCGGCGGGAGCGGTGGTGGCAGCGCGACTGGCGGCGGAGGAGGCGCAGCGAATCCATCTGGATGCGGCTGTGTGAGCGTCGAGCCGATCGCGCTTTCACTCATCTCGCTCTACCTCGTGCGCAGACGCAGACAGACGACCTGAGGCTCTGAGAAAGGCGGTCGTTTGACGTGCTCCGAAGTTGCACGTCGCGCGCAGGCCTCTCGACTTCGGGCGTGGATGTTCAGGTGGCGAGGTGGGGCCCGAGTCACGGGTCCCCAGCGTCCTCGCATCGCGCCGAGGGCCCGCCAGATTTCTTGCCGGGCCCACACCTGCAAGCACCGCCTTCCCTTCAGGCTCAGCCAAGAATGGCTCGGCGCCTCGCGAGACTCTCCGCCGGCCACTCCTTCTCGAGCTCGTAGAATTCAGCGAACACCTTCGCGCTCGCCGGCAACTGCACCCACGGAACCTTCGACCTCGTGAAGATGTGCACGTCGGGCGCGAACGTGTGCGGCGCATCGAGCGTCGAGACGCGCACGAACCTCAGCGCCGGCCTGCGCCCGTAGTCGCTCCACACCGCCACCAGGCACGTCGGACACCGATAGATGTCGTGCGCCCGCCCGCTCTCGGTTGGCATCGAGGTCATGGTGAGCGTCCCCGTCACCACGATGCGATCCGTCTCGATCAATCCGTTGATCACGAACGCGCTGCCGGTCTGCCGCTGACACAGCGTGCAGTGACAGCAATGCACGAACATCGGAGCCGCCAACAACTCATACCGGACCGCGGAGCAGGAACACCCACCGGTGAGGCGAGAGATCATGGCACTCCATACCGTGAGTGGCGCTTCCTTGTTTCAGTCACAACGGCTCGGCTGTTCATCCAACGCAAGGTCGGCTCTGCTCCGCCGAATGCGGAAGCTGATCCTCACCACCTTCTTCCTCTGCGCCTGTACGGGTACGGTCGGCACCACCACCCCACCACCTCCTGACTCCGGCGAGCCGCCCATCATCGAAGGTGACGGAGGCACCGGCTCAGGCTGCGAGGTGCTCGCGCTCATGCAGGCGCGCTGCACCAGCTGCCACGGAGACCTGCCCACGCAAGGCGCTCCGATGCCGCTCACCACGCTCGCAGATCTCCGCGCGGGCTCGGTGCGGCACCCCGGCCAATCCCACGCGCAACGCTCGGCCGCCCGCATGCGCGACACCACGTTGCCGATGCCGCCCGCTCCGCACGCGCCCGCCACGGCCGATGAAGCCGCGCTGATCGAAGCGTGGATCAGCTCGGGCCAGACCGGCTGCGCCAATCCCGACGCGGGCGTCACCGACGCAGGTACGCGCGTCGAGCTCGATCCCAACCTCATTCCCCAGGCCGAGCTCTTCGCGTGCACCGCGGGCGTGCAATCCGACGCGACCACGCGCCTCCGCAGGCTCAATCGTTGGCAGTGGACGCGCAACGTAGGCGGCGCGGTCACCCGCAGCTGGACGGGCTTCAGCTTCTTCGACAACCCGTTCGATCCCAGCGCAGGCGAGCCGTACAGCACCTGGGCCACCGACGAGACGCTCGACGACGCGACGGTCGAACTCTTCCTGCCCGTGCTCGGAGAAGCAGGCCCTCCGTGGGCCGGGCCGTACACCGGGAGCAACCGGCTCGAGCGGCTCCGCACCGACACTTCGTTGCGCTGCATGTACCAGGACGACCAACCCACGCAGGCGTGCATGCGCCACTACCTCGCGGTGTTCCTCGAGCACGGCGTGTACTTCCGCCCGCCGCGCACCGATGAACTCGATCGACTGCTCGCCTTCGCCACCACGGTGATCTCGCAAGAGCCCGCACCCGATGGCGGCAACGACACGCGCACGGCCTCCATCACCCGCATCTCGAACGCCGCCTGGCTCACCACCGGCGCGCTCTTCCGCGAAGAAATGGGCACGCCCACCGACGCGGGCCGCACTGCGCTGACCGCGTCTGAGCTCGCGCAACAGCTCGCCTACGCCATCGGCAGCCGCGCTCCGGGAGCCACGCCCACCTGGGCCTATCCCGATTACTCGGCGCCGCCCGAAGGCCATCTCTCGGACATCGTGGGCGCCGCGAAAGACGGCGGCATCTTCGTGAGCAGCCAGGTCGACGCGCTGTTGCGTGCGAACGCAGGCGGCACCGACGTGACCCGCTTCGATCTCGTGCAGGACTACCGGGAAGGGAATCGGCTCCGGCGAGGGGAGTACTGGCTCGCCGACGGCATGTCGGGCTTCTTCCGCGAGTGGCTCGGCTACGCCAACGTGGCCACCGTCTTCAAGGAGCGGCCCGAAGCCACCTCTCGTTTCGACGACGGAGGCATGAGCCCCTACCGGCCGCAGCTCTCCGCCTACAGCAACCTGCTGAGCGGCTACTACGGCTACGAGTCGACCCTCGTGCAGCAACTGGACGACGTGGTGGCGCGCGTGGTGGTGGCCGACACCGACGTGCTCGAGAACCTGCTCACCACGCGGCAATTCTATCTGGCCTCCAACGCGAACCCCGGCAGCGCGGGCGCAGCCATCGCGCTCACCGGGCAGATCTACGGCACCGAACAGGCCATCGCCCCGACACACGCGTCGCGCTGGGTCACCCTGCCCTCCACCGAGCGTGCGGGCGTGCTCACCCACCCCGCCTGGCTCAGCGCGCATGGTGGCAACTTCGAAGACGATCCCTCCATCGTGCACCGCGGCAAGTGGGTGCGGGAGAACCTGCTGTGCGGCTGGGTGCCTCCGCTCAGCTCGGTGCGCGTGGTCGCCCAGGTCGGGCCACACGCCGACGACAAGAATGCGCGGCGACGGCTCGAAGACGCCACCGGCGGCGCGCAGTGTCAGGGCTGCCACTCGTTGATGAACCCGCTGGGAAACCCCTTCGAGATCTACAACCAGGCCGGGTACCTGCGCCGGGTCGATCACGCGGTCGATGGGGGTTGGGGCCCGCCCGACGGAACCAGCACGCTCTCGAACATGCCCGACCCCGCGCTCAATGGGCCGGTGCGCGACGCGGTGGACTTCAGCGAGAAGCTCGCCGCATCGCCGTACGTGAAGCGCTGCTTCGTGCGTCAGGCCTTCCGCTACTTCATGGGCCGGGCCGAGAACCGCACCGACGCCTGCACGCTCGCGCAGATGGAGCAGGCCTACGACACCAACTCAGGCTCGTTCCTCTCGATGGTGAGCGCGCTGGTGACCAGTGACACGTGGAAGACGCGCCGCGTCCCTCAAGGAGGAGAGTGAACATGACCCGCCTGAATCGACGCACGTTGTTGAAGGGTCTGGGCTCAGGTCTCTTCGCGCCCTTCTTCCGTGAAGCCTTCGCGCAGAACGGCACGCCCGCGCGCCTGGTCATCGTCATGGAGTGCAACGGCATCTATCCGCAGACGCTGCTCTCCATGGGTGCACGCACCGCGCTCGGCGCTTCGATGATCGGCACGCGTCACAACTTCGCCGACGTGTACCCCTCGACGCCGCTCACGTTGAGGGGCGACTCGCTCTCGTCTGCTCCGTGCCTGGGCTCGTTGGCTGCGTCTTCGGGGCAGATCTCACTCGAGTCGCGCGCCGCGGTGGTGCTCGGGCTCTCCAGCACCATCACGGGTGGTGGGCACTCCACGGGCACCGGCGCGTTGAGCTGCGCGGTCGATGGCTCGGCGCCCACCTTCGATGCGGTGATGGCGCCAAGGCTCAAACGTTCGGCGCCGTTCGATGCCATTCGCCTCGGCACGAGCTCGTCGCTCACGCCCATCGTGTACCAGTCGTGCAGCTTCGGGCCGGGCAAGCCCGCGGGCATCCTGGTGAACCCCACGCTCGCGTACGAAACGTTGTTCGGTTCGATCACCGGTGGTGCTGCCGCGGGTCAGCAGCGCAGCCAGCTCTTCGACTTCGCGCGTGAAGACGTGCGGGTGGCGTTGAGCACCTTCCGGGGGAACTCGAACGAACGACTCAAGTTGGAGCGCTACCTCACCTCGCTCGACGCGTTGCGCGCGCGCGAAGGCCTGTTGATGTCGATGGCGGGCACGGTGCAGCCGCTGTTGCCGGTCGCTCCGTCAGCCAATCCACTGCTGGGCGGCACAGGAGCGCCCGACTCACTCAAGTGGTTGGAGGCGCAGTTTCAGATCGCCACCGCCAGCTTGCTGGGTGGGCTCACCAACGTGGTGGTGCTGGCCTCGGGCTCTTCGGGGTTCGACGTGCGTTACGACTCGGTCATCGCCGGAATGGGGCGCCACGATCTGCAGCACGGCATCGACATCCCCGCGAACTGGACGGGCATCACGGGCGTCACCCGCCGCCACGTCGAGCTGATCACGAAGCTCGCACGCACGCTGGAGTCGACGCCTGAAGTCGGCGCGTCGGGCACCATGCTGGATCACACCGCCATCCTCTATCTCTCGGACAACGGAGAGCAGCACCACTCCACCGCGGTCGAGTGGCCGATGTTGCTGGTGGGCGGCAACGCGTTGGGCCTGCGCACGGATGGGCGCACGGTGGTGTTCCCGCGTGATGGCGCGACGGGCAATCGCCAGGTGTCGAACGTGTTCAACACGCTCGGTCACGCGTTCGGTGATTCGGGGTTCAACACCTTCGGGCTCGAAGGCCCCACCCGCATCGCGCAAGGCCCCTTGAGCGAAATCTGAGCTCCCTCGCCCTTCGGCAGAGGGAATGCGTGATCAGAGCCAATCTGCCTTCACGTCGAGGTAGCTGCGCTCACCTGACTGACACAGCGTCACGAGCGCGGGCACCCGAGTCAGCTCGGTGCGATGCCAGTACGCACCCGCCGCTCGCAGCCCCTTCGCGAAGTCGTCATCTCGCGTGCCCAGTGAGTTGACCAACTTCGTCCACACCCAGCCGACCACCACCAGCGACAGCGCCTCCATGAAGTCAGCGGAGTGGCCGAGCATGCCTTCGACATCACCCTCCGCCCCGCGTGCACCGAGTGCAGCAGTCAGCTCGACGATCTGATCAGCACCCGTACGCAGCGCAGTGACATCGAACGTCGCGCGCTCCAGCTCGAGTTCAATTTCCTCACGCAGCGCCATCAACGCCGCACCACCACCCGCGACCACCTTGCGGCCGAGCAGGTCGAGCCCCTGAATCGTGGTGGTGCCTTCGTGAATGGTGTTGAGCTTCTGATCTCTCAGCCACGCCTCAGGCAGGTACTCGCTCGAGTACCCGTAGCCGCCGTGGATCTGCAGGGCGAGCGCATTGCTCTCGAAGCCCTTCTCCGAGGGGAACGTCTTGGCCATCGGGGTGAGCAAATCGAGCAGCAGCTTCGAGCGCGAACGTTCAGCTGCATCTTCACTGTGCACGGAGAGATCCGCATACCGCGCGGTCATGCCGAGCAGGCCCAACGACCCCTCCACGATCGCCTTCTGCCGCAACAACATGCGACGCACGTCCGCGTGTTCGGTGAGCGCAATCTGCGGCACCTTGATGTCGGCGTTGCCGATGGGCCGGCCCTGCTTGCGATCCTTCGCGTAGGCGAGCGACTCATGAAACGCGACCGACGCCGTGGCCGCGCCGTTCACGCCGACCATGATGCGCGCCTCGTTCATCATCTGAAACATGCAGCGCAGACCCTGGTTGGGTTCGCCCACCAACCAGCCGTGGCAATCACCTTCGTCACCGAAGGAGAGCGCGAGCGAAGGCAGGCCCTTCCAGCCGATCTTGTGGATGACCCCGCTGACCTGCACGTCGTTGGGCACCAACCCCTTCGCCCCCGGCCTGAACTTCGGCACCGCAAACAACGAGATGCCCTTCGAGCCGAGCGGCGAACCGTCGATGCGCGCGAGCACCAGGTGCACGATGTTCTCGGTGAGATCCTGATCACCACCCGAGATGAAGATCTTCGCGCCGCTGATCAAATGATGCCCACCTTCGGCCGGGCGCGCGCGCGTGGTCACATCACCCAGACTCGAGCCGGCCTGCGGCTCGGTGAGGGCCATCGTCCCCGTCCACTCACCGGACTGCATCCTCTCGAGGTACGTGCTCTTGA
>JAUYRZ010000083.1 GCA_030695565.1 Archangium sp.
CGAGTACTTCGGTGTTCCGGCTGCTCTGTACACAGACCTGCTCTCAGCTCACTCCAAGGGCACGTTTGTCACCCGCTTTATCCGCGGCCACTTCCCGTTCCGTCGGCTGGGGCAGCCAAGCGATCTGACGTAGTAGTGCTAGGACCGCACGAAGGAGTTCGGGCCTGCGGTGCGTCAGGACTTCGATTGCTTGGCAAGGAGCAAGACCGCCTCTACAAACTCGCGCAACTCCTTCACGAGCGGCGCAAGTTCTGTCTCGATAAGGGTGCGATCGAGCCCGGCCACGCAGTTAGCAATTTGACGCTTGTCCTTGAGCCGGTTCGATTGGAGTTTCTGTGCAGCAAGCTCGAATCTGGCTAGGCCTTTGACTTCAGACACGAGTTTGAGAATCTCACTTTTGTTCCCATCGAATCCCATTGCGACGAGCACGGCATCGAATATGGGTAGCGTGAAGTAATCTTCGATATCGCCTTGGATGAGTTCGGCGTGATGTATTCTATTCTTGTCACAGTAGTCAGCGAATACTTCCCGTTCCTTGGGGGGGGCCGACCCTGTTTTGTCCAGCAGTACTCCGATGTCGCCGAAGGGCATGGCGCGACGAAGCACGTCAAACACGCGCCGGTGTCCTTTGACAATGTTTCCGTCACCCTCAAGATGCTCGACCGCGAAGAAGCCTGCTTCCGGACTGAGTTCTCGTATCCAATCCAGAATCATTGAGAAGATGACAACGTCGGTTTCCCCCTCGCAAACGATGACGCCTGAGTGACCAACGAGTCGCGAGGGTTCGGTGCCAAGCTCGCGGAGTGCACTCCAAATTGCGCGAGCATCTTCGATGCCCTTTACGATGCTTTTGGGAGGTTCGCGGCGGACGAAGTAGCGGCCGCCTACGATAGGGCTGTTGATTATCCCTTCGTCATGAGTGGCGACATAAACCGACTTTGCGTGTTCTTGTGCTTCGCGGTTTAGAAATGCAATTAGACGTTGTTGCGTCCTTCCGTGGAGTCGGAGACCGGGTTCGTCCAGTAGCAAATCCTCGTGCGGGTGCGAAACCGCATTTGCGATCAGCAGGACAAGGTCGCGCAGACCGTCGCCGCAGGCCCCTATCTCTCTGCCCGCGCCCTTCTCGTTTGGTTCGCGGATGTACAGCGTCCGTTCCAAGGGATTGGAGTCTCCTTGGTATGTCTCAAAGTCAAGCCCCTCTGTAATATCAGTGAAGGCGTGTCGAATTTGCGTGTATGTGCTGCGCGACTTGGTTGAGGTGTTGAGGTTCTCTAAATATGTAATCGCATTTTGAAGGTCATCGATAGAGCCCTTGTTGGTTAGGTTAGAGAGCGCGGAGAAATGTCGATTTGTTTGGACAATTCTAACTCGTCTAATCGCGAAGTCTGCTGTTAGTGGCCCGCTATTGAAGCCGATTTGTGACATCGCTGTCGCGAGTTCGGGGCTGTCGGCTTCGTACGCGATATTTGACCCGTCACGATCCCAGGTGAACGTTATCGATAGTCGGGCGGCGTTGTCCCAGCCATGGTTGTTCTGGTTGTATCGTCCATGGACCAATTCCATCAGGTTCGGCACGAGAGAGTCGAGTGTGGTCAGGGGGACCGATTCCGATACTCGAGCTTTGCCCAACGCGTGGAGGAGTCTCGTTTTTCCGCTGTTGTTGGGTCCGGCAATTACGTGAACCCCAGGAGAAGCGGTCAAGGCCGCCTTGAGGTCAAACTGCGCTTCATCGTGAAGGCGAAAGTGTTTCCCGTGAGCGAGCACTTGGTGGGTCCCTTGGCTTTGTTTTCCTGTTGCTGTGGTGCGCTTGGTCTGACCTCGGATCAAGCCATGGAGGCGTAACGCCTGCATCTCTTTTGTCGCGCGCGCTAACTCAGGGAATGCCAGTGACGGCGAACTCACCTTGTCGCTGGTCTACGACTCGATTCCGGAGGTGAGTCTGGTGAGCGACGTGATGGTCGCGACCGGCGCGGGCGTCGAGACGGTCCTCGAAACGCCGTCAGGAAGGACCCATCAGGTCACCAGCTCCTCTTCCTCCGAGTCGAGCCCGTCGACCCAAAATCACGTGGTCAGGTGGCTTCATCAGGCCGCACCGGCGCTGGCCGCCTTGCACTCGAAATGGCGCCTCGTGCGAGTCGAGGTCGAGGCGAGCTGGGTGTGAACACGTTAGCGTCACGCCAATGGCCGCACTCGCGCTGCAGGTGTCGTGGGCTTCACCTGACGAGTATCTGACCGCGTTCAACGCTGAGATTTCACGCGGCGGGTTGTTGGTGCGAGGTGCGTCACTGGTGGGCGTGCAGGCGGGCGCCGAGGTGGTGTTGTCGGCCAGCGTCACCGGCGGTGGCTCGGCGCAGGTCTCGGCGCGCGTGGCGGCCGTCGTTCCAGGCGTGGGCGTAGCGGTGATGTTCACGGGCGGTGTGCCGGAGGAGCTCAAGATTCTGGGCAGCCCGGTGCTCGAGGCCGAAGTGCTCCTGATGGAAGAAGAAGAGGAGGACGAAGAAGAAGTGAAAGGCCCGCCCGGCCCACTCTCGGAGCGGCTCAAGAAGATGACGGTGACCGAGAAGATGCAACTCGCGCTGACGGGCACTCGTGATGAACGCATGGCCCTGTTTCGCGACACCAACAAGTCGCTGCACATCTTCGTGTTGAAGAACCCGCGCATCGGGCTGGATGAGATTCAAGGCGCTGCCAAGTCGCCGAATGTCTCGCCCGACGCGCTCAAGATGATCGCGGAACATCGTGAGTGGGGCAGCAACGCCATCGTGGCGGCGTCGCTGGTGCGGAACCCGAAGACGCCGATGCCGCTCGCGATGCGGATGCTCGAGAAGGTGCCGATGAGTGAGCTCAAAGCCATCGCCAAAGGCGGCGCTCGCGACCAGCTGGTGCACGCGGCCCGGAAGAAGCTTGCGGGGTGACCCGGCCCTCACCCCAACCACCCCAACCCTCTCCCCCCTCAGCCCCCCCTCAGGGGGAGAGGGAGCACAGGAGACAGAGGGGTCCCGAGGGGATACAGGCTGACGGGTGACGTTGCTTCGTGCCTTCGACCTGAACCTTTCCTTCGGTAGCCGGACCCTCTTTTCCAACCTCGAGCTGGTGATCGAAGAAGGCGAGCGCGTCGGGCTCGTCGGCGTCAACGGTTGCGGCAAGTCGACCCTGATGAAGGTGCTGACCGGCGAGGTGAAGGCCGACTCGGCCACCATCCAGGTGCAGCGCGGCATGCGCACCAGCCACCTCGCGCAGGAGCCCGAGTTCCCCGCCGGCTCCACGCCTTCGACCGAGCTGAGCGTCGCCCAGCAGCCGCTGCGTGACGCGCTCGAAGAACATGCCCGGCTCTCCGACTCGCTCGAGCACAACTACGACGAGAAGGTGCTCGAGCGCCTCTCGGTGCTGGTCGAGAAGATCGATCACCTCGGCGGCTGGGACACTGCCTTCGAGTCACGCAAGCTGCTCGACCGCCTCGGCGTCGATCCCGCCACGTGGGATCAGCCCATCGAGCTGCTCTCGGGTGGTCAGAAGAAACGCGTGGCCATCGCCCGCGCGCTGCTCACGCACGCAGACCTGCTCATGTTCGACGAGCCCACCAACCACCTCGACGCCGAGACGGTGGAGTGGCTGCAAGATGAGCTCGACTCCCGCGAGTCGGCGCTGCTGCTGGTGACCCACGATCGGTACTTCCTCGATGGCCTGGTCGACCGGATCATCGAGGTCGAGCCGCACGTCTCCGAGCAGCAGCCCGGCGGGCTGGTCAGCTACTACGGCAATTACGAGGCGTACCTCGAGCAGAAGTTCGTCAAGCTGCAGGACCAGTCGACCGGCGAGCACAAACGCCAGATGTGGATCGCGCAAGAAGTCGCGTGGCTGCGCAAGGGCCCCAAGGCCCGCGCCACCAAGTCGAAGGCCCGCATCGACCGCGCGCGCAAGCTGCTGAGCGAGCGTGGCTTTCAGCGCCCCAAGGTGCCCGACCTGCAGCTGGCCGCCGCACCGCGCCTCTCGCAGACCGTCATCGAGGCCACCCACGTCTGCAAGTCGTTCGGTGAGCTCAAGGTGCTCGACAACGTGAACGTCATCCTCCAGCCCGGTGAACGCATCGGCCTGGTGGGAAAGAACGGCGCCGGCAAGACCACGCTCATCCGCACGTTGCTGGGTGAGATGAAGCCTGACTCCGGCACGGTGCGCATGGGGCCCAAGACGAAGGTGGTGCACTACGACCAGCTCCGCACCGCGCTCGACGAAGACAAGACCGTCTACGAAGCCGCGTGGGACGACGACTGGATCACGCTCGGCGACAAGAAGATGCGCTTGGCGGAGTACCTCGACGATCTCCTCTTCCCCGTGCCGATGCAGCGCATGAAGGTGAAGGGCCTGTCGGGCGGCGAGCGCAACCGCCTGCTGCTGGCGCGGCTGTTTCTCGAGGGGGCCAACGTGCTGGTGCTCGACGAGCCCACCAACGATCTCGACCTCGTCACCTTGAACGTGCTCGAGCGCCTGCTCATGCAGTTCACGGGCGCCGTCATCCTCGTCACGCACGACCGCTACTTCCTCGACAAGGTGGCCACCGCGCTGCTCGTCTTCGAAGGTGAAGGCAAGGTGGTGCGCCACGAGGGCAACTACGACCTCTACCGTCGCCTGGCCGCGCAGAGCAAGAAGGGCGCCTCAGCGCCTGCGCTGCCCGGTGGTCTGGTCGGTGCTTCGTCGCCGAAGACCAAGCAGAAGCAGCCGCGATGATCAGCTCGCGATGGCGCCCGAGGGCGTGGTGCTGCGCTCGAAAAGCGCGAGCACTTCGTCTTCCGGGAACGCACTGGTCGGGAGCGTCGCCCCGGCGCGTACAACATCGCCATTCGCGCCCACAGCCAGTCAACCCCGTCGTTGGCGTCGGAGTCGCCGCTGAGTGTCGAGGTCGTACTCCGGTCGACGAGGTTTGGGCTCGCGGACCTGCTCGCGGTGACGCCGGCGAGCAGTCAACCGATGCGCCTGGTCGCGGAAGACGACCCGACGGCCGGGCTGCCCGGCCTCGTGGTGACGTTCACGCTCGCGGTGCCAGGAGCCGTGCAAAGGCGGCGTCGCAAAACGCGCGGTACTGCTGCTGCGCAACGGTCAGCACGTCGAGCGCAGAAGGCGTCTGACCCGGCGGAAGAAGAGGCTCGACGTAAATGAGCTTCTTCGAAGGGCCCATCAGGTCGTGAAGAAGAAACCCAAGGTCGAACAGGGGCAGCGCCAGGCGATCGGTGGCGGCGCGCTCACCACCTGGAAGCGCACCGCCATGGGGAGGCTCAGCGTCCACTGCCGATGCGCGACGCGCGGGAGCCCCGGTTCAGTGCAGCGACCCGCTCGGCCCCCATCTCGCGAGGTTGCGCTGTTTTGCCGCGTGCTACTGGGGGTGCCCATGCGAGTTGTCGCGCTCCGAGGTCACCGATGCCAATGAGAGCTCAGGCGAATACGACCAGAAGGCAAGGCATGACCGGCGAGGGTGGGTGCACTCGTATCTGGCGGGACGAGCGCTTCGAGGTGCTCGCCTTCGACGACGGTGAGCACCTCGTGCAGCGCGCGAGCGATGGAGCAATCATTGCCCTCGGCTCCGCGGAGGACCGGGTGTTGGTCGAGGGCGCCGGGCCGGGGCTCAGGCTCGCAGCCGCGGGCGGTGGACGCCTGCTCGTCCATGAGGGTGGCGTGCTCCGCCTGCTCGGAAGGGCTGGCCTCAGAGAGCTCCGGCGAATCACGCTCGGCGGGCAGTTGGGCGCTGCCCGCCTCGTCACCGGTGGTGTGTTCTTCGTGCAGCGACTCAATGACGAAGCCTCTGAGTACATCTGGTCGCCCGACGAGGGCCGGCAAGAGTCGTTCGGCCAGACGAGCACCATATCGCAGGGGTGCTACCCGGCGCTGGCGGCGGACGGGCGTCACCTCGCGTGGTTCGTCTGTCGACAGGAACGGGACTTGAAGTCGGCGATGCGCTTCGACGACGGCCGGAGCGTCGCGCAGGACTCGCTCGGCGTGCCGGAGCTGGACCTCGCTCGGCTTGATCTGGACTCGGGCCGGCTGGTGGTGACCGAGCTGCCCGCGCCGGTGCGCTCGCTCGCGTTGAGCGGCGGTCGCACCTGGCTCTTGCTGCACAGGTCAGCGGCGTCGGTGCTCATCGGACTCTGGGACGGGGGAGACGTGAAGTACCAGGACCTGCCCGCCGCGCTTGGCGAACTCACCGTCGTCGGCGCGCATGCCTTCGCCCTTCAGCCGCGGATCGATGACAAACCCGCAATGCTCTGGCGCATCGCGCTGGATACGGGCCGCGCCGAGCCCGTCGCCTCGGCCCGCGAAGGCCACCTCTTCAATCTCATCGCTGGCGGCTGCGCTGTTCACTGGCTCGAAGGGCAGCACGAGTCGAGCCTTCTGATGGCGAGCATCTTCGGTGGCGCGACCGGGCCCGCTGGCAGCGCCGTGTGCACGCTGCCCCTCGGTCCCGCCCCGGAGCAGCTTGCCGTGAAGAAGAAGGCCACGAAGAAGCTGAACCTGCGCGCTCCGAAGAAGGCCGGCTCCAAACGCCGGAAGTAGTCGAAGCGACAGGTTCGCTTCGGGTTCGGCCCCGGCGCCGCGTGACCGGAGAGCACCGGTTCACGCAGTCCCCTCGATGGCGAAGACGAGCTCGATCAGGCGGCCCTCTTCCCGGTCGAGCAGCTGCCCCTCGAGCCCAAATGACGAAACAAGAGGCCCTTGGCGACCGTCGCCCTCGCCGCGATCGCATTGGTGGATGCGCTCTCGTGTCGCGGCGTTGGTACCGGGCGATCGCACGCTCGAAGAGCCGAAGAACAAGCAGAAGAACAAGCAGAAGCAGCCGCGCTGATCAGCCGGTGATGGCGCCCGGATGCGTGGTGCTGCGCTCGAACAGCGCGAGCACTTCGTCTTCGGGGAACGCGCTGGTCGGGAGCGTCGCCCTGACCAGCACCACCACGTTGCCCTGGCCGTCGGTCACCACCGTGCCTGACTGCTGGACGATTCCGAAGAGCACCTTGCTCAGCCCCACGTCGTTGTGTGCTTCGCTGCCCGACACGACGGGGAAAGGCGTCTTCAGACTCGACGCGACCTCCGCGGCGCCGGCTGCATCGGGCACCACGATGGCGACCGTGAAGCCCGCTGCTTCGGCCTGCGACGCGAACTGCACCAGTCGCTTCACGTGGGCGCGGCACACGGCGCAGTTGGCGGCTCGCATGAAGTAGAGCAGCGCACCGCTGCGACCCGGAGTGACCCGGAAGGGAGACCCTCGGTACGCGAGCGTGAGCTTCGGCAGGGAGTCACCGGTTTTGATGAGGTTGGGCATGGGGGCCGAAGTTAACGCCGGGCCTCCAGTACTTCACGTCGTACACAGTTCTTAACGGCGCGACCCATCGGTCGAACGCTATCCCTGCGACATGAGCGAACGACTCGGCGCGAAGACCACCGCACAGCAGGCACTTCAGGGGCAGTCGCTTTTCGGCAAGCAGGCGATCGTCACCGGCGCCTCTTCGGGCCTGGGCATCGAGACCACCCGCGTGCTCGCGCTCGCCGGCGCCGATGTGGTGATGGCCGTGCGCAACATGAAGGCGGGTGAAGAAGTCGCCACCACGCTGCGCGCGAGTCTCCCCGCGGGGAGCGGCAAGCTCGAGGTCAAGCCGCTCGACCTGACGGATCTCGCGTCGGTGCGCCGCTTCAGCGACGAGTGGATCGCCAGTGGTCGCGCGCTCCACCTGCTCATCAACAACGCGGGCGTGATGGCCACGCCTGAGGGCAAGACCGTGCAGGGCTTCGAGCTGCAGCTGGGCACGAACCATCTGGGTCACTTCGCGCTGACCACGGGGCTGCTGCCCGCGCTCGAACGCTCCGCCCCGGCGCGCATCGTGGTGGTGTCGAGTGGTTTGCACACGCGCGGCAAGGGTGAACGGTTGCTCGCGACGCTGGAGGGCAAGCCGGTTCCGTACACGCCGTATGGTGCGTATGGCGATTCGAAGCTGGCCAACGTGTTGTTCGCGAAGGCGCTGGCCAAGCGGCTGCCCGCGGGGGTCGAGGTGTTCTCGCTGCACCCCGGGGTGATCCCCACGCCGTTGAGCCGCAGCATGGGCGCGATGGGCGCGGTGTTCCGCACGGTGGGCAAGCTCTTCATGAAGACGGTGGAGCAGGGCGCGGCGACCTCCATCTTCGCCGCGACCGCACCTCAGCTTGCGGGGCAGTCGGGCGCGTATCTGGCGGACTGCCGCGTGGCTCAGCCCACGAAGGAAGCGCTCGATCCGTCGTTGATCGACAAGGTGTGGGCTCAGAGCGAGAAGGCCATCAGGGCTTGAGCCTCGGGGGCCATCTCTGTCGCCCAGCACAGCCCCTCACCCCGACCCTCTCCCCGCTTTCGCAGGGAGAGGGAGCACGGCGTTGGCGGCGGCGAGCACCGCCTCACGCAGCCAACGATGCGCTGGTTGTTGCTGACGATGCGGGTGCCACATCTGCTGAACCCGCAACGGCTCGTGGGCCAGGTGAACCGGCGCCAGTTGAATGGGAAACGCTTCGGCGAAGCGGCGCGCGACTCGTTCGGGAAGTGCGGCGATGAGATCCGTGCTCGCCAGCACCCAGGGCGCCACCAGGTAGTGCGGCGTGTAGAGCACCACGTTGCGCTTCAACTTCGCCCTGCGATCGAAGCTGCCTTCCGTGCCACCGCGCGGCGCGACGTGCAGCTGGGGCAGTGAGAGGTCAAGCCGCTCCGGGTGACGCAAGGCCGGGTGGCGCTTCCGGCCCGCCAGCACAAAGTGTTCCTTCACCAGCACCTGCCTCTTGAGCCCCCGCGGCGCGCGATCGCCCGGAGCGAGATCGAACACGCCGATGACCAGATCGAGCTCACCCGATTCCAGCTCGGTGCTCGGGAAGTCGCGCGGCAACGGCACCACGCGCAGCTTGAGGCCCGCATAGCGCCTCAGCTCCATCGCCAGCTGCGGCAACACGATCAACTGCGCGTGGTCGCTCGCCGCGATCACGAAGGTCTGCTGCGCCGTCGCCGGAGAAAACGGTGCGGGCGGGTTGAGCGCTTCCTGCAGTTGGCGCAGCGCGAGGGTGAGCGGCCCTCGCAGCTCGAGCGCACGCGCCGTGGGCACCATGCCGGTCTTGCCCCTCACGAAGAGTGGATCCTCCAGCGCGTCACGAAGCCTCGCCAACGCATTGCTCGTCGCCGGCTGGGAGAGCCGTAGCCGGGCCGCGGCCTTGCCGACGCTCTGCTCCAGGAACAACGCATCGAGCACGCGCAGCAGGTTCAAGTCGAAGTTCGCCAGATTCATCTGGTGAATCTTCATCATCTCCACATCGGTGCGGTCAATGGGCGCTTTCAGGTGCACCTTCAGGTTCAGTTCAACCGACACGAGGCCCGCCATGAAGAAGCTGCTCCCGTTGTTGCTCACCGCCTGTTCCACCCTGCCTTCCGCTGCACCCCACACGTTCGTGCCGCTCCCCGAGGCGGTCGCGCCCCTCGAGGTCTGCTGGATCGACACCGGCGGGGTGTCCGTACCCGGCGGCTACGGCGTCGGCGGCAGCCCGGAAGCAAAGACCTGGGAAGTCACCAGCGCCGCCCTCGTCATCCGCCACCCGAAGGGCGATCTCGTGCTCGACACCGGCATCTCCACCCAGGCCCAGGAAGAGAGCCGCGAGCTCGGCGGCTGGAGTGCCTTCGTCTTCGGCCAGACCGCCGGTCGCAACCTCCCGCGCCGCAACCTCGCCGACTCGCTCACCGCGCTCGGTGTGACCCGGCCGCTGGCGCTGCTGCTGTCTCACGCGCACGCAGATCACGCAGGCGGGGTCTCGGCCGTTCCCGACGTTCCAGTCTGGCTCGCCGCGGAAGAGAAGGCGTGGGTGGAAGCGAAGACGAGCGCGGTGCTCCCCGCCCAGGCGCGCGCGATGACCGGCCGCATGGTGCCCATTCCGTTCGCCGAGAAGCCCTTCGCGAACTACGACGCCAGCTTCGACGTGTTCGGCGACGGCAGCGTGGTGGTGGTGCCGACGTTCGGCCACACGCCCGGCAGCGTGGCGACCTTCGTCACCGTCTCAGCGACGAAGCGCTTCGTGCACGTGGGCGATGTGATCAACCTCGGCGAATCCATCGACCGCAAGGTGGGCAAGTCGTGGCTGATGCGCACGCTGACCGATGAAGACGACGCCGCCACGAAGGCTCAGGTCGCGAAGCTCGTGCAGTTGAGGGAGGCAGACCCGGCGCTGACCATTCTGGCTGCGCACGATCGCCCTGCGTTCCTTCAACTGTTCGGGAACGACGACGGTGCACTGCCTCCTTGCATTGGCGCGCGCTGAGCTGGCGACTCGACCCTCACCCCGATCCTCTCCCGGGGGGAGCGGGAGCACTCAACAACGCGCTGAGCGCCGCGCGCAGTTTGCCCGGCAGCGCAGGCTTGAAGAGCACCGGATAGCCCGATTGTTTCAGCTCGCGAATGCGCCCCGCGGCCGTGTCACCGGTGACCAGCAACGTGGGTAACCGCTTCCCCACCTGCTGCTCGAGCCGCTCGATGGCCATCACGCCGTTCATGTTGTCCGGCAGGCGGTAGTCGCAGATCACCGCGTCGGGCACCTGGCTCGTGTTCAGCAAAGCGCTCGCTTCCGCGAACGAGCCCGCGCACAGCGGCTTGCAGTTCCAGCTCTCGAGCAGCGCGCTCATGCCGTCGCGCACGTCCTTCTCGTCGTCGAGCACCAGCACGCAGCGGCCCTGAAAGCCGGGATCCGCCGCTGGGCGCAAGGACACGGGCTCGATCACCCTCGCCGCGTCACCCAGCGGCACTTCCACCAACAGCTCCGTGCCGAGCTCGCGTTGCGGTTCCGAGATGAGCGTGAGGCGGTACTCCAGCGTGCGGCAGATGCCGCGCACGATGCTCAGGCCGAGGCCCAGCCCCTGCTCCCGATCGCGCTCGGGATTTCCCACCTGGAAGAACTCTTCGAACACCTTCTCCTGCGCCTCGGGCGGAATGCCCAGGCCCGTGTCGGCGACCGAGAGCAGCACCTTGCCCCCTTCGAGGCGGGCCTCCACCGTCACCGTGCCCGCCGGTGTATAGCGAAGCGCGTTCGCCAGCAGGTTGCGCAGCACGCGGCCGAGCAGCTCCCGATCGCTCTCCACCACCAAAGTGGTCGGCTTGAACTCGAGGGCCAGGTTCTTCCGCTCGGCGGCGCCAGCCACCTCACCTTCCAGCTCGTGGAGCAGCTCCGACAAGGGAAAGTGGGTGAGGTTGGGTTTGAGCGCGCCCGCATCGACCCGCGAGAGATCGAGCAGCGCGTTGAGCAACCCGCCCAGCGCGCGGCTGGAGAGATCGATGCGATCGACGAAGGCCCGCTGCGTGGGATCCGTCACCCGCGCCGCCAACAGCTCGACGAAGAGACTCAACGCATGGAGCGGCTGCCGCAGGTCGTGGCTGGCCGCCGCGAGGAACCGCGCCTTCGAACGATACGCGTCTTCCACGCGCGCCTTCTCCACCTGCAGCGTCTGCGCGAAGTCTTCGCTCTCGAAGCGCAGCTCGACGGAGCGGGTGAGCATGCGGTTGAGCCGCAGCGTCAGAACGATGCACAGCGCCATGTAGATGAGCAGGCCTGAGCCCATCACGAAGTGCAGCAGATCGCGGGTGAGGAACATCAGGACCGCCTGGGGAATGGCGGTCAACGCGGCCATGCGCAGGAAGCTGAAGTCGTTCGCGAAGGCCACCACGCTCACCACGCCCATGCCCGCGAAGAACACCAGGCGCAGCGCGGTCCACAACGGGTCGTCGACGTCGAAGAAGGAGATCGTCTCGAGGCCCCACATCACCGCCGAGAGCGCGTAGGTCACCTGCCACCAGCGCGACCACGACACGAGGTCGGGCTTCGGCTGTCTGCGCACCCACGCCTCGCGCACCACGTAGGGCACCCACAACGCGATGTGGAGCAGGACCCAGGCCGCGACCGGCACGCCCGGGTGGCGGATCCACTCCAGCGCGCCGAGCAGGCCGATGCTGATGAAGTTGGCCACCGCCATCATCAGCGGCGCGGTCTGCTCGTGTTGGGCCCGCTGCAGCTCGAGGCGAACGCGATCGACGTCAGCGGTCACGCACGAGCCCCAGCTCCTGCGCGCGCAGCAGCGCCGTGGTGCGGCTGCTCACTCCGAGGATCCGGTAGATGGTCGCGAGGTGCACCTTGACGGTGTTCTCCGCCACGTTGAGGGCGACTGCGATGTCTTTGTTCGACAACCCGCGCGCCAACATGCTCAGCACCTCGACCTGCCGGGCGGTGAGCTCAGGCGCGGGTGCCCCTGCGGCACGCTCCCTCCGCTCGGGGAACGCCAGCTCGCCGTTCATCACCTTCCGCAGCGCTGCCAACAGCAGGTGACCGGGCGCCGACTTGAAGACGTAGCCCTGCGCACCCAACGCCATCGCCCGTTCGATCTCGAGCTGGCTCTCGTTGGCAGAGATGACCACCGCCGGCACCTGCGGCTGCAGCTTGCGCCCCAGCTCGAGCACGTCGAAGGGCTTCGAGTCAGGCAGCCCGAGATCGACCAGGAAGAGATCGAGATCGTCTCGCTCCTCCAGCACCTTCTTCGCGGCGCTCGCGTTCGCGGCTTCGATCACCTCCACGCCGGTGGCCAGCCCCGCCAACACGTGCACCAGCCCCTCGCGGAAGAGTGGATGATCTTCGACCAGGAGGATCTTCACGGCAGCTCAGGCGCCATTGGTGCGGGCGGGCCGGAGCTGATGACGTTGCAGCAGCTCGGTCAAGTGCGTGCGATCCATGCGCGCGTGACGGGCGGCCGCCGACACGTTGCCCTTCTTCTTCTCCAGCAGCTGGCCCAGGTAGTGGCGCTCGAAACGTTCCAACACCTGCGCGCGCGCTTCGGCGTAGCCGTGCTCGATGCCGGGAATCGCGACGGTCGCGCCGAGCGGCTCGCTTTCGCCCGCGCCATCAACGAACGAAGGCACCTCGCTCATCGCCACCGTCGACTCCACCAGGTTGCGCAGCTCACGCACGTTGCCCGGCCAGCGATACGCGCGGAGCTGATCGAAGACCGCGTCAGAGAAATGATCGACGCGCCGCGACGTGCCCAGGAAGTGTTCGACCAGCTGCTCGAGATCGTCGGGCCGCGCGCGCAGGGGCGGGGCGGCAAGCGTGATGGTGCTCAGCCGGTAGAGGAGATCGAGCCGGAAGGCGCCCGTGCGCACGGCCTCGGGCAGCTCGCGGTGCGTGGCCGCCATCACCCGCACGTTCACCGAGATCTCCCGTGAGCCGCCGACCCTTCGAAAACGGCGGCGTTCGATGGCGCCCAGCAGCACCGACTGCAGTTGGGTGGGCAGCTCACCCACCTCGTCGAGCAAGAGCGTTCCGCCGTCGGCGCGCTCGAAGGCCCCGATGTGCGAGCTCTCGGCCCCGGTGAACGCGCCGCGCTCGTGACCGAACAGCTCGCTGGCCACCAGCTCGGAGGAGAGCGAGCCGCAGTCGACGATGATGAACGGCGCCGTCGCACGAGCCCCCCGCTCGTGCAGCTCGCGCGCGATCAGCTCCTTGCCCGTGCCGGATTCACCCTGGAGCAGCACCGTGCTGGTCACCGCCGCCGCGCGTTCGACCCGCCCCCTCAACGCGCGCATCACCAGGGAATCGCCGACCAACGAGCTGCGGTTCTGCACCACCGCCATCTGGGGCCGGCCTGTCGCTCCCCCCTCCGTCAACGCCGCGACTCGAACCATGGGTCACTTCGTAGTCACCTGGGCCAACGCCGGGAATACTTCGAAAGTGTTACGTCGATGCGGTTTGATGCCCGGGCGATGCAAGGACCCGGCGGTATCGTCGAAGAGCTCGTTCACCAGTTCACCGATCCCTTCGCGTTCTACCGCGAGCTGATTCAGAACAGCATCGACGCGGGCTCCACTCGCATCGAGGTCAGCCTCTCGTATCGTCCGTCAGCGAAGCAGGGCCTGCTGCTGGTCTCGGTCTGCGACTGGGGCGAGGGCATGAACCGCGAGGTGATCGAGAACTACCTGGTCACCAAGTTCCGCTCGACCAAGGAGAACGACCTCACGAAGATCGGCAAGTTCGGCATCGGCTTCGTGAGCATCTTCGCGTGCAAGCCCGACGTGGTGACGGTCGATACCGGGCGCGATGGTGAGTTCTGGCGCGTGCTGTTCCGCGCGGACACCACGTGGGACCTACTCAAGCTCGGCGAGCCGCTCGAGGGCACGCGCGTCACCCTGCACAAGGAGATGCCCGCGCCGGACTACGTGCAGTTCGTCGAGAGATCGCGCGCGTCGTTGTCGCGGTGGTGCCGCCACTCGGATGTCGAGGTGACGTTCAGCGCAGGCGCGGTGGATGGCCGCGCGCCCCCGGCACCGAAGCCCGTGAAGGAGCCGCTCACCGTCGACGCGCCGTTTCAGGTCGAGCACGTGGAAGATGGCACGCACATCATCGCGGGCCCTTCGCGCACCACGCCGCCGGTGACGGGCATGTACAACCGTGGCCTCACCTTGCTGGAGACCACCGAGCTGCTCGAGCCCGGCGTCACGATGAAGATCGTCTCGCGCTATCTCGAGCACACGCTGACGCGCGACAACGTGCGGCGCGATCGGCACTTCTCTCGCGCGATGTCGCTCGCGAAAGACCTGGTGAACGAGAAGCTGCTCGTTCAGCTGCCCGCGGAGTTGAAGGCCGCTGCGGAGCGGAGGGACGGTGCTGCGGATTTTCAGACCTTGTTCCTGTTCGCGATGACGCGGCTCAAGGCGAAGCAGCTGTGCTTCCGGCTCACGGGTGGCGGCAGCGTGTCGCATGAGGCGTTGATGAAGAGCGTCGGTGAGGAGGGCTTTCTGACGGTCTCCACCAAGCGGACTGCGCTGGTCGATCGACTGCTCGATGCGAAGTGGCCGGTGCTCGAGCTCGACGTGAATCAGGAGCTGGGGCGCGCGGTCGTTCAGTTGCTCAAGGTGAAACGCACGGTGCTCGCGGATGAACATTTTACGTATGCCGCGCCTCCAGAGGTGCCGACTCCGAAGGAGTTTGCGAGCGCGCTGGTGACGTTGCTGCAGGAGGCAGGGGCGGCGGTGAAGCAGGTCGAGGTGTCGGAGGTGCGGGGCGCGGCGGCGAAGTTGCCGTTCGTCTTGTTGGAGGCGTTGTCGCGGCCGGTTCTGGAAGAGGTGGCGACTGGCTCGGCCTTCGTGCGGAAGTCGCCGGGGCTGTTGTGCTTCAACTCGAGTCACGAGGCGATCGCGAAGGCGGCTCCGTTGTTCTCGCGGGCTCCGCGGCTGGCGGCGGTGTTGATGGCCCGGTTGGTGTTGGTGAAGGCGAGCAGACTCGATGCGGCTCGTGATGAGGCGCTGACTGCGTGGGCGCTCACTTGAAGAAGACCTCGGTGACCCGACCCTCTCCCAGAGGGAGACGAGAATGAGTGCGAAAGATCTCGAGAGCTCGCTGCGCGAAGGCGGCGAGAAGGTCAGCGAAGGCCGCATTCGCATCGACTCGGCGCGCGCCCTTCAACGCCTGCGCGACTTCCGTTTCGCCGAGCCTTCTCACTGGGTGCTCGAGGTGCTGCGCGCCGCCACGTTGAGCCACGCGAAGAACCTCACCATCCGTACCGACGCCGACGACGTGGAGATCTCCTTCGACGGCCGCGCCTTTCCCGCTGACCTGATGAGGCACCTCCCCGAGCAGGCCCTCAACGGCGGGCAGTCGGCTGACGAAAAGCGCACCCGCTTGCTCTCACTGGGCGTCGCCGGTGCATTGGGCGTCGGTGCCCGCTTCGTGAAAGTGCAGAGCGGTGGCGTCACCCTGTCGCTCGAGAACGATCGAGTACAGGTCACCGAAGAGCGCACCACCGGCACCCATCTTCACCTGCGCAAGGCGTTCGGCTGGCGGGTGACGGCTGCCTTCTTCCGCGGCTCGCCAGAAGCGCGCGCCATCACCGAACGCGCTCAGCGTCTTCCGCCCCGGCTCACCCTCAACGGAACCGTCATCCCCGCGCCTTCCCCCGCGAGCCTCGCGAAGAAGGGAGCGCAGGGCGAAGGTTGGCGGTTGGAGGCGTGGTTGCCTCCGGGCGCGCCGTTGCCCGTCTCCACGCTCGAGCTCGACGTCGGCGGCGTGGTGGTGGCCGAGCGGCAAAAGCCACTGCCCGGGTTGCAGCTGCGTGCCTGGCTGCGCGCCGATGACCTGCGCCGCAATGCGTCCGGCTCCGATGTGGTCGATGACGACGTCATCCTCGACCAGGCCCTCGTCGCGCTGCGGAAGATCTCACGAGAGCTGCTCGAACAGCACGGCAAGCAGCTCGCGAAAGATCCCGCCTGGCGCACCGCCTTCCTCGACACGTTGCTCGCCCAGGAGACCCTCGACCCGCAGGTGAAGAAGCTGCTTTTCGACGTACCGTTGTTGCCCAGCCCCGGTGATGAATGGCTCTCGCTCGACGAGCTCACCAAGGCCGCCAAGAGCAACGGCTGCGTCTACACCTCGAAGAGCACCTGGCCGCGGGGCTCCTTCCCACCCGCGACGGTGATGGTGGTGGGTGAACCGCCCTTCGCCAGGCTGCTGCCGCCCGGCAAGCGTGTCGACGTCGAAGCGGTGGTCAAACAGAAGCGGGTGATCGCCGAGAATCGGCAACGCCACGAGCAGACGGCTACCGAGTCGCCCACGCTCCCCGCTCGTGCCTGGGTCGCGCGCGCGAAGATCGACGCGACGGCGCTCATCGGTGAGGTCGGTTTCGAGAGCAGCGGCAACGGCGCCTTCGTGCGCATCCTCCACAAGGGCCGCTTGATGGAGTCGGGTGAGCTCACCGCGCTCGCCCCGCTCCGGTTGCGCGCCGTCATCGATTGGAACCGGCCGCTCGCCGACAGCTACTTCGCGGCGGAGGGCGGCACCAGGCTGCTGGGGCTGGTGCTCAAGTACGTCGAGAACGCCGCGACCAGGGCCATCTGCGAAGCGCTGCCCAACCCCGAGGTGTTGCCGCACGCGTTCGATCTGCTCACCCGGCTGGTGACGTTGCGCAGCGCGCCGCTGGAGGAACTCCCCCCTGCGCTCCGGGGGGCCCCGCTCTTTCCGACGCAGACCGGCCTGCAGCTCTCGCTGAATCAACTCGAAGCAGCGCCGCGCTGGTCGTTCGTCACCACGCACGTTTCCCGGGGGCCGCTCGACGGGAGTCTGCTGCTGGTGCTCTCGCCTCCGCAGGTGCAGGTGCTCAAGAAGCTGGCGCACCAGAAGCTGGAAGACCTCACCACGCAGCTGCGCAACGAAGCCGAGGTGCGCCGTCGCATGGAGGGGCCGAAGACGGCCGCTGAAGTCTCGAACACGGTGGTGAAGGTGGCCGTGGAAGGAGAAGGCCTGCGCGGCGAGGTGGGCATTCCGAAGTTGCCCAGCACGAAGCTGGCGCTCACGCTGATCAAGTCGGGCCTGGCCCTCGAGAGCACGGAGCTCTCAGCGCGCTACCACCACGCCGTCGCCGCGGTGGATTGCGAGAGGCTCTCGCCGAACCCACGTTGGACGGCGGCGACCCGCGATGGCGCCTTCAAGGCGGTCTCTGCCGCCGTGCACGACGCCCAACGCAGGCTGGCCCTCGAGCTGGTGAAGCTGCCTCGTGAGAAGTGGTTCATCGGCGCCGAGCTCTTCTTCATCGCGTACCTGAAGAAGGAGCTCACCCCGCTCGATCGCGCGCGGCTCGACGAGGTCAACACCACCATCGCCCAGACGCCGTTGTTCAGCGGCGCCCGGGGCCCGCTCTCGTTGATGCAGCTGAAGGATCGCGTGAAGCAGGAGGGTCGCTTTTTCGTGGTCTCTTCCAACCGGCCGCAGGTGCCGCCTGACTTCGAGGTGTTGCTCGAGCCCGCTTCACTCGCCGAAGCGCTCGGCGAGGCACTGGGGCGCGCTCCGGAGGATCCCACCGCGGTGCTCTCGGCGCTGGAAGCACGCCGCCGGTTGCAGGCGTTGCCGGCCGCTGAGTTCAAGCTGCCTTCGGGCCTCGCGCTGGAGTGCCGCGTCACCGGCCCGAACTTCACCGCGCTCGCGGGCCTGCGTGACGGCGTGGAAGACCAGGCGTCGGGCCACGTGCATCTCGAGGGGCGCGTGTACTCGGCGCTCCTCATTCCCTGCGCGTTGCCCCTCTCGGTGGTGATCGACGCGCCGGGGTTCGAGCCGAACGCGTTCCGCGAGCTCACTGGCGATCAACGCCTGGAGCTTGGGAAAATGGTCGCCGCCGCCATGCATGAGGTGTTGCGCGTGGCGCTGCAACGACCCGAAGACGACGCGAACGCGCGCCGCGTGCTGTTGCTGGCGCTCAGGCACAACCTCGAGCTGTCGGTTCCCGCGATTGAGGGTGAGGCGCTGCGTGACAGGGCGTTGTTCCCCTGCACCGATGGCCATGTGCGCAGCGTGAAAGAGCTCGATGCGCAGTCACCACAGTTCATCACCTCGCTGATGCAGGGCGAGCTGCCCAACGGCCGTCCGATCGTGGTGGCCGCCGACCCGCTGGTGCGGCTGGCGATGCGAAGGTGGCCGCGTGCCCAACCGGTCGAAGACGAGCTGCACGCGCAGCTCTCCGCCATCAAACAACGTGCTCACGTCGCGAAGGTGACGGAGGTCGTCTCGAAGGTCGCCTCGCCCTGGCGGCAGCGGGTCTCCGAGCGCGACTTCACGGGCGAGGTGGTGGTGGCCGACGGAGGTGCAGGCCGCCTCGAGGTGTTCATCGACAAGAAGCCGCTGTGTGTCCTCGAGGGCGTGTTGCCGGCGCCGTTGGCCGGTGCGATCGATTCACCGCGCCTGACGCCGATGCCGGGCTTCGCGGGCGTGGTGCAGGATGAACGTCTCGAAGAAGCCCTCGACGCGCTGAAGGGTTCGGCTGAGCGGCTGGCAGCTCAGCTCGCCTCAGCGCCACGTGTGGTTGCGATGGACAGCGTGCTGGTGCAGCTCGCGTTCTGGGTCGCTTCGTCGCTGGCCTGGCAGTGGAAGAAGAAGAAGGGCAAGAAGAAGCAAGACGAGGTGGTGACCCGGCATCCACTGCTCTCGGCCGCGTTGCTGCGTGCCACGGATGGCAGCGCGATCTCGCTGCAGAGCCTGATCACCGCGCACCGTGAAGGCCGCGTCGACGTCGCGACCCAGGGTGGGCCGTTTCTCGATCGAAGCCGGAAGGCGTGGTGGCCACGCCCTGGAGAAGATCGCTGGGCCGAGCCGCTCGGCTTCACCTTGAACGACGTCACCGCTGAGCTCCGGCTGGCTGACTCGATTCGCGCTCGGCCACGCTTCGCCAAAGTCGCTTCTCCGCTTGCCAGCGCGTGGCGCGAGCCGGTGCACGGGCCTTCGATCGAAGGTGAGCTCGCCATCGGGGAGGCGCCCGACGGCAAGCTGGTCATCGAAGTGCTGCACGAGCGCATGGTGCTCGAGACGTGGTCGAGCGAACACCCGGTTGGAGGTCTCGCGCGCGTCGACTCATCCGCGCTCAACCCCAACGAGCTGTGGACGGGCGTGAAGCGTGACGCTGCGTTCAAGGCGTTGGTGACCAGCACCGAGGCTGCGCTCGAGCGGTTGCTGGTGCGGCGCCTGGCTGATCCGCAGAGCCGCGGTTTCCGCGCGTGGGCGATCGCCGCCGTGCACTGGCGTTCGGGGCAGGCGGGGCCGCTCTCGGGTCTGGTGCCGGGCTTGCCGCTCTTCTCCGACCTGCGCGGGGAACCGATGACCATCGGCGCCGTGCTCGAGCTCGCCACGCGCAAGGGCAGGGTGCCCATCGCGCAGGCGTCGGTGAAGCAAGACGTGAGCGACGTGGTGCTCGATGGAAGGGACACGCGCGAGCTGCTCCTGATGCTCGGC
The DNA here is from genome assembly GCA_030695565.1 of Archangium sp. Taxonomy (GTDB): domain Bacteria; phylum Myxococcota; class Myxococcia; order Myxococcales; family Myxococcaceae; genus Archangium_A. Next base: position 19,783 of record JAUYRZ010000083.1, read on the forward strand.
CTCGAGAGCGAAGACGTCACCGGTGAGCTGAAGCGCGCGAAGGATCTGCAGCAGACGCTCACGGAACGCCGACTCGCGTCGCTCACGTGGAAGGGCGAGGCGGTGGTCAAGGTGACCGTGGCGACCGCGATGCTCAGTGGTGAGCTCGCGCTGCGCAGGGGCGGGCTCGAAGACGGCGTGATGCTGGCGCGCGATGGCATCGCCGTCGCTCCGCTCGAAGATTCATGGCCCGGCGTGGTGGGCGTGATCGACGTGAAGGACCTGGTGGTCAACGACGACTGGACGGCGGCTGAGCCCACGCGCGCGCAACGCAGCGCCATTCGCGCGGAGGTCGAGCGGCTCTATGCAGAGGTCACCGCGACATCCCTGGGTGACGGCGATCGAGAGATCGCGCTGGCGTGGGTGCTGCGCTTCCTTCTCGACAACGTGGTGGCCACGGCCGGGCAGCTCGATCGTTTGAAGCACGTGGCGCAGGTGCTGGCGGATGCGCCGCTCTTCCTCACGGTGGAGGGCGAGCGGGTGAGCCTGCGCTCGGTGGCTGCCGAGGTGAATGCGCGCGAGAAGGTCGCGGTGCTTCGACGTGATGCGGGCGTGCCGAAGGGCGTGGTGAGTTGCGTGCTGGCGGCCTCGTCGTTCACGGCGCCCTGGCTTTCGGCGCTCGAGGAGTTCTTCGGGAAGACGAAGGTCTGGCGCGTGACGGACCTGGAGGAATGGCAGCGCTCGGTTCGCGAGGCGGATCCACTCGAGGGCAGTGCCGAGCTGCAGGGGTTGTCGTTTCTGCGGCGGGAGGTGCGGTTGCTGCGGGCGGGGGCACTGGGCCGGTTGACGCCGGATGATCTCGAAGACGTGAAGCTCAGCCGGGCGGGTGGGGCGGTGGCCATGCGCTACGACCGGAAGCGCAAGCTGGCCTTGCTCGATCCGGATCATCCGGGGGTTGCGCGCACGTTGAAGGAAGCGGCGCAGCGGCCTGAGCGGATCTGGGTGTTGATCGCGGCGCTCTTCGGGTTGGTCAATCGTGAGCTGGAGCACGTGACCGATGCGCATGAGGCCCAACTGTTGATTGCGCTCGCGGGTCACCTGGCGACGAACCCGAAGTTGCTGGCCTGAGACGATCAGGCCTGCTCGCGACGAGCAAGGCATCGATCTTCGACCCCGCGCACTTCAAGGCCGAAGGGGTGAACCGCTCGCCCCTCACCCCGAGTACATCGTGCACATGACGATCTTCCGCCAGGCGACCGAAGCCGATCTCCCCTCGATCATCGAGCTGCTCGGAGATGACGACATCGCCCGCGCCCGCGAAGGGTTCCAGGCCGAGGTGACGCCTCAGACCCGCGACGCCTTCAAGGAGATCGCCGCCGATCCGAACAACGAACTCTGGGTGGGCGAGCTCGCCGGCAAGGTCATCGCCACCTTGCAGCTCACCATCATCCCCGGCCTCTCCCGCGACGGCATGAAGCGCGCGCTGGTCGAAGCCGTGCGCGTGCACGGAGATCACCGCAGCCAGGGCATCGGGGAAGTCTTCATGAACGCGGTCATCGAACGCGCGCGTGAACGGGGCTGCGGGCTCATTCAGCTCACCACCGACACCCGCCGCACGGCCGCACAGCGCTTCTACACGCGGCTGGGTTTCGAACCGTCACACGTGGGCATGAAGAAAAAGCTCTCGCGGGGTTGATCGACGACCGGTCCTCCCGAGGAGCTACCGGCTTCGCCGGCGGTTTCCTGTGAAGGAACCGACGGTGCGCGAACAGTCAGCCGGCGTCCCAGCCCAGGTCGCGCTGGAGCGGCATCATCAAGGTCGCCAGGATCGCCAGCAGCTCGATGTCACCCGACGCCTTCACCTCGCCGCGCGAGATGGCCCCGGCGGGATCGAGCGAGCCCTCGACGAACGCCTCGAACGCGGCCGGGGTGAACTCCAGCCGCAAGGCCGCACCCGCCGTGGCGCCCGAACGCACCGGCTCGTCGACGTCCGCGAAGGTCAGCGTCCACGCCTCGTCGCCGACCTGAAACGAGATGTCCCCCTGCACGGCCAGAAAGTCATCGAAGCGGGAGATCAACAAGGCGGGCAGCTGCCGCTCGAACCACGTCTTTGCCTGCGTCACGCGCGGAGAAGGCCACAAGGCGGCGCGTCGAACAATGGCTCCCCGCCGGTATTCCTTCACCCCTGGCCCTGAAATGGGGGCTGAACATCGCCGTCGTGCTTCCGTTCGAAGGCGGCTATACGGCTCGCCTCGCTTTCCTGAATTTCCTGTTCGTTCCTTTCCGGAGGTCATCATGTCGTTCCGCACCAGCATCGCCGCGCTCGCGTTGATCAGCAGCGTCGCCCACGCCGAGTTCAAGGCCGCCTACGTCGACATCCAGCGCGCCGTGCAAGAGGTCGAAGAGGGCAAGGCCGCCAAGCTCCGCCTTCAGGGCATGGCCGACACGAAGCAGAAGGCCTTCGAGAAGGAGCAGAACGCGCTCAAGGCCGAGGTCGAGGCGTACACCAAGCAGAAGGCCACCATGGACGACAAGGTGGCGGCCACGAAGGAAGGCGAGCTGCAGAAGAAGATGTTCGACTTCCAGCAGCGCGCCGAGAAGCTCCGCCTGGAACTCGCCGAGAGCGAGCGCAAAGAGCTGGGCACCATCTTCCCCAAGCTCGAGACCCTGCTCGGCCAGATCGCCCAGCGTGAAGGCCTCACCATGGTGTTCGATCGCTCCAGCTCGGGCCTGGCCTGGGCGCCTGCTTCGCTCGACCTGACCAACGAGCTCATCCGCATGTACAACTCGACGTACAAGAGCGGCTCCGCGGCGAAGACGCCCGGCACGCCTGCTCCCAAGACGCCCGCGCCGGCGCCCGCTCCGCCGAAGTGAAGCCGGAGAGCCAGCCTCACCGGGGAAACCAGTAGGTGTTGAGCCTCATGTCCCGGGTCGCGCTCCTCGCCTCGTTGGTGGGGTGCGTGCTCGCCGCGTTCTGGTTTCGCAGCAAACAGAACCGGGCCCACGCCATGGGCGGGAGGATCAGCAACCCCAAGTTGCTGTGGCTGTTCTTCGCCATCTGGTTCTGGCTCTTCGAGTGCGCGGTGCTGGCTTTCGAGCCCTCACTGCCTCAGGGCTACCGCCTCATCCTCGGCGTGCACGCGGCCTCGATGTGGGCCCGCGGTGCGCTCGAGATGGTGATGCTCTACGTCACCCGCAACTGGCGGCCGCCCATCGGCATCACGCATGACGTGCTGTGCATCGTGACGGTGTTGGTGTTGATGGTGGTGGTGCCGCTCCCGCTCGATTCGGCCTGGGGCCTGTTCGCGCCGGCGCTGATCTTCATGCTGCTCTTCAGCCTGCTGGTCGAGGTGCTCTACGCCGCGCTCTTCTTCAAGGCGGTCGAGGGCAAGACCACCGGCGAGAAGGGCATCTGGTTCGCGAGCGAAGACGAGGCCCGCTTCAAGCGGATCAATCGCATCACCACGGCCTTCAACGTGCCGCAGGTCGTCTTTCAGCTGGTGCTGCTCGGTGCGGCCTTCGTTCAGTAGATCGAGCCGTCGCGTGGCCCGCTCACGCGCCCGTGATGCGGCGGGCCGGGTCGACCCGGTAGTAGCGCTTGAGCTCTGCGTAGAGCTCCGGCGCCTTGCTGCGCAGCTGAAGGGGCTTCTCGAAGAAGGCCTCGGTGGCGACCGCGAAGAACTCCGCCTCGTTGGTCGCCCCGTACGGGCGCAGCACGTGGCGATGGGGCCGCTCACGCAGCGCTTCGAAGGCCACCGAGAAGGCCTTCGCCCAGGCCTGATAGTCGGCCACCCGATGCAGCGTGGGCGTGCCATCGAAGACCCCCGCGGCGGCGTCGAGCACGTGCGCCAGCTCGTGGACCGCGGTGTCGCGGCCATCTGAGGGGTTGGCCAGGCCGGCCTTCACCGAGTCCCAGCTGAGGATGACCTGACCCCAGCGGTGCGCTTCGCCCAGCCGCACCTCGCCGCCCTCCGGCTGCTGGAAGGCCGCCGGGTAGATCACCATGGAGCGCAGCGCTTCGTAGACGTCGAGGTCGAGGTTGCGTGCCAGGCGCGCCGCGGCCCCCGAGATGATCACCTTCATCTCGTCGGTCACCACCAGCCCATGCACGCCCACCCAGTCCTTCTCGAGGGCGAAGACCTTGAGGTGCAGGCGGAAGCGTTGCAGCTCGTCAGGGGCGTAGCCCTCGGTGAACGGGAGCCGGCTCTCGATCAACGGCTCCCAGGCGGCGGGCATCGGCTGCTTCGCCAGTCGCCTTCGACGAAGCCCACGGAAGAATGAGAAGAGCATCGGTGCCTCGAGCCGAAGCTCAGCTCCCGCCGGGGAGTCGCACCACGAGCACCGCGCAGCCCGCGTGGCGCACCACCTCTTCGGCGACGCTCCCCAGCACCATGCGCGAGAGCCCGCTGCGCCCCTTGGTGCCCACGCAGATAAGACCAGCGCTCCGCTGCTGCGCCAGCTCGAGGATCAAAGTGGCCGGCCGCCCTTCGCTGACGATCACCTCGGCGTCAGGGTCGAAGCGCCGCACCGCGGTGGTGAGCTGCTGGCCGAGCTCGGCGCGGATCTTCTCGAAGTCGGCGGGCGACCACAGGGGCATCGCCGGCATGCCCGCAGAGGCCATCGGCGGGAGCACCTGCTGAAACGCCAGCGCGTGCATCACGCTCACCTTGACCCCGCGACGCTTGCCGAAGTCGACCCCGGCCTCGATGGCCGGCATGGAGGGGTCCGACAGATCGCTGGCCGCGATGACGGGCCCTGCGGCCGGGCTGGGGCGCGCCACCCAGACCGCGCAGTGGGCGTACCGCACCACCCGCTCGGCCACCGCACCCAGCACCGCGCGCATGACGCCCCGGGGCCCGCCGCCGCCCACCACGATCAAGTCGACCCCCAGCCGCTCGGCGTCTTCGACGATCGCCGAGTGCGCTGAGCCCGCGCCCAGCTCGACCTCGAAGTCCGCGCTCGCGCGGCCCGTCACCGCGGTCACCCGCGCCACCAGCGCCTCGAGCACCCGGCGCTCCAGGGTCACGAACGCGGTGTTGTCGGCCTGGGCGAGGTGGGGAAACAGCGGCGCGCTGCGGCTGGGCACGGGCAGCGCGTGGTAGGCGATCAGCCTGGCTCGATGCAGCCGGGCGACCTCGTCTGCCTGGCGGATCGCTGCGTCACCTTCTTCAGAGAGATCGACCGCGCACAGCACCGAACGAAGAGGGCTCATGTGCAGGGGTTAGCCCCCGGGTCGCCCCCTGACAAGGGCGCCTCTGCGGTCGATGAAGGGGGGGGCGCACCCGGGAATGGTGGGCCTGCGCAGCGGCCTTCCACGCCTGCCTGATCGATGGCATGGAGCTGGCGCACCTCGACCTTCGCCGGGAGCCGCAACTCATGAAACGAAGCGCCGCCATCACCCTCCTCGTGGTCGCCTCGCTCGCCCTGGCCGACGACTGGAAAGAGGTGCAGGACACCGAGGGCGTGAAGGTCTTCAGCCGGTCATTGCCCGATCGGCTGATCAGATCGGTCAAGGGCACCGGCATCGTCGACGCGCCCGTCGCGAAGGTCGCGCTGGTGCTGCTCGATGACGCGCGGGCACCGGAGTGGGTGAGCAGCCTCGCGGAGGCGCGCGTGGTGCGGCAGCTCGGGCCTGCGGAGTACGTCGAGTACAACCACGTCTCGATGCCGCTGATCGTGAGCGACCGCGAGTTCGTCACGCGGGTCACCATGAGCGTCGATCGCGAGAAGCGCACCGTGGTGATTCGTTCGGTGCCCGCCGACGACACCGAGGTGAAGAAGACGGAGGCCTGGGTGCGCGGGTCGTTGAGCGCCCTCTACGTGCTCGAGTCGATCGACGAGGGCAAACGCACCCGCCTCACCGTCGAAGTCGACGCCGACCCCAAAGGCGCGTTGCCTCCGTTCATCGTCAACTTCTTCCAGAAGGACTGGTCTCGAGACACCATCAAGGGCATTCGCAACCAGGCGAAGAAGCCCGACCTGAAGGTGCCCGTCGAGTTCGCCGAGTTCCTCGACCCGCTCGACTTCTGACGAAGCCTGCTGGGCGTCGCCTTCGTTCAGTAGACCGAGTCGGTCATCGCGACTTCGCGAGGCGTGTCGAGCTCGCGGATCCACTGCACCACTTCGCGTTCACCGGTCTTGCCCGCGTCGAGCAGCTCTTGAAACGCGTAGCGCGTGGCCTTCATGGCCTGGTTCTCGTCGCCCAGCTTCTTGAGGAAGTGGGAGAAGAGCACGGGGCCGAAGCGACGGTAGAGAGTGACGAGTTGCGTGGAGCTCATGCGGTGTTGTCGGATCTGCCCTTGATCCCTCCCGTCACGCGATGACACCAAATGCGCCAACGCAAGCCGTTGAAATGGCCTAGCTTTTCCTCATGTGGCTTTCCCTGGTGGTGCTGACGGCCCTCTCGGCCGCGGACAAACCGAAGCTCGCGGTGCTCGACGTTCAACCCGTGGGCGTGGAGGCGGACCAGGCCGTCGCCCTCGGTGAGGCCATCACCCAGCAGCTGAGCCGGCGTGGCTTCTTCGAGGTGATCAGCTCGAGCGACATCCGCACGCTGCTCGGCGCTGAACGCCAACGGCAGCTGCTCGGTTGTGGCGACACCAACTGCACCGCTGAATTGTCGGGAGCCCTCGGCGCCCGCTTCATCTTGCAGAGCACGCTCACCCGGCTGGGTGACTCGTTGCAGCTCTCGTTGCAGATGCTCGACTCGAACAAGGCGCAGACCGTGGCGCGCAGCGTTCGCCTCGCCAGCAACGTGAAGCAGCTGGCCGAGGTGTTGCCCTGGGCGCTCGCGGAGGCCACCGCCACGCCCATGCCTCCTTCGCCCAGCAAGGCGCTCCCGTGGACGTTGATTGGCGTCGGCGCCGCGGCCTTCGCGGGCGGGGGCGTGGTGGCCATCGACGGCTTCAGCCGTGAGCGCGCGCTGCGAGCCGAACTCGATCCCACCACCGGCCTGTTCAAGACGCGCGCGGTGTACGTCGAGGAGATCGAGGTCATCGCGCGCAACAAGGCGATCGGCCTCTCCCTCCTGGCGGGCGGTGCGGCGCTCATCGGCCTGGGCGTGATCCTCTTCCCCAAAGAACCCGGCGGCGCCTCACTCGCGCTCCTGCCCACCGGCAACGGCGCCATGTTGGCGGGAGGTTTCCCGTGAAGCGCCTGCTCGTGCTGTGCAGTTGTCTTTCGCTGCTGGCCTGCCGAGCCATCACCCTTGAAGACTTCGATCGCCCGTACGCCTGCGATCACGGTGGCGCAGACGGAGGCCCGCAGTGCTCCAACGGCTGGTCGTGCGGCTTCGATGATCGCTGCTTCGATCGCATCACCGACGGAGGCCAGCTCGTCGGCACCTGGCGCTGCACCATCGACGATCACTGCCCCGATGGGTGGCAGTGTGGGCAGGAGGTCGAGTCGCAACGGTTCTGCCAACAACGCGGCGTGGGCGCCGCTTCGCCCTGCACGGATGACGAGGGTTGCGAGGCCGCCTGGCGCTGCAGCGCGAACGGCCGCTGCTTCGATCCCGCTGACGTCACGGGCGGCACCGAACGCGGCTGCACGCTCGACGCGCAGTGCCCCAACGCGTTTCGCTGCGGAGAGAGGGTCGACGGTCGACAAAACTGTCTCGCGCTCGGCGTGGCCGCGCAGTCGCCGTGCAACACGGATCGAGGTTGCGAAGCCGCGTACCGCTGCGACACTTTCGCGCACCACTGCGTCGAGGTGAGCGACGTCATCGCCACCGGTAACACCTCGAGCCTTTCGGCCCTCGAGCTGAACCCGCGCGTACACGAGCCAGCGCCGCTCGCCTTCGCGATGACCCGCCTCACCTTCGTGCCCACCGGTTTCGCGGGTGGCGTGCGCGATGGCCAGGGCGTGATGTTCGCCAGTGCGTTGGCCGACGGCGGCCTGAGGGTGACCACGCAGCTGCGTGACGAAATCTCGTCGCAGGTGCTCTTCGAGCGGGTCTACCCGTTGCCCGGTGCGGTGACCGCACTCACCGATCTCGCGGTCACCTCTGAGGGGCCGGCCGTGCGCTTTGCCGATGGCGGTGCTTCACGGCTGTCGATCACAGACGGAGGCGGGTGGCGGCCGCTGCCCGGCCCGGTGGACTTCTTGCGTCAGCGCGATCCCTTCGATCAACAGGCCAGCATGGGTACGGGCCTGGTGAGCGTGAGTGGCCCGCTCATCAGCGTCGACGGCTTCGATGCGGGCCTCGTGTTTCCCTTCAGGGTGCGCGAGGTGGTGGCGGCGCGCGACGCCATCTACGGGCTGACCGAGACCGGCTTCTACAAGACCGGCGACGCAGGGCTGGTGCCGCTGACCGTCGGCCCCGGCATCTCGCTCATCAACCTCAGCGCGCCTTCACGCGGGGTCACCGCCGGGTATTTCGGTGACCCTCCAGGCCCCGGGCCCTTGTTCGGGCTCTCCGCCGAGGTGCGCCGGCCCAACGGCAGCTTCGGCATGATGAACGTCGTCGAGGCGGGGCAGGGCTGGGAGAGCCCGCCGCTCTATTCCGCGTGCCCCGACGGCGGCAGCCCGCTGCAGGTGAGCTTCGATGCAGACGAAGACGACCAGGGGCGCCCCCTGCTCATCTCGCGGTGCGCCACCGACACCGGCTCGAGCTTCCCCGTGCAGATCAGAGCGCGCAGCGTGACTGACTATCGCGGGCTCATCGAAGATCAGACGCCGTTTCGCACGGGCCTCGTCACGCAACGAAGTGCGCCGTTCGTGCGCGCGCACGCGGGAGCCGACGGAAGGGTGTGGCACGCGATCGATCCTGATCAGCGCTCGCGCCTGGGGCGGATCCCGCTGCGGCCGGTGCTGCTCGATCGGCAACCGGACACGATGATCAGCTTCGACGACGGGCCTTCGGCCGGTATCCGGGTGTTCTGCCAGGCCGGCGGTGAAATCTTCACCTCTGATCCGACTGGTGGCTTCGTCTCGCAGATGTCGCCCGGGTCGGTTCGTTTGATTTCGATCATCCCCGACAAGAACTGGATCGTGGCCAGCGCAGGCCTGCTCGCGACCGAGAGTGGTTCGCCCCGGTTGATCGCCACCGTGCCGGGCACCACCTTCACGGCGCCTGCCACCGGGGTCACTGCGCAGGTGCAGCTCGGCACGCAGCTGCGCGACGTGGTGCTGGTCGCTTCGGGTGACACCGTCTGGTTCGCCGACGTCACCGACGCGCAGTCAGGCCCTTTCGCGCAGCCGGCCGTGTTCTCGCGGGTGTTGGTGCCCGTGCCCGGCGTGGCGTTGCGCTCGTTGACCCTGGTGCCGCCTCGCACCGGTCTCCTCGAGGGCTTCCTCACCACCAGCAGCGCCAACTTCCGCATCGACACGCTTGACCTGGTGCGCTGGTCGCTCACCCCGGTGGCCACGCCGCCCGAGCTGCTCTCGCTGCCGCTGGAGGTCTGGGCCGAGCCAGACGCGGGCCAGGGGCGAACCGGTTTTGGAGACGGCCGCATCTGGTCGTTGCCCATCATGGTGCCGCTCACCTCGGCGCTGGTCGCGCGCGATGGCGGGGCGCTGGCGGCCAGCGACTTCGGCCGCAAGTGTGGCGACCTCTTCGCAGCCACCGCCGAGGGTCTCTTCCGCGCTGAAGCCGTCGCCGATGGTGGGTTGCCGGGCTGGGTGAAGGTCAATCTGCCGGTGAACCTCGACTCCACCGAGTCGGTGCGGCTCTACGAGACCCGCGACGTCGCCGACCGGCTCTTCATCGGTACCAAGACGGGGCAGATCGTCGAGCTCACCTCCACCTGCCGGTGATCCTCAAGTAGAAGGCGCTCCGCCATGCGCCTCTCGCTGCTGACCCTGTCCGTCGCCCTGTTCGCTTGTGGTCCCACGCCGGTGGTGCCCGACGCGGGCAGCCCGCTCGGTTGCCGCGACACCGCGAAGACGCCCGCCAACCTGATCGAGAACGGCGCCTTCGAGTGCGACACCTCGCCGCCCGAGTGGAGCGCGGTCTACGGCACCTTCGAGACCGTCAGCACGGGCCGCTCGGGCCGGGCCGGGCAGATCACCGTCAACCCGGCCGGCGGCCGCTTCGCCTACAGCAAGGACTTTGCCGTCGATGCGGGCAATAAGACCTTCTGCTTCAGCGCATACCTCAAGGGCACGGCGCCCTTCATGCGCATGCGGGTGCTCCGGGTCATGAGCGGCAGCGTGCAAGAGGTGGCTTTCTCCGAGCAGGTCTTTTCTGACTTCAGAAAGATCCCCACGCTCAAGGTCACCAACGACAACGCCCCGAAACTTCAGCTGGTCTTCGAAGCGCAGACCAACCGGAGCGATGGCATGAACGCCATGCCCGGCCAAACCCTGCTGATCGACGACGTCGACGTTTGGGAGAGCGCGGCCAACTGCAGTGAGACGCGCTGAAGGCCCTGCGACTGCGCTCAGGGTAGGCATCAGATTGGCTTCCCCAACCCCCTGCAATTCCCTTGGAACCCTCGGGGTGCTGTGACAGATGACGAGCTGATCGGACGCAGATCTTGGCGCGCGTCGTTGGAGTCACATCGCATGCACCGAATGAAGAAGTCTCACGCTGCTGCCCTCGGCTTGATGCTGCTCGTCGCGTCGAGCTGCAAACCCGCTGGCGCGAAGAAGACGTTGCCGGGTCACGAGCTCTACGCAGCGTGCAAGTCGTGCCACGGCGCGCAGGGGTACGGGCAGCAGAACATCGCCGCCCCCGCCATCGCGGGGTTGCCGGTCTGGTATGTCGAGGCGCAGCTGGTCAAGTACCGGTCGGGCATTCGCGGCGCGCACCCTGACGACTACGAGGGCCTGCGCATGCGCCCCATGTCGCAGCAGATGATGGACACCGGCGAGGTGAAGGCGGTCGCTGCGTACGTCGCGGCGATGCCCCCGATGAAGCAGCCCTCCACGCTCCAGGGCGGCGACGCCACCGCGGGCAGCGGCGCCTACGCGGTGTGCACCGCGTGCCACGGCCCCGACGGCAAGGGCAACCAGGCGCTCAACGCGCCGCCCATCGCCGGCCAGCACGACTGGTACCTGGTCAGCCAGCTCAAGAAGTTCAAGTCGGGCATCCGCGGCACGCACCCCAAAGACATCACCGGCGCTCAGATGCGCCCGATGTCGATGACGTTGGCGGATGAGCAGGCGATGAAGAACGTCGTGGCCCACATCTCTACCTTGGCGAAGTGAGGCGGAACTTTATGGCCGATGAAACGAACCCCGAAGCCCTGTCGACGATCATCTTCCTCCTCACCGCGGGGGGCGCGATTGCCTTCGCAGCGGTGGTCGCCTTCTTCGTCCTGAGCTGAAATCATGATCAGCAAATACGTCCCCTCCGTTTCGAGCTTCTCCAACGACATCGACAGCCTGATCTGGCTCGTCACCGTCATCGTCGGCTTCTGGTTCTTCCTGGCCGAGGGCGTGCTGCTCTATTTGATCATTCGCTACACCGCGCAAGACGGCGTGAAGGCGAAGTACATCGCCGGCGAAGACCCCAAGGAGAAGCGCTGGGTCGCGTGGCCGCACTACCTGACGCTCGGCTTCGACGTGTGGATCATCGTCGCCGCCATTCAGGTCTGGCAGAACGTGAAGCAGACCATGCCCCAGGCCGACGAGACGGTGCGGGTCATCGCGCAGCAGTGGGCGTGGACCTTCGTGCACCCGGGCGCTGACGGCAAGCTCGACACCAGCGACGACATTCGCCTGGTCGACGAGCTCCACGTCGAGAAGGGCAAGACGTACCACTTCGAGCTGAACAGCCGCGACGTGCTGCACAGCTTCTCGGTGCCCGTCTTCCGCCTGAAGCAGGACATCATTCCCGGCCGCACCATTCGCGGCTGGTTCAAGGCCACCCAGACCGGCCACTACGACATTCAGTGCACGGAGATCTGCGGCATCGGTCATGCCCTCATGCCCGCGCGCATCATCATCGAGACCACGGAAGACCACGCAGCCTGGGTGATGTCGAAGACCCCGGCTTCGGCGTCGCTGACCGTGCCGTCGACGCAGGTTGGAGGAATGCCATGAGCAGCACCGCAACGGCCACGAAGCACGAGGACCACGGCCACGACTCTCACGGGCACGGGCCCGATGCGCACGCGCACCACCCCGAGCAGAACTTCTTCATGAAGTACCTGTGGTCGACCGACCACAAGATCATCGGCATGCAGTACCTGTTCACCGGCATGTTCATGGCGCTCATCGGTGGTTTCACCGTGTACGCCTTCCGCATGCAGCAGGCCTTTCCGGGCATGTCGATCCCCGGCTACGGCCGCGTGACGGCCACCGATTACAACGCGCTCGTCACCACGCACGGCTCGGTGATGATCTTCTGGGTGGCCATGCCCGTGTTGATCGCGGCGCTGGGGAACTACCTCATTCCCCTGATGATCGGCTGCGACGACATGGTGTTCCCGCGGCTCAACCGCTTGAGCTACCAGATCTTCCTCGTCAGCGTGATCGTGCTCATCGCCTCGTTCTTCGTCGAAGGCGGTGCCTTCGGTGGCGCGTGGACGAGCTACCCCCCGCTGTCGGCCAAGGCCCAGTACAACCTGACGCCGTTGGGGGCGCCGATGTGGCTGTTCGCCGTCGCGCTCGAGTTCGCCGCCTTCCTCATGGGCGGCATCAACTTCGTCACCACGGTGATGAACAGCCGCGCGCCGGGCATGAAGATGTTCGACGTGCCCATCGTGGTCTGGTCGATCATCATCGCGTCGATCCTCTTCATGGCCTCGGTCGGTCCGTTGATCGCAGGCGCCGTGATGATGCTGTTCGATCAGACCCTGGGGACCGCGTTCTTCGACCCCAACAAGGGCGGAGACCCGGTGCTCTGGCAGCACCTCTTCTGGTTCTTCGGTCACCCTGAAGTGTACGTGGTGATGTTGCCGGCGATGGGCATCGTGGCCGAGGTGATCGCCACCTTCAGCCGCAAGAAGCTCTTCGCCTACAAGACGGTGCTCTACACGATGATCGGCACCGGAGCGCTCTCGTTCTTCGTCTGGGCGCACCACCAGTTCATCGCCGGCATCGACCCGCGCATGGCGAACATCTTCAGCGTCACCACGCTGCTGATCTCGATCCCCGTCGCCGAGATGCTCTTCGTCTACATCGCCACGCTGTACGGCGGCTCGATTCGCCTCACCACGCCGATGCTCTGGGCGCTGGCGTTCATCGGCGAGTTCCTGCTCGGCGGCGTGACCGGCATCTTCCTGGGCTCATCGGGCGCCGACATCTACTTCCACGACACGTACTTCGTGCTGGCGCACTTCCACTACACGTTCTTCCCGATCGCCTTCATCGCGGTGTTCGCGGCGATGACCTACTGGTTCCCCAAGATGTTCGGCCGGTACATGAACGAGGCGTGGGGCAAGGTGCACTTCTGGGGCACCATCGTGTCCTTCAACTTCATCTTCATTCCGCTCTTCCTGCTCGGCGCGCGCGGCGATCACCGCCGCATCTTCGACTACACGCACTTCCCCGACCTGATGAAGCCGGGCATGCAGGATCTGCGAATCTTGGCGACGCTCTCGCTGGTGGTGCTCCTGTCGTTCCAGGTCATCTTCCTGGTGAACTTCTTCCTGAGCATGGTGAAGGGCGAGAAGGCCCCCGCCAACCCGTGGAAGTCGAACACCCTGGAGTGGGTCGCGCCGTCGCCCCCGCCCCACGGCAACTTCCCCGAGGGTCTGCCCACTGTGCACCGTGGGCCGTACGAATACAGCCACCCCGATCGCCAGGATGACTACTGGCCGCAGAACGCGAGCTGACCGCCATGAGCTCTTTCCCCAGACCCATCGCGACGACCCGAAGTGTCACCGGCATCTCCACGGGCAAGCTGGCCGTGTGGTGGCTGATCGCTTCTGAAATCGTCATCTTCGGCGGCGTGCTCGGCAGCTACCTGATGCACCGCATCGGGCACCCGGAGTGGGCCAGCCAGGCCGCGCACACCAACACCGTGTTCGGCGCGGTGAACACCTTCGTGCTGCTGACCTCGTCGCTGTTCGCCGTGATGGCGCACCAGGCGGCGGATCAGAAAGACGGCAAAAAAGCCGCGAAGTTTCTCTACCTGACCACGCTGGGCGCGGTGATCTTCTTGATCATCAAGTCGGTGGAGTGGACCGGCGAAATTCAGCACGGGTTCACCATCACCTCGCACACCTTCTGGTCGTTCTATTACACGGCCGCCGGCATCCACGGCGTGCACGTGATCGTCGGCGCCATCATCATGCTGGTGATCGCCAACGACGCGCGCAAGGGCATCGACCTGCAGCGCGTCGAGGCGGTGGGCCTGTACTGGCACTTCGTCGACATCGTGTGGATCTTCCTCTTCCCGCTTCTCTACATCGCCAAGTGAGCCGCCAACATGTCCGCTGACGCCACGACTCCTCATGACGCTGCGCACGGCGGCGGTCACACCACGCACCACTACCCCTACGTGAAGATCTGGGGCGTGCTGCTGGTGCTGCTCGCGCTGTCGGTCATCGGCCCCATGCTGGGCCACCCGATCGTCACGCTGCTGACGGCCTTCGGCATCGCCTTTGTAAAGGCGTTCATCGTCATCAAGTACTTCATGCACCTGACGGTGGAGAAGAAGTACATCGGCTTCCTCCTCCTGGTGATGATCGCGTTCATGCTCGTCTTCGTCGGCGGCGTCTCGCCCGACGTGATGAAGCACGAAGGCCAGCGCTGGGTGAACACCGCGGCGCAAGACGTGGTCACCAAGGGCCTGGCGGCTGACAAGGCCGCTGAAGGTCACGAGGGCAAGCACGAGTGATGGCTGAAGGCGCCACGGTGACGCGTCTCCCCGAGAGGACGAAACGTCCTCCCGTCATCTCCAGCGCCGTGCTCGGTACGTTGTTCTTCATCGTGGCCGAGGTGATGTTCTTCTCGGGCGCCATCTCGGCGTTCACCATCAGCCGCTCCGGTGCGTTGCCCGGAACGTGGCCGATGCCGGGGCAGCCGCGGTTGCCCGCTGAAGCGACCATGCTCAACACGGCGCTGCTGCTGCTCAGCGGCATCGTGTTGGTGGTGGCGCACCGGCTGTACCGCAAGCAGAACCCCATCGCGCACTGGGTGACCCTCTGTGCGTGGGCGCTCGGCGCCGGTTTCGTCGGGCTGCAGGGCGTGGAGTGGGCAGGCCTGCTCTCCCAGGGCCTCACGCTGACTTCGAGCCCGCTGGGCAGTTTCTTTTATTTGATCGTCGGCTCGCACGCGGTGCACGCCGTCGTCGCGCTCATCGCGCTGGGCGTTGCGTGGTTGCAGATGGCGCGCAACAAGCTGGCGCCGGGCCTGTTCTTCGGCGCGCAGACCTTCTGGTACTTCGTGGTGCTGCTGTGGCCCATCATCTACCTGCGGGTGTATTTCTAATGACGCGTGTGACTTCACTGCTGCTTGCGCTGCTGGCTTCCCCCGCCTTCGCCTGCGCGGTGTGTGGAGCGGGTGAAGACGATCCGTCGCGCACCTCGTACATCGGGATGACCATCATCATCTCGTTGCTCCCGCTGGGCATGCTGGGCGGCATCGTGGGCTACGTGTTCATGAAGTCGCGTGAGCCGGCGCCCACCGAAGCAGACAGGGTCGAGCCGTAGCCGTCGCCCCTCCTTGTGGACATAATGGCCATATGGACGTCTCCGTCAGAAAGCTGAAAGACAACCTCAGCGCGTACCTTCGACGCGTTCAGGCTGGCGAGCCCGTCATCGTCACCGACCACGGGCGGCCGGTCGCTGCGTTGGTCTCGCTCTCGCCCCAGGCTGACTCTCCCTCCGAACGGCTCGCGCAGCTCGAGGCGTCGGGTGAAGTCACCGCACCGACCAGCACCGTCTTCGAGAAGGTGAAGCGGTCTCGCGTGCGAGGCAAGAGTGTCTCCAGCACGCTGCTGAGCGACCGCGGGTGATTCACTTTCTCGACTCGAGTGCCCTCGTGAAGCGCTACGTCGAGGAAGAAGGGAGCGCGGTGATCGCGCTGCTCTTTCGTGGGAAGAAGATGCTCGCGGTCAGCCGCCTGGCTGAGGTCGAAGTGCCCCTCGCCCTGGCGAAGCGCGCCCGGCGGGGCGACTTGAAGGAGGCGGAGGCCCGCGCCCATGGTGAGCACGTGCTCCGAGACCTCAAGAGCATGCGGGTGGCCGAACTTCGCCAACGCACGTTCGAACACGCCCGCGAGCTCGGTTGGGCTCATGGGTTGCGTGCGTACGACGCGCTTCAGCTCGCTTCCGCCAGCCGCTTGAAAACCGAGACGGGCATGTCGCTCACGTTCTGGTGCGCCGACGAGGGCCTCAATCAGGCCGCCCGCGACGAGGGACTTCGGGTAGGGCTGCTCTCGTGAGCCCCGAAGCAAAGAAGCCGTTCTGGAAGAACCCCTATTTGATCGGGTTTCTCATCGGAGCGACCTTCCTCACCATTCTCCCGTTCATGCAGCGCCAGTTCCTCAAGGCGCCGCCGCCGCTGCGCCAGCTCACCGCGTGGGATGTGCCCTCGTTGAGCGGCGCCCCGGTCTCCACCGCGGCGCTGACGGGCAAGATCGTGTTGGCCACCACCGAGGTGGGTATCTGCGACCTTGCCTGTCTCGAGCGCCAGAAGACCTTCGGCCTCGCCGTGCGCCACGTGGACGATCTGGGCGACAAGGTGGTGCTGGTCACCCTGGTCGGCGAGCAGGCCACCGCTGGCCTTGCCGAGCTGATCCAGACCGCCACGCCTGCCTGGCGCTTCGCCGGCGGCACCGATGCGCACCTCGAGCCGCTCTTAGGCCAGCTGCAGGTCGGCCTCGACCAGTTCCTCGAGCCGCCGAGCGCGAACTTCGCCAAGGCCCACGTGATCGTGCTGATCGATCAGAACGATGCGGTGCGCGGATATTGGATGAACGACGGGGCGGGGCGCGGAAACTCCATCAACGCAGCCCGGCTGCTGGCCAAGCACGGCCCCAACCCCTGAACCGCAACCAGAAGTGAGCGCTGGCATCAGCTGCACTCGATGTGTGCAGTCGACGCTTCAAGCGCTCGGAAATAGATGTTGTTCCCGCAGCACGGATTCGGTACGTGCCGCCACCTCCAAGAGGTCGACACCATGGCTCAGATTTTTCCCCGGTGGACCAATCAGACTCCCCGGCTCATCACCATCGGCGGCCTCCTAGGGCTCGCTGCGCTGATCTTCGCGGTCTACTGGTGGGCGTCGCCGTACCACACCGACGTCGGCTATCAGCCCAAACAACCCGTCGCGTACAGCCACGCGCTGCACGCAGGCGAGCTGAAGATGGACTGCCGCTACTGCCACGTGAACGCCGAGCGCGGCGCTTCTGCCGGTGTTCCTCCGACCGCGACGTGCATGAACTGCCACGCCCAGGTGAAGAAGGGCTCGGAGCAGCTCAAGCCCGTCTACGACTCGTGGCTCGACGGCAAGGGCGACAAGAGCATCGAGTGGGTGCGCATTCACAAGCTGCCCGACTACGCGTACTTCAATCACTCGGCGCACGTGGCGCTGGGCGTCGGTGAGAACCGCGCCGCCATCGGCTGCGAGACCTGCCACGGCCGAATCGACCAGATGGTGGTCGTTCGCCAAGATCAGCCGCTCTCCATGGCCTGGTGCATCGACTGCCACAGCAACCCGGGCCCGAACCTGCGCCCCACCGACGCCGTCACCAAGATGGGCTGGAGCGCCGACCTCGACTGGCAGGAGAGCCAGAAGCGCATCGCCCTGACGCTCAACCCTCCGGGCTCGTTGTCGGGCGCGCAGAAGTTCGTCGACGGCCAATACAAAACGTATGCGACGGCCGGCTGTACCGGCTGCCACCGCTGAAGCTGTGAAGGAGCGAAAGTCATGAAGAAGGATCCTTACGCGCCGCTTCGCGACTCGATGACGCAGCAGCCGGAGTACTGGCGCTCGCTCGAGCACCGCAGCAATGACGAGTCGGTCAGCAAGACGGTCGACCTCGAGTTCCCCACGGGCATCACCACGCCCTCAGGCTTCAACCGCCGAGACGCGATGAAGCTGGCCGGCGCGTCGCTCGCGCTGGGTTCACTTGCGGGCTGCGAGAAGCTGCGCCGCGACCCCGAAGAGATTCTTCCCTTCGTGCGCGCCCCCGAGAAGTACGTCGCCGGCAACTCGCTGCTGTACGCGACCGCCGCCATGCGCTCCGAAGGTGCCATCGGCCTGCTCGCCGAGCAGAACGACGGCCGCCCCACCAAGCTCGAGGGCAACCCGCTGCACCCCTCGACCCTGGGCGCGAGCGACACCTGGGCCCAGGCCGAGATCCTCAAGCTCTACGACCCCGAGCGCGCCAAGTCGCCGCTCAAGGCCGGCGTCGCCGCCAAGTGGGAAGAGTGGGATGCGTTCGCCAAGGAGAAGCTCGCCCAGCACGTGACCGATCAGGGCAAGGGCCTGGCCTTCCTCGTCGAAGAAGAGTCGGGCCCCACCTTCGAGCGCCTGCTGGCGAAGCTGCCCCAGGCGAAGGTCGTGCGCTTCGACCCGCTCGCGCCTGACAACGCCATCCAGGGCGCGCAGCTCGCGTTCGGCCCCGGCGCCCGCGCGCACTACGACCTCGCCACCGCGAAGGTCGTCTTCTCGCTCGAGTCCGACTTCCTCCTCACGGGCCCCGATCACCTCAAGCTGGCGCGCCAGTTCGGTGCGACCCGCGCGGTGCACAAGCAGGAAGACGCCTCGAAGATGATCCGCCTGTACGTGGCGGAGGCCGGCTTCAGCAACACCGGCACCAACGCCGATCACCGCGTGCGCATCAGCTCGGCCGAGGGCGTCAACGTGCTCAAGGCCCTCGCGTCGGAGCTCGGGCTGACCGACCTCGCCGCGGGCGGCGCGCAGCTGAGCGACGTGCAGAAGAAGTTCGTGGCGGGCCTCGCGAAAGACCTGACCGCGAACAAGGGCACCTCGGCGATCTTCGTCGGAGAGCGCCAGCCGGCCGCGGTTCACGCGCTCGGTCACGCCATCAACGCCGCGCTGGGCAACGTGCCCGCGACGATGAAGGTCAGCTTCTCCGAGGCGCCCGTCGCGCGCGTCGGAATGCACGAGCAGCTCGAGGCGCTGGTGAAGGGCCTCGGCACCGAGACCACCACCCTGGTCACCTTCGACGGCAACCCGCTCTACACCGCTCCGGGCTCGCTGAAAGTCGGCGAGGCGCTGAGCAAGGTCACCTTCGTGCACGCCGGCGTGCTCCCCGAAGAATCGGGGCTCAAGGCCACCTGGCACCTGCCCACCGCACACTTCCTCGAGTCGTGGGGCGACGCGCGTGGTTGGGACGGCACCGCCAGCCTCGTGCAGCCGCTCATTCTCCCGATTCACGGCGCTCGCGCCGCGGTCTCCGTGCTCGCGCAGCTGGTCGGCGAGGCCGAGACTTCTGATCGCAAGCTGGTCGAGCAGACCTGGCTCGGCAAGCAGGTCGCCGACGTGAAGGCCTGGCGCAAGTCGTTGCACGACGGCGTGATTCCGAACACCGCGCGCGCTGCTGCAGGCGCCGAAGTGAAGACCGCTGACGTCGTCGCTGCCGTGGCCACCGTGAAGGCCGTGACCGCCACGAAGGACTCGCTCGAGTTCATCGCGGTCGATGGTCACCTGAAGGACGGCCGTCTCTCCAACGTGTCGTGGCTGATGGAGCTGCCCGACTCGATGAGCAAGCTGTGCTGGGACAACGCGGCGATGATCTCGCCTGCGCTCGCCAAGGAGCTGGGCATCGGCAGCGGCGTGGTGAAGAACCGCTACGACGCCGAAGTGGTCGAGCTGAGCGTCGAAGGCCGCACCATCAAGGCGCCCACCTTCGTGCTGCCCGGCCTGGCCGACTACTCCGTGGTGATGACGCGCGGCTACGGCCGCACCTTCGGCCACGTCGCCACCGGCGTCGGCACCGACGTGCACCCGCTGCTCGGCACCACCGGCTCGGTGGTGCAGGGGGTGAAGCTCACCAA
Source organism: Archangium sp. (assembly GCA_030695565.1). Lineage (GTDB taxonomy): Bacteria > Myxococcota > Myxococcia > Myxococcales > Myxococcaceae > Archangium_A. Next base: position 39,623 of record JAUYRZ010000083.1, read on the forward strand.
GACGGGCACGGTGCAGGACCTCGCCTCGACGCAGGATCACTTCAGTGTCCCAGGCAACCCGCTCAAGGAGCTCTCCTTCGCGCAGATGTCGGCGGCCTCGACCGGCTCGCGTGATCGGGAGCTCGGCCTCGGCAACCCCGGTGACAGCGCGTACCGCCCGCTGTTCCGCTCGGCGACCGCCAGCACGTACCAGAAAGACGGCGCCGCCTTCGCGCACGTCGGCGACATCCCCGCGAACCTGGTCACCCTGGGCACGCCGAAGAACCGCCCCAGCAAGCCCATTCAGCCGCACAGCGAAGTCGTCTACGAAGGCCAGCAGTGGGGCATGGTCATCGACCTGTCTTCCTGCACCGGCTGCAACGTGTGCGCGATCGCCTGCGTCGCTGAGAACAACATCCCGGTGGTCGGCCGCGAGCAGGTGTTGCTCGGCCGCGAGATGCACTGGATCCGCGTCGACCGGTACTTCAGCGGTGACGTCGAGCAGCCCCGCGCGCTGCACCAGCCGATGACCTGCCAGCACTGCGAGAACGCGCCGTGCGAGCCCGTGTGCCCGGTCTCTGCGACGGTGCACGACGAAGAAGGTCTCAACGGCATGGCCTACAACCGGTGCATCGGCACCCGGTACTGCGCCAACAACTGCCCCTTCAAGGTGCGCCGCTTCAACTACCTCGACTTCACCCACACGGGCGATTTCTACGTCGAGCCCGAGTGGAAGGAGCGCATGAAGACGCTCAAGCTGCAGCGCAACCCCGACGTCACGGTGCGCTACCGCGGCGTGATGGAGAAGTGCACCTTCTGCACCCAGCGCATCGAAGAGGCGAAGGTCTCTGCCAAGCGCGCGGGCAACGATCGCAAGAAGCTGCCCGACGGCGCGGTGACGCCGGCCTGCGCGCAGGCGTGCCCCACCCAGGCCATCACGTTCGGCAACATCAACGACCTCGAGTCGCGCGTCGCGAAGCTCAAGCAGAGCGAGCGCAACTACGAGCTGCTGCAGGAACTCAACGTCCGCCCGCGCACCACGTACCTCGCGCGCGTTCGCAACGAGAACGAGGAGCTCGCCTGACATGAGCACTGCAACCAACGACGTCACGCTGCCTGACGACATCAAGCTCCGCGGAGACGTGGTGCTTCCCGACCCCGTGCAGGGGCGCGAAGCGCTCGTACGCGGTCCTCACGACTTTCACGCCGTCACCGAGATGGTGTGCAAGGTCAACGAGGCGCCCCTCAAGGCGACCCCGAAGCCGTTCCTGTTCGGCCTCGCGCTGGCTGCTTCTGGCCTCGCGATGTTCGGCGGCTACATCGGCTACCTGCTCTGGGAAGGCCCCGGCATCTGGGGCAACAACAACCCGGTCGGCTGGGCGTGGGACATCGTCAACTTCGTGTTCTGGGTCGGCATCGGCCACGCAGGCACGCTGATCAGCGCGATCCTCTACTTGTTCCGCCAGAAGTGGCGCACCTCCATCAACCGCTACGCCGAGGCGATGACGATCTTCGCTGTCATCGCGGCGAGCAGTTGCGTGGCGCTCCATACCGGCCGCGTGTGGATGGACTACTACCTGTTCCCCATCCCCAACCAGATGGGCCTCTGGCCGAACTTCCGCAGCCCGCTGGAGTGGGACGTGTTCGCCGTGAACACGTACTTCCTGGTCTCGCTGCTGTTCTGGTTCACCGGCCTCGTGCCCGACTTCGCCACCCTGCGTGACCGCGCGACCGTGCGCTGGCGCCAGGTGTTCTACGGCGCGCTGTCGCTGGGCTGGCGCGGCTCGATGCGCCACTGGCAGACCTACGAGAAGGCCTACCAGATCCTCGCGGCCTTCTCGGCGCCGCTGGTGCTCTCGGTTCACACCATCGTCTCCTTCGACTTCGCCGTCTCCCAGTTGCCCGGTTGGCACACCACGATCTTCCCGCCGTACTTCGTGGCTGGCGCCGTGTTCTCGGGCTTCGCGATGGTGCAGACGCTGATGCTGCCTGCGCGTCACTGGCTGGGCCTCAAAGACCTCGTCACCGCCAAGCACATCGAGAACATCAACAAGATCATTCTCGTGACGGGTTCGCTCGTCGGCTACGCGTACGCGATGGAGTTCTTCGTCGCTGCCTACTCGGGCAATGACTACGAAGGCTTCACGTTCTTGAACCGCATGGGTGGCCCGTACTGGTGGGCTTACTGGATCATGGTCAGCTGCAACGTGATCACCCCTCAGCTCTTCTGGTTCCGGAAGATCCGCACCTCGGCAGCGTGGAGCTTCGGCCTCGCGTTCTTCGTGAACATCGGCATGTGGTTCGAGCGCTTCGTCATCACCGTGACCTCGCTCCACCGCGACGCGCTGGTCTCGAGCTGGGACTACTTCGTGCCGGTCACCGAGGTCTTCTACCTGGTGGGCACGTTCGGTCTCTTCTTCACCTTGTTCCTGCTCTTCGTTCGCTTCTTCCCCGTCATCGCGATGGCTGAAGTGAAGATGGTGATGCCGCAGGCCGACCCGCACTGGGAAGGCTACAGCCACGAAGGTGAGCACCACGCTGCGCCCGCCGCGGCTTCAGGAGGTCACTCATGAGCACCAAGCTCTGGGGCGTGCTGGCTCAATACGAGAACCCGCACACCGTCACCAAGGGCTGCGAGGCCGTTCGTGACGCCGGTTACAGCGAGTGGGACGCCTGCGTTCCGTTTCCCGTGCACGGGCTGGATCGTGCGATGGGTTTGAAGCCCTCGAAGCTGCCGTGGATCGTGCTGGCCGTGGGCATCGCGGGCAGCAGCGCCGCGTTGTTCTTCGAGACGTGGGCGATGGGCTGGGCGTACCCGATCATCGTCGGCGGCAAGCCGCTCTTCTCGCTGCCCGCGTTCGTGCCCGTCTGGTACGAGCTCACCGTTCTGTCGAGCTGCGTGACCGCGTTCCTTGCGAACTGGATTCTCAACGGTCTGCCGCGCCCGCATCACCCGGCCTTCGCCAGCAAGGCGTTCGAGCGCGTCACCGACGATAAGTTCTTCATCATGGTCGAGGCGACTGATCCCAAGTTCGACCTCGAGAAGACGAAGGCGCTGCTCACCAGCACGGGCGCGACCCTCGTCGAGGAGTTGGAGCCGTGAAAACCCTCAAGCTGTCAGCGCTCTCCGTCGTCGTGCTCCTCGGCGGTTGCCGCGGTTGGGACACCGAAGAGCGGCCGATTCATCTCATCAAGAACATGGACACCCAGGAGAAGGGCAAGGCGTACCGCCGCGACTCCACGGGTCTGTTCGCCGATGGTCGCATGTCGCGGCTGCCCGTCGAAGGCACGCTCGCGCAGGGCCAGCTGGTCGAAGACTTCCAGTTCGAGGAAGGCATCGACGAGGTCACCCCGGGCGAGCCCACCCAGGCGTTCCCCGCGAGCGTGAAGTCCGAGATGGACCTCAACGTCGCGCGTGGTCAGAACCGGTACCAGATCTACTGCACGCCGTGCCACGGCCCTGCGCTGGACGGGAAGGGTACTGTCGCCGGTCTCGCGCTCGATGGTGGGCCTCGGCTCACGGTGGCACCTCCCAGCCTGCACCTGGAGCGCATCTCCAAAGAGATGGTCGTCGGGAAGATCTACTCGGCGATTCGCAACGGCGTGAACAACGGCAACATGCCGAGCTATGCGGCGCAGCTCTCCACGGCAGATCGGTGGGCGATCGTCGCGTACGTGAAGAGCGAGCAGATGAAGAAGGACTCTTCGGTTCCGCTCGAGCCGGGCAAGGTGGCCGGTCCCGACATCTCGAAGGGTGCGACTGCCGAAGCTGGGGCCGTTCTGTACAAGTCGAAGGGCTGCAACGCCTGTCACTCCGTCGACGGCACCAGGGTCGTCGGCCCGACCTTCAAGGGCATCTGGGGCCGCGTCGAAGGCACCAACGCGGGCGACGTGACCGTCGACCTCGCGTACGTGAAGGAGTCGATCCTCAATCCGATGGCGAAGATCGTGAACGGCTACCCGCCCGCCATGCCGCCTCAGCAGCTCAATGATCTCGAGGTCGAGAGCATCACGCTGTTCATGCAGACGTTGAAGTGATCAGAGGCCGACCGTGAGCCACGAAATCAAGAAGCCGGAAGACATTCAGATTCCCCCGTCGAGCTTCCTCGCGAAGCTGCCCATCCTGGGCGGCATCATGGCGGTCGCTGGGCTGGGCGCCACGCTGGGCTCGGCCTTTGGCGAGCACAAGGCGCGCGCGATGTTCAGCTACCTCTGGGCGTTCGAGACGGTGCTGGCGGTCGCGCTCGGCGGCCTGGGGTGGCTGCTGATCGATCACACCGTTCGCTCCGGTTGGGGCGTGGTGGTGCGTCGCTTCGTCGAGACCACCTCGGCGACGTTGCCGGTGTTCATCCTGCTCTGGCTGCCCATCGGCTTCCTCGGCTTCCACGAGCTGTTCCCGTGGAGCCACGAGAGCGACCCGATCCTCCTGAAGAAGGCGTGGTTCCTGAGCCCGGGCTTCTGGTACGGCCGCTCGTTCTTCTACCTCGTGGTCTGGGCGGCGCTGGGCTGGTGGCTCTACAGCACGTCGATCAAGCAAGACTCGCTGTCCGGTGACGAGAACGCGCCGCAGCGCGAGAAGCTGATCCACACCATCCGCAAGGTGTGTGCGGCGGGCTTGCCCCTCTACGGTGTGACGCTCTCGTTCGGCGCGATCGACTGGCTGATGTCGCTCCAGCCGCACTGGTACTCGACCATCTTCGGCGTCTACTACTTCACGGCCGGCATCCTGGCGTTCTTCGCCTTCGTGACGCTGATGTCGATGGCGGCGCAGGCGTCTGGTGCGCTCAAGACGGCGATCAACACCGAGCACTTCCACGACCTCGGCAAGTTCATGTTCGGCTACACGATCTTCTGGGCGTACATCGCGTTCAGCCAGTTCGTGCTGATCTGGTACGCGAACATTCCGGAAGAGACCGAGTTCTACATGGTCCGCATGGAAGGCGGCTGGCAGTACATCTCGTACGGTCTGCCCATCGCGCACTTCTTCGTGCCGTTCCTGTTCATGCTGTCGCGTCAGATCAAGCGCAACCGCTCGTTCCTGGCCTTCGGCGCCGTGTGGACGCTCGTCATGCACTGCGTCGACATCTACTGGCTGGTGATGCCGAACTACGGCGCGCACGGTGAAGGCGGTCACCACGAGCCGCACCTCGCTCCGAGCTACCTCGACTTCACGGCGCTGCTGGGTATGGCCGGCGTGTTCCTCGCGGTCTACGGCGTGCTCTTGAACCGGAACAAGGTCGTGGCCATCAACGACCCCCGGCTCCCCGAGTCGCTGGCGCACGAGAACTACTGAGCTGAAGGAACGCGTCGACGGCGGAACAGCGTCGACGCGAGCAACACCAAGGGAAGCACCGGTGCGACCGAGCAGGAACGGTCGGCCGGAGTGGTCGCCACGACGTCGGTGACCTCGCTCGCATTGCCCGCAGCATCGACGCGGAGGGCTTGCAGCCGCGTCTCTCCAGCACGCAGCCCCACGATGCTGACTGAGCCAGCAAGGCTCGCAGCGACGACCGTGGTGGGTTGCCAGGTCTGGCCTTCGTCCAGCACCACCAGGAACGAGTCGGCGTCTGCCGAGGTGATGGTGGTCAGTGAGCTCATCTGCCCGACCTTGCCCGTGCTGCTCACGACGACCTGCGGGGCGCCAGGGGGCGTCGTGTCGACTTCAGCGGTCACGTTGAAAGTGACCAGCTTGTCTCCGAACTGACGCACTTCGTACGCGCCGGGAGCGAGCGCAGCGCGAGGGGTCAGCTGGGTGACACCCTGACCGAAGAGCCCCCGGATCGAGACCGTTGTGACCGCGACCTCGGTGCCCTGCGGGCCAGAGACCTGCACGAAGTTGTTGTCTCCGAAGACCCAGATCTTCGTGTTGCTCGGGACCACCGCAGCATTGCGGGGAAAGACTTCGGGTGGCGGCGGGGCGATCGGCACGGCCCACGTGACGGTGGCGAACCCCAGGGCACTCCAGACCAAGGCCAGGCGGACGTTCATGGGACCGAGGCTAGCGTGGAGCATCGCAAGCGACACCGTGGCCTGCGAGGCGACAGGTCTCGGCGCCAACCACCGTGATCGACACGCGAGCGAGGTTGGCCTGCGCCGTGCTCTGCGCCGTCGCTTCTGTCGCTGCTGCCCAGACCTGCGACTTCACGCTGTGTCCACACGGCTGGGAGTACCGGCCGAGCACCTTCTCTGCCGACGAAGGTACCTGCCATCACTGCGATTGGTTTGGGTACTGCTCGCACACGATCAATCAATGTCCCGAGGGCAGCACGCTCAATCAGAAGACCGGCCTGTGCACGTGGGACCTCTGTGGTGGCGACGGCTGCGGTGGTGAGCTTCCGTTGTGCGACGCGCCCGCGCGGTACACGGGATCGAACGTCGATTGGATCGGCGTGTACGGCGTGTGCACCACCGGCCCGAACTTCCCGACGTGGGCGATCGCGCATGAGGTGCGGCGTTGCCGGGATGACTTCGAGCTCGATACGAAGCGAGGCGTCTGCGTGAAGACGTGCGCACTTGCCGATCTGATTCTCGCCAAGCCGTTCCTCCTCAACGAGAAGGGTACCGTCGTGACGTCCGTGCGGGTGGGCCAGCCCTACTCCGTGTGCGTGCAGGTTCAGAACATCGGGGGTGGAGATGCGGGCACCTTCAAGGTCGCCGGTGGTGGGTTGGCCGTGCCGTTCAATCCGACCGTCGTGGTCTCGAGCCTGGCCGCAGGCGACGTCACCGACGTCTGTGTGAACTATCCGACGACGCCCTCGGCGGGTGCGTACCGGGTCGGCGTCACGGCAGACAGCACGGGGCTGGCGACGGAGAGCGACGAGACCAACAACGAGCTGATTGTGAACGTCAGCGTCGTTCCCTGACCGATTCGGCGAATTCGGTTGTGACGAAAGGGACCCTAGCCCGGCCTATCGTCACAACCGAATTCCGCTGCTCGATGCGCGGGCGAGAACATGCAGGCCCGAATCGCCGCCACCGCGCCCGTGTTCAGCTGGGAGGGAGCACTTCGGCGCATGCCGCAAGTGGCATCTCGACTTCGCTCGATGCGAACGGTGAGTGGCCCCTCGACTGCTCTCGGGGTGAACGGTACGAAGCACTCCGGTCCTTCTGCCCGGAGTCCCCATGAAGATGTCGTGCCTCGTACCCCTGGTGCTCGCGCTGTGCGCAGCGACGACGGCCCAGGCAGAGAGCCGTTCCGCGCGTCTGCTCAGTGACGCCCCGAAGCTGATCGCTGGAGCCACACCCCGACTGCTCGACGCCGCGCTCGCTGCTGCCGACGTGAAGGAACTCGCCAACGCGCCCATCGAGTTCGGTGAACACTTCGCCAAGACCGCCGCGGTGGGCATGGCTTCTTCCGTCACCGGCGTGCTCATCGGCGCGGGCCTCGGCGTGTTGTCGAACAACCTCATCGCCGCCGCCATCCCCGTGCTGCTGGCGAACCTGTTCCTGCCGCCCATCGTCACCGTGCTGGTCGCGATGCTCATCGGCAACTGGGACTCGCCGGGGCGCTTCAGCTTCTGGCTGCCGCTCGCGGGCGCCTTCGTGGCCAACGCCGCCGCCTACGTGCTGGCGAGCCTGCTCTTCGTGGTGCCGTGGACCAACCCGGCCGCGCTGCTGATCTACTCACTCATCGACGGCCTGCTCATGAGCGGCGCCAGCGTGGGCCTCATGCACGCGACGCAGAAGAAGCAGCCGGTCGTGGTGACCTCGTTCATTCCGGGCATCACGGACACCACGATGGTCCCGCTGATGAAGGTGAGCCTGTGAGAGCGCTCCTCGTTGCGTTGACGGTGTCGTCCTCCTTTGCGCTCGCGCAGAACTGCCCGACGCGCGCCACCTGGCCCACCACCGAGTGGCCGCAGAACCTGGCGACTGGCAAAGACGCGCAGATCAAAGCGCTGGAAGACTTCGCCTTCACCATCATCGGCAAAGACTCCGAGCGGCTGGGCTACCGCACCGAAGGCCTGGTCATCATCAAGAACGGCGCGATCGTCTATGAGCGCTACGCGCGCGGCTTCGACGAGACCAAGCGGCACCTCTCGTGGAGCGTCGCCAAGAGCATCTCCAGCGCGCTGGTCGGCGTGGCGGTGAAACAGGGTGTGCTCAACCTCGACGACGGCGTCTGCCAGCTTCTCCCCGACTTCGAAGGCACGCCTCAGTGCGCCATCACCGTGAAAGACGCGATCACCTTCGGCACCGCGCTGGGCTGGCAGGAAGAATACGAAGACCAGAGCTACCAGGTGTCTTCCGTCATCTCGATGCTCTTCGGCTCGGGCCACAAGGATCAGCTCAGGCACATCCTCACGCACAAGCTGGTCGCTGAGCCCGGCAAACGCTGGAGCTACTCCACCGGCGACGCCGAGCTCGCTTCGGCGCTCGCCAAGACCGCGCTCTCCAAAGGCCACGGCAAAGACGCCTTCTGGAAGCTGCTCTTCGACCCCATCGGCATGCAGCGCGCGACGTTCGAAGAAGACGCCAGGGGCACCCCGCTGGGCGGCTCGATGGTCTTCGCCACGCCGCGTGACTTCGCGAAGTTCGGCTATCTCTTCCTCAACGACGGCTGCTGGAACGGCGAGCGCATTCTCCCCGAGGGTTGGGTCGCGGCCAGCACCACGCCTTCCGACGTGTTCGTGGCCACCGCGCCCGAGGACGAGAAGACGCCCTCGGGCTACTCGTGGTGGCTCAACCGCCCGGTGCCTTCGCAGAACAAGCCGGCCCCCTGGCCCGACGTCCCCGAAGACACCTACGCGGCGCTCGGCCACTGGGGCCAGCGGATCATCGTGGTGCCCTCCGAAGACGTGATCGTCGTGCGTGTCGGCGACGACCGCGACGGCAGCATCGGCGTGAACGAGCTCACCAGGCTCAGCCTGGCGGTGACGCGATGAAGAACGTGCTTTCACTGGTCGCCTTCGCGCTGCTCGCCAGTTGCGCCGACGAGAACGGCACGCCGCGCACCTACGACAACAACGACCTCGAGCTGGCGGTGGGTAACTCCGCGCGCATGGGCTGCAGCTGCATGTTCGTGATGGAGATGGATGAGGCGTACTGCCGCGCCTGGGTGAAAGCCTCGCCGGATGTGGCGAAGGTCTCCTTCGATGTGGCGAACAAGCGCGTACAGTCTTCTGCATTCATCAGCTGGGCCGCCACGGCCCGGTTCGTAGATGAGAAGAAGGGCTGCATCCTGGAATGACCGAGAGGCGGAGCGAATGAGCAGTGACAGTGCGGTCACTCAGCGCGCCTTCCTCACCGGGGCGCGGCTCAAGATCAGCAGGCTTCAGCTCGACGGCGATCTCGACGACCTCTATCGCCAGGTGGCGGAGATCTCCTCGCAAGCGCTCAATGTGGAGCGGGTCGGCGTCTGGTTCTTCGACCCGGGCTTCACCTCGTTGTCCTGCAAGCTGCTGCACGACGTAAAAGGTGACGGCGCGCCGCCACCGCTCCTGATGTCGAAGCACCCCGGCTACCTCACCGCCATCCGCGAGCACCGCTTCGTGGCCGTCGACGACGCGCGCACCGCGTCGCCCACCAAGGAGCTGCTGGACTACCTCGAGACGTGGAACGTGACCTCGATGCTGGACGCCGCCGTGTACCGCAACGGCGCGATGGTGGGCATCGTCTGCCACGAGCACGTGGGGCCGAAGCGGTCGTGGAAGCGCGAGGAGTGCCAGTTCGCGGCCACCGTGGCCGACCTGCTCTCGCACTTCATCGAGGTGAATGATCGGCTCGCGGCCGAAGCGCTCACCCACGCGCTCGAGCTCAAGCTCAAAGACGCGCACCGGCTCGATGCCCTCGGTCGAATGGCGGCGGGCGTGGCGCACGATCTCAACAACCTGCTGGGGGTGATCACCAGCGGCCTGCTGGTGCTGCAGCGGGGTGGTGGCCTCGACGTGATCGCTCCGATGGAGGAGTCAGCCCGGCACGCGGCTGCGCTCGTCGCGCAGCTGATGTCGCTGGGCCGCAAGAAGACCCCGGCGGCGATGCAGCAGCCGCTCGAACCCGTGATGGCCGAGCTCGAGAAGCTCGTCGCCGCGCAGACGAAGCCAGGCTGGCGCGTGGTGTTCGACGTCGAGACGGGCCTGCAGATCTGGGCCGACACGGGGCAGCTCCACCAGGTGCTGCTCAACCTCGTGCTCAACGGCATGCAAGCGATGCCCAGCGGTGGGGTGGTGGTGGTGCGCGCGAATCGGAAGAATGGCGGCATCCACTTCGCGGTGATCGACGGTGGCGTGGGCATCCCCGAGGAGAACCTCGAGAAGCTGTTCGACCCGTTCTACACGACGCGCGCCGACGGCCACGGCATCGGCCTGGCGGTGGTGCAGCAGCTGGTCTCGCAGCACGGTGGCGAGCTCTCCGTCAGCTCCGCCCCCGGTGATGGCTCGACCTTCGAGGTGTGGTGGCCGGAGTCGGTTCCCGGGTGAGACTCACTCGGCGCAGAACGCGCCGCAGTAGCTCCAGCTCGCACGCTCGAGCCGCCGAGGACCCCGCTCCTCGAGAAACCTCACCACCTGTTCGGGAGCGTCGGTGATCAACACCTGGTCGCTCCAGCCCCCGCGCCGGGCGAGCGCCTCGAGCAGCGGCGCCACCGGGAGCTGCGTGCGCCAGAAGGTCTCACCGAAGAGCACCATGGGCGCGACCTCGCCGCGCACCGTGCCGTAGTGATTCTGACAGGCGTCCTGGAAGATCTCCTGCACGGTGCCTGCCGCGCCCGGCGCGAAGACGATGCCGTGAGTGGCCAGGCTCACCAGGCCCTCTTCGCGCGTGCAGTTGGCGAAGTACTTGGCGTGGTGCGTGGCGAAGACGTTGGGCGGCTCATGCCCGTAGAAGAAGGTCGGTACACCCAGCGACTCGGCGGTGGCGGCCCCCAGCGCCTGCTTCGTGCGCGCCGCCACGGCCAGCCACTGCTGGTGCGAATACAGGGGCGCGGCGCTCAGCTGGCCGACGGCCTCGACCAACCGTGCGTCGTCGAGGTGCGCAGCGTGCGCGCCCAGGTTCGCCGCCTCCATCGCGCCGGGGCCGCCGCCGGTGGCCACCAGCAGCCCGTTGGCTGCCAGCTGTTTTGCGAGCCTCGCCACCGCGAGGTACTCCGGTGCGTCGCGGCCCAGCGCGTGGCCGCCCATGAAGGCCACCACCTTCGGGTGCCCCTCGAGGAACTGCTCGAGCGCCTCGGAGATGCCGTGATCGTGCAGGCGTCGCGCGAAGGCCTCGCGCAGGCCGGGCTCCTCTGCGCCGCCGGTGGCCCTGAAGTGCCGGTAGATGGTGGCGTCAGGGGTCTCGCAGTACGAGCACGGCGCGTCGGGCGAGAAGCCGGCGAACAGCTCGTCGGGCGAATACAGCGTGCTGCGCCACGCCACGTACGGAAACCCCTCCAGCCGGGGGAAGACCAGCGCGCCCCGCGAGACGAGGTCGAGCAGCTGCGGTGCGTCGAGCTGGCAGCCCAGCAGCACCGTCGAGGTGACGTCGACCGCACCGAACGACACCGCGCGCAGGTCGACGTGGGCGATGACGGCGTTCTTGAGATCTTCGCCGCGGGCGAGGTGCTGCCGCACGGCGTCGAGCGAGTGGAGTTCACGCATGAGCGCGAAGGGTACCTCGACGGGCGCTGAGCCCTCGACGGTTTCACCGCAAACCGCGACTCGCGCTCACCGGTTCCTTTTTGACCCTGCGCCGCGGGGAAGCCTGATTGTTCAGGTGGCCTCGACCCGCTCGTGGGCGTGGGTCGACTGCGCTGCGAGGAGTTGGCGGCTGTGCGCGTTGAGCCCGACGATGCGCACCTTCGCGCCGAACGAGCCGAACTTGTGTGAGATGCGGTCGAGCGCAGCGACCGCGGCGCCATCCCAGACATGGGCGTCTCGGAGGTCGATCACCACCTCGTCGAGGTGGTCGTGGTACTCGATGGCGCCGAGCAAGTCGGTGACTGAGCCGAAGAAGAGCTCGCCTGCGACCCGGTACGTGCGCCGCGACCCCTCGAGCACGCTCTCGACGCGCGCCAGCTTCGAGACCGCGCGCGCAAAGAAGAGCGCGCTCAACACCGCCCCGACGAGCACGCCCAGGGCGAAGTTGTTGGTGCTCACGATGGTGGCCACGGTCGCGACCATCGCGATGGCCTCGGTCCGTGGCATCGAGGGCAGGCGCCGCAGCGATCGCCAGTCCATCGTGCCGATCGACACCATGAACATCACCGCCACGATGGCCGCCATCGGAATCTGCCGCACCCACCGGTCGAGCACGAGAATGAGGAAGAGCAGCAAGACGCCGGCGATGAATGACGACAGTCGGCCGCGCCCGCCCAGCTTGTTGTTCAAGACCGACTGCCCAATCATCGCGCAGCCCGCCATCGCGCCGAAGCAGCCGCTGACGATGTTCGCGGTGCCCTGGGCGAGGGCCTCCCGGTTCTTGTTGCTCGAGGTGTCGGTGAGATCGTCGAGCATCGCCGAGCAGAGCAGTGAGGCGAGCAGGCCCACCATCGCCAGCGTCGCCGAGTAGGGAGTGATGATGGCGAGGGTCTCGAAGGTGAGTGGCACCGCCGGCCAGCCCAGCATGGGCAGCGACGTCGGCAGCGCGCCCATGTCGCCGACCCGGCTGACCGCGCTCCCGGTCGCGATGGCCACGGCGGTGAGCCCCGTGATGGCGAACAACGGAGAGGGCACGACCTGCGCGATGCGCCTGGGCGTGAGGTAGATGATGGCGAGGCCGGCCGCGACCATGGCGTACATCGCCCAGGGCGCTGCCTTGAAGTGTCGCAGCTGCGCCATGAAGATGAGGATCGCCAGGGCGTTGACGTACCCGGTCATCACCGAGCGCGGCACGAAGCGCATGTAGCGCGCGAGCTTCAGGGCGCCGAAGACGAGCTGGAGCACCCCGGCGAGCATCGTCGCAGCGAGCAAATACTGCAGGCCATGCGTCTTCACCAACGGCCCCATCACGAGCGCCGTGGCGCCAGTGGCCGCGCTGATCATTCCGATTCGACCGCCCAGAATCGAGGTCACCACCGCGATGCAGAACGAAGCGTAGAGCCCGATCTTCGGGTCCACGCCGGCGATGAGAGAGAAGGCGATCGCCTCGGGTATGAGCGCGAGCGCGACCACCACGCCAGCCACCACGTCGCGCCGCGCGTTGCCGAACCACTCGTCCTTCAGGCTCGGCACAGCCGGCCCCGCGATTGCTTGAGACATCGCGGCCCCGTAGCTGAGCGTGGCTGGTGCGTCGACTGTCGTCGACCGACCCTGCCCATTTCATCTCGCATCGACCCTCCCCAAGTCGCCGTCTCGAGACGCCCGAAGAGGAGTGAGGCCACCAGCGCGCGACGGGAAGCTCCGAGGCTCTCGTGCGTGTTTCGACCGCAATGGGCTCCGCCAGTGGGGCGGCCTGGTTCTCGCACCGTGCGCCGCGGTAGTGGCCGGCGCCGGTTCCATGTAACTGCGCCTGCATGAAGAGCCAGTGGTGGTCTGCGGTGTTGAAGTGCCCTCGTTGCGGTGGAGGGTTGGATGTCGGGCAGCACCTCGCGCGGTGCAGCGCGTGTGGCCCGTACCCCGTGCTCGGTGACGTGCCGCTGCTGGTGGCAGACCCTTCGGCCTACTGCGCGCGTTTTCACGACGCGATCCTCGCGGCGCTGGCGGAGCAGGACCTCGCCGAGCGCGAAGTGGTCGCCGTGGTCGAGGCGTTCGCAGAAGGACGTTCGGAGCTCGCGCAGTCGTTCGGTGATGACTGGACCTCGCATGAGGCCTCGGGTGGTGATGCTCCGGTTCCGGTCAGAGGCGCGGCGGCGAAGGCGCTCGGTTCGTTGATGGCGGTGGCGCTGCGGGAAGGCCCGGCGAGCTGGATCACCCGGCGGCTCAAGCCCGTGAAGCTGACGCTCGAGGTGGGCTGCGGCGCAGGGGAGCGGTCGGAGGCGTTGGCGCAGAAATGTGAGCGCTTGTTGGTGGGCGACCTCTCGCTGCGCGCGGTGTTTCGCGCTCGAGCCCGTGCGGCCCGGCACGACGCAGAGGTCGCAGGCGTGGTGATGGACGCGGAGGCGCTCCCGATTCGCCGCGGGACGCTCGATCTGCTGGTCGCGGAGCACGTGGTGGACTTGCTCGACGAGCCATTCGAGTTCCTCCAACAGGCGCGGAAGGCGCTGAAGCGGGGCGGTGAAGTGCTCATCACCACGCCGGAGCCGTCGCTGGGGTTCGGCGAAGACGACGCGCTGGTGGGCCTCGCGTCGCAGGCGAAGTTCAAGGTGCACGAACGGCGCGATGGGTTGCCGTGGCTGCGGGTGAACTCCTCGCGCTTCGTCGAGTGCTACCTCGTGCAAGCGCTCTGTCTTCGCTGAAGCGCGTCAGGCGAGGGAGATCTCGAAGCCCGTCCTCCCGCTCTGCCACTCGGTGCGCCCCACCTTCGCGGGAGTCACCCCGAACAAGGTGAACCCCAGCTTCTGCACCCGGAAGCCCTTCAGGGCAGGGGCGAGGGGATCGTTCTCGTCGAGCTCGAACGTGAAGAAGTGAAACGCCTGCGGCTGCAACCGCGCGTATGCGTGCTCGAGCAGGGCGCGGAACGTCTCCGGTGACTGCCCCTTCACGAACACGTTGGTCAGGTACGCGTAGCGGAACTCACCACCGGGCTCGGGCAGCTTCGGCCACCGCGCGATCGACGCCGCCAGGTTGAACCCCCGTTTCACCCACTTCATCGAGCCCTCGTACGCGTGCACGCGGTAGCGCTTCACGGGTGAGGGGTTCCAGAGGGTGGTGACGCCGATCACCCCAGACGCGTCCTCAGCGAGCAGCGTGTTCTCCAGCGTGAACCCCGGCCACCGCGCGAGGCGATGTTCGAACTCGCCTTGATCGAAGCGGTAGCCGAACGCGCGCTGCCGATGTTCGGTCGCGAGCAACTCGACGATGCGTGGAACATCAGCCGTCGTCGCTGAGCGCACCTTCATTGAAGACGAAGGACTGCGCCGTCGCGTGAGCTGCACCGACACCGCATCGAACGCGTGGAGCCGCTGGTAGTACGGCTGATTCACCCGCTTCGCCTTGCGCTTCGTCAGCGCGTTCATCGCCGCGCGATTCGAGGTGAGGATCGCCGTGTAATACGCCGTGCAGGCGGTGCGTTCGCAGAGCACGTCGAAGAAGTCGCCGAAGAACTTCGCGAAAGTGCGCCCGCGATCGAAGCGAATGCGCAGGTCGCCCAGGTACCCGACGCGTGCCGGAGCACCATCGAGCCAGCCCTCGCGAATGAGCGCGGTGGCCATGCCGACGAGCCCACCTTCGCCGTCATCACCGACGTAGGTGAAAGGCTCCACCCGCTGCATGGCGTAGAGCGAGAAGAAGTCCGGCTCGCGCTGGGTGGAGAGCACCAGCTCGCCGCGCATGGGCACCGCGCTGAACAGGTCGAGGCAACCCTGGTTGTCAGCCGGCGTGGTCAGGCGGGGAATCACTTCGGAAGTCACGAGGCCGACTGTATCGAGTGCTTTCCGTTTATGTTCACCGCGTGACGTCTCGCGGGAACGCCCACCGCACCATCTCCAGCAAGCTGCTCCGCATGCGTGGCTTCTTCCGGCCCAGCCGCGGGCTGCAAGCGCGCGTGCGCCGGGTCACTTCACTGACGAAGTCCGAGCTCGACTCCATGTGGACGCTCTTCGAGAGCGCCTACGCCGGAGCCCGCCGCGACGCCTTCGAGCGCGACCTCTCCGAGAAGCACCACGTCATCGTGCTGAAGGACGTGGACCACCGGCTTCAAGGCTTTTCGACGCTGCTGCGCCTCGAGGTCGAAGGTGCGTGCGTCGTCTTCTCAGGCGACACCATCGTGGCGCCGGGCTTCTGGGGGCAGACCGCGCTCCAGCGAGCGTTCATCTGGTACCTGATGACCCAGCGTCACGCGCAGCCCGGGCGTCCGGTGTACTGGTTCCTGATCACCAAGGGCTACCGCACCTACCTGCTCATCTCGCGCTACTTCCCCAACCACTGGCCGCGGCACGACGCGCCGTTGCCGGTCAAGGAGTCGGCGCTGCTCGACACCTTGTGCACCGCGAAGTTCGGCACCACCTGGGACGCGGCGGCGGGGTTGTTGCGGTACGCGGGCAACGACGCCGTGCGCTTGACCGCCTCGCTGGCCGACGTGCCGAAGCGGCTCGAGTCGGATCCCGACGTGAAGTTCTTCCTGCAGACGAACCCGCGCTGGGCCGAAGGTGACGAGCTGTGCTGCCTCGCGCGCGCCGATGACGAGTTCGTGGAGAAGACCACCCGCATCTTTCTGTAGAGGAGCCGAGTGAAGGTCACCGCTCTCAACCTCGCCTGGGCGCTGACCCGACGTGCTTCCGTCGCGCGTTTCCACGCGGCCCTGGCCGATCCGCAGCGGGCCCAGGAGCGCTGGCTCAGAGACTTCCTGCGCGACAACGCAGGCACCGCGTACGGACGGGCCCACGGGTACGCCCGCATCACCTCGGTGCAGCAGTACCGCGAGCGCGTGCCGGTGGCGTCGTACGAGACCCTGGCGCCCTGGGTGGAGCGCATCGAAGGGGGTGAACGCGAGGTGCTCACCCGCGAGCCGGTGTTGATGCTCGAGCGCACGTCCGGGAGCGTCGCCGGGCCCAAACACATTCCGTACACCCGCGGGCTGTTGAGTGACTTCGGCGCCGCCACCGGCCCCTGGCTCGACGATCTTTCGCTCTCGTTCCCCCGGCTCTTCACCTCGCGGCAGTACTGGAGCCTCTCGCCCGCCTCGCGTGATCCCGAAGTGACGCGAGGTGGCCTTCGCATCGGTCTGGAGGACGACACCGAGTACTTCGACCCCGCCACCCGTTTCGCGATGAAGCGGCTGTTCGCGGTGGATGGTGCGGTAGGGCGGCTGCGGGAAGTCGAGGTCTGGCGGCAACGCACGCTGGAACAACTGATCGCCGCCGAAGATCTCGGCTTCATCTCGGTGTGGAATCCGTCGTTCTTCACGCTGCTGATGCAGGACCTGGTCACGCGCTGGGCGAGCTACGCGTACCCGCTCCCGAAGAAGCGCCGCACCGAGATCGAGGATCGATTGGAGAAGGCAGGCGCCTTCGTCGGCGAAGCGATCTGGCCGAAGCTGCAGCTCATCAGTTGTTGGACCGACGCATGGGCGGCGCAGGCGCTGCCGGGCTTGCGGCACTTCTTCCCGAAGACTCCGATTCAAGGGAAGGGGCTGCTCGCGACTGAAGGCGTCGTCTCGTTTCCGCTCTGGGGCGTGGAGGCCCCGGTCGCCGCGGTCACCAGCCACTTCCTCGAGTTCAAGTCACTCGATGACGGCGGGGTGTTCGGCGTGCACGAGCTGCGGAAGGGCGCGGCGTACTCACCGCTGCTCACCACGCGTGGTGGGTTCGCCCGGTATCGTTTGCCGGATCAGGTTCGCTGCGTGGGCTTTCATGAACGCGCGCCGTTGCTGCGCTTCGAGGGACGCCTCGATCGCGGGAGTGATCTTCGTGGGGAGAAATTGAACGCCACGCTCGCTGAAGGCGCGGTGCACGACGCGTTGAAGGAACACCCGGCTCGCTTCGCGCTGCTTGCTCCAGAGCTCACTGAGGTGCCGCGGTACGTGGTGTACGTCGAAGGCGCGGGCGAACCGGAGCGGCTTGCGGCCGATCTCGAGCAGCGGCTGGGGGAAGGCATGCACTACCGCTACGCGCGTGAGCTGGGTCAGCTGGGGCCTGTCGTCGCGCAGGTGGTCGCGAACGGTGAGGCTCGGGTTCTCGAGGAGCTCACTCGCCGCGGGCAACGCATGGGTGACATCAAGCCCACCGGCTTCGATCCGCGGCCCATCTGGGGCGACGTCTTTCGGAAGTGAGCCCTCGTACGGCAATTGGCATCTCGACTGCGCTCGATGCGAACGGCATGGTGAATGACGATGGAACTGCTCACCATGCGCGCTCCCGACGGCGCGACCTCCGAAGCGAGGCTCTTCGAGACGAAACGACCGGGCCCCGGCTTGTTGGTGTTGCCCGCGATGGGCGTCAACGCGCGCGCGTATGACCGGCTCGCCGAAAGGCTGCTCGAGGCCGGAGTGACCACGATGGTGGTCGAGCTTCGGGGCGGTGACACCTCTTCGATTCGCGCGAGGAAGGGCGTCGACTACGGCTACGCCGAGCTGCTCGAAGACATGACGCAGCACCTCGAGCTGTTGCGCACGCACGTGACGGGTCCGGTCAGTCTGCTCGGCCACTCGCTGGGCGGTCAGCTGGCGACGGTGGGCCTCGCGCGTTGGTTCGTGCCCGGCGCGAAGTTGATCGTGATCGCCTCGGGCACCGTGCACCACCGCGCGTGGAGCGGCCTTCGTCAGCTCGGCGTCTTCGCGGGCACGCAGCTCGCTCAGGTGGTCGCGCGCGGTCTGGGCTTCTACCCGGGGCATCGGCTGGGCTTCGGCGGGCTGCAGGGCAAGAGCTTGATCATCGACTGGTCGAACGCTTCGCGGACCGGCGCGTTCACCAGCCAGCGCGACGGCGTGCTCGAACATCGGCTGCACGAGCTGGCGCCCGAGGTGCTCGCGATTCACGTGCAGGGCGACACCATGGCGCCGCGCGCGACCACCGAGGCGCTGCTGCGCAAGGTGAAGCACGCCAGGGTGCAGTGGTTGAACGTGATGCCTCCGGCGCAACCGAAGAAGATGAACCCGCACTTTCGCTGGCTGAAGGATCCTGCCCCCGCGGCCATTGCCATCGCACACTTCCTTCTCGCACCGCCTCTCTCTCCCCGAGGGGGAGAGGGCTGAGGCTCACATGATCCGCCCCACCACCGAAGACGATCTCCCCGCGATCTACGTGCACCAACGAGATCCTGAAGCGTGCCGCATGGCGGCCTTCACCCCGCGCGAGCTGCCCGCCTTCCTCGAACACTGGCGAACGAAGATCCTCGCGGTACCCACCGTGAAGGCCTGCACCATCGTCTCGAACGGCCGCGTCGCGGGCTACGTGTCGAGCTGGAATCACTCCGAGACTGAACGGAACGTCGCCTACTGGATCGGCCGGGAATTCTGGGGGCGGGGCCTGGCGAGCGCGTCGTTGGCCCAGTTCCTCAGGCTCGTGGATCTTCATCGGCCATTGCAGGCCTGCGTGGCCACCAGCAACGTGGGTTCAGCACGGGTGCTGGAGAAGTGCGGCTTCGAGCTGGTGAAGGACTCTTTGGTGACGGGTGAAGATGGCGTGGCTGAGGTTCGCTATCTGCTTCGGTAGTCCGTCACTTCTTGTCGGGCGGGTGGCCCAGCGAGGCGGCCAACAGTCCGGAGAGGAAGCACAAGACGCCCACCAGCAGACCGACGCCATCGGCCTGAAGATCCAGTATCCCGACCGCTGCGATGAAGAGCGCTGCGCCCCCGCTCCCGCCCAGGACGAGTGTCGTCCCGAGCCCGATTGCCTTCGCGCCCTCCGGCAGGTCGACCGTTCGTTCCGTCTCGAGAAAGCCGATGGTGGTGAAGCGCTCTGAGATCACCTCCGCCAGCGCGAGCGCTTCGGTGAGCAGCGCCTGATTCACCCCGCTCGCGCTCGGAACGTGCAGCCGGGATCCGTTGAACGCCGCGTCGGGATGACGCTGGAAGAACTCGATGATCGCGCGACGCACCGGCTTCTCCGTGAGCAGCTTCTGCAGCGTGGGGGCGTACCCCGCCAGCGCGGTGACCTGCATCTGCTCGTCGAAGTCGGCGTCGCCCGTCTCCACCGCGTCGGGGTGGTTGAGGTCGCCCGGGCGCATCACCACCTGCGCGATGGGCAGCGCCGCGGCCAACTCCACCACGCAGCCCGAGAAGGGCGGTTCGCCCTGCAGGGTGACGGTCATCCCGCGTGCGAGGCCGCTCACCCCGTCACCGAGTTCCTGCACCCCGGACAATTCGAGGCGGCGGGCGAGGTCGGTGCGCGTGTTCATTTGCCGAAGAGAAACCGCAGCTCGTCCATCTGGCTGTCGATCAGGTCGGGCACCGAACGCGCCACGCTGTCGAGCCGGATCAACGCGTTCACGTTCGCGTCTTTCGGGGCCGCCGCGCGCAGCCTCGCCGCGAACGCCCGGTTCACCACCGAGGTCGCTTCGTAGTTCGAAGACAACCCGGCGAGCGACCAGTCGGGTGTGCCGCCGTCTTGCGCCACCAGGTACTGCCCCAGCAGGTACATCGAGGTCGCCCGCGTGATGGTCTCGAGCTCGGTTTGAAACGGCAGGTGAAAGCGCACCATCGGCCGCAGCTTGCTCAACACCGGGCAGCCGCTCGTCACCATGTACACACCGAGCAGCGAACTCAGCGCTTCCTGCACCGAGACGTCGACCTGCTCATAGACCCGCTCGGGGACGGTGACGCGGGCGGAGACGCGCTCGTAGGAAAAGATGTCGGCGAACTGCGCGACGACGTCAGTCAGGCCCAGCGCGGCGGGGCAGTGGGGTGAGTCTTCTTCACGCAGCGGGCAGTTGGGGCACTTCTGGAATGACAACTTCGCCCACGCGGGTGGAGGTACCGGCGCGGGCGAAGTGTTCTGCAGGGTCTTCGGGTCGAGGGTGATGGTAAAGGTCGAGGTCTTCTCTGCGTGAGAGAACTCGTAACGAATGATGAAAGAGGGCTCGGACATCACGGCTTCTTCCTTCCCCGCACGCCTACAAGAAGGCTTCCACGCCTTCGAGGACACGAACCCTATTACCTTTTGAGTACACCATCCTCACCGGGCCGTCGGAGGAGACCACCAATGCGACGGTTGATGGATGAGTGGCGACGAAGCCGATGGCTGACTGGATTCTCGTTCCTCCGAGTTCGGAAGGCTTGCAAGGGGTGACCGAGTCATCTGGGCCATCAAGCACGCTGTTGCGGAAGACCAAGTCGGGCGGGTCACCTAATAGTCGTCGACCAATTGCGAGCAGGTCCAGCGATGGTCTGACGACTACAGCGCCATCAGAGCGAGTCAGGCGGCCGAGCATCCGGAGGACGTGCGAGAGACGTTCCTCCTGCCGAGCGATAAATTCTCTGTCTTGGAGCGGGAACCGTTGCCGGGTTGCGCGATTCACTTGAACCGGGGCACGGGCAAGAAACTCAGCCCGAGCAACGGGATCGTCAATCAACTCCGCCGGTCGTGAGGCAAATCCCCAAGCCGCGATCTCGCCAACCAAGGGAGTTCCCCAGTCGGCCTTTTCGGTGGGATCGAGAATGATTGTCCCTCCGTGCCCGTGCTCTCTTGTCGCGCTTAGAAGCGCGATCAAGCGGTCGGGTGTGACCGCTCCAAGCATCGCCGGAGCCAAGTATTCCTGAGGCGTTGGGTAGCCATCGAAGACTGTGATGCCTCGGCCAGCCCTGCTTGCACCAACCAGTAGGCCGCTGGCGCCGACAAAAACGCGTTGCGCTGTGGTGAAGCTGAACCGAATTCCGAAAGGCTGATCGTAGCCAGGCAGATCGAGGCCAACCAATTCAAGGTTGTTGGCGACTTCGCGGACGACAAGTTGTCCACCCGTACCCGCAGCAGCGAGTGAGCGCAGTGCAGTGAGGGGCGCCGAGTTGAGCGGAATGCTGAACCCGCTCAACTGCGCGTGTTCTCCGATTAGGAGCAATGCACACGCGAGAGGCTCGCCCTCGTATTGAGTAGTGCTCAACTCACCCGCGAAGTTGAGCGCAGCGACGAAAGTCGGAAGCGAAGGGAGAGGCTCATTTGAGAGCGGTTCAGCGCACGCACTGTGCAGGCGCTGAACATCTTCATCCTCGCTTCGGTACGGCTTCAACGCTTGACCGAGTACACGAACGTCGCCTTGGGCGCTCGCAGCCACCGCTCGGCGATGGTGGTGCGCAGGTTCGCCCACTCGTCCTTCGCGTCGACGAAGCTGGCCTTCATCGCCTCGGCGTCCTTCTTGTCGGCCTTCCCCTTGGCCGCCAGCACGCGCTTGCCCAGGTCGTTGACCGCGGGGCGCCACTTGGCGAGGTCGACTTCGAAGCAGCCCACGTCCGCACCGTTGGCGGCCTTCTCTTCGGCCTTCCAGGTGATGGCGCCGGCCTTCAGCATCGAGCCGAGCTGAATCGAAGCGAGCTGGCTGTAGGGCTTGGGCCGCTGCGCGCCGTCGTACATGCCGCGGCTGATGTGCCCGAAGCCCCACACGATGTCGCGCAGGGTGGCGTGTTTGGCTTCTTCTTCGGTGAGCAGCTTCTTCTCCACCAGCCACCAGGTGAAGAACAACGCGCTGGTCTGCGCCTTGAGCTCTTCCATGGTGGACGCGAGCGGGCCGCCGAAGGCTTCGTCGTCCGTCTTGCCCTTGACCTTGTAGTCGTGCGCGGGGCCGAGGTTGTGCGCCGCCTCGTGCAGCACCACCGACAACAACGCCGCCTGCGGGTCGCTGCTGAAGCCGTCGAAGGTGGCCTTGCAGTAGAGCGAAGCGACCTGCTTCTCCAGGTTCTCCCGGCTGTCGGCGTCGGTGTAGAGGTTGGTCATCACCACCGTGCGGCCGCCCTTCTCGGCGACCTTGCCCCAGTTGGGCAACGACTGGCCGATGGTGGCGCCGTGCGGGTTGCGCTGATCAGCCGCGTTGATGGTGACGTCGATGAAGTCGGGCAGCTTGAACTGCACGTCGCGCGCTTTGTACGGAGCGCCCGCGAGCGCGGCGAGCGTGTTCTCCATCTCGGCCTTCACCGGCTCGAGCTTTTTCTGCCACTCCAGCGACGCGAGGTTGATGCGCGCCAGCTGCAGGTGAAAGTGCGCCTTCCAGCTGCACGGCTCGCCGTAGGTCTCGTCGGGGCCCACGCGCAGGTACCACTTCGAGTTGAGCGCACCCATCGCGACCCAGGCCTCGTTGGCCGGCTCCCAGTCGTTGGTGCGGAAGGCCTTCGCGGCCGCGCCCAGGTAGTTCTTGAGCGCCAGCTCGTCGTCGCCGAAGAGCGCAGCGGCCGACTCCAGCTCCACGGCCACGGCCTCCATGTCGTCCTTGAAGGCCTCGGTGTAGGGCACCGCCTTGAAGCCCTTGCCGTCTTCGGTCACCACGGAGAAGTGGCCCATCAGGTCGGCCTTGTTCTTCTCTTTCTCGAGCGTGGCGCAGAACTTCGGGTCGGCCTGAATCGCCGCCGGGTAGAGCCCGAAGAGACGCGCGGGGGCAGGCGACAGCGCGTTGCACGCTGCATCTTTCTCGGTGGCGGGCGCGACGCAGAACGGCGACTGGTTGCGGAAGGAGACGGCGCGGCTGAGCGTGTCGTCAGCCGGGATGGCGGCGCTCTGCTCCACGCCACCGTGCTGGCGCGCGTAGAGCTTCTCGATCAACGCGGCGGCGCGGGCGAAGTGATCGAACGCCTTGCGGTCGGCGTCGGTGCCCACCGTCAGATCAGTCTCCACCAGGGTGGCCTTGCCCTGCGAGAGCTCGAGGCGCAGCGCGTCGCGGCGGGTCTTCTCTTCTGCGGCCAGCTTCGACTCGTCAGGCTGTGTCTGCAGCTGCGCGTAGAGTTCGTCGAACTTCGGGGTGAAGGCGTCGCCCTTGACCAGGTCGGCCTGGCTCAGCGTCCACGGGCCGATGAGCGTGACGAGCTCCGCAGGGTCGAGCGAGCCGTCTTTGTTCGCGTCGGTGCGCCAGAAGAGCGGGAGAAAACGCTCCTGGGCGCGCGCGTTGAAGTCGATGCGGCTGAGCGCCTTGTAGACCTTCTTCTCCGGTACGGCTGCGGCCGCGGTTCCCGCGTCGACCTCCGCCTTCACCGGGTCGGCCTTCTTCTCGGGACACGCCGTCAATGCCAGCGCGCAGGACACAGCGAACAGGGACTTGTTGAGCATGGGCGGCGAGTAGCACGAGTGTGCGGAGCCTCTCGCTGGATCAGCGCCTGCCCTGAAACAAGACACCTCGCCGATAAACGACCTGTCTCCAGTCGATTCAGAAGGGCTGTCCTGATTGAGGACGATCTGCCCAGGCCCGAGCGTAAGACCTTGAATGCCCTCAGTCTTCCGCAAGCACCCGAAATCACTATGTCAAAGTCAGATACACATACATGGAGCCCGCGCAGCTGCACCTACCTTGCATTTCATGTCTGAATTCATGTGCTTAGCGCTGGCAAGCCGCGTGCTTTGGGGAGTGTCCGCGAAGTCGACCCGGTGGGGGTTGGGCTTCGCAGGGAGCACGTCATGAAGAACGCGATGGTCGGTGCAGTGATGGCGATTCTGGCGACGGGTTGTGGCTTGGGTCAGGGCACCGTGTCGGATCAGGGCGAAGACGTGCTCGCCTCCGGCTCAGGGCTGACCTGGGAGCAGTTCCGCACCACCAAGGTCTTCGTCGAGCCCGAGAGCGGCGTCTTCATCGCCGACCACGACACCCCGTTCTTCAGCGAGAAGCAGCTGCGCGAGTTCTACGAGCTGAACGTTCGTGAAGGGCAGCTCATCGTCAACCGCATCGGCTCGGCCGACGACAAGTGGAGCGCGACCCAGAAGCTGAACCTCACCTACTGCGTGTCGAACGGCTTCAACGGCAACAAGGCCACCATGGTGCAGGCGATGGCCTCGGCCACCAGCGCGTGGTCGGCGGTCGCCAACATCAAGTTCGTCTACGTGCCCGCGCAAGACGCGAACTGCACCGCGAGCAACAGCAACGTGCTCTTCGACGTGCGCCCGGTGAACGTGAACGGCCAGTACCTCGCGCGCGCCTTCTTCCCTGCCGCGAGCCGCGCGAACCGCAACGTGCTGGTCGACAACACCTCGTTCGGCGACCCGAGCATCTCGCTGGTGGGCATCCTCCGTCACGAGCTGGGTCACGTGCTGGGCTTCCGCCATGAACACACCCGCCCCGAGGCCGGCGCGACGGACTGCTTCGAAGACAACAACTGGCGCTCGTTGACCTCGTACGACGCGGCGTCGGTGATGCACTACCCCCAGTGCAACGGCACGGGCAGCTTCAGCTCGCTGGCGCTCACGGCCCTCGATGCCCAGGGCGCCGCGGCGCTGTACGGCGCTCCTTCGGGCGGCACCGGTGGTGGCGCGGGCGGCGGTACCGGTGGTGGCACGGGCGGCGGTTCGGCCACCGAGACCACGGAGAACTTCGACTCGACCGTCGCGCAGAACGGCAGCAAGGCGTTCGGCCCCTTCGAAGTGAAGCCGGGCACGAACTTCCGCGCGGTGCTCAGCGGCACGGGCGACGCCGACCTCTACGTTCGTTTCGGCGCCGCGCCGACCGCTTCGACCTACGCCTGCCGCCCGTACCAGGATGGCTCGGCTGAAGAGTGCAACCTCACCGTGCCCACCACCGCGACCAGCGCGTTCATCACGGTCAACGGCTACACCGCGTCGACCTTCTCGCTGCGCGTCACGTACACCAGGGGAACCA
The DNA here is from genome assembly GCA_030695565.1 of Archangium sp. Taxonomy (GTDB): domain Bacteria; phylum Myxococcota; class Myxococcia; order Myxococcales; family Myxococcaceae; genus Archangium_A. Next base: position 64,831 of record JAUYRZ010000083.1, read on the forward strand.
CGGTCACGCCGCCCTCCACCGGCACGCCGCGCACCTCGACGGCGTCGGGTTCGGTGAGCAAGAACCAGTTCCTCCAGTTCAACCCCATCGCCGTGGTGCCTGGCACGCAGCTGACCGTCACGATGACCGGCACGGGTGACCCGGATCTCTACGTTCGTTTCGCCGGCGCGCCTTCGCTCACCGTGTTCGATTGCCGGCCGTACGTCGGCGGCGCGGGCGAGACCTGCAGCCTCACGGTGCCTGCCAACGCGACCCAGTTCTACATGGCCATCAACGGCTATGCGGCGGGCAACTACTCGCTGACCGCCAATTACGTCGCTCCGTAAACCCACCATCGGTGCGACGTGCGAAGACCCGCGTGTCCTTCCTGGGAGGCGCGGGTCTTCGTTTGTCTTCGGTGAAACGAACGACGGGCTTTCAGCTGAGGTGAGCGGTGCGCACGACGCCAGCGGCATCCATACCGGCGCTCATCTCGACCATGTTGCGCTGAACGATGCGGCAGGTGCCCAGCTGCGGCTCGCGCACCAACAGCACTGCAGCGGTGGAGTTCGCCATCATCGAGAGGGCCTCCCACACGTTGGTGCCCAGCTCGACCTGCACACTGCCCACCAGCGGAATTTCTTCAGCGCTGCTGCTGGGTGATTGTTCGGCCATCCAACTGGCGACCGAAGTGAGTTGAACGCCGCGCACATCACCGGTGAGCTCACGAACGAGCACGTAGCGGGCACCGGCTTCCGCAGCGAGTTCAGCCACCTTCGCCAACGAGGTGGTGCTGCGGACGGCGAGACAGGACTCCAGGGGGAGATCGCGCATCTGCATGGGCGCACCGGCTGCACGCTATGGGCCGCCCCGTTTTCGGCACCAACCCTCCACAATGACTGACGGGGTGGCCTTCAGATCTGAGGTGGATTGCAGGGATGCATGTTGCAGGGTTGAAGATGACCTCATTGACAGCCCGCCCACGCCTGATGTGTCAGGGGCGGGGGCGTCGCGGTGAGCGCTCTCTCTCGCCACATGTGGTGAAGCACGCGGCCCCTCGGGGGCGTTTCCCTGCGTCACGTGGAGGTACGTCGATTGCTCATCCTTTCGATCCTGAAACTCCTTCGAAAGGGCTCTCATGAACTCGAAACGACGACCGATGACCCAGGTGGGTACGGGGCTCGGTGGCATCGCGGTGGGCGCTGCACTCTCGTATCTGTTCGATCCTCAACGGGGCGCACGGCGTCGGGCCGGCATGAAGCAGGGCGCGGTCCACGCGCTCAGACAGGCCTCTGGCGCGGTCGAGCTGACTGCGCGCGATCTCGCGCATCGCACCCGCGGCATCGCAGCCGAGGTCAGCCACCGCATCGCCGACACGCGCGCTCAGGCCCGCGGTGAAGGCGTCGATGATGCGGTGCTCATCGATCGTGTGCGCTCGAAGCTCGGCCGGGTCTGCTCTCATCCGAGCGCGATCCGGGTGAGCTCGCAGAACGGGCGAGTCGAACTCGAGGGCCCCATTCTCCAGGATGAAGCGGCTTCCGTGGTGCGGGCGATCGGCCGGGTGCGCGGCGTGCGGGCGCTCGACGACGATCTCCGCCGCTTTCAGTCGGCTGAGGGCGTGCCCGCGTTGCAGGGCGGGGGGCACCTCACCACGCGGCAGGCCTGGGCGCCCTCGTCACGAACGCTGTGTGGGCTTGCGGGCTTCGGGCTGCTGGGCTGGGGCATTTCGCAGAAGAGTGTTCTGCGATCCGTGCTCGGTCTGGGCCTGCTGCTGCGGAGCACCACGAACCTGTCCACCAGCCGGCTGCTGGGCCTCGGAGCGGGGCGGCGGGCGATCGATCTCCAGAAGGATCTCCAGGTGAATGCGCCGGTGGAAGAGGTGTTCGCGTTCTTCTCGCGCTTCGAAAACTTCCCCCGGTTCATGAGCCACGTGCGCAAGGTCACGCACCTGGGTGATCAAGACGGTCGCTGGCGGTGGACGGTCACGGGCCCCGTGGGTTTGCCGGTGACGTGGGACGCGCAGGAGACCTACCACGTGGAGAACCAGCTCATCGCGTGGGAGAGCGTGGAGGGATCGGCGATCGAAAACCTCGGGTCGATTCGGTTCGAACCTTCAGCGGGAGGCACGCGCTTGAGCGTTCGCATCTCGTACAACCCGCCGGGTGGCGCGCTCGGCCACGCGTTGGTGAGCGCGCTGGGCGCCCATCCGCGCAAGCAGCTCGACGATGATCTCGCGCGCTTCAAGGAGTTGATCGAGACCGGCCAGGCGAAGGCGAGGGAGAAGCCGGCGAAGAGGGAAGCGTTCGCGCACTGAATCCCTCTGCGTTCGGGAGAGGGTGGTCAGGGTGAGGGCCGAGCCGTCGCGACTGCATCGGGCGACGGCTCCGGCGGCCACTGGCCGGCGGTGGTCTTCAGCCTGAGCAGCGCCACCGTGGTGTCGTGCGTCACGCGAAGGTCCTTCAAATCTTCCCGCACCCGCTCGGCCACCTTCAGCCTGCGCGCCATGCCGCCACCTGCGAGCAACTGCACCACCAGGGGGATCAACAGCAACAGGTGCCACGGATCCCACGTGATCAACGCCCGCAACGCGAAGACGCCCGCGAGCAACGCGGCGATCAACCCCGTCATCTGCCACGTGGTGCCCCACGCATCGGCGCTCGCGGGCCAGACGTAGGCGAGCGGAAAACGGCGCGTCAACGCGAGGCCATCGGGCGTCAACGTGCTCACCTTGTCGAGGTTGCTCTCGAGCAACTGGCGCGCGCGACGGAGCCGGCTGCGCGTAGCGAAGATGAGCAGCAACCAACTCGCTGCGAAGGCGAAGCCACCCCAGATCGGCACGAGCGCCCACGCCAGCGCGGAGATCACCAGCAGGCGCTGAACCATCGTGAGGGAGAGCGTCATCGCGAGCCCCCGCTTATCAGCGCGCGACCCGCTCGACCCAACCTTCAGCTGCGGGGAACGCGGTCACCCGCTCGGTGGCAGGCTCGTTCACCGGCTGCGTCCACACGGTGACGTGGAGCGCGGTGCCATCACTCAGAGTGTGGTGCTCGTCGTCTTCCGGAGGCGCCTTCTCGGGGGCCGCACGGGGATCGGGTTCGATGAAGAGCACCAGCCACCGCAGCCCTTCACGTTCACCCAGGTAGTTCACGTAGAGGCCCTGCCGGCGCTGCACCCAGCCGTCGGCGAAGATCCCCGCCGGCGCGGGCCAGCGCTTCGTGGTGCCGCGTTCCCGTTCGGCAGCGCGGAGTTGCGCTCTCAGCTCGCGGTAGAAGCGCTGTTGCTCGACGGTCAGCTCGGAGATGGGCTTCTGCCAGGACGGCGCGGGCTCGGCGGGTTGCGACTTGAAGCGGCTCACCAGCGTGCCGACGCCGAAGACCGCGAAGGCGACCAGCAGCCAGCTCAACGTCGTGCGGCGGGAATCCACCAGCGCGATGTACCTTGCTCAGCTCTCGGTGCGAAGGCGAGTGAGCACCGGCGCGAGCTGGAAGGTGCCTTCCAATACGCCGCTGAACAGATCCCCTCGCGCGTCGAGCCGCGCGCGAATGGTGCGCAGCGTGAATGACTTCGGATCGAGCGAAGGCGTGACCTCCGCCCAGGTCACCGGCGTCGACACCGGAGCGCCATCGACCGCGCGCACTGAGTACGGCAGCACCAGGCTCTTGCCCGCATAGTTCTGCACGCAGTCGAGATACAGCCGCCCGCGCCGTGGGCCGGTCTCGGCGACCAGGCTCACCAGCTCAGGCTTGAGCCGCGCGACCAGCTTGCACACCCGCTCGGAGAACTCGTGGCACTGCGCCGCGCTGTGGCCGCCTGCGAGCGGCACCAACACGTGCAGCCCCTTCTGGCCACTCGTCTTCACCAGGCTCGGCACTTCCAACAGCTCGAGCAGCGCCCGCACCGTGTTCGCCACCTCGATGAGCTGCGCCCACGTGGTCGAGGTGCCGGGATCGAGATCGATGATCGCCCAGTCGGGACACTCGAGGCTGCCCACGCGCGAAGCCCAGCCATGAAAGGTGAGCACCGCCTGATTCACCATCCATCCGAGCGCGTGCTCGTTCTCCACCAACAAGCGGCGATCGCCTTCGATGCGCACGCTCTTCACGTAGTCGGGTGCGCGTGGGGGAACGCGGTGCTGGTACCAGGTGAAGTCGTCGATGCCATCGGGCCAACGCTGACCGACGATGGGCCGCTGCTTCATGTGCGGCAGCAGCACGGGCGCCACCTCGCGGTAGTACGCGGCGAGATGGTCTTTGGTCAGGCCATCACGCGGGAAGAGCACCTTGTTCGCGTTGGTCACCTTCGGCGCGGCCGACAAGGAGCGGTTCAGCGGCACCGGCTGGGCGCCCGCGGTGAACACGAGCCCGTCGCGGCAGGGATCATCGAGGCGCCGGGCGATCACGCCGGGCAGACCCATCGCGTGCACCGACTTCAGCACCTGCTGCAACTCACCTTCGACGCCCTGCGACAGCGTGAGGGTTCGGTGTGCGGTCGAGAGCAGCGACGTGAGCCGTGAGCGCCGTTCACGCAGACTCGTGGTGAGCGGGCCGTCGAGGTGCAGGCAGTCGGAGATCATGAAGACGAGCGGGCCTCCTTCGCCGGTGAGCACGCGTTGGCGCAGCGCTTCGAAGTCGGGCCGGCCTTGCGCATCGAGCACGCAGACCGTGCCTTCGAGCACGAGCTCGGTGGCGGAGAGGTCTTTGATGGCCAGCGCGATGGCGGCGCAGGGGCCGGTCCACTCGCGGAGATCCTCTGCGTAGAGCCCGACCTCTTCGCCTCGGCGTGCCGCGATGAGCCGGTAGCCAGACCAGGCGATCTCCAGCAACCACTCCGCATCGGTGGGCTGCGCACCCTCACGCGTCTCGAGCGTGCTGAGCCGGTGTTGCGCGGCCAGGCTGCGAGCCGAAGAGCCGGTGATGAAGGGGGCCCGGGCTGCAGGCCGACGCTTCGCGCGCATGTGACGAGGGTAGCCTGCTCGTTCGCCAGGCCTCAGTTTTCCACCGTCTCCGGAGAGCAGGTCGCCCCGGTTTGCGAGCGCTTGGGTGCTGGTCTCCTCGTTGCACAGGATGCGGATCATGAACGTTCGTGAGCTCTTTCGCCGTGCGTTGCAGGTCTCCATCATCGGTCCCGTCGCGCTGGCGGGCTGCGGGCCTGACACCACCGGCTACACCCCGCTCGCGTGCGACAACTTTCAGATCTCGGTGCGAGGGCTGCAGCCGCCCGTCATCCCCGATGTGGTCCAGCTGCGCGTGGTCACCAATCGGCAGTTCGATGCCGAGAGCGCGAGGGCGCCGGTGACGGTGAACAGCGACGGTGCTGCGTGCGCCACGGCGACGGATGTGAACGCCTGCCAGAGCAGCTTCACCGCGCTCTCCCCGATGAGCGGCTTCGCGTCGGCCTGCCTTCAGATTTGTCAGGACTACCACCTGGCCACCACGCGCGGAGATGAGGTCAAGGCGATCGCCAGTCTGGAGGAACTCAAGGCGTTCCTCGGGCCCATCGACACGCCCCAGGAGGCCCTCTTCATCGCCTTCGCCCAGGGCTACAACCTCAGCTGCGAACAGCCTGATCGCGGCAGCGCGAAGAGCGTGGGCACCGGCTGGGAAGTCATCGGCACCAGGGGCATCGCGTGTGGTGCAGGCACCGCGGTCACCCGGCATTTTCTCTCGGTGACGCGGGAAGGAGAACTCACCGAAACGCGGGCGGAGATCATCGAGCGCGGGGCTGCGAACTGCGCCATCGGCAGGCGGCCTCCGGGGCTCTCGTCGAGTGGCACGACCGATTGCGCGTTCGCGCTGGGCCGGTTCTTCGCGGAGGCCGCGCACCTCGAGGCCGCTTCAGTCCCCGCGTTCGAGCGGTTGAGTCTGGAGCTCGCTTTTCACGGCGCACCGAAGGCACTGCGCGAGGCGATGTTGAGCGCGGCGCTGGAGGAGCTCGAGCACACCCGCATCACCGCCGAGCTCGCGCGTGGTTTTGGCGCTCAGCCTGTCGCTCCAGAGCTTCAGGAGCAGCCGCTGCGTTCGTTGCGAGCGCTGGCGATCGACAACGCCGCGGAAGGCTGTGTGCGGGAGACGTTCGGAGCGTTGGTCGCGCAGTACCAGGCGCTGCACGCCGAAGACCCGCGCATCCGGAAGGCGATGATTGGCATCGCGGAGGACGAGACGCGGCATGCGGAGCTCTCGTGGGAGCTGGATCGGTGGGTGCTCGGTCAGCTCGATGCGGATGATCAATCGGCGGTGCACGAGGCGCGTGCTCGCGCGGTCGAGAAGCTCCGGCAGGAGCTCGAGGCGCCGGTCGAAGCCATTCTGGTTCGTGAAGCGGGCCTCCCGACGGCGGAGATCGCGCAGCGACTGCTCTCCACAGTCTCCCTCTCCCTTCGGGTCCCGAACACGGTCATCGCCACCAACATCACCGCACTGTCTCGGTGACCCGAACGCTCTGCACCCGGCTCACCCCAGCACGACCCCGACCAGAATCACGCGGCGAGCAGCTGCTGCAGCGCGCCCCAGCCCCACCAGGCGCCGATGCCCGTCGAGACGAAGCCGGTGAAGAGCAGCAGCCCCGCAGCCAGCCGCGGTGAACGCGCGAGCTTCATCAGCGGAACACCCGCGAGCCCGGTGAGCAACGACATGCCCACCACGCTGCCCGCCCCGAACAGCACGATGTAGCTCAGCCGCGCCGAGGTGGTCGGCAGCTCAGCGAGCACCAGCGCCGTCAGCGCACCACTGCCCGCAAGCCCATGCATCAGCCCGATGAGCAGCGGCCGGGTGGCCAACGTCCACCGGCTCACGTGAAGGTGTTCAGACGGCGCCGCGTGCGTGTGGGTCAAACCGCCGTGCGCGTGCGTGTGCTCCGACCCCGCGCGGCCTTCTGCCACGGCGCGCACCATCGCTCGCACGCCCAGCGCGGTGATCATCAGCGCCACCAGCAGCTCGAACGTAAACCCCAGCCGCGGCGGCATCTGCGCACCCAGCACGGCCAGGGAGCCGCCGACCAGGAGCAGCGACAGGGTGTGACCCAGCCCCCAGAAGACGCCCAGGCGGAGGCTGGCCTCGAGGCCTCCCCGTTCTTCGCTGGCCAGGGCTGAAACGGCAGCAAGGTGATCCGGCTCGAGGGCATGGCGCATGCCGAGCGAGAGTCCGACCAGGCTGGGCAGCAGAGCAGTCACCAGGTGGCCATAGCCGAGGAGTTCGGGGATGGCGAGAGGTGCGGGCACTTCTCGCTGTAGCCTGCGATCCGTGAACCGCGTTCCCCCTGTTTCCAGTGATGCCCTCTCGGCGCTCACCCTGGTCGAGGCGCTGCAGCGCCGCTTCGTCGACTCGCTCGGCGCGGCCGAGTTCGCCTCGCACGTCTGGCTGCGCGACGGCGGCCGCCACGGGGGCGGAGAGCGTTTCGCCTGCGCCGAGACCGCCCGCTACAACCGCGCCTCGGTGAACGTGTCGTGCGTGCACTACGACGACGAGCCGCAGCGCCAGGTCGCCTCGGCCACCGCGCTCTCCACCATCATTCACCCGCGAAACCCCCACGCGCCTTCGTTGCACCTCCACGCGAGCTACACGCAGCTTCGTGATGGCAAGGGCACCTGGCGGCTGATGGCGGATCTGAACCCTTCGCACGGAGATGCCGAAGAGCAGGAACGTTTCGAGGCGAACCTGAAGAAGGTGGCGCCAGACCTCTTCCAGGCGGCGCGCGCTCAGGGCGATCGGTACTTCTTCATTCCCGTGCTCGGCCGGCATCGCGGCATCACCCACTTCTACGTGGAGGACTATTTCAGCGGCGACTTCGAGGCCGACCGCACCACCGCGGGCCGCTTCGTGAGCTCGGTGATGGATACGTGGGTGCAGCTGATTCGGTCGGCGCTGGTGCGGCACCCGAACCCCACCGACGCGGCGCGGGCGAAGCAGCTGGAGTACCACACGGTCTACCTCTTCCAGGTGCTCACGCTCGACCGCGGCACCACCTCGGGGCTGCTCGTTCATGATCAGAACGATCTGGGGGTGATGGGCTCGTTGCCTTCGTACGTCGATCGCGGGTTGTTGGCGTCGTGGGTGCCGAAGATGCCCAGGCCGCAAGACGAGTTGTTGCGCGCGATCGTCGCGGCGTTGCCGGAGGCGCAGCCCTCGAAGGTGACCGATGAAGTGCGCGTCGCGCTCGCGCAGCTCGTGCGGGCTCACTACCGCGCCCACCCGGAAGCGCTGGCCTTGCAGGCTGCTCACTGACGGCCCCGCTCTCCCCGCTTCGCAGGGCGAGGGAGACAGGGTAAGCGCTGCCGCATGTCGCGCGTCGTCATCGCCGGAGCGGGTGCCATCGGTAAGGCCCTCGCGCAGAAGCTCGCAGCGACCCACGATGTCCGCGCCGTGCGCCAGTCGAGCGAGCTGCCGCCCTCCACGGATCGCCTCAGCTGGTACCAGGCCGACCTCACCACCCTGCACGGCGCCGAGGTCGCGCTGACCGGTGCTCACACCGTGGTGGTGCTGGCCCAGGCCCGCCGCGCGCCCGCCCGTCTCCAGCGTGCCTCACTCGAAGATCTCGATCGACTGCTGGGTGACTCCATCGCGCGCGCCGCCAGGCTGGTCGGCGCGAAACACCTGGTCCTCTTCGCGAACGGCGAGACCGACGTGCGCCTGCCTCTGCTCGAGAAGGGCGGTGTCCCACTCTCCGTGCTGCGCGGCGGCTTTCCCGACCCCGTCGAGCTGCTCGCCGGCATCGTGACTTCAGGCGCCGGTGCGGGCCACGCGAACACCCCCGCATGGTCGGGCGTCACGCCCGAAGCACGCCCCCCTTCCATCCCGACCTGCTCCATTCAGCGCTACGCCCACCCCGCGGGTTGGGCCGCGCTCGACGTCGCCCGCGCGTATTTCAAGTGGCTGCCCTCCGACGTGCCGCTGGTGAAGACCACCGAACATGCCGGCGTGTTCAGCATCTACGTCGCAGGCATGCGCGCGCTGGTGCTCCGGCTGATTCCCGGCCGCTCGACCACCGACTGCGCCTGGCTCGCGGTGGCCGATGGTTCGATGAACGGTGAAGGCACCGCGGAGAGCCGCTTCGAGTTCCGCACCTTGCTCGACGGCGTCACCACCCTGGCCGCGCTCGTGGGGTACCAGCCTTCTCTGCCATGGCCGGTCTATCGCTTCACCCAGTCCGTGCTGCACGAGCGCGTGATGCGCCGCTTCGGCCTCTGGCTCGCTGATCAAAAAGGTCCCCCGACGTGAAGCTGCTTTCGGCCGCGCTCTATCCGGTGAAGTCGATGCGCGCGGTGAAGGTCTCCGCGCTCACGCTGGATGAAAAGGGCGTGGTCGGTGATCGCCGGTGGATGGTGGTCGACGCAGAGAATCGTTTCGTCACGCAGCGCTCCGCCCCCGGCATGGCGCGCTTTCAGCCCGAGTTGCTCGAGGGGGGGCTGCGCATCGATGACGGCGCTGCTCGCCTCGACGTCGAACTTCCCCGCCTCGAAGGCCCGCGACGCACGGTGACCTTGTGGCGCGACACCTTCGCCACGCTCGACGCCGGTGACGAAGCGGCCGCGTGGCTCGGAGCGCGCCTGGGTTTTGCCTGCCGCCTGGTGGCCTTCGCCTCCGACGTGCGCCGCGAAGTCGACGTCACCTGGGCGAAGGACGCGCAGACGACCTTCACCGACGCCTACCCGCTGTTGATCGTGAACGAAGCTTCGCTCGACACGCTCAACGCGAAGCTGCCCGCCGCGCTTCCGATGGATCGTTTTCGCCCCAACCTGGTGGTCCGCGCTTCAGCGCCCTGGGTGGAAGATGGATGGACACGTGTCGAAGTCGATGGCCTGCCCCTCGACGCGGTCAAGCCGTGCGCCCGCTGCGTGACCATCACCACTGATCAATTCACCGGTGAGAAGCCGCAAGGTTCATTGCCCCTCACCGTGTTGACCGGGCTCAACTCCCTGCCTGGCATGGGCGCCCTCTTCGGCATGAACCTGGTGCACCGCGCGCACGGCACCTTGAGGGTGGGCGCGCAGGTCGCAGTGAACTAGAGATCCGCGCCATGTCCGACTGCCTCTTTTGCCGAATCGTCGCAGGTCAGATCCCCGCCAGGAAGGTGCATGAAGACGCGCTGTGTGTCGGCTTCCTCGACATCAACCCGCAGGCGCCGCACCACGCCTTGTTCATTCCCAGGCGGCACATCGCCACGCTCAACGACGCGACGCCGGAAGATCGCGAGCTGCTCGGCCACCTCAGCATCACCGCGGCGAAGTACGCGCGCGAGCTGGGCATCTCGGACACAGGGTATCGCCTGGTGTGGAACACGAACTCCGCGGCAGGGCAGACGGTGTTCCACATTCATCTGCACCTGCTGGGTGGCCGTCAGCTGACCTGGCCGCCGGGCTGAGTTCTTCCTTCGGAAAAGTAGAACCCGGGCGTCGGGCCTGCGACGCTCCGCGCCCATGGCCCATCTCGAGCTGACCCCCAAGAAGGACGTCTCCAGCTTCCGGAAGATGGCGATCGGCACCTGGCAGACCGCCTACGACCCCACCGTCTACGGGACCATGCGGATCCGCATGGAGAAGTCGCTCGCGTACATCGAGAAGTTTCGCGAGGTGCACGGCGTTCGCCTCACGGTGACGCACCTGGTGGCCAAGGCGGTGGCAGAAGGTCTCAAACGGTGCCCTGACGCCAACGCGATCTTGCGCTTCAACAAGATCTACCTGCGCGACAAGGTCACGCTGTCGGTGCTGGTGGTGCAGGCTGATCAGGGCGACGGCAAGGTCGACCTCACCGCCGCGCGCATCGAAGACGCCGACAAGAAGTCGCTCAAGGTGCTCGCGGCCGAGATGCAGGAGACCATCGACAAGGTCAGAAACCGCAAGGATCTCGCCCTCGAGAAGGGCAAAGGAACCATCGGCCTCATCCCCTTCATGTGGATGAACATGTTCCTCAAGCTGCTCGGCTTCCTCATGTACACGCTCAACCTCGATCTCTCGGGCTTCGGCATGCCCAAAGACGCGTTCGGCGGCGTGACCATCACCAACGTCGGTAGCCTCGGCCTCGACATCGCGTACGTGCCGCTGGTGCCGTACACCAACACGCCCATCTTCATCGCGCCTGGCGCCGTGCTCGACATGCCGGTGGTGGAAGACGGCAAGGTGATCCCCGGCAAGGTGATGAGCCTCAACGCCAGCTTCGATCACCGCTTCATCGACGGCTTCCACGCCGGCATCCTCGCCAAGACGGTGAAGGAGATGATGGAGAACCCCTTCGAGAAGTTCGATCCCGTCTGACCGGAGACCACGCCCATGACGCCCAACGCAGAATCACCGATGCAGCAGCCGAGCTGGTTCTCCCGCAACTGGAAGTGGTTGCTGCCGGTCGGTTGCCTGGTGCCGCTGATGTGCTGCGGCGTGTTTGGCGTGGGCACCTACGCGGCGGTCAGCGCGGTGATCCAGAACAGCGGCGCTTATGCCGGTGCGATTCGCGAGGTGAACGCGAACCCCGAAGTCGCCGACACCCTGGGCGCGCCGGTGAAGCCGGGTTTCGGCATGAGCGGCTCGGTGAAGGAGAACAACGCCAGCGGCTCGGCTGATTTCACGGTGCCCCTCACCGGCAGCAAGGGTGAAGGCTCGATGCACGTGGTCGCTCGACGCGAGAACGGCCAGTGGAGCTACAGCACCATCACCGTGACTGCGGGCGGCAAGACGATCGACGTGCTCGAGAGCGCGCAGCCGCAAGACCTGCCCGACGAAAAGCTTGAAGAGCCGGCCGAACCCGACGGAGACTGATCAGCGTCGCAGTCGCCAGAAGAACGCGAGCGCGCCTGCTCCCAGCGCGAACGCAGGCAGCAGCAGGGCGTAAGCACGCAACACGGGGAACGCCATCGCGCCCAGGAAGCCGCCGAGAAGGAAGCCGCCGAAGAGCAGGCCCAGCAGCTTCACCTTGCCCCACTCGATGGGCTCCCCGCGGATCGCGTGACCGAAGTGCACGCCCAGATCCGTCACGATGCCGGTCATGTGCGTCGTGCGCACCACCGCGCTGCTGTACGAGGTGGCCAGCGCGTTCTGCAGACCCGCGGCCACGGCGGCCAGAGAGGCGCCCCAACTGGCGCCGATGATCAGCAGGCCCGCCGCGGCCGCGAGCAGGGCTGACTCCACCAGCATCGCCACGCCGTACGGCCGGCCGCGCTCCGCCAGCTCCGAGCGGCGAATGATGATCCCCGAGACGAGCGCACCCAGGAAAAACCAGAGCACCAACGCCGCCGCGCGCCCTGCGTCACCGACGCGGCCGCCGGCCAGCTCGATGCCGGCCCGGGTCACCTGGCCGGTGAGATGCGTCAGCCCGTGTTCGTGCACCTGCAGGAAGCCCGTCGCGTTGATGTAGCCCGCGTTGAGCGCGAGGAACGACCCACCAAAGGAGATCCACGCGGGGGTGTGTCTCCACGACATGGGTTCTCCTCAGCGCTCAAAGATCGAACTGCACCGGCTGCCCCGACGCCGCGCCCTGCAGCGCGCCCTCACGCATCACCATATTCCCGCGCACGATCGTGGCAATCGGCCACCCAGTGACCTGCATGCCGTCGAATGGAGTCCACCCGCACTTCGACTTCGACCAGCCGTTGGTGATGGTGCGCTTCGCGTTCAAGTCGACCACCGTGAAGTCCGCGTCGTAGCCCAGCGCCATGCGCCCCTTGCGCCGCATGCCGAACACGCGCGCGGGCCCGGCAGAGGTGAGATCGACGAAGCGCTCCAGGCTGAGCCTGCCTTCGTGCACGTGATTGAGCATCAGCGGCACCAACGTCTGCACCCCCGGCATGCCCGAAGGCGAGGTGGGCCAGGGCTTCGCCTTTTCTTCCAGCGAGTGCGGCGCGTGATCGCTGCCCAGCACGTCGACCAGCCCTGAACGCACCGCGTGCCACAACGCCGCCTGATGGCGCCCGTCGCGAATGGGCGGGTTCATCTGCGCCAGGGTGCCCAGCCGCTCGTAACACCCGGGCGCCGCGAGGGTGAGGTGCTGGGGACAGATCTCGAAGGTGATCAGATCTTTGTTCGCCTCCAGCAGGGGAATCTCACCCGCGGTGGTGACGTGGAGAATGTGCAACCTGCGGCCGGTCTCCCGCGCGAGCGCCAGCAGGTTCCGGGTCGAGAGCACCGCACACTCTTCGTCACGCAGCTCGGGGTGAGCCACCACGCCCTGGTCGGCGAACATCCCCTTGCGCTCCTGCAGGCGCGCTTCGTCTTCGCTGTGACACGAGATGCGCCGGCGGCCGCTCTTCATCACCCGGCGCTGGTTCTCGGGCTTGTCCACCAGCAGCGTGCCAGTCGACGAGCCGCAGAACATCTTCACGCCCGAGCAGCCTTCGAGCACCTCGAGTGCGCCCAGGGTGTCGGCGTTCTCATTGGTCGCGCCCACGAAGAACGCGAAGTCGGTCCACGAGGTCTCCCGCGCGCGCGCCACCTTCCACGCCAGCCGCTCGGCCGAGTCGGTGTTGGGGTGCGTGTTGGGCATCTCGAAGAAGGTCGTGACGCCACCGAGCGCGGCCGAAGCGCTGCCACTGCCGATGTCTTCTTTGTGGGTCAGCCCCGGCTCGCGAAAGTGACACTGCGGGTCGACCACCCCGGGGAGCACGTGCAGTCCTTTCGCGTCGAAGACCGTCTTGGCCTGCGACGAATCCAGGGCGCCGATCGCGGTGATGCGGCCACCGGAGACCCCGACATCGACCTCCGCGCGGCCCGACGGCGTGAGGCAGGTTCCACCCTTCAGGAGGAGCTCGAACATGTCCGTGGTTGTGCGCCGACCCTCGTGAAGAGGCAACAGAATCTACCGCGGCGCCGAGACGGCGAGCAGGTCGCGCACCTTCGTCCAGCTGATGCCGGGATACCGATCGACGTCGGGCGCCCCGACGATGCCCACGCCGCCGAACATGCTTCGGCTGTACTGCATGCCCTGCCAGGGCGGGAACGGGTCATCGTGGGCGGGCATCAGCGTGCGCATCACCTTGATCATCACGCCCAGGGTTCCCACCGTGCCGGCCCACTGAAGCGTGAAGCTCCGGCCCATCACTTCGCTGGTGACCGCAGCCAGCTGCCGGGCGGTGAGCCGGTCGCCTGTGATGCGCAGAAAACGCGGCGCCTTCGGGTCGAGCGCGGCCGCGGCGGTGAACTCGGCCACGTCGTCTTTCGTGGTGAACTCGAGCACCTGGTCGGCGTTCTCCCAATACAAGACGCGGTTCCACTTGAAGAGAATGAAGGGCGCGTCGCCCAGCAGCAGGTCCATGAACATGCCGTTGAGAATCGAGGTCGCGGCGATGGGCGCTCGATCGAGGCGCTCCTGAAACTCGCGATGCCAGTCGAGGTTGCGGTTCTCGCCGGGCTGCAGCTGATTGAAGTCGAGCGCGTAGTCGGAGGGTATGAAGCGCGGTACGCCGGCCTTCACGGCGCCCTCCAATAAGACAGTCTGCGCGTCGACCATCGCTTCGCGCATGCCCAACAGGGCCGAGACCACGCAAGAAGCGCCGCGGCAGGCGGTGGCGACCTCCGTGGCGTTCCAGGGCTCCACCACCACGACCTCGGCGCCGAGCGCACGAAGGGACTCGCTCTCCTTGCGTGTCAGGGCGACCACCTGCGCGCCCCGTTTCAGAAGGGCCTTCACGATGCGGCTTCCCAGGTCGCCCGTCGCGCCGGCGACCACGATGCGCTGCTCACTCATGGCCCCAGCTGTCACCACCTGGGCCACTGCCGGCCACCAATTCGAAGCCGTGGTGTCAGGTCGCGCGAGCAATTCGTTCGCGGCGGAGAATTCCGGCAATAGATTGCCCGCCGCGAACGTGCGGGGGCCGATGCGGATGGGTTCACTCCTGTTGCTGCTCATCCCGGGTGTGGCCGGGGCGCAGCTGCCTGCCTTTTTCGACCCCCCGGCACGCGAGGCACGGCGCCCCCTGCAGGCCACCCGCGTCACCGTCGCCCCCGACATCGATGGCGAGCTGAACGATGAGGCCTGGAAGGCGGCCGAGCCCAGCGCCGGGTTCGTTCAGTACGAGCCCAAACAGGGCCAGAAGCCGACCCACAGCAGCATCGTGCGCCTGGTGTTCGACGACACCGCGCTCTACGTCTCCGCCGAGCTGGAGCAGCCCGGTGGCTGGAGCGCCTTCAACCAGCGCGACATGCGCCGCGACTTCCCCACCAACGAGTGCGACAGCTTCTCCGTCATCCTCGACACGTTGGGTGACGGCCGCAACGCGTTCAGCTTCTCGGTCAATCCGTTCGGCGCGCAGCGGGAAGAGCAGGTGGTCGACGACTCCTTGTTCGAGCCGAACTGGGACACCGTCTGGCGCGCTTCCACCACGCGAGACGAGCACGGCTGGAAGGTGGAGCTCGCCATTCCGTGGAAGTCGCTGCGCCACGGCGGCAAGGCGGTCGTCTGGGGCATTCAGTTCTACCGGCGCGAACGCGGCATGAATGAAGACACCGTGTGGAGCCCGGTGCCTCGCACCGTCTCGCCCTGGCGCATGCCGTACGCGGGCGTGGTGAAGGGGCTCGAGCCCGCCGACGCCTCGTTGCTCTCGCTGCAACTGCGGCCCTATCTCATCGGCCGGCTGCAGAAGGTGGGCGACGACGCGCTGAGCATCATGCCCAGCGGCGGCGGCGAGGTGACGTGGAACCCCACCGCCTCGACCATGGTGGATCTCACCGCCAACACCGACTTCGCCGAGACCGACGTCGATCGCCGGGTGGTGAACCTCTCTCGGTTCTCCGTCTTCTTCCCCGAGCGGCGCCAGTTCTTCCTCGAATCAGCCGGCGTCTTCGCGGCGGGCTTTCAGGGCTTCCTGCAGCCGTTTTTCAGCCGGCGCATCGGCCTCAACTCCGACGGAGAATCGGTGCCCATCACCTTCGGCGCGCGCGCGGTGTATCGCACGCTCGAGCGCAGCGCCGGCGCGTTGGTGGTGCACACCTTGCCCACGGCCAACTCGAACGCTTCGTTGTTCGCGGTGGGGCGCTACACCCGCAACCTCGGCGCGCAGAGCCGCATCGGAGGCATGGTGGTGGTGCGCCACGACTTCGAAGGTTCCCAGGGAGAACCGACGGACAACGTGGTGCCGGTGCTCGACGGTCTGTATCGCAGCGGGCCGCTCACCTTTCAGGCGACGTTGATGGGCTCGTCGACGACCAGCCCCAAAACCCAGGCCCGCTTCGGTACCGCCGCCACGCTGCAGGCCGCCCTGCAGGGCAACTGGGGAAACCTCACGGTGGAGGCGCTCGGCGTCACGCCTGACTTCGAAGCCAAGACGGGCTTCGTCGCGCGCGGCGACATCATGGGCATCGGAGGGAACGGGGGCATCGACTGGCGGCCCGATTGGTTGCCTTCGTGGCTGCGCTCCATGGGCCCGTTCTTCGAGAGCTACGCGTTCTGGGGCGTGAGTGATCAGAAGTTCCAGGAAGCCAGCGTCTACTTCTCGCCGATGTGGTTCCTGTTCAAAGGCGGTGATGAAGCCTGGCTCTTCGTCGAGAAGGCGGAGCAGGTCCTCAAAGATCCCTTCATGCCGGTGCAGAAGGTGGAGTTCGCGCCCGGGGCCTATTCGTACGAGCGCATCGGCGTGGCGGCCACGTCTCAAGCGAGCCGGAAGGTCGCAGGCAGCGGGGAGATCTCGACCGGCAGCTACTACTCGGCCTCGTCGTTCTCGGGCACGGTGCGCGGGTCGGTGCAGCCGATACCGCACGTGCTGCTCTCCGGCGCGTACACGTACAACCGGTTCTGGGGCGCAGGTGTGTTGGCCGCGTTCGCCGAGACGCACCTGTTGCTGGTGGAGACGCGCCTGGCCCTCTCGCCGCGGCTTCAGCTCATCGGCAGTTATCAGCGCGACACCGACGGCAACGCGCAGCTCTTCAATGCCCGGCTCGCCTGGGAGTTCTTGCCGCTGTCATTCGTCTACGTGGTGGTGACGGATCGCCGCTCGGCCTACCGCGCGCCCGACTCCGAACCCAACGAGCTGCGGGTGGTGGCGAAGGTCACGTACACCTGGCGTCCGTGACAGTGGTGGCAGGGCAGGGGTGGAGCACGCTTGTCCCACGCACGGGTTTCGGCGTGTTTGCGTTGGTATGCCGCGTGCTCACGGGCTGCACGCGGATCGATTCATCCCACAGCGACAACCAAGCCTCACAACTTCGGAGATTCTTCATGACCCAACGAGCCCTGCTCAGTGCCCTCGTCGTGTTGTCTTTCGCCTGCGCGCCCGACCCGAAGGTCGTGGCTGAACGCACCGCCGTCGACGTTCAATCCCTCGTGCGAGAAGCATGGGTGACCGCTGAAGGCTCGAACGGTTGGGCGAGCCTCGACTCGAGCCTGCTCGCGTTGGGCGTGAGCGCCGAGTCGCGCTCCACCTCGATGCGCGTGCCGGCAGTGACCTCGCTCGACACCGGGCTGGACAGCCTCAAGAAGCGCGTCGATCGCATCTTCGCCGAGTCGAACATCATCGACCGCAGCGGCGGGGCACTCACCTTCCAGGTGCGCGGCGTCGACGTGTGCACCGATGACAATGGCGCGCTCAACGCCGACTGCGCCGCGTCGGTCGATCGCCAGCAGCTCTTCGTCAAGGCATCGGGTGATCTCGATCTCGCGCTGCTGGTGGGCGCCGAGAAGAACGAGATCTTCTCCCTGGAGATCCGGAAGAACGCGAGCATCGCGGTGGTGGTCGATCTCGCGCGCAGCATGGCAGCGATGAGCTCGCTGCAGAGTGCGCAGCAGGGCATGACGGTCACGTACTCCTTCAACGCGAAGGGCAAGGTCGAGTGGCGCCTCGCGAAGAACGGCAAAGATGACTTCACCCTCTCGAGCTCGGTGCTCTCGCCGGTGACCTCCGAGATGACCGGCACCGACGGTGTCACCCGCACTGCCACCATCGGCGCGAAGAGCCCGGTGGCCTCCATTCGCGTCGAGGGTCCCGCCAAGCGCGCCACGCTGGTCTACGGCGCGGGCGAGGTTCGGTACGCCGGCCTGCTGCGTGACCTCTTGAACGACGAGGCCTTCGCCAGCCGCCCGGTCGACGTCTTCTTCGCGGGCCTGGGCGCCACGCTGATCTTCGAAGACGGCAAGAACGCGCGGCTCGAGGGCGCGGGCCTGGGCAGCACCACCTCGACCATCAAGTCGGGCAACGACGTGCTCTTCTCCATCGACTTCAACAAAGACCGGGGCCGCACCGTGGCTGCCACCTGGGAGCCCACCGCAGCGGGCTTCAAGCTGAACTTCACGCCCGGCCTGCAGCTCGATGCGCGCGTGGCCCTGGGGGTGTTGGCCAGCGCGACGTACGCGGTCGCGCCCGAGCACCAGAACGCGACCTACTCGGCCAGCTTCCTCGCGCCGGGCAAGACGCCCTCGGTGGAGTTCTTCACCAACCGCTCGACCAGCGGCGCCCCGTTCGGCCGCATTCTGGAAGGCGAGCTCAAGCTGTCGGTCGACGATGCGCAGGTCGCCGCGCGCACCTTCGCCGCGCCGAGCTGCCTCGCGTCGTTCGACGGCATGACCACCAACACGTACGTGGAGAGCGTGGTCGCGGTCGACTGCCCCTGAAGGCTCAGTTCCAATCGAAGGCGAAGTGCAACGAGGTGCCGTTGTGCTTCGCCTTCGTGGTGCCCGCCTTCTTGGTGGTCACCCAGACGTATTCGAACGCACCCAGCCAGTACGCGGGGTACTCCACGGGCACCTCGAGCGGATAGGTGATGGTGAGCTCGCCCGAGGTGGGCCCTGTCGTCTTCCAATCGAACTTCACGTTCTTGATCGCGGCCTGGGTGATTTGGCCGAAACGCGAGAGCAGGGTCGCAGGTGAAGGGCCGGAGATGGCCAGCAACACGCTGACGAACGGCCTGATGATCATCGAGATCGACTCGGTGACCGCGAGCTGACCGACGCGGTGCACCAGCGCGTCGCCGCCGACGGCGCCCATGGCCCGGGTCATCGCGAACGCTTCAGGCGCGCGCCACCACGACTGCGCGTTCGGCGTGCGCAACATCTGGGCGGTGCCTGCATCTGCTTTCGCCACCACCGGCTCGAATTGGCCGAGCTTCTTGAGCACGCGGACGATCGCGCTGATGTACGCGGCGCTCGTCTGGAACTCTGAAAGATCATTCGAGGGCTGCATGCGACGCAATGTAGCGCGCTCTCGTTTCGAAGCGACGCGCTGAATCGTGGCGTGACGGGGTGTAACGAAACGTCACGCGCGCTCTCTTGCCAAGCGCGCAGACTTCTTCGAAGGCGGCAGCCGGCATCGGGGCTGCACAGGGGTCGCTGGCTCCAAGGAGGAGTCATGAAGACCAAACTGATGATCAGCGCCTTGTTGTTCTGCAGCTCACTGGCCGTCGCGTCCGACGTGCCCGAGGTTCCTTCCACCCGCCTGGCCAAGAAGAAGATGGTCAAGCCCAGCGGTCCGCCCACCACCGACAAAGCGCAGCAGGTGGAGGAGACGGTGCTGGGAGGCCTCGGCACGGGAATCTCCACCGCGCCCGCGAAGAAGGCCCGAGGCACGGGCGGCTCAGAGAAGAAGTAGCGCCGGTGGCGACGGCCGCCGATCGGTGTACGGTCGGCGCCGTCATGGCCTCGAAGCTCAAAGTCGGTGTTCTCGGTGCGACCGGAATGGTCGGCCAGCGGTTCGTCTCTCTCCTCGCCAACCACCCCTGGTTCGAATTGACCACGGTCGCCGCGAGCCCTGCTTCGGCAGGCAAGTCGTACGCAGAGGCCGTCAGCGGCCGCTGGACGCTCGCGGGTGGCGTGCCTGCGAACGCAGCCTCACTCACCGTCAAAGACGCCTCCGACATCGCGGGCGTGGCCGACTCGGTCGACTTCGTTTTCTGCGCCGTCGACATGCCCAGGGACGTCACCGCGAAGCTCGAAGAAGACTACGCGCGCCGCGAGACGCCGCTGGTCTCGAACAACTCCGCGCACCGGTGGACGCCCGACGTGCCGATGGTGATTCCCGAGATCAACGACGCTCACAACGGGGTGATCGACGCCCAGCGGCGCAGGCTCGGCACGAAGCGCGGCTTCATCGCCGTGAAGCCGAACTGCTCCATTCAGAGCTACGTGCCGGCGATTCACCCGCTCAAACACTTCGGGCCCACCCGGTTGGCGGTGTGCACGTACCAGGCGATCTCCGGGGCGGGGAAGACCTTCGAGAGCTGGCCCGAGATGGCCGACAACGTGATCCCCTTCATCAAGGGCGAAGAAGAGAAGAGCGAGCAGGAGCCGCTGAAGATCTGGGGCCAGGTCGTCAACGGCCGCATCGTCACCGCGACTTCGCCCGCCATCACCGCGCAATGTATTCGCGTGCCGGTGTCTGATGGGCACCTGGCGGCGGTGTTCGTGGCGTTCGAGAAGAAGCCCTCACGCGAGGAGATCCTCGCGGCCTGGCGTTCCTACGCGGGCAAACCGCAAACGCTGAAGCTGCCCAGCGCGCCTTCGCCGTTCCTGACCTACTTCGAAGAAGAAAACCGGCCGCAGACGAAGCTCGATCGCGACGCAGGCAACGGTCAGGGCATCAGCATCGGCCGGCTGCGCCCTGACGCGGTGTTCGACTGGCGCTTCGTCGCGCTCTCGCACAACACGGTGCGTGGCGCTGCGGGTGGGGCGGTGCTCACCGCCGAGCTGCTCAAGGCCGAAGGCTACCTCGCAGCGAAGTAGCTCACGGGCCTCTGCAGACCACCTGGCACCCGGCCTCTTCGAAGACGCCATCGCGGTAGGTCTTCACCAGCAGGCCGGTCGTCGCCAGCGCGCCCACCAACACCAGCGCCACCGCTCCAAGGCTCAACGCCCCTCGGCGCTGATGCACGAACAGCGGCAGGGTGGTGGTGAGTTCTTCTGCCTCAGGCAGCAGCGCGACGGAGATCGGCGCATCGACCAACACCTCGTGCGCCACCGACGTTCGCCGGCCCAGGGGGCCCCGCTGCGCTTTCGCACCGAGCAGCACCACGTCGGCCTTCTCCGCGGCAGCGAGCGCGAGCACCGAGGCTCCCGTGGGGAAACGCCCTTGCCGCGCGTTGACCTGGAAGGTGGCGTTGGAAGGCAGCCCATCGAGCCGGGTCTTCAGCGGACCCCACGCGTAGACGGTCACCTCGAGCGGCCCGGAGCGGGCGATCTTGGTGAGCCACTGCGGCGCTCCTGCGGCGCTGCCCGACTGGTCGACGGCGAGGAACACCTTCAACGCGCGCAGGCCCTTTGACCAGGCCTCGAAGGGCTCGGGGTTGCGCACCACCAACATGGGCACGTGCGCTTCAGAGGCGAAACGATCCGCGGAGGTGTTCAGGTACCGGGTCTTCTTGCGGTGGGTGTCGCCGACCACCAGCAGCTCGGCCTGAACGTCGTCACACTGCCTGGCCACGGAGCGATCCGTCGCGCCGCGCAGCAGCCGGGTCTCGACCTCCACGCCCTGCTTTCGCAGGAGCTCTGCTGCACCTTGCAGCGCCTGGCCGGCCTCCCGGCCCTCCTTGTGGGCCGGGCGGATTCGGGAATGGGGAACGACACTGGTCAACCAGAGACGTTCACTGCTCTGCCGTGCGAGCAGGGCGGCGACCGCGACAGCGTTGGCTGACGAGGGACTGAAATGGGTCGCGCAGACGATGGTCATGACGTGGGGACCTCCACGTAGAAGTGCACGCATAAGGCGATCCACCACAAGCGGGTGAATCAGCTCGCAACGAATCGCGCGGCGGCGCAGCGTGTGCGTCGAGAGAAAAGATCGCGCAAACGCGCGCTGGCCACTCGGCTCAAGCCGATTGTTTTTAGAGCGACGCGCTGAGGCGCAGGCGGCCCACGCCGACCGCGCCCAGGTTCGATCCCGCCGCGGTGCGGAAGGCATCACCCGGCAGCAACACCCCCCCTTCGAGGGTCGCGCTGACGTTCAGGTACGGCGTGGGCGCAGCGTGCACCGACACGCCGAGGTCCAACTCGGTGCCCAGGTAGTTGCCCGGCGTTCCACCCAGGTAGTTCACCGGAGTGCCACCGTTGAGGCGCGTATTGAAGGGATCGGTGAGGGCCGCGCTGGTGAACGCGAACAGCGGGCCGCCGTAGACGTCGAGCCAATCCGCGAAGCCGTATTTCGCTCGGGGAAAGAGGTACCAGGCGCCGGTGACCGCACCCGCGCTGGGGAGCAGGTCGATGCCTTCGGGCGCCACTCCGGTCAGCGAGGGGTCGGCCCCCCGCCAGCCGCTGCGCGCGCTCTGATAGCCGAGCACCTGATCGAACAGAATGAGCCCGACCTTGTAGTTCGAGTCGAAGCGAAAGTTGCTCAGGGTGGTGTCGTAGGGGTTCTGATCACCCGACGCGAACCCGCCGTCGAACAGAACTCCGAAGCGGCCCTTCTTGTAGTTCACCTTCGCCACCACGCCGAGCTGCCGAACGTCGAGCACCTCGGCGGTGTCACTGCGCGACTGCGTGGTGGTGCCGGTGATCGCCGCCAGCTCACCCGACAGCGTGAGTGACGAATCGGCGGTCTTCATCACGGTCCACCGCGCGAAGAGGTCGGCCACGAACGCGTCGGTGCTGCGTTCACCGGGGGCTCCACCCTCGCGCCGCTGGCTCCGATAGATCGCGGTGAGCCCGACCTGGTGATCGTCGTCGACGTTGAAGCGCAGACCCAGAATGCCCTGCAGCGCGCGGTCACCCTCGAGCAGGTTCGCTGTCGCGTCGCGCACCACCAGATCGAATGCGGCGATGGGCTCGACCGCCTTCCACGCGCCCCCCAGTGCAAAGAGCGGACGCCCCAGCACGGCCGCGCGCGCCACCACCGCGCCGCCGTGCTGAATGCCGAAGTCGCCGGCCTCGCCATCTCGGGCGCCCGCGTTGGCCAGCATGCCCAGGCCGAAGTTCGAGGTCTGCACCCCGAGCCGCGCGGCGCCGGTGGTCCAGCGGTACTGCAGGTAGAGCTGCCGCAGCTCGGCCGGGCTGAAGGTCGGGGTGGGCACTCGGGCCGCCACCACGGTCGAGTCGGGCGTGCCGAAGACCGCCCCGGTGGCGACGTCGAACTCGGAGATCAAGCTGAAGTCGTGGAACTTGATCTCGGGCCCGAGGCGCACGCGCATCTCGAAGGGCGTGGGCTGCTCTGCGGTGCCGAGATCGTCGAGCACGATGGTGCTGCTCATCGTCTGCGCCAGCCGAAGGTTCGCGGCGACCTTCACCTCGAACGCACCCGCGGTGACGCCCAGGGCCTTCTTCTGCTCGACGGCGGGCGTGACCGGCTCGACGGCAGCGGGCGTCTCTTCTGTGACAGCGCCGAACGCGATCAGCACGAGTGCGAGGGTCATGGGCCCGCCTATACCGCAGCCTCGCCCTCCAGTAGACGCCTTCCATGCGCGTTTTCCCTCTGCTGTTCGTGGCCTGTCTGAGTGCGTGCACGCCGCCGGTTCCGCAGGGGCTGGGGTTGGCGGCCGAAGGTGATGGCCCGCGGGTGAACTTCGACGTGCTGGCCAAACCGCTGCCAGAGATCCCGCTCCCCAACGACTTCGCCAGCCGCTTCGACGCGACCTCGCCCACGCTTCGCCGCGTCAACGCCTCCATCGAAGCCGCGCCGACGCAGTGGGAGAAACGCACCCGCGCGGGGCTCGACCAGATGTCGGGTTGGGGCACGCTCGCGCCCATCACCGTCTCCTTCGACGCACCGCTCGACCTGGAGAACATCCTGGGCCGCCACCAACGCCCGTCGGACTTCGGTGACGACGCGCTCTACGTGATCGACGTGACGCGCGGCTCGCCCGACTTCTGCAAGCCGGTGCCGCTCGACCTCGGTCAGGGCCACTTCCCCACCATTCTCGACCAGCGCGAGTACTACCCCGACGAGCCGCACCAGAGCCTCGAGACGCTGGCCTTCGAGCAGGAAGAAGAAGACCTCGACGGCGACGGCGTGATGGACCCCGGCGAAGACACCGACATGGATGGGGTGCTCGATCACCCCAACACGCTCGACGGCAAGAACGGCCCCTTCGACGTGATCGGCTTCTACGAGAAGGAGACCAACACCCTCATCGCGCGCCCGCTCTACCCGATGCGTGAAGCGACCACCTACGCGGTGGTGCTCACCAACCGCCTCGTGGGCAAAGACGGCCAGCCGGTGCGTTCGCCTTTCGTCAACATCAACCACCTCGCCCAGACGCCCGCGTTGCAGCCGCTCACCGAGTGCCTCACCCAGCGCAACCTGGCGATGGCCGACGTGGCCTTCACCTGGTCGTTCACCACGCAGTCGATCACCGTCGACTACCGCGCCTTCCGTGACGGGCTCTACGGCAGGGGCCCGCTGGCGTTCCTCGAGAAGGCCTACCCCGTCGACCTCACCTCGATCCCCGATGGGCGCCGCATCACCCCCACCAACCGCAACACCAAGGCGGTGCCGGGCGAACAGTTCCTCCAGTTCGGCGCACAGCTGCTCGACCTCTTCGCGGGCTCGCAGTCACCGGGCACCACCGCGCTGCTCAACAGCTGGCTGTCAGAGGTCGACTTCTACGCGACCGCCTCGTTCGTCTCGCCCCAGTTCTTTCCCCGCCTCGACGCGAATGGAAGATTCCTGCCGCTCTACGACCAGGTGATGGACATCGATGTCGGCCGTAAGGAGACCTTCCACCGGCCCGAGACCATCAACTTCTTGATGTCGGTGCCCAAGGTGCGCACCGGCCCCGCCCCGGTGGCGATCTTCATGCACGGCCACAGCGGCTCGAAGCTCGACGCGCTGCTGGTGATGGGCCCGCTCGCGCGCTCGGGTATCGCGACCATCGGGATGGACGCGGTGAGCCACGGGCTGAGCCTCAACGCGGTCGATCGTGAGCTCGTCACCGGCCTGACCCAGCGGTACGGCATCGACCCGCTCGCGCAGGCGATGGTGAGTGATGGCCGGGGCATCGATCAGAACGGCGATGGGCTGATCGACTCCGGCGCCGACTACTTCACCGGCTACGTCACCCACACGCGCGACACGGTGAGGCAGACCGCCGTCGACCTGATGCAGATGGTGCGGGTGCTGCGCTCGTTCGATGGGCAGCGGCGCTGGGCCTTCGATGTGAACCGCGATGGGCAGAACGATCTCGCCGGCGACTTCGACGGGGACGGCGTGGTCGACCTCGGCGGGCCGAACGTGCCCATCTACGTGGCCGGCGCTTCGCTGGGCGGCATCCTCGCCAGCCTGATGGGCGGCATCGAGCCCGAGATCGACGCGATCGCGCCCATTCTTCCCGGCGGCTACCTGTCGGAGATCGGCACGCGTTCGGATCTCGGCCAGGTGCAGAACCCGCTGGTGCTGCGGATGATGGGGCCCCTCATGCTGGTGCACCCCAACGAGCAGGGCCTGCCCGCCTTGTTCCAGATGGTGCCCGACGTGGTGAAGAAGGCGGAGCGTGAGGTGGCCGTGCTGCCTGCGCCGCTCTTGCCCGGGAGCATCGCCCTCATCCGCAACCTGAAGACCAAGGAGTGGCGCTGTGGCCGGGTGCAGCCCAACGGTCACCTGCGCATGGCGGTCTCGTCGGACAGCGGAGATCCGCTGCGCTTCGAGCTCTACACGGAGGAGCTGCCCAGCAAGCTGCGTGAAGGCTGCGACCCCACCGGCTTCACCCCGACGCTGGTGATCGATCAGTTCGCCAGGGCCTTCGAGTTCCAGGGGCGGGCGTATGAAGCGGGCGCCCCCCTGTCGGCGTTGGCGGATGGTTTTGGCCTGCGCCGCGCCAGCCCTGAGCTGCGGCGGTTGTTCTCGCTCGCGCAGATCGCCCTCGAGCCGGCTGACCCGGCGAACTTCGCTCCGTTCTGGGAGGGCGATCGCACCTTCTCGTACGGCGATGGCAAGACCGTGGCCACGCGCGCGTTGCTGCTGCCCATGACGGGAGATCCCGGCGTGCCGGTGGCCACCGCGACGGCGTTGATGCGCGCGGCCGGCTTCGTCGACTCGGAGAACATCGACCCGCGCTACGGCAAGACGCAGATGCAGCAGCTGATCGACGTCGGTTTCGTGGAAGGCGTCGAGCGCACCGGCCGCTACTCCGGGGCGAACGGCAACGTGTTGATGGATGTCGACGTGTTGCAGGCGGTCTCGAACGCAGACGACGGCTTCGGAACGCCGCGCCTCGCGCCTCCGATGCGCCTGACGCGCGCCAGCAAAGACAGCGCGGGCAGGGTCGGTGCGTTGTTCCCCATGATGAACCCGAAGGGTGAACACAGCTTGCCGGTGCCCAAGCCCGATGCGCCGTTCGATCTCGGCACGTACGTCATCAACCTGTTCTCGGACTACCTGGGCAGCGGCGGCACGCGCATCTCGATGGATGCCTGCATGACCACCAACGACTGCCCGTACTTGAAGAAGTAGCTGGGGTGAGTGGCTCGCGACACCAGAGGGAGCCCGCCAGCCTGATCGGCGGGGTTTCGAAAAAAGTGTGCGATCCACTTCACAAAGAAGTTGCAGAGCGGAGAGAGGAACATGTAGAAGGCCTCGGCGGCGAGCAACACCGCTGCAAACGCATCGCAGGTCGCTCTTTGAAAACCGGATAGCAAGCCCAAGAAGTACTGCGAGTATACGCAGTGCAACAAATATAAGTCTTGTCGGAACACACACCGACAAGACGCTAGCGGACAACCGAATCAGCAATGGTTTGGAAGTCAATCGCCAGTCAATACACTCTAATTCAATCTTGGAGAGTTTGATCCTGGCTCAGAACGAACGCTGGCGGCGTGCCTAACACATGCAAGTCGAGCGCGAAAAGGGCAACCTGAGTAGAGCGGCGCACGGGTGCGTAACACGTGGGTAATCTGCCTTAGAGTCGAGGATAACTTTCCGAAAGGTTAGCTAATACTCGGTAAGCTTACGGTGTCTTCGGACGCTGTGGGAAAAGTAGGCCTCTATTTATAAGCTTACGCTCTGAGATGAGCCCGCGGCCCATCAGCTAGTTGGCGGGGTAACGGCCCACCAAGGCAACGACGGGTAGCTGGTCTGAGAGGACGATCAGCCACACTGGAACTGAGACACGGTCCAGACTCCTACGGGAGGCAGCAGTGGGGAATTTTCCACAATGGGCGAAAGCCTGATGGAGCAACGCCGCGTGTGTGATGAAGGTTTTCGGATCGTAAAGCACTTTCGACCGGGACGAAAAACCTCTGGCTAACATCCAGGGGCCTGACGGTACCGGGAGAAGAAGCACCGGCTAACTCTGTGCCAGCAGCCGCGGTAATACAGAGGGTGCAAGCGTTGTTCGGAATTATTGGGCGTAAAGCGCGTGTAGGCGGCTTGGCAAGTCAGATGTGAAAGCCCTCGGCTTAACCGAGGAAGTGCGTCTGAAACTGCTGAGCTTGAGTGTCGGAGAGGATGGCGGAATTCCGCAAGTAGAGGTGAAATTCGTAGATATGCGGAGGAACACCGGTGGCGAAGGCGGCCATCTGGACGACTACTGACGCTGAGACGCGAAAGCGTGGGGAGCAAACAGGATTAGATACCCTGGTAGTCCACGCTGTAAACGATGAGAACTAGGTGTCGTGGGTGTTGACCCCCGCGGTGCCGCAGCTAACGCATTAAGTTCTCCGCCTGGGAAGTACGGCCGCAAGGCTAAAACTCAAAGGAATTGACGGGGGCCCGCACAAGCGGTGGAGCATGTGGTTTAATTCGACGCAACGCGCAGAACCTTACCCAGACTTGACATCTATCAAACCCGACCCAAAAGTTGGGGTGCCCGCAAGGGAATGGTAAGACAGGTGCTGCATGGCTGTCGTCAGCTCGTGTCGTGAGATGTTGGGTTAAGTCCCGCAACGAGCGCAACCCTCGCCTTTAGTTGCTCCGCAAGGAGATCTCTAGAGGGACCGCCAGTGATAAGCTGGAGGAAGGTGGGGATGACGTCAAGTCCTCATGGCCTTTATGTCTGGGGCTACACACGTGCTACAATGGCGAGTACAAAGCGTTGCCAACCTGCGAAGGGGAGCTAATCGCATAAAACTCGTCTCAGTTCGGATCGGAGTCTGCAACTCGGCTCCGTGAAGTCGGAATCGCTAGTAATCGCGGATCAGCACGCCGCGGTGAATACGTTCCCGGGCCTTGTACACACCGCCCGTCACACCATGGGAGTCAAATGCTCCAGAAGTCACCACACCACAGTGGTGCCCAAGGAGTGCTTGGTAACTGGGGTGAAGTCGTAACAAGGTAGCCGTAGGGGAACCTGCGGCTGGATCACCTCCTTTCTACGGAGACCACGTCATCTGGTTCGGCTTCGGCTGAATTACGAGATGGCAGGTCGCTTCGGCGACCGGTCAACCAGGTCAACTCGTTACTTGCAGATTGGGCTTGCTGTCTGGTTTTGAAGGAGCGATTTCGCTCTTTGAACCTCATTTGGAGTTGTCGGTTCGATTGAGCCGCTGACCTCTCTGTTCCGGGCCTGTAGCTCAGGTGGTTAGAGCGCACGCCTGATAAGCGTGAGGTCGGTGGTTCGAGTCCACCCAGGCCCACTTCCTCGAACTACCTGTCGCAAGACAGTATCGGGGCTGTAGCTCAGCTGGGAGAGCACCGGCTTTGCAAGCCGGGGGTCATCGGTTCGAACCCGTTCAGCTCCACAACTTTGTCGGCTCGAGTATTGAGTCGACGCGTTCTTTGACAAGTGCATACGAAGAGTAAGAATTCAATTCGAGTTGTTGTATTTGAAGTGTTGTTCAGCTCGCTGCGAAGAGCAGGAGTCTGGGCCTCGATCTCGAGTTCATGTTCGATTCAACCGCCGCGAGGTGGAGTGAATCGACGTCAACGAGATAGAGGTAAGTAAGCTACTAAGGGCGTGCGGTGGATGCCTAGGCACTGAGAGGCGATGAAGGACGTGGGTGGCTGCGATAAGCTCTGGGGAGTTGCCAACCGAACATTGATCCAGAGATTTCCGAATGGGGAAACCCAGCTGACGTAACGGTCAGTTACTACATCCTGAATACATAGGGGTGTAAGAGCGAACCAGGGGAAGTGAAACATCTCAGTACCCTGAGGAAAAGAAAACAATGAGTGATTCCCGTAGTAGTGGCGAGCGAACCGGGAAAAATAAGCCTAAACCAGTGTCACGAAAGTGACATTGGGGTTGCGGGTCCACGGTAGGACCATGGGTTGTTAGCGGAACTGCCTGGAAAGGCAGACCAAAGAGCGTGATAGTCGCGTACGCGAAAACGACCTGTGGCCGAGTGGGGTACCCAAGTAAGACGGAACACGAGCAATTCTGTCTGAATCTGCCAGGACCATCTGGTAAGGCTAAATACTACTCAGTGACCGATAGTGAACAAGTACCGCGAGGGAAAGGTGAAAAGAACCCCTGTGAGGGGAGTCAAAAGAACCTGAAACCGCATGTCTACAAGCAGTTCGAGCACCACGCCGCAAGGCAAGTGCGAGAGCGTACCTTTTGCATCATGATTCGGCGACTTAATGTACGTAGCGAGGCTAAGCCGATAGGTGGAGCCGGAGCGAAAGCGAGTCCGAAATGGGCGACGAGTTGCGTGTATTATAACCCGAAGCGGGATGATCTACGCATGGCCAGGTTGAAGTGCGGGTAACACCGCATGGAGGACCGAACGCATGGAAGTTGAAAATTTCTGCGATGAGCTGTGCGTAGGGGTGAAAGGCCAATCAAATTCCGTGATAGCTGGTTCTCCCCGAAAGATATTTAGGTATCGGCTCGGGTAATTCACTGTTGGAGGTAGAGCACTGGAACGGCTAGGGGTCTCACCAGATTACCAAACCGTACCAAACTCCGAATGCCAACAAGTGTTATCCCGGGACGCAGTCGGTGGGTGATAACGTCCATCGGCAAGAGGGGAATAACCCAGACCGTCGGCTAAGGTCCCCAAGTTTTGGCTAAGTGAACACTAGAAAGGATGTGGAGGGTCATTGACAACCAGGAAGTTGGCTTAGAAGCAGCCATCTTTTAAAGAAAGCGTAATAGCTCACTGGTCGAGACAATCCGCGCCGAAAATGTAACGGGGCTAAGCCAAGCACCGAAGCCACGGGTCATGTCTATTTTGATAGGCATGGCGGTAGGGGAGCGTTGATGTTGCAGCGAAGCACGATGGTAATGGCGTGTGGAGCGACATCAAGTGCTGATGCCGAAATGAGTAGCGATAAGGGATGTGAGAATCATCCCCCCCGTAAGCGTAAGGTTTCCTGGGTCAAGTCAATCTTCCCAGGGTTAGCCGGGTCCTAAGTCGAGCCCGAAAGGGGTAGATGATGGCAAGCAGGTTAATATTCCTGCGCTGGCTGTTAGACGTTGAACTAAGGGGTGACGGAGAAAGCTAACTCAGCTGACCGGTGGTTGTGTCAGTCTAAGGTCGTAGGAGTGCCTCGTACGAATAAAGGCGGGGCAGTTATCTCCGAGAGCCGAATGCGAGCGCGTTAGCGCGAAGTGAGTGATGCTCTGCTTCCAAGAAAAACCTCGTAGGGAGTCTAGCGGTCATCCGTACCGTAAACCGACACAGGTGCGCGAGGCGAGTAGCCTCAGGGGCCCGAGAGAACTCTCCTCCAAGGAACTAGGCAAATTGACACCGTAACTTCGGAAGAAGGTGTGCCCTCGGTAGGTGTAGTCGTACAGACGAAGCCGAAGAGGGTTGCAGAGAATAGGGGGTAGCGACTGTTTACCAAAAACACAGGACTCTGCGAAGGCGAGAAGCCGACGTATAGGGTCTGACTCCTGCCCGGTGCTGGAAGGTTAAGGGGATCCGTCAGCGCAAGCGAAGCGGTGATCCGAAGCCCCAGTAAACGGCGGCCGTAACTATAACGGTCCTAAGGTAGCGAAATTCCTTGTCGGGTAAGTTCCGACCTGCACGAAAGGAGTAACGACTTCCCCACTGTCTCGGAGAGGGACTCGGCGAAATTGAAATAGCTGTGCCGATGCAGTTTACCCGCAGAAAGACGGAAAGACCCCGTGAACCTTTACTACAACTTGACAGTGACACTAGGGATTGGCTGTGTAGGATAGGTGGGAGCCTTTGAAGCCGGGCCGCTAGGTTCGGTGGAGGCAACGGTGAAATACCACCCTGCTGATTTCTGGTGTCTAACCGTGGCCCGTCATCCGGGTCCGGGACACTGTCTGGTGGGTAGTTTGACTGGGGCGGTCGCCTCCCAAAGAGTAACGGAGGCGCGCGATGGTACCCTCAGCCTGATTGGAAACCAGGCGTCGAGTGCAATGGCATAAGGGTGCTTGACTGCAAGAGCGACGGTTCGAGCAGGTGCGAAAGCAGGTCATAGTGATCCGGTGGTTCTGAATGGAAGGGCCATCGCTCAACGGATAAAAGGTACTCCGGGGATAACAGGCTTATCTCCTCCAAGAGTT
>JAUYRZ010000008.1 GCA_030695565.1 Archangium sp.
GTGCGACCGCTGCGACTCGGGCAAGAAATCACTGCGCCGCACTTCATCCATCACCTTCACGATGCGCGCATCACGCACGCCCTCCGAGGAGAGCACGCGTTTCCAACTCAACTCCTCCGCCAGCGCCGCGGTGGCCACCACCACCCCCACCACGAGCGCCCGGCGAATCATCGCGTCGCAGCCGGTGCACTCGCTTGCGTACGCCAGGCGACCCAGACCGGCATCCCATCAGGCGCACGCAGCTTCAACGACGCATCACCCCGCCGCACCTCGATCGCGATCAGCGACTCGACCCCGTTGTGCTTCACCCGCGAGCCCGTCACCGCGACGCGATCATCCATCGCCAGGTGCAGCTCCTGATTGTCGAGGAACCACGAGGGCCCCAGGTTCACGCTCACGTCACCCTGCTTGGTGCGCACCATCGCGTGCACGGAGGTCAACCAGACCTTGGCCGACGGCACCTGGTAGATGCGCACGATTGTCCCCTCGACGGACGCAACGTGCGCGGGGTTGAACAGCACCAGATACTCCGCGCCCGGCTTTCCCGGCGGCTTCAAGGCGGGTGCTGCAGCGAAAGCCACGGAGAGCGGCAACACCACCACCAGGAGACCTCTCATCAGTTCTCGCGTCATGCGTGACTGAACGTGCATCGGCTCTGCCATCCGACATGGCAGGCAGCACGCGCAGGAACTGCATCACACGCGCGAAACTTACCGGCTCCCGTCTTCGCGTTTGTGAGGCTGAAGAATGCCCACCGCCACGCCGGCGGGATCAGCGAACATCGCGTACGCGCCGACCGAAGGGATGTCGGTCGGCGGCACGAGGATCTTCCCGCCCAGCTCCACCACGTTGTGCAGCGTCGCCTTCAGGTTGCTCACTTCGAAGTACGTGTTGAGCCCCGCCATCGGCGCCGCCTGGGGCGCAGTGGTGAGCGCTCCGTTCGGGTTCGCCCCCGTGTCGATGATCGTGTACCCGGGGAACGCTTTGTCGTCGAAGCGCCAGTCGAAGATCTTCCGGTAGAAGGCGCGCGCCTTGTCAGCGTTCGGGACCACGAACTCCCAGTGAATGATCGGATTGCCCATTTCAGTTGCTCCTCGCGTCGGGGAGCGAGCACCGTGTGCAACCACCGGGCCTGAATTTCAGCTCAGGTCCAGGGCCGCGCGCATCGCCCGAATCGGGGGCACCGTCGGCGCTCCCCGTTGCAGGGCTCGCATCTTGTCCGCCAGCGTGAGCTTGCCTGCGTAGAAGCGGCCGATGAGCTCGTCGTCGTGGCCGTAAAACGAGGAGAAGATCTTCACCCGCTCCTCCGGCGCCGCCCCGCGGAACAACATCCGGTTGAGCAGGCGGAAGAACGACTGGCTGTCCCAGTGCGCGCGGGCGATGCGGTTGATGCTCTGGGTGAGCGAGGCCGCGTCGAGCGTCGGCGAGGCGCACAGCGTCTCGGCCAGCTGCGCGGCAAACGGCAACGAGTAGCCGGTGGTGGCGTGAAACAAACCGGCAGCCACGCCGAGCACGGGGCGATCGGGCTGCGGCACCTTGCCCCCGAGTGGAATCGGCAAGGCAGCGGCCTCTTCACGCAGCACCGAGGCGATCTTCCACCCGCGCGCATTCACCCACTCGGCGATCCGCACGCGCATCGAAGGGAGATCGAGCTCAGGCGTATCGGAGTACCGCGTGTCTTCCACCAACACCCGGCGTTCACTCCAGGGCAACGCGTAGACGAACCGGAAGCCTTCCAGTTGCGCCACCGTCGCATCCATCAGCATCGGCCGCGAGAGACCGTGCGGCGCCTCGAGCTCGAGATCCTGACCCAGGAATTTCTGAAAGCCCGCGGGGAAGTCGAAGGCCTGCGCACGCGCGTCGAGCACCGCACCTGCTTCGAGAACCTCGCCCGACTCCAGCACCACCCGGGTCGCGCTCACGTCACCCACCCGGCAGCCGGTGCGCACACGCTCTCCCAGGGTCTGGCGGAGCTCGCGATCGAAGTCTTCAGAGCGGATCGAGTGGTAGCTCCCCGCGATCTGCCGCGTCACGCCGGGAAGGCTGACGTCGTGCGCCTCCCAGTTGCCGCCGCAGAACCGGGCCAACCACGCACGCTGCGACTCGCTCACGTCGCTGCCGTGAAAGCTCCAGGTGTGATTTCCCCCGAGCGTGGCGCCGAGCTCCAGCACCACGAACGAGAGCTCGGGCCGCGTGGCCGCGAGGCGATCGGCCAGCAGTCCGTTGGCGAGCCCACCACCGACGAGGATCAGATCGAACCTCACGGTGTGGCCATCAGCTTCTTCCGCGCGGGGGACTGCGGAATGCCAGCGAGCAGACCGCGCCGGGGGATCGACTCCACCGGCTCTTCACGCACCCCATCGGACGCGAGGATCTTGTTGGCGGCCATCACGCCGCTGGAGAACGCGCCCTCCATCAACATCGCGGGGAACGGCAGCTTCACCCAGTCGCCTGCGCAGTACAGGCCGTCGACCCCCGTCTCGGTGCCCGGGCGACGTTCGTTCATGCCCAGGTGCGAGGCGTTGAAGTCACGGCGCAGCTGAAAATGATCGTGCCGCACCTTCGCGGTGGTGAGCTCCGGGAGGAACTTCACCATGTCTTCCAACAGCTGCTCACGCACCTCGGTCTCGGTCAGACCATCGGGCACCGCATAACAATGCAGCTCGACGACTGAGCCGCCGTTCTCGCGCACCCATGCCGCCGACTCCGCTTCGGTGCGGTCGTAGAAGGTGATCGCGTCGAGAATGCGGTAGCGATCGGTGATCACGAACACCGGCAACGTCGCGCGCGCGGCGATGTCGAGCCAGAGCCGCAACACGGCGTACCGCTGGCCTGGCCTGAGCGCGAGGAGGCGGGGATCGAGCCCGTCGAGCCCTTTGGCGCCCTCCAGCACCGCGCGCACGCCGACCACGTCGGCGGCCAGCACCACCTTGTCGAACCGTTCACCGTTCACCACGAAACCCGCGCCTTCACGCTCGAGCGACTTCACCGGCGTGGAGAGCCGCAGCGCCACGCCGTTCTTCTCGAAGTGTTCGCGGATGGGCTTGAGCAACGAGGCCTCGTAGTCCTCGACCGGGTGGTCGTAGACCAGCCCGCCATCGTGCCCCAGGTAATAGGAGTGAAAGCCCTTCACCAGCTCGGCCATGGAGAGCTTCTCTTCGTCGGCGAAGAAGGCGCGCGCGAAGGTGTTGAAGGCCATCTTCAGCCGAGGCGGCAACTTCGCGCGGCGATCGAACTCCGCGAACGACATGCCGTCGAGCTGAGCGAAGGTCTTCACCTCGTCGTACTCGAGGAACACGCCCATCAGATCGCGCGTGGGCGCGGCCATCACTTCACCCAACTGGTACACGCCCTGATCCGCGAGCGAGAGCAGGTTGAGCACCGGCGTGTTCTCCAGCTCACCGAAGGTCAGCTCGCTGCCGCCCGGCAGGAGAATCCGGTAGTCGGAGATCGGCTTGAACTTCTGCCGCAGCCCCAACGCGAGGAGGAAGCGGTTGAGGTTGTAGTAGTGCCGGAAGAACGCGTGGTACCCGTGGCTCACCCACTCGGTCTTTCCGGGCGAGAGCTCCACCGGCCACGAACCGAGCTTGCCGCCCAGATACGCGTTCGCTTCGAAGACCGTGACCCCGTACCCGCGCGTGCCCAGCGTGGAGGCCGCGGCGATGCCGGCGAGGCCGCCTCCGATCACCGCCACCTTGCGAGGTTGAGCGGGACGCATCGGCGCTGCCGGATCGACCCGATTCACCGTGAACCGATACGGACCCAGGCGCCACCGAACGAGCGCGCGGAAGAGCGGACGGCGGGCGAGCACCAACCCCACCCCCACGAAGAGCAGACTGAACCAGGCCATCAGCGCACGACCAGGGAAGTCAGCAGCTCGAAGACCTGATCGATCTCTGCCGCAGTGAGCGCGCCCACCTTCGAGAACAACACCTTTTCTCCCGTCGCATCGATCACCAGCACGTTCGACCCCGTTGCGCTCAGGTTCCACGGCTTGCTCGACAAGCTCCCCGTCCAATCCACATAGACCGGCACGCCCGATTTCTTCTCGGCATCCTTCACCGCGGCCACCACGAAATTCTTCGCGGGAAACCAGTCGAAGGCCCGGACATTCGCGATGGCGATCACCGAGACCGCGTCCAACAGCCCCTTTTCCTTACCCTTCTTGAAGAGTTCGTCCTTCAGCGGCTGGTTCTGAAACGTCGCGTCTTTGTCTTCGTAGAAAATCACCGTGGGTTTTCCCCACAACTGGGTCATCCAGACCGACTGGCCCTTCGTGTTGGATATCCGGGCGTCCATTGGCTGCCCCCAGGCGCCTGCTGCGCTCACCGTCATCGCGACCCCGATCCACTTCGCTTTGACAATCCTCATACGGACATTATACAAAGCATGTACAACCCGCGCAACGGTTCCGATCCACCTGAGGCCCCGCCGATGACCCAGCTCGCTCCCAATCAGAACGCCGGTGTCTCCGCGCTCGCCCGATTTCAGGTGGATCTCAAAGAAGGGTTGGAAGGTTGGGTGGAGGCCGATGATGAACGCGGCCTCGACCCGCTCTGGCAGCAGTCGCGGCAATTCGTGCGCGAGTACGCCCTGCGCCCGGCCAAACGCGTTCGCCCCACCCTGCTCGCCCTCGGGTGGATGCTGGCGCGCGGCCACGCGGACTGGTCGGCCATTCCCCGCGAGGTGGTGCAGTTCGGCGCGGGCCTCGAGCTGCTGCACACCTTCATGCTGATCCACGACGACGTGGCTGATCGAGCCCAGTCTCGCCGCGGCGGCGCGTCGCTCCACAAGCTGCTCGGCTCGGGCCGTCTGGGTGAGGATCTCGCGGTGGTCTCCGGAGACCATCTCTATGCGCGCGCGATGGAGGCGATGTTCGCCGCACCGTCACCCCACGCCATCGCTGCGGCCCGCTACATGCTCGAGGTCTGCCGGCACACCGCCGCGGGCCAGCACCTCGATCTGGTGCTCACCATGGCGCCGCTCGCCGAGGTGACGCTCTTCCGCACCCTCAAGGTGGCTGACCTCAAGACCGCGCGGTACGGCTTCGTGGCCCCGCTCGCGTGCGGCGCGATGCTGGGCGGCGCCGATCGCGGCCTGCTCGAGACGCTTCGCCGGGTGGGCCGGCACGCCGGGCTCGCGTACCAGCTGCGCGACGATCTGATCGGCCTGTGTGGCGACGACGCAGTCGCAGGCAAAGCAGGCGGCGCCGACTACCTCGAGGGCAAACGCACCTTCCCGGTGATCGCCGCGTGGACGCGCGCCGACTCGGCTGGCCGAGCGCACCTCGAGTCTCTCTGGACTGAACCGAACCCGCTCCTGCTCGAGGGCGCACGAGCCGCCGTAGCGCGGTGGGGCGGCATTGCCTCGACCCAACGCGTGGTCGAGGTGCGCACCCGCGCGGCCCGCAAGGCGCTCGAAGCGTTGGGAACGTCGCCCGCGGTGGCCTTCCTCGATTCGATGCTCAGCGACTTCACCCGGAGAGCCGCATGAGCGCCAAACGCGCCATCGTGATCGGAGCAGGCGTCGGTGGCCTGACCGCGGCCATGAAGCTCGCTCACGCGGGGCTCGAGGTGGATCTCTACGAGAAGCAGCCGGGCCCCGGTGGCCGCTGCGGCCGGGTGGAGTTCGACGGCTTCCGCTTCGATCTCGGCCCCACGATTCTGTTGATGCCCCACGTGCTCGAAGCCACCTTCGCTTCGGTCGGCCGCCGCATGAGCGACGTGCTCGAAATGCAGCGTTGCGACCCGCACTACCGGGTGCACTACCGTGACGGCTCGCGCTTCACGCTGTGGACCGATCCGAAGCAGATGAAGGCCGAGCTGGAGCGCATCGAGCCCGGCAGCCACGCGCGGTACGAGCAGTTCCTCGCGCACGGCAAGAAGCAGCACGACACCGCCTTCGAACGTTTCGTCACCAAACACTTCCCCACCCTGGGCTCCTTCCTCACTCCGCGAAACCTCCCGGAGATCCTCCGTGTCGGCGCGCTGAAGAAGTTGTGGAAACACGTCGCGAGCTACTTCAAAGACGAGCGGCTGCTCCAGGCGCTGAGCTTTCAGACGATGTACCTGGGCATCTCTCCGTGGGAGGCGCCTGCCGTCTTCTCGCTGCTCCCGTACACCGAAGCCACGCACGGCATCTGGTTCCCCAAAGGTGGGCTCTACGCCGTGCCGCTCGCGCTCGAGAAGGTGTGCCGTGAGAAGGGCGTGCGCCTGCACTACAGCCAGAGCATCAAGCGCGTGGTGGTCGAAGGTGGCGTGGCCATCGGCGTGGAGCTGGCCGACGGCAGCGTTCGCAAGGCCGACATCGTGTTGTCGAACGCCGACTACGCGTACGGCGTGAAGCAGCTGCTGCCCGAGTCGCTCGCGGCGAAACGTTCGGCGAGCGTGGAGAAGAAGCGGTTCACCTCGTCGGGCCTGATGCTCTACCTGGGCCTCAAGAAGAAGATCGACCCGCTGCTGCATCACAACGTCTTCTTCGGCCGCGACTTCGAAGGCAGCTTCGATGACATCTTCGAGCGCAAGCAGGTGCCGGCTGACGTGAGCTTCTACGTCAACGCGCCAGCGCACACGGGCGAGGGCTTCGCGCCCGAAGGCAAAGACGCGCTCTACGTGCTGGTGCCGGTGCCGCATCAGAACCCGAACGTCGATTGGAAGATCGAAGGCCCCCGCGTGCGCGCGCAGGTGCTCAAGCGCCTCGTCGAAGAGGGCTACGGCGACCTCGAGCCGCTCATCGAAGCCGAGCGAATGATCACCCCCGATGACTGGGAGACCGAGCTCAACCTCGCGCGCGGCTCGAACTTCGGGCTCGCGCAGAACTTCTGGCAGATCGGCCCCTTCCGACCGCAAGTGACCGACCCCGACGTGAAGAACCTCTTCTGGTGCGGCGCCTCGATTCAGCCGGGCACCGGCGTGCCGACGGTGATGTTGAGCGCGGGCTTCGCGGTCGATGCGATCCTCGCGCAGCTCGGCGCGACGGCCCCTGTTCCGCAACGGATGGAGGCACTCGCATGAACCAGACCGACCAGGGCTATCTCTCCGCGCGCGCCGTCACCCGGCACCACGCCAAGAGCTTCTACTTTTCTTCCATCGCGTTGTTCGGGGCCCGCCGCCGGGGCGCGTTCGCGCTCTACGCGTTCTGCCGGCGCCTCGATGATCTCGTCGATCAGCCCGGCACCGACCCAGCGGCCCTCCCCGGCCTGCTCGATCGCGCACGCGAGCTGGTGAACGGCCTGTTCACCCGCGGTGAGGTGAAGGCGCTGCACCCCTGGCCTGAGACCGAGCTGCACGCCTTCCTCGACACCATCGAGCGTTACGGCATTCGCCAGCAGCCGTTCCTCGATCTGATCGACGGCATGCAGATGGATCTGACCATCGATCGCTACGCCACCTGGGCTGAGCTCGATCTCTATTGCTACCGGGTCGCGGGCACGGTGGGCCTGATGATGGCGCCGCTGCTGGGCACCACCCA
Organism: Archangium sp.; assembly: GCA_030695565.1. GTDB lineage: Bacteria > Myxococcota > Myxococcia > Myxococcales > Myxococcaceae > Archangium_A. The sequence goes on from JAUYRZ010000008.1 coordinate 7,471, forward strand.
CTCCGTCGCGCTCAGCCACGCTGCCGATCTCGGCCGCGCGATGCAGCTGACCAACATCCTGCGCGACGTGAAGGAAGACCTCGGCCGCGGCCGCATCTACCTGCCGCAGGAAGACCTCAGAGACTTCGACGTGTCGGAAGAGAACCTGAAGGCCGGCGTGCTGAACGATCGAACGCGCGGCCTGCTCGCGTTGCAGATCTCCCGGGCGCGCACGCTCTACGCCTCGGCGCAGCAGGGTGTGCCGTACCTCAATGGCCTCGGCTCTCAGCGCGTGGTGCGCCTGATGGGCGAGATCTACGGCGGCATCCTCGACGTCATCGAAGAGCGTGACCTCGACGTCTTCTCGGCCCGCGCGTCCCTGCCCACCTCGCGCAAGGTGCTCAAGCTCGCGAAGGTGATGCTCACGCCCAACCCCCGCCAGCTGCGCCTGACTGCAGAGACCGCAGCATGAGTCGCCGCATCGCCATCATCGGAGCGGGCCTGGGCGGCATGACCGCGGCCGGCGAGCTTGCTCATGCAGGTCACAAGGTCACTCTCTTCGAGCAGTCACCCACGCTGGGCGGCAAGGCGCAGGTCGTCTCGCGAAACGGCGTCTCCCTCGACACGGGCCCCACCCTGCTCACGCTCCCCGCGGTGGTGCGTGAGAGCTTCGTGCGGCTGGGCGCTGAAGATCTGCTGCCGCGCTTCATTCCGCTCACCCACCAGGCGCGCTACCAGTGGAGCGATGGCCGCATCTTCGACTGCTTCGAAGATCTCGAGCGCACCCTCGAAGGCGCGCCTGCCGAAGCGAAGGGCCTGCGCTCGTTCTACGCAGAAGCCGCCGCCATTCACCGCGCCGCGGGTGAGCCGTACCTCGAGGCGCCCTTCGATGGCCTGCCGGCGTTCCTCGGGCGCGTCGCCAAACGGGGCCTCAAGTCGATGGTGAACGGCCTCAAGCTCTCCACGCTCGACGGCCTCGCGCGCAAACACTTCCGTGCTTCACCGCAGCTGCAGCAGTTCGTCGGCCGCTTCGCCACGTACGCGGGCGCCTCTCCGTACCAGGCGAGCGCCGCGTTCGCGTTGATCCCCCACCTGGAGAAACAGTTCGGCGTGCATCACGTCGAAGGCGGCATGGTCGCGTTGGTCGCGGCGATGTGCGGCGCGCTCACCCGGCAGGGCGTCGAGATTCAGCTCGGCGTGAAGGCGCGTTGGGAAGAAGGTCCGTACGGGTTGAGGGCAGGACGGCCGGGTGATGAGCAGCCGTTCGACGCGGTGATCGTCAACGCAGATCCGCTCGCAGATCGCCCGCTGGGCACGGAGCAGCTCGCGCTCTCCGGCTACGTGCTGCTGCTGGAGATCAATCGCCGGCTCACCCTGCCCCACCACTTCATCGCGTTCGGCGACGACTACGTGCGCGAGTTCTCCGAGCTGTTCGGTGGCGAAGTCCCCAGCGATCCGACGGTGTACTTCTGCCACCCGGCGGCGAGCGATCCCACGGTCGCTCCCGAGGGCAAGAGCGGGCTCTTCGCGATGGTGAACGCACCGGCGCTGGCCAGCCCCGACGACGCCGCGGGTTGGGAGTCGCGGGCCGCGGTGCTCAAAGCGCGCTGCCTCGCGGTGCTCAAACGCGTCGCCCCCGAGGTGCAGCCCGAAGACATCACCGTGCTGGGTGAACGCACGCCGCTCGATCTCGCCGCGCGTGGCGCACCGGGTGGTTCGATCTACGGCTTCCTGCCTCACGGCAAGTTCGGCCCCTTCCGCCGTCCTCGCATTCGTTCGCGGGTGCCGGGCGTCTTCTACGCAGGTGGCGGTACGCACCCGGGTGGCGGCGTGCCCCTGGTGATGCTCTCGGGCCGCTTCGCCGCTGAGCTGGCGATCGAACATCTGGGCTCCGGCGCATGAGTCACTTCTCCCTGCCCAGCGTCTCTGGCTCGTACCGTTGGTACTACGTCGACCTCACCGCCGGTGACTTCACCGCGGTGGTCATCTTCATGATCGGCTCGCTCTTCTCACCGCGCTATTCGAGCGCGCTGCGCAAGGGCGCCAGTCCCCGCCAACACGCCGCGGTGAACTTCGCGCTCTATGAAAGGGGCGTGCGCCGCCAGTGGGTGCTCTCGGAGTACCAGGACGTCACTGCAGAGGGACAAACACTGAAGATCGGCGAGTCCACGCTGCACGCGCGCAGCGATGGCAGCCTGGTGGTGCAGGTGATCGACACCACGGCCATCTGGGGCAAGCCGGTGGAGGCGCGGCTCGAGCTCACGCCCGAAGGCCCCGGCCACGCACCGATTCGCCTGGTGGAGGGCCTGGAGCACTGGTGGCAACCGATCGCCCCGCGCGCGCGCGCCACGCTGACCATGCCGAAGCTCGGCTTGAAGCTCGAAGGCCGCGGCTATCACGACGGCAACCACGGAGAGGTTCCGCTCGGCAGCGACCTGCGCGGTTGGGACTGGGTGCGCAGTCACGCGAGTGAGCGCACCACCATCACGTATCGCCCGTGGAACGCGGCAGCCTCGTGGCAGGTCGCCGTCGACGAAAACTCGGTGGCGGTGAACCAGGTCTCGCTCCCGCCAGCCCCGTCTTCACGCACGGCGTGGGGGCTGTCGGTTCCGAAACTTCAGGAGAGCCGGCTGCTCGAGTCGTCGCCCTTCTACGCGCGCCTCGAGTCGGGCCGGGACACCCTGGGTGAAGCCGCCGACTTCCAACGCTTTCACTCACCGTGGATCCGCTGGATGGCGGGCCTGCGCACGAGGGTGGCGTCATGATCACCTTCCTCGCCCTCTGGGTGACCGTCGCGACCTTCTTCACGGTGATCGCCCTCGCGCGCTTTCTCGCTTCGACGGCGCCCGGCGCTCCGCGAGCCGACGTGAACCGTCAAGGCGTGCTGCTGCTCCGCCCGGTGGATGCCGCCACCCCCGACGAACTGGAGAACCTCTCGACGCCGATTTCCGGCGTCACCCACGTGGTGCTGGCGCCGTTTCGGCCGCGCTTGAACGACGCAGTGCAGTGGTTGCCTTCAGACCCGCTGCAGCACAACCGCAAGCTGGGGCACCTGCAGTACGCCTTGTCGATCCTCGAGACGAGCGGCCGGCCCGTGCTGGTGGTCGACGCCGACGTGCGAGTCGACGACGCGTTGGTCGATGCGCTGTTGAGCGAGCTCGCGTCAGGAGCGGATCTCGCCTGGGCTGCTCCCCGGCCGATCGAGAGGGGCGTCACGCGGGGCTTGTTGGTGCAGTCGCTCCACAGCTTCAAGGCGCTCGATGCGCTCAGCGGTGGCGCGAAGCCCGTGTGTGGCAAGGCCATCGCGCTCAATCCCCGCGCGCTCGAGGTGTTGCGCTCGTTGCCCGACTGTCTGGGTGAAGATCTCGAGTTGGCGCGCAAGCTCCACCAGCAGAACCTGAAGGTCTCGTTGGCCGGTGAAGCGAACGTGCCCGGTGCGCCTGCTTCGCTGAACGTGCTGATCGCCCGCTTCACCCGCTGGATGCAGGTGCTCAAGGCGCATCGGCCGCTGCTGTTCCCCACCATCCCACTGCTCTTCGCCGCCACCCCGATGCTGGCCCTCGCCGCGGCGTTGCTGGGCTCGACGCCGTTGCTGCTCGGAGCGCTGGGCCTGGTCTCCGCCCGCGCCACGCTCGCCGCCGTGCTGGAGCGAAGGGCCTTCACGTTCGGAGCGTGGTTCGGCGCGGAGCTGTTGCTCTTGTTCTGCTGGCTCAACGCGTTGGTGTTGGGCTCGAAGGTGACCTGGCGCGGCCGGGTGATGGAGGTCGGTGTGCATGGCCGGCTCAGCCGGGCCGGAGGCGTGCCGTGATCACCGACGCCAAGAGCCCGGTGCTCACCTGGGGCCTGGGCCAGTACGTGGAGTGGAAGCTCCGCAGCGCGTTCCGCGGCATCTGGCTCGAGGGCGCCCTGCCCGACGGCGATGACGGAGTGATCTGTTACGCGAACCACACCAGCTTCTGGGACGGGTTCCTCGCGCACCTGCTCGCTCGACGCGCAGGCCGTGATGGCTACGCGGTGATGGAAGAGCAGAACCTGCAGCGCTACCGCTTTCTGACCCGCATCGGCGCCTTCTCCATTCGCCGGGGCGACTCGCAGTCGGCATTGCAGACCTTCCGGCACGCACGCACTTTGTTGCGACGACCGAAGGCCGCGGTGTTCATCTTTCCGCAGGGCAAAATCGAAGCGAACGCGGTGCCTCCGTTGAAGTTCGAGCGCGGCACCGAGGTGCTCGCGCGCATGGCCCGGGTGCGCTGCGTACCCGTGGCCCTGCGCTACGCCTTCTTCGAAAACGAATACCCCGACGTGGTGGTGAAGGTCGGAGAAGCCCACGCGCCTACCCCGCTCACAGAGATGGAGAGCCGCCTGGGCGCGTTGGTCGGTGAGCTCCAGGCCGTCAAAGACGTCGGCTCGCTGCAACCGCTCGTGCGCGGAAGACGCTCCGTCGCTGAGCAGTGGGATGCCGTGAGAGGGTTGCCATGACCGGACGGGCGTATCGGATCCAGGTGGCGGCCAAGGTGTCGGGCGTGAAGGAAGGGCTCATTCGCGCGTGGGAGCGCCGTTACGGCGTGCTCGATCCAGTGCGGACGCCCGCGGGCTACCGCACGTACAGCGACGCCGACATCGAGGTGCTCAAGCGCCTCAAGCAGCTCACCGATGAAGGCGTGTCGATCGCCCAGGCCGTCGCGCTGCTGCCGAGCATTCGCCGCGAAGTGAAGGCGCGCACCACCGAGAAGACGATCAAGGTGCCCCGCGCGTCTCAGCTCAAGCGGTGGCGCGACGACATCCTGCTCGCGGCGCAAAGGCTCGATCAGCCGGGCATCGAAGCGACGCTCGACGAGGCGTTGCGCTCCACGCCGCCGGTGCCGTTCTACGAAGACCTGATCGCCCCCCTGCTCCGCGAGGTCGGCGAGCGGTGGCACAAGGGCACCCTGACGGTCGCTGAGGAGCATCTGATCTCTTTCGCGGCGCGCGAGCGCCTCATCTCGTTGCTCGCCGGTGCCCCCCGAAAGGCCGCGCACCACGTGATCTGCGCCTGCCCCCAGGAAGACCAGCATGAGCTCGGGCTCATCGGAGCGGCTCTCCGCTTTCGCCATGCCGGTTGGCGGGTGACGTTCCTGGGCGCGCGGACCCCGGCCGATCATCTCGAGCGTGCGGTGCGTGCACTCTCGCCCGACCTGGTGGCCCTCTCCCTCGTCGAGACCACCGGCGCTGCGGAATACTTGAACGAGCTGGCGGCGCGGCTGCCTGAGGGTATTCACGTGGTGATCGGGGGCCAGGCGGCCCACCGCAACGCTGCGCTCGCCGAGAAGTACGGCTTTCAGCTCGTCGAGACAGATGAAGACTGGACGAAGCTCTTGAGGAGAACGCGATGAAGGTTTTGATTGTCGGAGCAGGTCCCGGTGGGCTCGCCGCAGCCATCAACTTCGCGGGCATGGGCCTGGACGTGACGGTGATCGAGAAAGAACAGATCCCCGGCGGGCGCATGCGGGGCATCTCGTTGGGCGACTACGAGGTCGACACCGGCCCCACGATTCTCCAACTGCCGCAGGTCCTCGAGTCGGTGTTCTTGCGCGCCGGCAAACGCCTGCAGGACTACGTCACGCTCAAGCAGCTCGAGCCCAACACCCGCATTCATTTCTGGGACGGCACGCACCTCGACACCTCGGCCGACCCCGCGAAGATGCGCGAGTCGTTGGAGAAGCTCGACCCGAAACACCCGAAGGCCTTCGACAGGTGGCTGGCCGACGCGAAGTCGAAGTACCCCATCGCGTACGAGAAGTTCATCTGCACGCACGCCGACTCGCTCGCCTACTACGCGCCGTGGCGCTTGATGGGCGCGCTCAAGTTCAAGCCGTGGCAGTCGCTCTACAGCCACCTCGACTCGCACTTTCACGACGACCGCGTCACCTACGCGCTGAGCTACCCCTCGAAGTACCTCGGGCTTCACCCCACCACCTGCTCCAGCGTGTTCAGCGTGATCCCCTTCCTCGAGCTGCAGTTCGGGGTGTGGCACGTGATGGGCGGCTTCCGCTCGCTCGCGAAGGGCATGGCCCGCTGCGCGGAGGATCTGGGGGCGAAGTTCGTCTACGGCCAGGGCGTCGCCGAGGTGCTGGTGGAGAACGGCCGCAGCACCGGCGTTCGTCTGGCGAGCGGTGAAACGGTGTTGGCCGACACCGTGGTCATCAACGCCGACCTCCCGTACGCGGCGACCAAGCTCATCGCACCGAAGACCCGTGAGGGCACCAAGCTGTCGGACACCGCGTTGGAGAAAGCGAAGTACAGCTGCAGCACGTTCATGCTGTACCTCGGGCTCGACAAACGCTTCGACGAGCTGCCGCATCACCTGATCCACCTCTCCAACGCCGCGCGGCGCACCGACGCCAGCGCCCTGGAGGATCGGGAAGTCGATCTCGAGGATCCGCCGTTCTACGCGTGCAACCCCACGCCCACCGATCCTTCGGGCGTCCCCGAGGGGCACTCGTCGCTCTACGTGTTGGTGCCCACGCCCAACACAGGCCGCCCGATCGATTGGCCCACCGTGGAAAAGGAACTCACCGCGAAGGTGCCGCGCTGGTTGGAGAAGGTCGGCATGAAGGGCGTGGAGAAACACATCAAGGCGAGCCGCGCCTTCACCGCGCAGACCTGGCGGGATGACTTCAATGTCTTCCGTGGCGCGGTCTTCAACCTCTCGCACAACTGGACGCAGCTGGGCCCGCTGCGGCCGAAGGTGAAGTCGCCCGACGTCGAAGGGCTCTTCTGGGTCGGTGGCGGCACGCACCCGGGCAGCGGGCTGCTCACCATTCTCGAGAGCGCCAACATCGCGGGTGACTATCTGGCGCAGCAGCTGGGCAAACCCGGGTTGCCGCATTGGCCGTACACCCCGGGCCTCGAAGCGAAGCTCGCCGCGTGAGGCTCAGCGCTTCAACGTGCCGTTCGCCCGCAGCTGCTGGCCACTGCGGCGAATCTCCTGCTCGCCCTGCATCAACGCGCTGGAGCTGGTGAGCACCAAGTCGTTGCCCAACCCGAGCTCGTGGGGGTGCTTGATCGCCGAGCCGAACAGTCAAGGCACGCGGATCGCCTCAGGCGGCAAAGCGCTGTACCTCGGTGACTTCTTCGGGGGCGTCGGCGAAGCCGGCGTCCTGCCCGGGCACCTGTTTGATCCACGTGAGCGCCAGGCCGACCTCGCTGAAGACCTTGGTCGGATATGGGTTCTTGGCCAGCAGCGAAAAGCCCACCATGAAGGTGCGGATGATCGTCGAGGTGAAGCCGTTCGGCGGCACCACCGTGGCGCTGGCCACGAGGTCGTGGCGGTACTTCTTCACCAGCTCGAGCGCGGCCTCCTTCACGTCGTCGCGCACCCGGCTCATGCTCTTGCTGCCACCCACCACTGACAGCACGCTGATCTTCCCGTAGCGCGCGACCATCAAACCTTGCTGGCGATCGATTTCTTTGAACGCCTCGGGCGGCACGTTGTCGCCGTAGACGACGATGAGCAACGGCCCTGCATTGGCAACGCGGATGTGGTCGTTTCTGTAGACGGACGTCAGTTTCAATCAGGCCTCGCAGGGGGGAACTTCGTGTCTGCCTGAGCATGACTCGTGCCCTGATGAATTCGTGATCGCTCGCAGGGTTGAGCGACTGCTAGGTGAGTCCGATCCGACCGGGGGCGTGAGGAAGCACCCGCCCCTTGCCGTCCAAGCGTCGATCTTACGGACCGCTTTCGGCGGCACGGCCGATGCCTAGAGGCCGGTCATGAACGAACGACGGCGAAAGCTACTCGCCGAGCAGCTCAAAGAGATGTACTCGCGCCGCTCGCGCATCTTCTTCTGGCTGATGCTGGTGCAGTGGGCCGCTGCCATCGTGCTCACCCTCACCTGGCCGGCCAGTGGAGGCAGCACGTCCACCGCGGTGATCCTCGGAGGACTGATCGGCGTACCGGCGATGCTGCTCGCCGCGCTTCGTCCTGATGCGGTATTCACCCGGCACGCGATGGCGGTGGCGCAGCTGGGGTACTCCGCGGTGCTCAGTCACCTCACCGGCGGACACCTCGAGACTCACTTTCATGTGCTGGGCTCGCTGGTGTTTCTCGCGTTCTACCGCGACTGGGGGGTGCTCCTGACAGGCACGCTGATGTTCGGAGCGACGCACCTGTTCCGCGCGATGGTCTTGCCCGCGTCGGCGCTGGGGCCCACCAACTCCCAGTGGTGGAGCGTGGGCTTCGTCCTTGTCGTGCTCATGCTGGGCGTCCGCGAAGCCCTCCGGGAAATGAGGGAAGTGGCGAACAGCCGCATCGCGATGGAAGAATCGGCCGCGTCGGTCGAAGCGCGCGCGGCCGTGCGCACCGCGGAGCTCGAAGCCAGCCGCGAACAATATCGAACGTTGATCGACACGACACACACCCTGCCTTGGCGCTGGCTGCGTTCAGAGCGCCGGTTCATCTCCGTGGGCCAACGCGCCAGCACGCTGCTCGGTTGCTCCGCGGAGACCTGGCTCGCGCCCGGCTTCTGGAAAGAGCGGCTGCACCCGGCCGACGTGGCGGTGGTCGACCAGGTGTGGGCCCGCGAGCGAGGCAACGCAGGGGCGGTCGACCTGGAGTTCAGGCTCAAACACGACGATGGGAGCTGGGTGTGGGTTCGCTCCATCGTCGGAGCTCAACACGACGACACCGCACCGATGCTGCAGGGCATCATGCTCGACGTGACGCTGCAGAAGCAGTTGGAGAACGAGCTCAACCAGGCACAGAAGCTGGAGTCGGTCGGCCGCCTCGCTTCGGGCATCGCGCACGAGATCAACACCCCCATTCAGTTCGTGGGCGACAGCATTCAGTTCATCTCAGATGCCTTCTCGGGGCTGCTCCCGTTGATCGCCGCGCAGCAGACGCTGCACCGCGCGGCCCTCAAAAGTGCGGTGACGCCCGAGCTCATCGCCGAGGTCACCAAGGCCGAGGAAGAAGCCGATCTCGACTACGTGCTGGAGAACGTGCCGCTCGCCCTCGAGCAATCAGTCGAGGGTCTCGAACGGGTGGCCACCCTGGTGCGCTCGATGAAGGAGTTCGCTCACCCTGACGCGAAAGAGAAGGCCGCAGCGGATCTCAACCGCGCAATCGAGTCGACCCTCGTCATCGCCCGCAACGAGTTCAAGTACGTCGCCGACGTGACGACCAAGTTCGGAGACCTGCCGCCGGTCACCTGTCACTTGAGCGAGCTCAACCAGGTGTTCTTGAACATCATCGTCAACGCGGCGCATGCGATCGGCGAGCGGGTCGCTGGCACCAGCGAACGGGGGCTGATCCGCATTCGCACGCGCATGGAGGGAGGGCAGGTCGAGGTCGCCATCTCCGATACCGGCGGCGGCATTCCCGATGCGGTGCGCCAGAAGATCTTCGAGCCCTTCTTCACCACCAAACCGGTGGGCAAGGGAACCGGCCAGGGCCTCGCCATCGCGCGCAGCGTGGTGGTGGAGAAACACCAGGGCACGCTGACCTTCGAGACCCAGCCCGGCGTGGGCACCACCTTCTTCATCCGCATTCCGTGTGAAGGCGCCGAAGAGGTCGTGCAACAGGCCGCGTGAATCAGACCGCCGGGGGATCGCTCTCGCGCCCGAAGTGGCGGTGTTGGGCCAGCGCTCCGATGAAGGCTGCGACCTTGCCGAGCACCAGCCCGGGATCCTTCGCGCCATCAGGCAACGTGTCGGGCAGTCCGGCCGCGTCGAACAACGAGCTGCCTTCTCCCAGCAGGAGGATCGTCTTGCAGTGGCGGTACTGATCTTTCACGAACTCCACCGCCTGCCCGAACTCGGCCAGCGCGTGATCGTTCGCGGGGATCACCACCGCATCCCAGAGCACGGAAGGCGCGACCTCGAGCGAGGCCTCGACGTGAATGGGCTCGCCCGTGGCCGGCTCCACCTGGCCCAGCCGCACGCCGAGGAACCGGGGTACCGCGCCCGCCTTCACCAACGCCGCGTGAGCCGCACGCAGTGACTCACCGTCGATGCCATCGGCGACCAGCAACGCCACCTTGCGGGTCTTCACGCCCAGCTCACCGGGGCGCGCGAGCAGCGACAACGCCGGGGACGTCTCGACCTCGGGTTTGCTGGGTTGGGCGAGCACCCGCTCCTGCGCGGGGGGCACCGGCATGCCCAGCCCATCGGCCACGGCCTGGGCGAGCCCGGCGTCGACGTTCACCAACATCGAGATCACCCGCTCGCGAATGGCCTGCGGCTGCACCTTGGTGAGCTCGAACCGAAACGCGCCGATGAGGTGGTTCTGCTCGACGGGCGACTGGCTCTTGAAGAACAGCCGCGCCTGGGTGAAGTGATCGGCGAACTTCTCGGGCTTGCCGCGCACCTTGTCGTCCTGCACCGGCGCGGGGAACGTGGTGAAGCCGCGCAGGCCCGCCTGGAACGGGCAACCACCGCCCAGGGAGTTGGGCTCGTACGCCACCCGGCCACGCGGGATCGCCTGGCGGTGCATTCCGTCACGCTGGTTGTTGTGCACCTGGGCGACCGACGAGTTGATGGGCAGCTCGTGGAAGTTGGGGCCGCCCAGGCGGCTGAGCTGGGTGTCGAAGTAGGAGTGATGCCGGCCCTGCAGCAGCGGGTCGTTGCTGGTGTCGATGCCCGGGATCATGTTCATCGTTCCGAAGGCGACCTGCTCGGTCTCGGCGAAGAAGTTGTCGGGGTTGCGGTTGAGAACCATGCGGCCGACGGGCTGCACCGGCACCAGCTCTTCAGGCACGATCTTGGTGGCGTCGAGCACGTCGAAGCTGAACTTGTCGGCCTGCGCGTCGGTGAAGACCTGCAGCCCCAGCTCCCACTCGGGGAAGTTGCCCGCTTCGATCGCTTCCCACAGATCGCGGCGGTGGAAGTCGGGATCGGCGCCGTTGATCTTCACCGCCTCGTCCCACACCACCGAGTGCGTGCCGGCGGCCGGCGCCCAGTGGAACTTGCAGAAGCGCGACTGCCCTTGCTCGTTGACGAGCCGGAAGGTGTGAACGCCGAAGCCCTGCATCATGCGGTAGCTGCGCGGGATGGCGCGATCCGACATCACCCACATCAACATGTGCGTCGACTCGGGCATCAACGAGACGAAGTCCCAGAAGGTGTCGTGCGCGCTGGCGGCTTGCGGCATGCCGTGGTGCGGCTCGGGCTTCACCGCGTGCACCAGGTCGGGGAACTTCATCGCGTCTTGAATGAAGAAGACGGGGATGTTGTTGCCGACGATGTCCCAGTTGCCTTCGTCCGTATAGAACCTGGTCGCGAAGCCGCGAACGTCGCGGGCGAGATCGAACGAGCCGCGTTCACCGGCCACCGTCGAGAAGCGCACGAAGACGGGAGTGCGTTTGCCCTTGCTGGCGAACGGGGCCGCGCGGGTCAATGACTTGAGCGAGTCGTACGCCTCGAAGTAGCCGTGCGCGCCCGAGCCGCGCGCATGCACGACGCGCTCGGGGATCCGCTCGTGATCGAAGTGGGTGATCTTCTCGCGGAGGATGAAGTCTTCCATCAGCGTGGGGCCGCGCAGGCCGGCCTTGAGCGAGTTCTGATTGTCGCTGACCTGAGTGCCCATGTTGGTGGTGAGCGCCCGGCCTCCGGAGTCCACCCGCGCGCGATCGAGCGGCCCGTTTCCGGGGTTGAAGCCGTCGGGAGGCACGCCCTTGCCGACCTTCGCCGACGCGGTGTTCTCGGTCACCGTGCTCGCGGCATCGATCGGATCATGCGGGGGCACCGGCACGCCCGCTTCAGGCGAATGCCCGTGCTCGAGCCCGAACTCGCTGGGCTTGAGCGGATTGGACGGTACGGCGGCGCTGGCCAGCTGCGCTCCCACCTTCTGGGTGGCGAGCTTCTGCTTGTTCGAACCCTCGAGCGATTTGGCGCCCGCTTGATCGAGCTGCGAAGTCGACGGCCCGGCAAAGGTCGCGAGCACCGTACCGATGCTTTCGACTGCAGGCGCGCGCACGCCCTGCCTCGGCTTTCCGTTGGACGAAGGTTTTGCACCACGCTTGCTGGGGAGTTTGGGCATGGGGAGCCCATGAGCCAAATCCATGCCACGCGAGACGGGAGCTAGCGCCCAGCCGCCGTGAGACCGATGCCCAGACCTTCGTTGGCGGCGGTCAGTCGGCGAGCAGTTTCTGAAGCTCGCCACTCTCCGCGAGCTTCTTCAAGTCACTGGCGCCACCGACGAAGGTGCCCTTCACGAAGACGAGCGGGAAGGTCGGCCAGCCCACCCAGATCTTCAGGGCGAGGCGGCGCCGCCAGCCGGAGAAATAGCTGCCGTACTGGAGGTACCGGTAAGGCACCTTCTGCTCTTCGAGGATCTTCCGGGCCTTCTTGCCGGGCGCCAGGCCCGACACCCCGACCACCACCACCTTCTCATCGGTGACCGCCCTGGCCACCTCCGCAACGAGGTCGGAGTGGAAGGCCTTCTGCACTTCAGCCACGGCAGGAAGAACGGGGGGGCGAGCGGGTGTCATGTACACGCACCGTATCGGTCTCCCCTGCCCCGCGCATCAAGCAGCACAATTCTTCACGGAGGCATGCGCACCAGTCCGTTACCCATCGTGCCCCCATGCTCCGTTCTTCGATGCCGTTGCCGTCCATCAGGTTGAGCCCGACGTATCAGCGGCGTGAGCTGATCGAGAAGGCGTGGGAGCTCCCCGTCGCGAGGTTGTACGCCCCGCTTCTCTCCCAGAGCTTCAAGTCGATCTGTGGCCCGACCAGTGTCGCCAATGTGCTGCGTTCGATGGGCGTGCGCACCGGCACCAATCCATTCACCCGCTTCGGGGTCAGGGCGATGAGCCTCGACCAGGTGGTGAACGAGTCGCGCGAGGTGGTGCCAAAGGAGTGGCGCGTGAGCGCAGTGCGCACGAGGTCGGTCGAGCAACTGCGCGTACAGCTCCGGGAATCGAATGATCCGAGCCGGCGCTTCGTGAGCAACTTCGCGCGCTCCTCACTCTTCGGCGGCGGCAGTGGTCATCACTCCCCCCTCGGCGGCTATCTGGAAGCTGAAGATCTCGCGTTCGTGCTCGACGTGAACTCGGGCTTCGGCCCGTGGTTGGTCGAGGCAGCGCGACTGTTCGACGCGATGAACACTGGCGACTGGTCGGGTGGCCTCACCCGCGGTCTCGCGCGCTACGAACGCGAGTGACCTGACGAGAGCAGTCGAGGGGCTCCTTGTCGTCAGACCGCTTCGCAGGTGAAGGCGGAGGTGATGCCAGAGAGTGTGGCCTGGCAGGTCACACTCCCGGATCATTGTGGCCTGGCAGGCCACAGTTCTGAGCCCCGCACGCTCGGGAGATGATGGGCGCGCGCCTTGCTAGGTCCTCGCGACATGCGCCATGTGATGTTGACCCTCGCCCTGTGTTCCGCCTGTGGCCTCGAGCAAGAAGAGCCCGCCTCCTACGCTCGCCAGGACGAGCTGAGACGGCGTGGTGACGACGACGGCATCATCATCATGAACGGCCTCTCGCCGGCTCACCTCGGCGAGAACCTGCTGCTCAACGACGCGCACACGCGCTCGAAGTTGATCGGCTCGAGCCTGTCGACCGCCAGCTTCGCTTCGGGAGAACTGGCCACCGCCGTCCGTGAAGATCCGCGCGCGCGCGAAGTGCTGAAGTACGTGGTGCGCTGCGCGCTCGGCCCGAGCTCATCGGTGACCGCTGGCGGCGTCACCTCCGTGGGCCAGGCCGAGCTGTGCCCGAGCTGGGCCACCGGCGGCATCGCCTCTGACGTGAGCTGCCAGCGGCGGGTGACGTCGTGCCTGCTGGGCGTCTCCAACGTGATGGGCGTGCACGTGCCGGTGTCGATGCGAGGCGCCGGCGTGGGGAGTGCGGCGGCGCCTTCGATGCATCCGCGATCGTTTCTCCCCAGCGGCGCGCCGGTGAGGAGCCTGCAGCCGTGTGGAGCGAACTCGTACGGCGTTCGCAGCGACTGCGGTTGGGGGCCGGTCGACGACGCGGCTGCCGAGGCGGCGCAGGTCGACATGGTCTTCGCGTGCACGCCCCGCTCGCTGGTGAAGGTGGGAGCAGGCAGCACGTGCGCAGGTGGGCCGCTGGGCACGATGAGCCCGGGCTCCGACAAGGTGCTGCGGGTGTGCTCGGGCATCGCGGCGTGCGATCACGCGTCGGCGCTCGCCGAGAACGAGGGTGCGTGTGGCTCGATTCGGCCGCACGTCCAGTTCACCTGCCCTGACAGCGGCACCTACGTGGTGATGCAGCGTGACTACGCGGTCTATTTCCCCGCGCGGACGCCCGGCACGATGACCGTCGGCCAGGCCGGCAGCCTGGGCCCCGCGAGCGAGGCGAGCCTCTTCCCTCACCGTGAAGGCGCGTTCTACGGCACGGTGTTCGAAGGGGCCCTCGGCCGGAAAGTCACCTTCGATGCCGTGAAAGGTGAGCTGGTGACGACCGTCTCCTCCTACAAGGAGCCCATCTTCGAGAGGCTCTACTCGTGCCTCGACGCGGAGTGGAATGCACCCGAGGCGTACCAGGCTCGGCGGCTCTGCGGCCTCGGTGGCCAGTGTCTGTCTGACAGCCAGGGCGTGTGCCAGGCCGGCGTCTGCGGCGTGATGGACGATTCACCTGCGGGCAGCGGCTGGTTCTCGTCGTGCAAAGGGCGCGATGGGCTGCACTACGATGAGGCGCTCACCACCTTCTTGCGCCAACCGTGCGAGCTGATCTCCCAGAACACGCAAGACGCGGCCTGTCAGCGCTGACGGGCAGGATCGCCGCGGTCGACCCGGGCTGAGGCGCAAGCGCGCTACAGCTCGCCGGCGCTTCCCTGGGGCGCCCGACGGAACGGAGCGTGCACGACTCTGGCGGACAGCCACCCGACCAGAGGAGCAGTCATGGACGCAATCGCACTGTTGGAAGAGCAGCACGCAGAAGTGATGGAGATGATGGAGCTCCTCAAGGAGTCGTCGCCAGGGCGCGAGCGCAACGAGACGTTCAAGAAGCTGCAGCGCGCGTTGATGGCGCACATGGTGATCGAAGAAGAGCTGCTCTACCCCGTCGTCGCGAGCCGCACCGAAGAAGGCGAGCCGGTGGCGGAAGGGTACGAGGAGCACTCCGGAGCGCGCGTGTCGATGACCCGCTGTGCGCGAGCACTGAAGGAAGACGACTTGTTCAAGGTGCGCATCGGCGTGCTGAAGGAGATGATCTCGCATCACGTGAAAGAGGAGCGAGAGGCGATCCTTCCGCAAGTTCGCCAGGTGATGGACGCGAACGAGCGCAAAGAACTCGGAGCGCAGATGAAGGCACTCTTCGAGAAGGTGCGGCGCACCGGTCGTGCAGGCGCCGGCCTCAATCGCAAGACCACGGCCAGAGAGCTCAGAGCCCTGAGCTGAAACAAACGAAGAACAAGGAACGAAATGAGTCCCCTCTCCCTTCGGGCCCTTCGGGAGAGGGTCAGGGTGAGGGCCTCACTTCCTGTTCGAAACGAACGAAGCCATGATCGAGATGCTGCCAGTTGCGGTAGAGGCAGGCGATGATCGTGAAGGAGCCGACCCCGGTCCGCGTGGCCCTCGTGGAGGATCACGCCCCGACGCGCGCGGCGCTGGAGAAACTGCTCGCTGAGTTTCCTGCGCTGGTGACGCTGGCCGGCTCGTTCGCGAGCGCGGAGGCGTTGCGGCCCGCACTCGGCCGGCTCGAGTTCGAGGTGGCCCTGATCGATCTCCACCTGCCTGGCACGAGCGGTCACGCGCTCATCGGCGAGCTGACCACGGCCGCGCCAGCCGTTCGTTCGCTGGCGCTCACCGCCTTCGACAACGAAGGAGACGTGCTGGAGGCAGTGCGAGCCGGTGCGTTCGGCTACCTCCTCAAGGACGAACCCAAGGCACGCCTGATCGCCGCCATCTGCGAGGCCGCCGCGGGCGCGCACCCCGTCTCGAGTCGCGTCGCCGGCTTCCTGTTCGCACACACCCGGCGCGCCCCGCCCCCGGTGTCCCTGAGCGATCGCGAGGAAGAGCTCGCCGGCTGTCTGTCGGAGGGGCTGAGCTACAGCGAGTGTGCCGGGCGCATGGGCATCAGCCTGGGCACCGTGCAGGACTACGTGAAGCGGCTGTACCGAAAGCTCGACGTCAACTCGAAGAAGGAAGTGCGAACGTGGGTCGCGATGCACTTCGCCCGCGAGCCCGGCAAGCTCAGCTGAACCGTCGGGGCACCACCACCCGAGCCCTCAGACCCGGCCCCCTCACCTCGAGGCTGCCGTCGAGCGCTTCGATCTGCTCGCGCACCACCTCGAACGCGTCGCTCACCCCGTCGGCGGGCTCGAGCCCATCTGCCTCGACGTTCAGCTCGAGCGTGGCTCCCGCGTCGAGCGAGAGCGTCACCTGGGTGGCGTTGGTGCGCTGCCCGCCGAGGCGCACCAGCTCCTGCGCGGCCCTCAAGAGGCCCAGGGCGACGGCTGAGCCGAGCCGCAGCGTCGCGTCTCCCGCGAGAGGCCGTCGCAGGTAGGTGAGCCCTGCGCACCGCTTCGAGCACGTCGCATCGACGAGCTTGGCCAGCTCACCGACGGTGCCCTCCTCCTTGCGCAGCCACCACACCACCGAGCGCAAGCCGGCCAGCACCTGCTCGGCGCGCTGCGCGAGGCCCGCTGCCTTCGGGTCGCGAGCGCTGGCGTCGCGCAGCTGGAGCACCAGCGCCATCACGTCGGCGCCCACGCCGTCGTGCAGCTCGCGTGCGGCGCGCCCGCGCAGGTTGGTGACCTCGAGCCCCAGCGACGTGCGATCGAGCAGGTCGCGCTCGACACGCGCGCGCATGCTGCGGGAGGTCGACCGCGCCGTCATGCCGTACGCCACCCCGAAGGCGCCCAGCGAGAGCAGCACCACCGCGGCGCTCGCGGGGCGCCCGAGGCCTGCGCACGCCCCGGCCACCAGCGAGTACCCCAGGAGCTCGACCGCGATGGTGCGGCGGCGCTCGTGGGCCGACTCGGCGCGCCACGCGAACCCGCGCGGAAGGCACACCAGCAAGAAGAAGAGCGCCGCCTCGCCCGAGAGCACCAGCGAGGTCATCAGCGCGCTCGTTCGGCAGAGTCGATCGACCGCCGCCGTCACCCGGTACAAGCGGTGTTCGGCGCCGAGCGCGTGGTAGGCGAGCGTCGCGAGGAAGAACGCGCTGGAGACCACCACCAGCAGCAGCGAGGTGCGCAAGAGGGAGAGCTCACCGAACAGCTGCGGCCAGGCGGCGCCGACCCACCAGCGGCCCCCCGCGAGGGCGAGCGCGGCGACCAGCGCACGTCCGGCCGTCGGCGTCGAACGGCCCCGGGCCTCCGCGCGCGCAGACGACTCGGCGAGCGCTCGGCGGAGCTCTTCGGCCAGCTCGTCGGGAGCGATCACGCCGCTCGGGTGGGCCGTCACCCGAAGGCTCGCTAGCACAGGCGATCGAATCAGGTGAGCGGGGTCGAGGGGGGGTAAGAGGCGCGGCGGTGGGCGACCGATTGCTCCAGGAGCAGCTGCGCATCATCGACGAGCTCGAGGCGCGCGCTGAGGGAGAGCGGCGCTCCTGGTCGTTCACCGCGCAGTTGGCGATCGCCAACCTCGGGCTGGCGCTCGCCCCGCGGGTACCTCAGGCCGAGCGGGTGTTCGGCGCGCTGTCCGGTTCGCTCGCGCTGATGATCGTGATTCCGTGTTTCCTGCCGGTGTTCGTCAGCCTGTTCTTGTACCGGCGTTGGGGCGCGAAGCGCCGCTGGTACCGGGGCTTTGACGCGCTCGAGGCGTTCTCGCTCTACGCGATCCCCCTGCTCTTCATCGCGGTCTCTGGGCTTCCCTGGTCGGTGCTCTGGGCGCTGTGCCCGTTCTCGGCGATCTTCTTCGCGCTCACCAAGCCGTTTCGCGGCGCCTTCTACGCCACGCTGATCGCCACGAGCCATACCGCCCTGGCGCTCGCCCTGGTGGCCCTGGGCAACGAAACTGCGGGCGTGGTCTGTGTGGGCGTGGGCGCCGTCGCGCTGGCGGCGTTCGTGACCATCGCGCGATCGCAGCGCAACGCCGTGCTCGCCGAGGCCGACCGCAACGTGGCACGCACGGGGCTGGCCCAGCGGCAGCTCGACGAAGAGCGCGATCGCATCGCCAGCTCCCTGACGAGCGGGGTGGCGCAGGAGCTCTCAGCGCTGGCAGAAGAGCTGAGCGCCGCGACCCGGGGGGAGCAGCCTTCGTTGGCGCTGGTGCAGGCGACGAAGCAGGCCCAGGCCGCGTTGCTGGAGCTCGGCGCGATCACCGCGGAGGGGCGCTCCGCGACGTTGCCGCGATCGTTGGGCGAGCTGGCTGCGTTGCTGGAGCGAAAGCTCGGAGCCCTGTGTGTGAACGCCGAGTACCGGCAGGTGCTCGTGGGGAACGGCGCGGCGGCCATCGCTCCGGCCACGGCGCTCGCTCTCCTTCGCATCGGGCAGGAGCTGGTGCGCAACGCGATCACCCACGGCGCGGCGCGCACGGTGACGGTGGAGCTCGCGCAGCTGGGCCACGAGGTCGGGTTGGCGGTGACCGATGACGGCAGCGGGCTGCGCGACGAGCGGCTGCGCAGCGCGACGGGTGGGCTCGACAACGTGCGCCGGTGGCTTCAGGAACGGAGCGGCCGGCTGCAGCGCTCGAGCCCCGCTGACAAACGTTCGGGGACCGTGCTGCGGGTGACGATGCCGCTGGTGCCGTGACCGGGCTTTCAGAAATTCCACTTTCATGGGGCAAGCGTGGGTCTGGGCGGGAGCGCGGCGATCGCTATCGTCTGCGGTTTCCCCCGTTGGTCGAAAAGGAATGCAATGAAACAACTGTGGCTCGGAGTGATTTTCCTCGTTGGTTGTACGCAGGCTGAAGGTGTCGCAGGGCCCAAAGGTGAGACGGGCGCGACGGGGGCCGTCGGTGCGACGGGACCGGCCGGCGCGGTCGGACCTGCAGGCCCGGTTGGACCCGCGGGCCCGGCGGGCGCAGACGGCGTGGCTGGCGCCGACGGCGTCGCTGGAGCTGCCGGTGCGCCGGGAGCCCCGGGAGCGGCCGGACCTGCCGGTTTCAGCCCGATCGTCGCGGCGATCACGGATGGTGGCTGCGCGACTGGCGGCACGTCGATCACTTCGGCAGACGGCGGCATCTCGCGGGTCTGCAACGGCGCAGCGGGGGCGCAGGGCGTCGCCGGCGCTCCGGGTGCACCGGGCACGCCGGGCACGCCTGGAGTTCAGGGCATTCAGGGCATTCAGGGGGTCGCCGGCCCTGGAGGCTTCATGTCGAGCTGCGGCGTGAATGGCAGTGGCACGGCGGCGGTGACGGACGTGGGCTGCGGTGAGGTGGTCACGGCGCCGCGCAACA
Source organism: Archangium sp. (assembly GCA_030695565.1). Classification (GTDB taxonomy): domain Bacteria; phylum Myxococcota; class Myxococcia; order Myxococcales; family Myxococcaceae; genus Archangium_A. The sequence goes on from JAUYRZ010000008.1 coordinate 26,732, forward strand.
TGAGGTGCACCGCGACGGTGACCGGCTACGTGGCGCCCAGCGCCATCGGGCCCACCACCACCTTGTCGGTCATCAAGACGATCGGCGGCGTCAACTCGATCTTTGGAGGCGCCGGTGGCCCCAACGGCTTCACCTTCTGGCCCGCGTCGCCGTCCGGCGCGACGACGTCGTCGAACAGCTTCACCATCGAGGCAGCTGTCGCGAGCGGCACCAGCCTCAACTTCGGCTGCCGGGTGGCGAACATGACCGCGGCCACGCAGGTGGCGTGCAACGTGTCGTGGATCTGCTTCTGAAGAGTTGAAGGTGCTGAGCGGATCGGGCCGGGGGGCCTGGTCCGCTCGGCGTTCACTCGCTCACCGGCTGCGCTTGAAGTCGTAGGCCGAGACGTCGTCCTTTCCCGGCCCGCATCAGATCGGGAGTGACGGTGACGTAGCCGCGATCAAACAAGCGGTGGATGTCGGCGCGAAGCAGGAGACCATTCGAGACATCGTGGGTCCCACCACCTGGTGCGCTTCCTTCCCCGCCGCTTCGGAGTACCGCGAGACGCGCACGCGCATCTCGACGAAGGTGCGCGCGCCGTTCTTCTCTCCAGACGTAGTCAGGTTCATGGATGTAGGAGCGCAGGTTTCGTCGTATTCCACGCGAGCACGGCCTCTTCGCCGAGCAGGAACCGATCGCCTTCGTGCACGCGGGCGATCTTTACTTCTTCGTCCGTCAGCCACGTCCCGTTCGTGCTTCCCGCGTCAATCACACGCAGGCCGTCCTGCAGCAAAAGCAGCACTGCGTGCACGCGTGACACTGTCTGCATAGGAACCACGACATCACACCGCGGCGCGCGGCCGATGAGCAGCCCACGCTCGAGCGCCTTCACTCCGAACGCGCAGACGCGCTCGCCGAATGGGGTCTGCACGCTCAGCGACCCCACCACCGACTCGCGGGCCTCGAGGTTCCGCGGCGACTGGCGCGTGACGACGCGCGGCCGGAGCGTGGCCCATGGATCACCGCCGTCCCGATTCCACGGCGCGGGCTGGCCGGTGGGGATGCAAAAGAAGATGAAGTCTGAGGCCCGAAGAATAAGCGGCCCCGAAGCCTCCGCCGATCGCACCGCGGCTCCGGACTCCAACTGAATGCCACTCGACGTCTCGAGATCGATCGCCTGATACGCCACGCCGCCACCGTGACGCCGCACCACGAAGAGCACGTGACGCAGCGACAACGCGTCATCGAGCGGGAGCGCGAGGTCGACCGAGGCATGCCTCCCGATCGTGCCCGCGCGAGGCTCGGCGCTTGCCTCCAGCCACAGCCGCGCCACGTGCCCGTATTGGAGGTGCGCCGCGAAGACGAACAGCCCCGGCCTGGGCTCCTCAAGCACCGCCGACGCCATCATTCGCTGCTTGTCGAGGAAGAGGCTCTCGAAGCCTGGCCTCGGCGACGACCTGCGCGTCGAGACGCGCGTGGCGCCATCTGTGCGGAGGGGAGAGACCGACGCCTGGATCCGCGCGTACCGAGTTGCCTCGACCATGCTGCACAGCTTGCTGGACGCTCGTGACACCTGAGGTCAGCGCACGGTGCCCGCGTACTCCGTGAGGAGCCAGGCCCCGTAGGTGAGCAACTCCGCGCGGAGCTTCTCGGGCTTGAGCACCTGCACGTGATCTCTCCACCCCGCCACCCAGTTGGTGACCTCGTAGCTGGGGGCACACTCGAAGCTGAGCACCACCCCACCGTCAGGCTGAGGCTCGAGCTTCTGGGTGGGGTGCCACTGCCGCTCCTCGATATACGGCCGGGAGAATGCGTCGAAGCGCAGCTCGAAGGCCTCGGGCTTCGGCCCGATGAAGATGCCGAACGCCGTCGCCTCGAGTTGAGCGGCGTCGTAGCCAGCCGGCATCGACAGGACCTCGTCCGTCATTTTCAAGGCGATCAGCCGATGAAGGTTCAGGGGAAGGACCGACTGGTGCTTGGGCTGCCAGGCGTGAAGGTAGAGCGCGCCGTGGTGCACGAAGAGGCGCAGCGGGAGAATGCTGAAGGAGTTGGTCTTGTTTCCGCTCGAGGGCGCTCGGTAGGTCACCTCGCACCTCCTCCGCTCGGTGATGGCGTCGACCAACGGCAGCACCACGTCGAGCGGCGCGTTTCGCCAGGCGAACTTGTCCCAGCTGAAGAAGCAGTTGTCGATCGCCATGAGCTGCGCCCGACCCTGCTTGCCGATGGCCAGCTCGATGCGGTCAGACAGGTCCTCGAGTGATGCGAAGAGCAAGCTCTGCCGCTTCACCGCCAGGCCCTCGTTCATCGCCAGACGCAGCGCCATGAAGTGAGTGGTCTCGATGAGACTGGTGATGCGGCCCGTGGCCTGGGTGTCGAGTGACCAGCGCACCTTGCTGCCCTCCCCCGGCTCCTTCTTGAGGGGGATGCCGGCCTCTTCGAGCGCCTCGAGATCGCGCCGGATGGTCCGGGTGGTGGTGCCGTAGTGGGTGGCGAGTTCGTAGAGATCGCAGCCGCCCAGCCGCTCCAGATCACGCAGGAGGTGGAGGATGCGGACGACTTGATCGTTCCGGCTCGCCGCCCGCTTCTTGTTTGCTGCCACGCCGACCTCACTCACAGGGTGGAGAAACCCACGCCCAGTCCGAGCGTGATGATGACACCGCTCAGATCGAAGTGAAGTCCGGCTTGAGGGGTCAGCACGAATCCATCGAACAAGTTGATGACGCCTTGAAGCAGCGCGGAGCCCGCCAGCCCCGCGAACGTGTCTCCACCAAAGCCGCCCGCCAGCAGCGTGGGGCCGAGCGAGAGCACCACGTGAGAGGTCTCCCCCAGACGCAGCCCGGGAGCGAGCCCCAGCCGGCTCAGGTCAGGCAGCGAAGCCGTTCACGCTGACCTCCGGCGTCACGGTGCGGGGTTCAAGTGCGCGGCATGAACTCAAACCAAGGCGCGGTGGTGGTGTCCGGAGTCGATATTCCCTTCCTGGATCTGGTGGGGCTGCTCATCAAGCTGGCGCTCGCGTCGATTCCCGCGACCATCATCCTGGGCGTCATCTTCTTCGGAGTCGGCCTGATGATGACCGCGGTCTTCGGCGGCATTGGGATGCTCGCGCGATGAGGGCGGCGATCGCGGCTGTTCTCCTTCTCGGGGCCTGCACTCAGAACACCCCGCTGCCGGTCGACGGCCCGCCCGTGTATTCCACGCGGATCGTCGAGGCGTCGGACTCCAGCGGCGTCAGCTCGGTGAGCTGTCCGACGACCCACCGCATCATGGGCGGAGGGTGTCGCTGCGAGGGCGTGAGCGATGTGCTCTTCGGCGCGGGCCCTGCTGGCAACGGGTTCGTCTGCGGCTGCTACGACTACGGGAGCTCCGGTGGGTCGGCGACCGCGTACGCGGTCTGTCTGACGTCCACGGTTGCGGGCACGCTGAAGTCAGGCCTGGTCGCTCCTGATCCTGAGTTGGAGGCTGCGGCGGCGCAATTGAGAGCGCAGCGAGCGGAAGCTCCGCGGCCGTGACGACGGGTCGTCCTTGAGCGAGAATCGCAGCCCGCATGGAGAAGCTGACCGGACCGTGGCTGTTGTTCCTCGTCATCGGCGGGTTCGGCTTCGGCACCTACCAACTCTGGTCGAAGACCTTCACGCGCACCGAAGCGGGTAAGCGCCGAACCATCGCGCGAAAGGACCAACCGGTTCGCTGGTTCGTCTCCACCCTCGGCTGGTTCCTCATCGGGCTGGTCAGCTTGATGATCTTCGCCGCCCCCCGCCTGGCTCGATAGGCACTTTCTTCCAACACCCACGCCCCGCTCGGCAACATGTTGTTCGCCGATGAACTCGCCTTCCCCGATTTCCGCTGAAGAAGCGCTGGCCCACACCGAGTGGGTGGGCCGACTCGCGCGGGCGCTGGTGGACACCCGGGAAGAAGCCGCCGACCTCGCGCAAGACGCCTGGGAGGCTGCGCTCGACACCACGGAACGGCCCCAATCTGAACTGCGCGCCTGGCTGACCGGCGTGCTGCGCAACCTCTCCGCGATGCGAGCGCGCACCAACACGCGGCGCACCCGCCGTGAGCTGGCCACCGAGGATCCCCAGCCCCCACTCCCTCCCGATGAACTGATCGCCCGGCTCGAGACTCAACAGCTCGTCGCCAAGCTCGTGCTCGAACTCGATGAGCCGCTCCGGATGGTGCTGTTCCTTCGCTACTACGAAGGCCTCTCCTCGGCGGAGATCGGCGGCCGGCTGGGCATTCCTGCCGGCACCGTGCGCTGGCGCCTCAAGGCCGGCGTCGACGAGCTCCGCGTGCAGCTCGATCACTCGTTCGGTGGTGACCGCCAACAGTGGATGGGCCTGGTCCTGCCTGCCCTGGCCGCACCCACCGCCGGGAGCGAATTCCTCAAAGGAGCGCTGTTCATGAAAGCCAACAAGGTCGTGGTGGGAATGGTCGGAGCGCTTCTTTCACTCTTCCTGATCGGCGCCTGGTGGCTGTGGCCTTCACCTGAGTCGCCCCGCCTCACCACGGGCGGTCCATCAGCGATGCGTGCCATTGAGCCCTCAACGCCCCGCCTCGGTGCACTGAGCCTGACCGCAAGCCCGACCCTCGACGCCGAACGAGAGCAGCTGCCCGGCTGGCTGAGTCAGCCCGACGTGCCCCCTCGCCACGTCGCAGGCCGCGTCCTCATGGGCGGCCAACCCATGGCCGGAGCGCTCGTCCGTCTCGAGCCGCGGCCCCTCCCGGTTGGAGTTCGCGCCAAAGAACTGCGCTCCGCAGGCGACGGCACCTTCGACTTCGGCGAGCAGCCGGCCGCGATTCACATCGTCAGTGCCTCCGCTCCCGGCCGCACGGGCGCGCTGGTCGAGGTGGACCTGCGTGATCCTTCGGCTTCGCCTCCACCGGACGCCCTCGAGTTGGTGCTCACCTCCTGCGATGCCCGGCTCGTCGGGCACGTCTTCGATTCTTCCGGCGGCCCCATCGAACACGCGCGCCTCCGCCGCACCAACAGCATCGGCGTCGAGACCAACGCCCGCGGCGAGTTCGAGCTGTGCCTGCCCCCGGGCCCCAATGCGCTCCACGCCGACGCGCCCGGCTACGGCACAGTGCAATTGACCGTGTTGGCGCTGGGCCGCACCGCGCGCGACGTGGTGTTGACGCCCGAAGCGTTCATCGTGGGCAAGGTCGTGTCGGCCGAGACCGGCGCTCCTGTCTCAGCAGCCCTGCTGTCTGCGTTCCCCGGCCAATACCTCGGCACCGACTCTGTGCTGGGCGGCATGGCGCTCTCGGGGCCTGATGGCCGCTTCCTCATTCCCGTCGCACCGGGAGACTACCGAGTACGGGCGTCCGCCCCCAACGCGGAGAGCCCCTCAGCGGTCCTCGTCACCGCCATCGTGGGGAGACTGAGCGACGAGGTGGTGCTGCGCGTGCGCGAACTCACGACGCTTCGTGGTCACGTTCGCAGCGAGGGCAAGCCCATCGCGGGCGCACAGGTGGTGGCCATCGCCACTTCCGGCGGCCAGCGCGCAGACGGCTTCAGCCAGCGCGATGGCAGCTTCACCCTCACGCGCGTCCCCCGGGGACAAGTGACCTTCACCGCGGCTCCGTTCGCCGTGTTCTCGCCCGGGCGCGTCTCCCTCACGAAGGTCGAGGAGACCGTGGAGCTCGAGGTCAAGCGCCAGGGCTCGCTGCGCGGCCTGGTGACCCGCGCGGGCAAACCCGTGGCCGGAGCGAAGATCCAGGTGACCTCAGGCGTGATCGAGTTCAACGCGACCAGCGATCTGACCGGCCACTACGCCGTGCTGGGTTTGCCTGGAGGTCGCTTCCGGGTGCTGGCGAGCAGCGTGACGGCCGGAGGGTTCGTCGATCGCGAGGGCGTCGTCCTGGCCGAGCGCGAAGACCGCGCACTCGATCTCGAACTCAGCAACGCAGCCAGCATCGCGGGACAGGTGGTGAACGCCGAAGGCACGCCAGTGGCCGGAGCCGTCGTCGTCTTCACGCACACCAAAACGGGTGATGAGGGCAAGTGGGTGACCGACGCCGACGGAAGGTTTCTCTGCAACCAGATGACCGGAGGCGGTGAGTACCAGCCGCAGGTGTTTCCCACGGAGACCTCACGCACGCCCTACTCCCCCGCCGGCGCGCCCTTCTCTGCCACCCACCTGGTGGACGGGAACGCGCACGTCGAAGGGGTGACGCTGGCGATCAAGTACGAGCGATTGCAGATCAGCGGCCGCGTGGTGGACCCGGATGGCGTGCCGATTCCCGATGCGAAGATTCGCGCTCAATCGGCGCCGCCCGGCGAGACGCTCGCCTGGAAGTCGTGGGTGGTGCTGCCCTCTGCCATCAGCGACGCACAAGGCGGCTTCACCCTCGACGCGCTGACCAGCGGCCCCTGGGCGCTGCAGGCGCGAGCACCCGACGGTTCAGAAGCCGTCGTCAACGGCGTGGCCGCGGGGTCCAAAGAGGTGGTGGTCACGCTGCGCCCCGCCGGCGGCATTGAAGGAACCCTCGTCGGCTACGAGGCGCCCCCCGCCATCTACGCGCGTTCGATCGACACCCTGCGCATGATTCCCGGGCAGGTCGACGGCGCTCGCTTCCACCTCAAGCTGCCGGCGGGCAGCTACCTCGTCTCGGCGATGAACGTCGCCGAGGGTGACGTGCAGCGGGTCGAGGTGCGCGAGGGCGCGATCACCAAGGTGACGATGACCAGTCATGGGAAAGCGGTGATCACCGGGAGGGTGACGGATCACCTGACGCACGCTCCGATCCCCGACCTCATCTGTCAAACCGTGATCGCCGTGGAGGGCCAGGGCGGAGTCACGAACTGGGATCTCGAGTCCGCCCCGAAAACCGACGCGACCGGCACGTTCGTCGCAGATCCTTCGCCCGCGGGAGATCTGTTCGTGGGCTGCTTCGGTGACTGGCGTGAGTACAGCAAGGCCTCCGCGCTCATCACCGTCGCCAAAGGAGGCCGTGCGACGGTCAACCTCGAGGCCGTGAAGCTGATCTCGCCCGACGCTCCGGGCGATATCGGCGTCTCCTTCGGCGACACCGCCACGCCGCTCATTCGTGCCGTGAAGGCCGGCAGTCCGGCAGCGCGAGCGGGCGTTGCCGCGGGCGACGTGGTGGTCGCCGTCGATGGACTCCCCACCGCGCCGCTCGATGCGTCGGGTGTCGAAGCGCTCATCGGCAATCACGCTCCGGGCTCGAGGGTGGCGATGACGCTGCTGCGTGGGACGCAGCGGCGCGAAGTGACGCTCACCACCACGGCACTGGGTCGTTGAGAGATCCAGGTGGCATCTCGACTGCGCTCGCAGCCAAGGCGATTCTCCAGCCCCGTGGGCTTGCTGGTTCACGTGCCGATCTCCCTGCGTCAGCTCGATCTCAATGTGGCCGCGTTCTGGATGGGCGGGATGCGTGAACTGGCGCCCGGGCTCAAGGCCATGGCCGCGGTCACGACTTCGCGCCCGCTGCGTTACTTTGCCGACAGGTTCTCGCAGACGCTCGAGCTGGTCGGGACGAAGGTTCAGATCAAGGTGTTCGAGAACGCTGCCGCGGCCCGCGAATGGCTCGAGCAGGTCGTCTGACCCAGCCGCCATGGGACTGAACGCTTGATCGCGATCAAGGCGCGCGGCCGAGCGGTGCGTTAACCCTTCGCGCATGAGCAGCGCGAAGACGTGGATGTTGGTTTCGATGCTCGGGCTGGTCCCCACGGCGCTCGCCGAGGCGAACGACGAACACGCCGGCCACCACCCGTCCGGGCCCGCCAAGCTCACCCTGAACGCCGGCAAGAAGTGGCAGACCGACGCCACGCTGCGCACCGGAATGATCACCATCAGGGACCAGGTGCAGGCGGCGCTGCCCGGGGTCCACTCCGGGAAGTACACGAAGGAGAACTACCTCGCGCTCGCCACGAGCATCGAGGGCGCGCTCAACACCGTGATCAGCCAGTGCAAGCTCCCCCCTGACGCCGACGCGCAGCTGCACCTCGTGCTCGCCGACCTCTTGGCCGGTACCGCCACGATGAAGGCCGAACGCAACCGCATGGCCGGCGTGGTGAAGGTGATCGGTGCCCTCAAGGGCTACGGAGAGTTCTTCGACCACCCAGAGTGGAAGCCCGTGGTGCACTGAAGCCGTGCGCAGGGCTCCGTCCGCCTTTGGTAATCGCCTGAAGAAGATCCTCGTTGCTGTGGGGCGCGGCACGAACCAACTCGTGACCAACCGGCCTTGAGTCATTTCATTTCGCTCAGCGCCTTCACGAGGGCGCTCTTCATCGCCTTGCGGTTACCGAAGAGGCCCCGACTCGGAAACGGAGCAGCGCCCACCATGAGCGCGTTCAGCGCTGAGTAGTAGGGATCGGCCTTGATGGCTGGAAGGTCGTACACCGCCGGAAACGCCGCCAGCAGGTACCGTGGAACGCGCTCGGCCTTCACGTCCTCAGACAGCATGATCCACTGAAATGTCTCTGGCTTGTTCATGAAGGCGATGAACGACTCAGCAGCCGCGCGGCATTTCGTGTCGCAACCCCGCCGCACCACGAACGAATCGACGAAGACGATGGGCTGGCTGCCCGCGCCAAGGGGAGCCGAGGCCATCGCGATCTTGCTCGTGTCCTTTTGGTTCCGCAGGACGACATGCAGCCGCTCGGAGTAGCCGATCAGGCCATCAGATTCCGCGCGAGCAAAGCGCTCCGCCGCAAGGTCATTGTCGTGGAAGGTCTGGTTGACGCATGGGTTGGTGCCGTTCTCGTCGCACTCCTTGCCGAGCTGAACCAACGACGCAACCGCGTCGGCATTGAGTGGAGTGGTGATGGCGGTTTCCAGTTTCGTGTTGCCGTTCGTGTCGGCCCACCCATCAAGGTACAGCGCAGGCAGGTTCCAGCTGCCGGCGAGGTCAACGAAGAGGTTGGGGGCCGGTGTGCTGAGCCCTCGCAGATTTTGAATGAGCTCACGAGCGGTCGCGCTTTTCGCGACTGCAGTCGAGCGCGAAAACAGAATGTGCGTGCACATCCAGTGTGGCACGCCGAATCTGGCTCGCACCCCATTGCGTTCGACCGACGTCGCAACCTTTGCTGCTTCGTGCCAGCCCTCGGTTGCTTGTGCAGGCCACTCGCCGATGACGCCGAGGTCTGCGAGATCGCCCAGAATGACGCTGTCGACTTCGGCCACGTCCTCCGTCGCCGGAGCGCCCGCCCCCAACAGTCCCGCCACCCACGGCACTTCGTAGAAGTCTTCGTTCTTGTCGAACTTGCGGAGTTGCAGATCGATGCGGGGGTTTTCCCGCTCGAATTCGGTCTCAATGTGTCGGGCCAGAGCCGCCAGCCCATCTCCTGCCGCATCTGGCAGATAGGGGAAGAGGGCCGCACGGAGCTGAACGTCGCGCACTGGGGGCGGGTTCGAGGCTGAGGACACTTTCAGCTCGGCCGACGCGCCTGGTACCCGGTGACAGCCCAACGCGGCCAAAGCAACGACAACGACGACTCGAAACCCTCGCATGGCAGCCCCCCACCCAGGAATCCGCAAGAGATTGGTCTCGGCGGCTGCTGCGGTCAATCGATTGATGCGCGCACCGTGGTGCACTGCTCAAAGCGCTTCGAGGTAGACCTTCACGGCTCGGCGCTGAGGCGCATCGGGGTCGCGCTGCCACGACGAGTTGGGCGCCCACTCTGCACCGACGACTTCGTGCGGCTTCGAGAAGCCGTCCTTGACCATGCGGAGCAGCAAGACGTTGGTGACGCGAGAGCGCGCGAGGCTGCAGTCGACGGCTTCCGGCGCGCCGAGCTCGGCTTCCTCGAACTCCGACGGGCCGAACTTCTTCTCGCCCAGCGGCTTCTTGATGATGTTGAAGAGTCGCGCGGTGCAACCGCTGCCTGCGGGCTTCGTTGAGGTGTCGACGGCAGGAGCAGGTTGCGAAGACTCGACGGGTTGCAGCGGCTCGGCAGCGGGAAACGGAGGCGGCACCGGAGCAGGCGCTGCTGCCTGGCGACCCGCCGAGCAATACACCACCGTGCCGTCACGGCCGGTTCCTGCGCGGCGGACATCGAGCACCGCTTCGCTGCCTGGCGTCAGGCCAGCGGAATCCTCCAGCCGCACCACCACCGGCGTCGGCGAGCGGCCATCCTGAGTGTCGGCGACCGCGCGGATGTAGACGCTGCCGCGCTGGCACGTGTTTCCCGGCTCTCCGAAGTACGGGTAGGCGAAATCGACGGAGACCACCTTCACCGAGAGGTTGGATGCAAGGACGAGGGCGAGCGCGGGGGCAATCATGGCTATCGGTGGAGACCCCTGAGGTCCCAGCCATGCGCAATCGAGTTCAGGTCGCGCTGCAGCGTTTGAACTTTTCGCCGCTGCCGCAGGGGCACTGCACGTTCCGGCGGGCGCCTCGCCATCGACGAGCAGAGCCTTCAGGCAGTTCGTTGGTGCTCCCCAGGCCGATCACGCCCGGAGACGCAGCGAACTCGACAAGGTTGTCCCAGACCTCTGAGCACGTCGCGCAGGTCGACCGAGCTCAGATGCACGACCTGATCCTTGCCGACGCGTTCGCCCTTCCAGCCCACCATCAGGGCGAGGGGCTGATCATGCTCAGTGATTTCCCGCATTTCCCGCAGTGCAGAGAAATTTCCACATCAATTTCGAACTCCGGAATTGTTCATCTTCTTCTTCGCGGAGGCGCTTGCCCTGCGGGGGGGGCGCCCGTCTTGCGCGGGTGGCTCGGAGGATCAGGTGAGCTTGGTTCTTGCTCCATCGTTCGAGGCATGAGCGTCAAAGCACTGCTGACAGTCCTCCTTACGTGGAGCCTGGCGACGGGCTGCTCTTCTCCCAACGACCCGGGATCGGGCGGCGGAGAGGGCGGGACCGGAGGCGCGTCGGGTGGCGGTAGCGGAGGCGCGTCGGGCGGAGGCGGCGGCGCGACGGGCGGTGGCGGCGGCGCAACGGGCGGTGGCGGCGGCGCGACGGGCGGAGGCGGCGGCGCAATCG
>JAUYRZ010000020.1 GCA_030695565.1 Archangium sp.
GCACGCCTTCGATCACCGAGCGAAACGCCGAGCAAGAGGGACAAAACCGCGATCAGGAACTCAGCTCGCAGAGGCGATTTACAGCCTGCATCTCCGAGTGGTCGATCACGCCCGCGGGCCTCTCACCGCAGTAGTGCTAAGTGGGGGTGAGGGCCTCGTCACACCTTTGCGCTTCAAGCGCGGAGCGCCCTCAGTCCCATGAACACGGCAGTGCACATGTACGCGCTGCATACACACCACCCTAAACGCGCAGAACCAAAGCGCTCCAACCGGGTGTGCACCTTCTGCACTCCGAGGCACATGGGTTGCTTTGTCGCACCTCGACTTCACCCGAGGAGGCGAGATGCGCGGACTCATCGCAGTGCTGGCAGTGGTGCTCACGAGCGCGGCCTCCGCGCAGACGCAAGTCGGCGGGCCGGTCGACCCGCAACGCGCTGAACGTTGCGCCGTGCGGCTCGGCATCGCGTTGACCGGCAAGAGCCCCAGCGCCGCGCTGCTCTCCGCTGCCAACCCTCAACTCGAGGTCGATGCGTTGCTCGAGTCAGACGCGTTCATCGAACGCTTCGCCCGCTTCATCAACACCACCTTCAACGACACGCCCGGCACCAACTCGATCGACGACGCCACCTACCACCTCGCCCGTCATCTGCTGGTCAACGGCAAGCCCTGGAAAGACCTCTTCATCGGCCCGTACGACGTGGCGTTGGTCAACGGCCAGGTGCAGGTGCGCGATGACGTGAACGGGCTGGGCTTCTACCGCTCGAAGGCGTGGCTCGAGCGCTACGCGGGCAACGAAGAAGACGGCGTGAAGCTGGCCACCGCCTACCGCATCCTCAACAACACCACCGGTCTCAAGCTCAACGCGGCGGTGCAGACCCCGGGCGCTGACTTCTCCGCGACGGGGCGGCAGAACGGCGCCTGCCGCGGCTGCCACTTCGACGGCTGGTTCGCGCTCGACCGCGTGGCCAGCGTGCTGACGAAGAAGGTGCAGACCGGAGACACCATCACCTTCACCGCGCCCACCGCGGGCCCGCAGCAGTTGCTCGGGAAGACGGTCTCCACCGATCGCGAGCTGATGAACGCGCTGGTGAACAGTGCGGCCTTCGACTTCCGCGTCTGCCGCCTCGCTTTCCAGTTTCTGTACGGCCGCAACGAGCTCTCGTGTGAGGGCCCGTTGTTCGACCGCTGCATCGACGCGTTCCGGGCAGAGGGCACCATGCAGGCTGCGCTCGCCATTGTCGCCACCGACCCTTCGTATTGCCAGTGAGGAGCCACGCCATGACGCGCACGAGCATCATCGTCGGAGTGCTGGTCTGCATGACCGGTTGCGAGGCGGAGATCGAAGCGGTGCAGACCTCGAAAGAAGACATTCTCCCCATCGACGCCACGCCGCTCGCGGGCGCGAAGGTCACCGCCCCGGAAGTCGCGTTGTGTGAATCGGGCCGCGCCTACGTGGGCTTCGGCGGGCAACAGCTCACCCAGGATCGCAAGGAAGCCGACGTGGGCCTCGAGCGGGCGCGCACCAAGCCCTTCGCGGCGCTGCAGACCGAATACGTGCGCGTGCTGGGCAACACGCCTGAGCTGCTCGCCCAATCGGAGTCGACCTTCGGCCTCACGCCGGCACGCTGGTACCCCAGGACCGATCCGAACGCGGTGAGCCTGTACCAGGCGTACCGCATCGCCTTTCAGGGCTGCCTCACGCTCACTTCCCAACCCACGCAATACGCCCAGCTGCCGACCATCGACACCGCCCGCACCGAGTGCACGACGTGGGCGAAGAAGTTCTGGGGCCGCACCGCGATGGGGCCGGAGCTCGAGGCCTGCGCCAACGTCATCGGCATCTACTCCACCAGCGAGACGAGCGTGCGCCGCCGCTGGGCTCACGGCTGCGCGTCGGTGTTGACCGCGTCTGACTTCCTCACGTTCTGAAAGGCCCGCACCATGAACCGTCTCTCCCGTCGTCAGTGGTTGCAGGGCATGGCTGGGTTGGCTGGCGCAGGCACCGCGGCGCGCCTGGGGTTGTGGCCCTCGACCGCCTTCGCGCAGGAAGCCCCGGAGAAAGCAGCGCTGCTCGTGGTGTTTCTGAACGGCGGGTACAACGCGCTCTTCGGCAGTGCTGACAGCTTCGCCGGCGAAGGCACGTTCGGCGTCACCGGCTCCAATCAGCGCATGTTGGGAAATGGGCTGGTGGTCGACGGGCCGACGTTCGGCAACCTGCCTGCCTTCGCGCTCGAGCACATGGCCACCGTGGGCGTCCGCCACGGCATCACCGGTCACGAGGCCGCGCAGGATCACTGCTTCACCGCGGGCAACTCGAACGCGGCGATCAAACTGGCCGCCGCGATGGGCGGGGAGGGCGCCATCAAGTGCGTGCAGCTCGGAGGGCAGGGCATGCCCGGGGGCCGGGAGCCGGAGAACGGGGTGAGCCTGCAGACCATCAACGACATGAAGAGCACCATCGCCGCGCTGGGCGGCATCACCGACGCCACCGTGCCGGATCGGGGCATCGCCGAGCGCGCGATCGCCGCCTCCCGTTTCATGTCGGCCAAGACGTTGGTGAACAGCCCGCGGCTCACCAAGACCCTCGGCGAGGGTTACGGCGCGGCGGTGGAGACGCTGCAAAAACCGGTGAAGTCGTACAACTACGTCAACCTGGCCAACGCGTACGGCTTCTCGCCCACCACCACCGCGGTGACGAACTTCACCACCCAGGTCGCCGCGGCAGAGGTGATGATCGAAGCGGGCGCCAACGTGTGCGTGGCGGTCAACGGCGGTTGGGACACGCACGGCGATCGCGACGGCTCGAACGTGCGCACCATGATGAACGATCGGATCCTCCCGTCGTTGCGCGTGTTCATCAACCGCATGGTGGCTGACAGCCGCCGCAACGTGAACGTGGTGATCATGGGTGACTTCGCGCGCAGCCTCCCGGGCTCGGATCACGCGGCTGGGGTCTCGGCGACGGTCATCGGCAAGAACGTGCGGGTGGGCACCACCGGCCGGGTCGACGCCGACGTGCGGCTCTCACCCGGTACGCCGCAGGGCCTGGGGCTCTGGGCCTACCTCGCCCGGCTCACCAACCTCCCGTTCCAGCCTTTCGGGAGCAACCCTCACACGGGGCTCGTGCTGACCTGATGATGTGAGGTGCTGAAGGTGATGTGGAAGAGAGTCTGCCTCGACCTCAAAGTCAGCGGCGACTCCGCTCGAGTCGACTGATCGCGCGGGGTCCGCTTCGGCCCGCCACCTGCAGCGGTCAGTGGCGTGCGCCGGGTGATGGTCTTGGAGTCGGATGAACAGGTGGCCGAGGGCATGCGGCGCTCTTTGCGGAGCTACGCCAACGCGTGGGAGCTCCGCCTGGTACGCGAGGCCTCGGAGGCCCTGGCGGCGGCAGAAGAAATCGATGCGCTGATCTGTGAAGCCTCGCTTCCCGGCGTGGAGGCCTTGCTGGGAGCGTTCAAGCAACGTTTTCCCCGCGTGACCCGTACCGTGCTGGCGGCCCCCGACCTGAAGCCCGAGGTGGTGAGCCGGCTGCAAGCCCTCAGTCACCAGGTGATGCGCAAGCCGATCCTGCCCGCGCTGATCTTCGATCTGGTGGAGCGCACGGCCACGGTGATCGACTCGTTCGCCTCCGAACGCCTCAAGGTGGTGGTCGGCCAGTTGGGTGATCTGCCCCCGTTGCCGGCGACCTATTCGAAGATCGCTGCGATGGCACAGGATCCCGAGGTCTCGATGGATTCGGTGGCCGCGGTGGTCGAGCGTGATCCCGCCATCACCGCCGCCGTGTTGCGCATCATCAACTCGGCGTACTTCGGCCTGCCCCGGCGCGTGTCTTCGGTGCGCGAGACGGTGCGCTACTTAGGCATCATGCCGCTCAAGAACCTGGTGCTCACCGTCGAGGTGTTCGAGGGCCTGGCGCGCGGCAAAAGGGCGCTGCTCCTGCAGCATGAGGCGTTGCTGCGCGCGTACGCCATGCGCGAGCTGCTGGGCCGCTCGGCGTTGGCCGAGCAGGCGTTCGTGGCGGGCATCCTGGCCGACGTGGGCCAGTTGCTGGTGATCGCCCGGTTGCCCATCGACGCCACCGCCATCGATCGCCGCACGGAAGCCGGCGTGCTCCCCTGGGTGGCTCAGGAAGAGCGGCTTGGTTGTACGGCAGCCACCATCGGGGCTCAGCTGCTCGCGCGTTGGAACCTGCCTGCCTCGTTGATCGAAGCGGTCGCCCTGAACCACTTGCCTCTCCGCGGCAGCCCAGCGGCCAACGTCACCACGGCGCTCTCCCTGGTCAGCGCCGTGGAGTGGTCGCTGCGCGCCCCTGAGCACCTGCGCCGCGAGTTCCGCCAGCAAGCCGAGCAGCTCATCGGCGTCTTCCCCTCGGCGAGCCTCGAGTCGATTGGGCGCTATTTTGGTGGCGCCGTCGAAGCGGTCGCTTAGGGCCGAGGTCCCTCCAAATAGCCCGTTGATCCCCTCCTCAGATCGGTGGTGAAAGAGCGTTCAGCTCCTGCCGACCCGCCGAGGGGAAAATCAATGTCGTTTACGCATCTTCACCTGCACACCCTCTATTCGCTCCTCGACGGAGCGATCCGCATGAAGGACCTGATCAAGACGGTCACGGCGAAGGGGATGAAGTCGGTCGCGGTGACGGATCACGGCAACATGTTCGGCGCGGTCGACTTCTACAAGAAGGCCAAGGAGGCCTCGCTCAAGCCCATCATCGGGCTGGAGGCCTACGTCGCGGGGCCCAAGGGCAGGGCGGATCGCACCGAGAAGATCGCCAATCACCTGATCCTCCTGGCGAAGAACAAGGAGGGCTACCAGAACCTCCGCTACCTCTCGTCGATGGGGTACCTCGACGGGTTCTATTACCACCCGCGCATCGACAAGCAGGTGCTCAAGGATCACAGCAAGGGCCTGGTCGGGCTCACCGCGTGCCTCGGTGGTGAAGTCACGAGCGCTGCGTTCCGCGGTGACATGGATCACGCGAAGCGCGCGGCCCTCGAATACAAAGAGATCTTCGAGCCGGGCCACTTCTTCCTCGAGGTGCAGTGGAACGGGATGGAGGAGCAGAACAAGGCCAATGAGAACCTGAAGCAGCTCTCGCGGGACGTCGACATCCCCCTCGTGGCCACTGCTGACGCGCACTACATCAAGCAGGAAGACGCGCGCGCGCACGAGCTGCTCATGTGCATCGCGTCGGGCAAGACGCTCACCGACAGCAAGCGCATGCGGCACAGCACCGACAAGCTCTACGTGTGCGGGCCGGAGGAGATGCAGGCGTATTTTTCTGACGTGCCTGACGCGGTCTCCAACACCATGCGCATCAGCGACATGGTCGAGGAGTACAGCATCCTCGCAAAGCCCATGCTGCCCACCTTCAAGGTGCCCGACGGCTACTCGCCCGACTCGTTCATGGCGGCGTTGTCGAAGAAGGGGCTCGAGAAGCGCTTCACCGAGCTCAACTATCCGGTCGACAAAGACCTCTACATGCAGCGGCTCGAGATGGAGACCGCGGTCATCAACAAGATGGGCTTTGCCGGGTACTTCCTCATCGTGCAGGACTTCATCAACTGGGCGAAAGAAGCCGGCATCCCCGTGGGGCCGGGCCGTGGTTCAGGTGCAGGTTCGATCGTCGCGTGGGCGCTGCGCATCACCGACCTCGACCCGATTCCGTACAACCTGCTGTTCGAGCGTTTCCTGAACCCCGAGCGCGTGTCGATGCCCGACTTCGACATCGACTTCTGCCAGGACCGCCGCGACGAGGTGATCACCTACGTGCAGGAGAAGTACGGCCACAACAACGTCGGCCAGATCATCACCTTCGGTCAGCTCAAGGCCAAGAGCGTGTTGCGTGACGTGTGCCGGGTGTACGGCTTGCCGTTCTCCGAAGGCGATCGCCTCGCCAAGCTGGTGCCCGAGATCCTCGGCATCACCTTGAAGCAGGCCATCTTCGGCGACCCCGAGAAGGAGATGGTCGCTGAGCCCCGCCTCAAGGACATGATCGACAACCCGGTGCAGTTCGCCGAGGTCGATGGCAAGTCGATCACCAGCAAAGACGTGCTCGAGGTGGCCATGGCCCTCGAGGGGCTCAACCGCCAGGCCGGCATGCACGCGGCCGGCGTGGTGATCGCCGACAAGCCGCTGTGGGAGTACGTGCCGATCTACCGGCCCTCGGGTGAGACCACCCTGGTCACCCAGTTCGCCAAGGACGAGGTGGAAGCAGCCGGCCTGGTGAAGTTCGACTTCCTCGGCCTCAAGACGCTCACCGTCATTCAGAACGCGATCAACCTGGTCAATCGCAAGCTGCCGGCCGACAAGCAGCTGACCCGCGAGACCATTCCGATCGACGACCCGCGCACCTTCGAGCTGATCAGCGCGGGCGACACGGCCGGCGTCTTCCAGATGGAGTCATCGGGCTTCACCGAAATGGTGATGAAGATGAAGCCGTCGTGCTTCGAAGACGTGATCGCCGCCGGCGCGCTCTACCGGCCAGGTCCGCTCGATCAGAAGCTCGAAGACGGCCGCACGATGGTCGACGTCTACATCGACCGGAAACACGGCAAGGAGAAGGTCACCTTCCCGCACCCGAGCCTCGAGCCCTCGCTCAAGGACACCTACGGCGTCATCGTCTACCAGGAGCAGGTGATGCAGATCGCCCAGGCCCTGGGCGGCTTCTCACTGGGTGGCGCAGACATTCTTCGCCGCGCGATGGGGAAGAAGAAGGCCGAGGAGATGCAGAAGCAGCGCTCCTTGTTCCTGCAGGGCGCTGAGAAGTTGCAGGTCGATTTGAAGATCGCTGGTGGCGTCTTCGACCTGATGGAGAAGTTCGCGCAGTACGGCTTCAACAAGTCGCACTCCGCCGCCTACGGCCTCATCACCATTCACACGGCGTGGCTCAAGGCGCTCTACCCCGTGGAGTTCATGGCGGCGCTGCTCACCAGCGAAAAGGACAACACCGACAAGGTGGTGCTCTACATCGCCCAGGCGCGCCAGGCCGGCGTGCAGGTGTTGCCGCCCGACATCAACGAGTCGGATCTCGCGTTCGGAGCGATCGAAGGAAAGATCCGCTTCGGCCTGGGCGCCATCAAGGGCGTGGGCGAGTCGGCCATCGAAGCGATCCTCGAGGCGCGCAAGACCAAGCACTTCACCTCGCTCTTCGACTTCTGCGAGCGCGTCGACGGTCGCCGCGTCAATCGCAAGACGATGGAAGCGCTGGTGATGGCGGGCGCCTTCGACTTCGAGAAGCGTCACCGCAAGCAGCTGTTCGACTCGGTGCCGATCGCGTTGGAGCGGGGTGCTTCGACGCAGCGTGACGCGCTGGTCGGTCAGTCGAACCTGTTCGGCATGCTGGCGCCCACCGCGGCCCCGGGCAAAGGCGCGCGTGACGACTACGCGGTGACCGAGCCGTGGACGGAGAAGGAGAAGTTGTCTGCCGAGAAGGCGGCCATCGGCTTCTACGTGTCGGGCCACCCGCTCGACGCGTACCAGAAGGAGCTCAAGCGTTACGCCCGCCCCATCACCTCGGTGCAGCGCGCGCGGCGCGACGAGAAGATCACCATCGCTGGCATCGTGTCGGTCATGCGCGAGCGGCCCACCAAGACGGGCAAACGCATGGCCTGGGTCACGCTGGAAGATCTCTCGGGTTCGGTGGAGCTGGTGGTCTTCCCCGGAAAAGAAGGCGGCCGCTCGTTCATGGATCCGAAGACCGGTAAGTGGGGGAAGGGTGGCCCCAAGCCCGGTTACGAGCAGTGGGAGCACCTGCTCAAGAGCGACGACGCGCTGCTGGTGAGCGGCACGGTGCAGATGAGCCGTGATGAAGAGAACCCGCAGGCTGAGCTGATCGTCGACGACATTCAGTCGCTCAAGGAGGTCCGCGAGAAGCGCGTCAAACGCCTCGAGCTGCGGCTGCACGTCGACATGGCGACCGATGAGAAGCTCGCGCAGCTGGCGGTGATCGCCAAGAAGCACGCGGGCGCGACGCCGATCGCGGTGGCGCTCCACATGCCCGGTGAAGCAGAGGCGCTGGTGGGCAACACCAACCTCAAGGTGCAGGTGACCGACGAGCTGCTCGAGTCAGTCAACCGGCTCTTCGGCGCGCGGGTCGCGGAACCAGGCTGAGCAAGGCAGCCGCAATTGTCGCCCAAGGCCGAGAGGAAATGGCTCGAACTTCACGCTCGTTCCGAGCCAAGCTCTGCTGAGCTGAGGCGCGGTCGGCCGCTCCAAGTTGGACGGTTGGACCGGGGCAGGGATATTGGGAGGTCTCTCGTCGAGTATGTCTCCTGTTGAGTTCAGATAGCATTACTTATGTTTCCCAGCTCGCGGTCACGCTCGAAGCACTGTTCGAGCTGCGTTGTGCTGGTGAGTTGTTCAGCGAACGTCGTCGCGGCTCGGTCCCTCGCCCACACCGCAGGCTACAGATCTTTGGCACGCCGCGATCTCCATAGCTCGACCGAAGCCTCGAGGTCGTCCTTGAGGACCTTCGACACGTACGAGATTTTTCCGCCCACCACTCCCCACTCGGCGGAAACGACTGTTTCCTGCGTGTGCCAAACCAGATTCCAGTTGGTGACCCTTCCAGGTGTTCCGTACCTCGTGCCCAGAAGTCCAATGAGATCGGCTGCTTTGATTTCGGGAATCGCCACCATGACCTGAGCCAGCCGCCAGCTCACAAAGAAGCACGAAACACGTGCTTCGTGATCGGCCACCGCCATGTGAGCCATTCGGCTGCTTCGAGTTGAGCGCGGATGGAGTCCTGGTCGGCCTCAAGCGTCACGCGCTTGTGGCCATTCATCTCCTTGGCTACGTCGGAGAGGGACATCCCCCAACGGAGTGCTGCCAGCCTTCTTTGCGGCGCGACTCGATCGACGGTGGTCAAGGTGATGCAGCGCGCGCGCGCGCGCGCGCCGTCAAACGGCGTCGGGCAAGAAGAGCTGTCACTCGTCGAATTCGCTTCCCGTCGTTCTTGGGAACTTGGGCTCGAGCAGCAGCGCGAGCCCAAGTTCAATGACTGCAGCCACTCACCAGCACCGAAGGAAGGGCCAGTGGCCGCTATTGCCAACCTTGTCGTCTAACCGTAAACTGAGGCATGGAACGCTTCGTTTCGGTTGCTAGTCTTGCTGTGTCCATGGTCGCGATTGTTCTCTCAGTTCGCGATAGACCAGATGATTCGTCTGCGTCAGCCAAGGCTCGAAATCTTTGCGAGGAGAGTGGCCGCCGAGTCAGCGAGCTTGACGCTCGCGTTCAACAACTTGAAAGGGGATTTCAAAGTCCGCTGAGCGCGCTGAGTCCGCCCACCGTTTCGCCTAACGCGCCGTCGGCACTTGTGACTGGGCGTGCTGTCGCTGCACCTGAGGCGCCGAAAAAGCCCACAGTCGTTGAGAGAGTTCGTTTCGTTCAGAAAGAAATCTCGCTTAACCCAGATCAAGAGAAGGCGTTCACAGCACGTCTCCTTGAGGAAGATGCAGTACAGGCTCGATACCTAGATGGAAAAGTCTTCTACCACAGTATTGTTGAGGAGCGTCGGAAGACAGACTTCGAGATGTCACGTATCCTCCCGGCCAGTCAACTACGGGCCTATTCTCAGATTCGGAGGCGGAGCAACTAGTGCACTTTAGGACTGCGGTGATCACGACGGTTCTCGTGTTCTTGTCGTGCAGCAGCGTTTCTGTCCAACCAGTAGCCTCTAGAATCCAAGTGCGTTTGGGACTGGGTGAGTGGCTAGACTTGCATGGGGCGAAGCTTGAGGCCGCATCTCCTACAGAAGTATATTTCCGCCAACTCGGAAAATCGTCCGCGCTTCTCTCGTCACGGCTCATTCAAGGTCGTTGTGACTTCCAGTCTGAAGTGCGCGTCGAAGTCGGGGCGGATTCGGTTTCCACCTTTCGCTGCGCTGAACCTTCGGCCTTAGTGCTTGAAGCAGATGGACAAACTGGGAGGCTGTTTGTGCAAGCTGCGACCCCGTCGCCGTTCGACGGCGGCCACTTTTTGCCCTGTTCAATTTCACCAATTAATTTCGGGCGAAGTGTTGATGCAGGATTCGCTGAGGTCGACACTACAGTGTCAGTGCGAATGTCACTGTTTCTTGAAGAGGGAAGCGAATGCGTAATCTCGCTCGATGTTGTGGACCCGGCGGGCGCATTCAGTCTCGAGTCGACCTCAACCACTACAAGCAGTGGTACGCGCTCGAGGTCTATGCCCCTCTCACCGGGAGGCATCGGTGAATTCAAACTGTCCTTCACCCCCCATGCGTTCGAACGAAGCTACCCAGCGGAGCTCGTCATCTCGGCCAATGGTACGATTATTGACCAGATTTCGGCCATTGGCCGTTCAGCGGCTCGATGCCCGATGCGTGGTACGCAATGCCCACTGGCAAATTTAAGACAAACTTATCTGAGTACCGACTCCTCCCTGTACCTTCTCTCGGACGGCGGCTCACCCTTGAAGCTAGCTGACTTCCGCGACATTTTTCAGAGGCCCGTGAGCATGAAGGATATCGGAATACTTGGTGACGGGAGTTTGCTAGGTGTTGGAGGTATCGGAAACGGATTGTTCCTTATCGACCCCGAGACCGGTCACGCGCGTCTGTTGCACAGCTTTTCGCAGAACTGCAACGGGCTCGATACACTTGTGGATGGGGGCATTCTAATTGGTGGCAGTGCCACGCTCTTCCAATTTAACCTCGAAACCCAGACCGAAACTCCGCTTGCTCTCTTTGCAACGTCTGGCGACGTCGCATCTGACGGAGAAAATGTGTTTGCATCATCGCCGTCGCAAGCAGGGACTGAATTAATTCGGTGGGTGAATCTGACCTCCGGGTCGTCTGGAATAATTGTTGATACTGGGCTGCGCGATGGGTGGGGGCTGACACTGAGCTCCGGTACGTTGACGATGTTTACCGGTCGCGGCGAGTCCTTGGATGTGTCGCTGGACGCTGGTGCGATTGGGCGGGCCGCTGCTCTTCCAGGTGTCTGGACGGGTGCGGCCCGGCGTGAATAGTCGCTTCTTACTCAAATGGGGATGTGATCATCTTGCTAGAATCAAACAGATTTCGTGGTGCGTTGATTTCATTTTTTGTGTTGGCGGGTACTGCGCTGGCATTGCAAGTGCCCGATTACACCAATGCTTCTAGTGTAAACACGCTCTTGCGTCTTGAAAACGTCGGCACGGGCGGCGTCGCAGCTTTCCTCGGAAACGCAAATGACGCCACGCCGCTTCTGGTTTCAAATAGCGGGACGTTTCCGGCCATCCAAGTGGCGGCAATCGGACACGGCATGGATATGCAATTTTCAAACTACGGAATGACTTTGACGGGCGAGGTGTCAAGCGGCGGGAGTGGCATCGACGTGTTTCAGCAGTGTGTCGACCCTCTTACGGATTCTTGCATCGCCGGAAAGTTTCGGGCGTTCGGCAATAACAACAACATTGCGATTTCGGCCACTGGGTTCACAGGAATCAATGCCACAGGATACAACATGGTGAGTTCAACTGGCGTTCAAGCCGCGGGTGGAACTGGAGTCCGGGCCATGTCTAGTTGGCCGGACGGATACGGTCTTTATGTTTACAATAATTACGGCGGCGGGTCGAGCGCAACGGGAAATGCCATCTTTGCTAGTAGCCTTAAGCAAACTGGGATTTACTCGCAATCGCAGGCAGTAAATGGCGTGACCGGTAAGTCGTATTCAAGCGGCGCAAGCGGATTGTATGGCGAAAACTTTTCTGGCGGGTTCGGGACCGTAGGCCGGGCAAGTGGTTCCGGAACTGGCGTCATGGGCGATAATAGTAACGCATCCGGGTTCGCTGGCTTTTTTTACGGCAATGTCCACGTCTCTGGCACGTTGTCAAAGACCTACGGCACATTCCGGATCGATCATCCTCAAGACCCTGCTAACAAGTACCTGAGTCACTCCTTTGTTGAATCTCCCGAAATGAAGAACATTTACGACGGCGTGGTGACCTTGGACGGATCCGGGCAGGCAACGGTTGTGCTTCCGGGCTACTTTGAGGCACTTAACGCTGACTTTCGGTACCAGTTAACCCCCATCGGTGCGCCAGGGATGTTGTACATCAAGGACGAGATTTCTCATTCGAGATTTACGATTGCGGGCGGACAGCCAGGAATGCGCGTGTCCTGGCAGGTGACGGGCGTCCGGATCGATGCTGCAGCTCTTGCAAAGCCCATCATTGTCGAGGAGTTGAAGCCGGCAAGTGCACGAGGGAAGTACCTTAATCCTGAGGTGTTCGGCCTTCCTCGAAGCGCCTCTGTAGGCCCCCAGCTCTCCGACAACGCCACGCGACCTCATGTCGACGAGGTCAAGTAAGTTTCCGGAGGCGGAGAGTATGAGCCCTACGGACGCGTCAGTCGGGTGCGAGCTCAACCGCTCACCCTCGCACGACAGGGGGCGAGAGCTGGGTCCTGCCTCTTCGTGAAGGCTTTCCTCAACCAACGGGGCGACCGACGACTGGCGCGAAGGCATCGCCGTCTACCGCGCACGCCTCGACTCGAGCTTCAAACACCAGGCGGGGGCGGCTGATGCAGTTCGTAATCACGCGGAAGACGGGAGAGGTGCAGAACTGCACCATCGCCAATGAGGGCATCGTGAACTTCTCGCGCGGCGCTGACGGCGCCACGGCGAGGGTTCATTTCGGCAACCAGTGCCGCCGCCGTGCGGACGATCAGACCATAGTCATCAAGATGATCTGCGCGACCTGACGTTCGCGGTCACCGCAGCCGTCAGAGGTCCACCGCGGACGAGGGCGCGATGGGCCCGCAGCGGCCAGCGCTCCGGGGGCAACAGGCAGGGACCCGTGGCTCCACGCTCACTTGGGTTGAGACCGAGACGGGCGTACGCCGAGAGACGGCGAGCGACTACCTGAAGGCTGCAGGGCGTGGCCGTTCGAGCGCCTGGGCGGTGGGGACGGTCAAACAAAACCGGCCGATGAAGTGACCACCGACTCTGGCGACCCCGGAGAGGCAAAACCGGCCAACGAAGTGACCGCGGACCTCTTGAAACCGGCGCAGCCATACGTGCTGCTGACGCCGTGCTGCTGACGCCGTGCTGCTGACGCCGTGCTGCTGACGCCGTGCTGCTGGCCGTGCTGCTGGCCGTGCTGCTGGCCGTGCTGCTGACGCCGGCGAAGAGCAAGTGCGCGGCTCACGAGGAGCTTCGCAGAAGAGAATTTGACTGAGCCCTGCGTTCAGTTATCCTTAAGTCGTCCGGTATAGCAAGTAGGTTGGATAATAGTGATTATGTAGACTGGGATTTTTGCCGTACTTTGTGAATGCTCGTCGCTCACCGAGAGCCGTGGAAGTGTCGAAGAGCCTCTTTCCACCTCGTTCGTCGGCTCAGCCAGGGCGCGGAGTCAGGACGCTGAGACTCATCAAGACACCTCTTGGCTGCGAAGACTAACGCTCGCCCGCAGTGTCGTTCCCTCTTTTCTTGTCGAGCTTCAGAGCCGAATCATTCCGTGCCAGAACCCCCCGCACGCATGCTCAAGCGCCTCGCCTGTCTGCTCTTGCTGTTCATCTCCGTCGCAGCCGCAGCAGAAGATGCGAAGGCCAAAGCCGCGCGAGAAGAGCTCGAGCGCCAGCTCACGCAGATGGTGGGCAAGCAGCCGACCAAGGTGCGCATCGACTTCATCGGCCTCGAAGATCCCAACTACAAGATCGAAGAGGCCAGCTTCGAGCTCGACGGCCGCAGCTTGCGTACGCCGCTGCTCAGCCAACTGTCGGACGACGGCACGCACCTCATCTGGAACGGTGACGTCACGCCGGGCAAACACACCGTCAAGGTGCTGGTGGTCTTCTACAACAACGCCAGCGTGGTCTTGAGCGACGAGGGCGGACACAAGTGGAGGGTGGGCGGCGACGTCTCCTTCGACGTGAACTCCGGCATCGAAGTGCGGGTGCAGGTCAAGCCGACGCGCGACGAAAAGCAGACCGAAGTGGCCAAACGTTTCAAGCTCGCGCTGCCCGCTCAGCCGGTGATGATCGCCACGCTCGATGACGGGAAGATGCCCGACGCGATGCCCAAGCCGGTGATCGCAGTGGTCGACGCGGGTGTCGCCGGGCCCACCGCGGAGCAGTTGGCCGAGGTCGCCGCGCAGGAGAAGACCCAGAAGGCCGCCGCAGCCGCTGAAGCAAAGCGCCTGGCCGACGAAGCGAACAAGCAGAAGGTGGCAGACGCGCTGGAAGCCAAACGCGCGGCGGACGAAGCGAAGAAGCAGAAGGCCGCTGCAGCGCTCGAGGCCCGAGCGGCTGCTGCCGCTGCGAAGAAGGAAAAGGCGGCCGCTGCCCTCGAAGCCAAACGCGCCGCGGCTGAGGCGAAGAAGCAAGCGGCCCTCGATGCGGCCGAAGCGAAGAAGCAGAAGTCAGCTGAGGCGCTCGAAGCGAAGCGCGCCGCTGATGAAGCGAAAAGGCAGGCAGCCCTCGACGCGGCCGAAGAGAAGAGGCGCCTCGCTCAGGCCGCGCTGGACGCGAAGAACCCGCCTGCAGTGGTCGCCGTCGAACCTGCGGCCGATGCAGGCGCGGTTGCCGTAGCCGTGGCCGAGCCGACCGATGCCGGGGTCCCCGAGCCCATCGACGCGGGCGCCCCGGTTGAGGTCGTGGCGGCCCCAGTCGACGCGGGGACTCCGGCCCCAGTTGCTGCTGCGCCTGCCGCCGCAGAAGACGGCCCCCCGTGGTTGATCATCGGCGGAGCGGGTGCCCTGGCTGCGCTCATCTTCCTGATCGTGGTGGCCCGGCGCCGAGCCCGTCCACCGACCCTCGACGACTGATACGCTGCGCGCCTCATGAAGCGCGCGGTCGTTTTGGTGTTCCTCGCCGTTGGTTCGTCCTGCAACTGCGGTCCTGAGCCGCTGCCTGATGCGGGCGCTCCCGACGCGTCGGTGGAAGATGCAGGTGTCGAGTTCGATGCTGGTTTCGACGCGGGTGAGGTCGATGTAGGCCAACCCGACGCGGGCGCACCGGATGCTGGATTCGACGCAGGTTTGGACGCCGGTCTGGATGCCGGGTTCGACGCCGGCTTCGACGCGGGTGTGCCGGACGCCGGGTTCGACGGAGGCCCGGACTTCTGTCCCGTGCCGAGCGGCATCGGGGCCCCTTTCAGAGTGCGTGCGATGGCCGCCAACCTCACCACCGGACCCAACCAGAGCTACACGCCGGGCCACGGCATCCGAATCATGCAGGGGACCGACCCCGACATCGTGATGATCCAGGAGTTCAACTACGGCTCGAGCTCGCCCACCGACATCAACACCATGGTGCGCACCACCTTCGACGGCGGGTTTTATTACAACCGCGGTGCGGGCGTGGGCGGCGGCGCGATCCCCAACGGGGTGATCAGCCGCTGGCCGATCATCGATCAAGGCGAGTGGACGGACACGCTCGTCTCGAATCGGAACTTCGTCTGGGCGCAGATCGACATCCCCGGAGACAACGACCTCTGGGTGATCTCAGTGCACCTGCTCACCTCGAGCGCGGGCGCGCGCAACAACGAGGCGAACAACCTGCTCGCGCTCATCCGCGCCAACATTCCCGAAAACTCGTACGTGCTGCTCGGGGGCGACTTCAACACCAACACCCGCGACGAGAACGTCGAGCCTTGCCTCACCACCTTCGCTGCCGAGTTCGTCATCACCGGCCCTCACCCCGTGGACAATCTCGGCAACGAAGGCACCAGCGGCAACCGGAACAAGCCCTACGATCACGTGCTCGCTTCGCCGTGCCTCGCGCGTCTGCAGCGCCCCACGGTGCTGGGCACCACGACCTTCGATGCGGGGGCGGTGATCGACACGCGTGTCTACATGCCGCTCTCGGACATCGCGCCCGCGCAATACGGCGACTGTGAAACGGGGGCTCCGATCTACACGCAGCACATGGGCGTGCTGAAAGACTTCTACATCCAGCCCTGAGCTCCCTCTCTCCCAGGGCAGGCGCTCACCGAGTGAACCCACGAGCTCGACGTTCGCCAGGTGGATTGAAGGTCTCCACCGTCACGTCGCGCCCATCGCTCGTGAACGTGATCGCCCCGTCGACATCCGTGCGGTGACAGGTCGCCCCCGCCGCGCGCCATCGCCGCACCACGTCTGCCCGGGGAAAGTCGAACCGATTCCGCCGCCCCACGCAGAACACCACATGCCGAGGTGAGGTCTGCTTCACCAGCTCCTCCGTCGAGCTCGTATTGCTGCCGTGATGTGCGGCCTTCACCACCGTGACCGGGCCCACCGACAGCGCCGCTTCACCCGCCGCCTCGAGATCCCCGGTGAGCAGAAACGTCACCTCCCCGTGCCGCACCAGCAGCACGATCGATCGATCGTTCTCGCCCTCCAGCTGTGAACGATCCAGCGGAGGCCCAAGCACCTCGAGGCGCGCCGCTCCGAGCCTGAGTGAAGCCGAACCGTTCTCCTGCTCTTCAATCTGCGCGTCACCCGCCGCCGCGATGAGCTCACTCACGAGCGGCCCTTCACCCACGTCAGCCGGAAGCCAGAGACGGGCAGCGGGCAGCTCCGCCAGCGTGCTGATCAGACCGAGCGCGTGATCCGGATGTGCATGAGAGAGCACGGCGAGATCGAGCTGGGTAATCCGTTGCTGCCTCAGGAACGGCAAGACGAACCGTCGGCCGGTGTCGTGACCATTGGGTACACCACCTCCGTCGATCAGCGCATGGTGTCCTTGTGAGCTGAGCACCACTGCATCGCCATGCCCGACGGCGAGGAACGTCACGGTGAGCGCATCACTGCGAGGCGGCCCGGCCAGATGCATCACCAACGCCGCAGGAGCCGCGAGCGCCAACCACCGCCAGCGCCCCTTCAGGAAGACCAGCGCGAGCAGCCCCAACCACCACGCCGCCAGCAGCACGCCCGTGGCAGCCGGCAACGCGGCCGTCGAACCTGGCAACTCCGCGAAGGTATGCGCGATGAACACGAACACCTTCGAGAGCTGAATACCCACCCACAACACCGGCGCGGCGATCACCGGCGACGCGATGTGCAGGGCAGCGCCGCCCGCGGCGACGATGGTGAGCACGCCCGACAGCGGCAAGGTGACGACGTTGGAGACCAGCCCGGCCAGGCTCACCCGCTGAAACGCCGCCAACACCAGCGGCGCGGTGGTCAAGGTGACCGCGAGGCTGGCAGCGAAGGTCTGCAGCGCGGCTTCTCTCCACCGGGAGAGCCGCAGCGACAAGCCCGTCTGCGTGGCAGGTGAGGGAGGCGCCAGCGGAATCGCCGCGCGGAGGGTGGGCGACAACAACACCAGCGCTGCCACAGCGAGGAACGAGAGCTGGGTGGAGAGATCGAACGGCGCCGCCGGATCGATCACCAGCATCACCAACGCCGCGAGTGCCACGGCGTTGAGCGGGTCGCTCCGGCGCCGCACCAGCCACGCCCCGAGCACCAGGCAACACATCAACGCCGAGCGCACCGCGGGCCCCTGCCACCCGGTGAACAACACGTAGGCCCACACCACCGGCAAGGCGAGCGGCACCGCGTACGCGCGCGGATCCGTCATGCGCAGCCGCGTCTGCATTCTGCGGGTGAGCAACCAGCGCAGCGCCCCGAAGAGCGAGAACGCCAGCACCGCCACGTGAAGCCCGCTCACCGAGAGCACGTGCGCCAGCCCACTGCGCGCGAACGCATCTTCCAGCTCGTCGCCCAGCTCAGCGCGTTGACCTGCCGAGAGCGTGAGCAGCAACGCCGCCGCGGTCGCGTCTTCCGTCAGCGCGTGCGTGTCGTGAGAAAGGGCCGCGTGTTCTTCGGCCAGCCAGCGCCGCCAACGAGCAGGCGGGGTGAGCACCACCAGCCGGACAGGGGAGAAGCTCCCGGTGACGGGCTGCCCCCGACGCCACGACCACTCGCTGCGATTCCACTCGCCCGGGTTGGCGGCTTCCTGAAGGGGCTTGAGCTTCGCTTCCACCCGAACGAACTGCCCCGCCAGCAGCGCGGGCGTGCGATCCGATGAGAGCGCCACCCGGAAGCGCAGCGGAACAGCGTCGACCTGCGTGACGTTGAGCGTGAAGCCATGCGCGCCGACCGTCTCCACCTGACCTTCCAGCGAGACCTTCGTGCCCGTGGGCGGCAAGGGCACGTCAGCGGTGAGCTCGCCCAGCCCTGCGCCCAGACTCAGCGCCGCGAGCAGGCCCGCGACCACGCCACCGGCGCGTGCCCCTCGAACCCAGGCCGCGACGAGCGCGAGTGCGCACAGCACCAGCCACGAAAACCACGGCAGCTCGGCGAGCGGTCCGAAGACCACGCCCACCAGACCTGCCAACACGGGAAACACGGCCGGGCGATTGCCCAGCGCCCACCACGACCAGCCCATTACCCACCCCCATCACGCCACACACCCGCTCGGGAGCGTCGTGGATGTGAGCTTTTGTAGTCAACCCCCAGATGTGATAAAGAGGTCTCCGCGCTCGGCCTGAAGCATCAAAAAGCCGAGTGCTTTCCCGTAGTTAGAGGTGAAGATGTTTAAGCCAGGCGACAAGGCGGTCTATCCGGGGCACGGCGTGGGCGAGGTAGTGGGCATCGAGCACACGGAGGTGGCCGGCCAGCGCCAGTCCTTCTACGTGCTCAAGATGCTCGAGAAGAACGGCGGGCGGTTCCTCATCCCCATCAACAAGATCGGCCAGGTCGGGCTGCGCGAGATCATCTCCGAGGACGACGTGCGTCAGGTCTACGCAATCCTCAAAGAGAAGGACATCTCGGTGGACTCCACCACGTGGAACCGGCGCTACCGGGAGTACATGGAGAAGATCAAGACGGGCTCCGTGTTCGAGATCGCCGAAGTGCTTCGCGATCTGTACCTGCTCAAGGGCGACAAGGACCTCTCGTTCGGCGAGCGCAAGATGCTCGACACCGCGCGTTCGCTGCTCATCAAAGAGCTCGCCTTCGCGAAGGGCGTGACCGAGCAGGACATCGAGAACGACCTGAAGAAGATCTTCAACATCCCGGAGAACCCTCCCAAGATGTCGGAGATCACCGAGAAGCCGGACAAGAAGAAGAAGGTCGTCGAAGAGCCCAAGAAGCTCGTGGAGTGAGCTGAAGTCTCTTCACGCTTCAACGACCCCGGTTGCGCGGAATGCGCTGCCGGGGTTTTCCATGTGAGCGCCATGCCCAACGAACTCAGCGACGACCGAGACAAGCTCATCGCCCAGATGGAACGTGATCTGAACCGCCCGCGCGTGGGCTTGCTGCCGCCGGTGGCTGCGTTGGCCTTCGTGGCCGCGCTCACGCTCGCCTGGTGGATGAAGGAAGACGCGGCGTACTTCTTCTCGTCGCGTACGCCCATCGAGCTGGGGGCCGAAGGCGACTACCACCTCGATCGCGCCCTCTCGAATCGCTACGCGCAGGTGCACGGCATTCCCACCGCGCGTGGGTGGTACGTGCAGGACAACGACGGCAGCTTCGTGGTGCTGGGCTTGAACGACACCAACCTGCTGGTGAAGCGGGTCACCTTCGAAGACGAGAACCGGCGCCTGCCCGATGGCAAGCGGCCTCAGCCGAGGCAGAACCCGTTCTTCGCGCGCGGCCGGTTGCTGTCACGTGAAGACGCAGAGAAGTACCAGGACGTCTTCAAGGAACACGAGGCGTGGAGTGGGGCGAGCGCGAAGTGGTTGTTGATGGCCGAAGAGCCGCCCGGGAAGGACTTCGGGGCGGTCTCGATGTTCGCCTTCGTGCTGCTCTTCGCCGCGGTGAACGCGTGGCTCTTCGTGCGAGGTCTCACGGTCAAACGCTGAGTGGCCCCTCACCCCGACCACCCCGACCCTCTCCCCGCTTCGCAGGGCGAGGGGGACTTCAGTCGCCGAAGGCGTCGTCGATCGAAGTCGCGGCCTTCTTCTTCGCAGCCGGCTTCGCCGCAGGCTCATCCTCGAACGCGTCATCCGCAGACTTCGCGGCCGCCGGAGTCAACTTGGCGATCTGCGCCTTCGCGCGCTGATTGTTCGGGTCGTGCTTGAGCGCACCCTGGAACGCCTGCTTGGCCTTCTCCGGATCGCCGTTGGAAACGAACTGCAACCCGACCAGCACGTACAGGTTCGAGAGCTGCCGGCGAATCTCCGCGCCGTACTTGCCCCAGCCGCTCGACAGCCCTTCATCGAGCTGCAGCGCCTTCTGGAAGTTGGCGATCGCCGCCGAGCCGTTGTTCGACATCATCGCGTCGTTCGCTGCGTCATACGCCGCGATGAAGCGAGACAGCTTGTCGCTCAGCTCCTTGTCGCCGGCCTTCTTCGCCGCATCGAGAGAAGCCTCTGCGTTGCCCTTCTCGTACGCCGCGAGGATCTGACCTCGCTTGTTGCCGCCCTTCGCGGCCGGAGCCTCTTCCTCTTCGTCTTCTTCGGCTGCCGCGGCCGCCTTCGCAGCAGGGGCCTTCCTGGGGCTGGCCGCCGCGATGCGGGGCGCAGCGCTCACCACCGGCGCCTTCGCGACGCTGGGGGCCCGGGGCTGCTCCTTCACGGTCACCGCGTCATCCGACTCGACGACGTCTTCCTCCTGGGCCTTCTGAGGAACCGGCGTCACCTTCGGCTGCTCCGCCATCTTCCGCTTGATGGCGTCGTCGATGAGCTTCGACTTGTCGGTCTTGTCGGCCGTCACCGCCGCCGTGGTGGTGTTCGCCGCAGGCGTCTTGTCGCCCGACATGGTCTTGACCAGCGCGAACGCGAGTACCGCCGCGAGGCTGAACCCGACCGCGCCTGCGAAGACCGCGATCTTGAGGGCCGTGCTGCTGGGCGCCGCCGGAGTGGGCTCGGGGCGAGCCACGACGGCCGTGCTGATTCGCGCCTTGGTGGCCTTCTCTTTGTCCGTCGCGACGGGCCGCTTCTCTTCCTTCACCTTCTCGGGAACCGGAGCAGGGGCAGGCTGGCCGGGCAGACGTTCACCCTTTGCCAGCGGCCCCCGCAGGCGGAGCAGGGCGTTGCCCATGGCGATCGAATCGCCCGGCTTCACCTCGACCTCATTGCCGATGCGCGTCTTGTTGACGAAGGTTCCGTTCTGCGAACCCAGGTCCTTCACGAAGAACTGCTCACCGACGCGCTTGATCTGCGTGTGGCGGCGGGAAATCGAGGGGTGCTGCAACCGCAGATCGCTGACCGACGCGCGACCGACGACCACAGTGCCCTGCTTCACCTCGAGGAGCTGACCCGCCCCCGGCCCTCGCTCCACGTAGAGGAACGCCGGCTTCAACTCTGAACCCTGGACACCGTACTCAGCCTGCATCTCTTGGTCTGCCTCGGTATCGAAGATCGACGTGGGGATGTGCTCTTCAACCTTCTTTACGACCCGCCGGCCACCCGCACTGTTGCTAGGCAACTGAGTGACCCGTTGAGGTCTGGGATCGTCGGCCTGCAACACCTGCTCGTCCGTGATCGGCTCCTTATAGGAGGGACGCTTGGGGTTGGGGGGCATGGACGGGCTCCTTTATGCGGCTGCTGTAAGTGTCGAAGTATCGCACATCTGACACCAATGGTTGCCTGTGGGTAAAGTGCCGCCCCCAATGGGTGCCCCTGAGATTCGCGTCTTCAACACGTTGCAGCAGGCCAAGGTTCCGCTCCAGCCCCTAACCCCGGGAAAACTGGGCATCTACGTCTGCGGCCCGACGGTCTACAGCTTCGTTCACATCGGCAACGCGCGCACGTTCACGTCGTTCGACACGGTGGTGCGCTACCTGCGCTACCGCGGCTTCGAGGTTCGGTACGTGCGCAACTACACCGACGTCGACGACAAGATCATCAAGGCCGCGGCGGCCACGGGTGAAGACGCGATCGCGTTGGCGGCGCGTTTCGTTCGCGAGTTCGAAGCAGATGCGGCGCGGCTGCGGCTGCTCCCGCCTGATGTGTCGCCCAAAGTTTCGGAGACGATCCCGGAGATCGTGGCGATCATCGAGAAGCTCGTCGCGCGCGGCGCGGCGTATCAGTCGGGCGGCGACGTCTACTTCGAGGTGCGCAAGTACCCCGAGTACCTGAAGCTCTCGAAGCGCAACCTCGACGATCTGATCGCGGGTGCGGGTGAACGTGAGCTGGTCGGCGAAGCGAAGCGTGATCCGCTCGACTTCGCGTTGTGGAAGGCGGCCAAACCCGGCGAGCCGTCGTGGCCTTCGCCTTGGGGCGCGGGCCGGCCGGGCTGGCACATCGAGTGCTCGGCGATGAGCGCGAAGTACCTGGGAGAGACCTTCGATCTCCACGGCGGTGGGCTCGATCTGATCTTCCCGCATCACGAAAACGAGATCGCCCAGTCGGAAGCGGCGAGCGGCAAGACGCTCTGCAATTCGTGGATGCACGGCGGCTTCCTCGATCTCGAGGGCGCGAAGATGAGCAAGTCGCTGGGCAACGTGGTCCGCCTTCGTGACGCGCTGGAGAAGGTCGACGCCGAGGCCCTGCGCTACTTCTTCTTGAGCACGCATTACCGCCAGCAGCTCGCCTTTAGCGACAAGTCGCTGGCCGATGCCGAGACGCGCATGGAGTACTTCTACGAGACGCTGAAGAAGGTCGACGAGCGCATCGCCGGCAAAGACTTCGGCACGGGTCCCCTGCACGGAGATCCGCAGCGGTTCCTCGCTGAGTTCGATGAGCAGATGAGCGACGACTTCAACTTCCCCGGCGGGCTGGGGGCGTTGTCGGCGTTGTTCACCGAGTTCAACCTGCTGACTGATCCCAAGTCTCCGGTGAAGGACAAGAACCTGGCGGGGCGGACGCTGGTGGCGCTGCGTGAGGTCGCGAGGAAGATCGCTGGTGCGCTCGGGCTCTTCGAACTCGAGCCGGCCGCATGGCTGCTGGCGCGGCGGGATCGGCAGGTCATCGCGCGCGGCATCGACGCGAAGAAGGTGCAGGAGATGGTCGCCGCCCGTGACGCTGCCCGCGCCGCCAAGAACCCCGCAGGCTACGCGGAGTCGGATCGCATCCGCGCCGAGGCCAGGGCGATGGGCGTGGAGCTGATGGACTCGCCCGCCGGCACCACCTGGAAGATCGCGGCGGTGTGATGCTCGCGGTCGCGCTCTCCTTGCTCGCTGCGGTACCGGCTGTGAAGCCGATGACGGCTGGTGAGTTGCGCGGCCACATCAGCTTCCTCGCCTCGGATCTGCTCGAGGGCCGAGGCCCTGCGACCGCGGGAGATCGACTCGCACAGCAGTACATCGCGTCGCAGTTCGAGGCGATGGGTCTGGAGCCGGGCGCTCCGGATGGCGGCTGGATTCAGCAGGTCGAGCTGGTCGGCGTGAACGGGCACCCGGACAAGATGAAAGTGCAGGGCAAAGCCGCGGCGCTCGAGCTCGCCTTCAAAGACGACTTCATCGTGGTCTCCGGTCATCAGGAGAAGACCTCGGTGGTCGCGTCGGCCGAGCTGGTGTTCGTCGGCTACGGCATCACCGCCCCCGAATACAAATGGGACGATCTCAAAGGCGTCGACCTCAAGGGCAAGGTGTTGGTCGTGATGAACAGCGACCCCGAAGACGATCCTTCGATCTTCGCGGGCCGCGCGCGGCTCTATTACGGGCGCTGGGCGTACAAGTTCGAGCAGGCGCAGAAGCTGGGCGCGGTGGGGTGCCTCATCATCCACACCACGCCGTCGGCAGGGTACCCGTGGCAGGTGGTGCAGACCTCGTGGTCGGGAGAGCAGTTCGATCTCCCCACCAGCGGCGGTCCTCAGCTGCAGCTCAAGGGGTGGATCACCGAAGCGGTGACGAAGAAGCTCTTCGCGCTCGCCGGTAAGGATCTCGATCAGCTGCGCGCGCTGGCGAATACGAGGCGATTTTCGCCCGTGCGGTTGGGCCTGACGCTCTCCACCTCGTTCAACAACGTCGTCGCCCGCAAGGTGAGCGGCAACGTGCTCGGCCTGCTGCGTGGATCCGACCCGCAGCTGAAGAGTGAAGTGGTGGTCTACACGGCCCACCACGATCACCTCGGCAAGAAGGAGGGCGGCGCTCCGGGTGAAGACGTCATCTACAACGGCGCGGTCGACAACGCGTCGGGCGTGGCGGCCATGCTGGCGATCGCGCGGTCGTTGAGGTCGCACACCGTGAAGCGCAGCATCTTGTTCGCGGCGGTGGCGGCAGAAGAACAGGGCCTGCTCGGCTCGCAGTTCCTCGTCGAGCACCCTCCGTTTCCGCCCAGTCGCATGGCGGCCAACCTCAACCTCGACGGCCTCAACATCTGGGGGCGTACGCGCGACCTCAGCGTGATCGGCCTGGGCAAGTCTTCTCTCGACGGGTTGATCGTGGAGCTGGCGAAGCAGCAGGGCCGCACGGTGAAGCCCGATGCCTTGTCAGATCGCGGTTTCTTCTACCGGTCCGACCAGTTCAACTTCGCCAAGGCGGGCGTTCCGTCTGCGTACTTCTCCAGTGGGCAGGACTTCATCGGCCGCCCGGAAAACTGGGGCCGGGAGCAGCGGGACAAATGGGAGTCGGTCCACTACCACCAGCCTTCCGACGAGCTGCGTGACACCTGGGACTTCTCGGGCGCGCTGGAAGACGTGCGGCTCTTTCACGATCTCGGTCTCTCAGTGGCCAACGGCGCCAGCATGCCGACGTGGACGAAGGGTGATGAGTTCGAGGCCGCACGAACCGGGCTCAGGCGGTGAGCACCGTCACCAGCTCCGCGGCGAGCGGCCGTTGGGCTGGGGTCTCGCTCAGGCAACGCTGAAGCAGTAACGCGAGCTCTCCTGATCCCAGCTCAAGCAACGGCGCCGGCTCGGGTGGCTGGTTGGCCATCGCGCGAAGCACGGCCGGCGTCGAAAAGGCAGGCGACCCCTTCAGCAGCTCGTGGGCGATCAGACCCAGCGCGAAGAGATCGGCTGGCGGCCCCACGTGTTGCGCGCCCGACGCGGCTTCGGGCGCCATGTAGAGGGGGGTGCCCATCAATGCGCCGGTGCGGGTCAGCACGAGCTCAGGCGGCGTGTCCGGAGCGAGCGTCTTCGCCAGCGCTGCGCCCTCGTCGGAGGTCACCTCGAAGCGCGAAATGCCGAAGTCGGAGATGCGCGCATCGGGGGCGCCTTCCGACCGCGCGAGCAGCACGTTGGCCGGCTTGAGGTCGCGGTGCACCACGCCCGCGGCGTGCAGCGCGGCCAGCCCTTCGGCGAGTTGGCGCAGAATCGTCAGGGCCCAGGGGCGATCGCCGAAGCGGGCTCGTTGCGTTTCCAGCGATTCTCCGCGGACCAGCTCCATCACCAGGAAGGGCGTGCCTTCGCTCACCCCGATGTCGACGATCGACACCAGCCTGCGGTGCCGCAACCGGGCGCCGATCTCGGCCTCCCGTGCGAAGCGGGCCAGGGCCGCGCCCGACACCGTGCCTTTGGCGACCTTGAGCGCGAAGCGTTGGCCGTCAGACAGCCGCTCCACCTCGTAGACGGCGCCCATCGCACCCGAGCCCAGCGTGGCGTCGATGCGGTAGCGGCCCAGCACGGTCGCTCCGAGAAACGGCAGCCGGGCTTCGCGCGCATCCGCCTTCGCCAACGCCGTGCCGATCTCTCGCGAGCGCGCCGCCACCTGGTACCGCACCTCGTCGTGCAACAGCTGCTCGATGCGGGCGCGCTCGGTCTCGATGGTGCGTTGCTGCGCTTCGATGATCCGATCCTGCGCGAACCACCTGCGCGCTGCCGCGTCTCCCACGAGCGCCGTGAGCAGCCCGAAGCCGAAGCACATGACCAAGCCCAGGCACTCTCCCAGCGCCGTGCTCGTGGAGAGCTGTCGTGCCGCCGCGGTGTCGAGCAGGTACCAGGCCTCGCCCCCGAAGTAGCTCACGACCGGAAGGGGGATGAGCCGGAGCGGGGTGAAGTTGGTGGTGAATTGAAACTGCACGAGGCTCAGCATGAACAGGCCACCGAAGGTCGCCGTCGGCGCTCGGAGCACCAGGTTCCCAATGAGCACCACCGTCCACCCGGCGAGCGCGCTGTGCACCAGGTTCGTCAGGCCCATCGCCCGCACCGGAAGCCGCGGGGACCGGGCGATGGCCAGCATGGCGCCGAGTGAAAGCAGGGTGGCGCCCAGCAGCGGCAGGAACGGCGTGATGCGCTCAGGCTGCAGCCCGATGAAGAGCGCGCACAGCAACACCCACAGCAGCAACGCAGCGGCGCTCACCCGCGCGTTGGTGGTGCGATTTCGCTCGTAGTTCCATGCCCGATACGCCCGCTCGGTCGCTTCGGCGGCGAAGGAGGTACCCCAGCGAGAGAGCGCCAGCTCAGGGGGAATGGCGTGCATCAGCCCGGAGCGTACCGCCCGCCGCACTTCTCAGGGGCACTTCTGCAGCCGCATCGCGCCGAAGGTGAAGTGCGGCGCCGCGTAGTTGCCTCCCCCTGAGTACGTCTCGTGCGAGGTGAACTCGCGGTACTCGCACCACTTGCCCGAACCCTTCGCGAGCAGGGCACCGGTGCGGTAGCGCTCGGTGGGAATGCCCAAGCCGTTCTTCGCGATGGTGGCGTCGGCGTAGAGCATGCCGGTCTTGATCGCCGAGCGGCCCTTGAAGGTCGTGGCGAACGCCTTCTTCGCCGCCGACTCCGTCTTGTCGTCGTTCTTGTTCGCCTCGAAGGTCCAGGTCGGCGCGAGGCGATCGATCTCCGCCGCGAAGGCGTCGAGCTTCTCGTCGAGCGGCTTGAAGAAGTCGGGCGGCATGGTCTGGCCCACCGCCTTCATGGCGGGCTCCAACTTCGCAGCGAGCGCGGCTTTGCCCCCGGCGCGATCGAGCAGCAGCGTGTACGGCTGGCCCTCAGCGTTGATGAGCCCGTGATTGGGCGCGAGCTTGGCGGTGGCTTCACCGACCGCCGCGACCAGGCCTCCGAGCGAGTTGGTGATCGCGTTCTTGATGGCCCCATCGAAGATCGTCTGCCGCCGCGCGGCCACGTCGCACCAGGTGCCCGGTGAAATGTTCAGGGCGAAGGACAGCTTCGGGTCGTCCTGGATGCCGGGGTACTTGCTCTTGCAGAGCGCATCGAGCTTTTCGAGTTTGGCCACGGCGGCCTTCACGTCGCTCATCGCGCCGTGCGCGCCGTTCTGAAAGGCAGAGACCACGCCCGCGTATTCCTTCGTCTCTTCGCGGAAGGCGCGGAACTGCGCGTCGTTGGCGGAGCTCTGCGCGGCCGCTCCGTCGATGGCCTTCTCGAGGTCGGCCTTGAAGGCGGCGAACTCCTCCAGGGTCTTGCTCAGCTCGACCACGTTCTCGTCGCCGCTGTCCGCGGGCGGCACGCTCTCCAGCGCGCGTTTGCCGCGGCTCAAGGCGGAGTCGAGATCGCGCAGCAGGTTCTTCGCCGTCTGCATCTTCGCGGAGGGAATCGGTCCCTTGCGCAGCTCAGGGAGCAGCTCGACGCTGTTGACCGCGGTCTGGATGCTGTTGACCGCTCGCTGAGTGGCAGGCGCGATCGCGAAAGCGAATGCCGAGGAGAGAATCACGAACGAGCAGAGCAGGCGCATCTTGAAGTGTGCGCGCCGCGCGGGCCTCGCCGCCACTCAAAGAAGAGCGTCAATTCACTGACGCTCCGCGCGCCGTTGAATCATTCTGCGCGACGACTTGAAGACACTCGTCATCAGCCATGCCGCGGTCACCTGGTTCCTCTGTGGGCTCATCTGGACCATTCAGCTCGTGCACTACCCGGCGTTCGCCGACGTGAGCCGGGATGGGTTCTCGACGTTTCACCAGGCGCACGTGCAGCGCATCACGGCCCTGGTGGCGTTGCCGATGCTGGTCGAGTTGGTGACGGCCGGGCTCATCGTGCTCATCGCTCCGGTTCCTCGCGTGAGCGCCGTCGTGGGCCTGGTGCTGTTGATCGTCATCTGGGGCGCGACCGCCTTCGTTCAGGTTCCGCTGCATGACGCACTGGCGCGCGGGGCAGACAGCGCGACCATCAGCCGCCTCGTCGAGACCAATTGGGTGCGCACCGTGGCCTGGACCCTGCGCGCCGGGCTGGCCGGGTGGTGGGTCGCGCGTTTGGGGGGGCCCTGACAACCCTGACAGCCAGCTGTCACAGCCCGGGTTAAAAGGGCCGCATGGCGGAGTTCAAGCTGGTCAGCGAGTACATACCCCGGGGCGATCAACCCACGGCGATCAAGGAACTCACCGAGGGGGTCAACCGCGGTGACGGTCACCAGGTGCTCCTGGGCGTCACCGGGTCAGGCAAGACGTTCACCATCGCCAACGTGATCGCGAACACCGGCAGGCCTGCGCTGGTGATCGCCCACAACAAGACCCTCGCAGCTCAGCTCTACGGGGAGTTCAAGCAGCTCTTCCCCCAGAGCGCCGTCGAGTACTTCGTCAGCTACTACGACTACTACCAGCCCGAGGCGTACGTGCCGTCGTCGGAAACGTACATCGAGAAGGATTCGTCGATCAACGAGCAGATCGAGCGGATGCGCCACTCGGCCACGCACTCGCTGCACACCCGCGATGACGTGATCATCGTCGCCTCGGTCAGCTGCATCTACGGCCTCGGTACGGCGCGCGCGTACGTGGGCATGGCGGTGAAGCTGGTGAAGGGCGCTGAGCTGGGCCGCGATGCGCTCATGAAGCAGCTGGTCGATTGTCAGTACGAGCGCAACGACATGGATTTCCACCGCGGCACGTTCCGGGTTCGCGGAGACACGGTGGAGATCTTCCCCATCTACGAAGAGGAACGCGCCGTTCGCGTGGAGTTCTTCGGCGACACCGTGGAGCGCATCAGCGAGTTCGACCCGCTGCGTGGCGTGACCCTGGGTGACGTGGCGAAGATGACCATCTTCCCGGGCAGCCACTACGTCACCGAGCCCGATCAACGGAACATCGCCATCAAGCAGATCCGCGTGGAGCTGCAGGAGCGGCTGGCGGAGCTCAAAGGGCTGAACAAGCTCGTCGAAGCGCAGCGCCTCGAGCAGCGCACCATGTTCGATCTCGAGATGATGGAGCAGCTGGGGTTCTCCAACGGCATCGAGAACTACTCGCGGCACCTTTCAGGGCGCGCGCCGGGTGAGCCGCCGCCGTGTCTGCTGGATTATTTCCCCCAGAACTTCCTGGTGATCGTCGACGAGTCACACCAGTCGATTCCGCAGATCGGCGCGATGTATCGCGGTGACCGCAGCCGCAAGGAGACCCTGGTCGACTTCGGCTTCCGCCTGCCCAGCGCGATGGACAACCGGCCGCTCAAGTTCACCGAGTGGGAGCAGTTCGAAAAGCAGATCGTCTACGTGTCGGCGACTCCGTCGGAGTACGAGATCAACAAGGCGCGCGGGGTGGTGGTCGAGCAGGTCATTCGGCCCACCGGGCTGCTCGACCCGATCATCGAGATCCGCAAAGCGGGCAACCAGGTCGACGACCTGCTCGAAGAGATCCGCGTTCGCGCGAAGAAGAACGAGCGGGTGCTGGTCACCACCCTCACCAAGCGCATGGCGGAGGATCTGACCGAGTACTACGCGGAGGTCGGCGTGAAGGTGCGCTACCTGCACGCGGACATCGACGCGATCGAGCGGACGGCGATCATCCGCGATCTGCGCAAGGGCGTGTTCGACGTGCTGGTGGGGATCAACCTGCTGCGTGAAGGCCTCGACATTCCCGAGACGTCCCTGGTGGCGATCCTGGATGCCGACAAGGAAGGGTACCTGCGTTCGCACGTCTCGCTCATTCAGACGATGGGGCGCGCGGCTCGGCATCTGGAGGGCAGGGCGATCCTGTATTCGGACTCGATCACCGACTCGATGAAGAAGGCGATCGAGGAGACCGAGCGGCGGCGCGTGATTCAGCACGCTCACAATCTGAAGCACGGGATCACGCCGACGCAGATCAAGAAGGCCATCACTGATCTGAGTCAGTTTCTGTACGACGGTGATGCGATGGCGTTGCCGATGGCGGCGGATGCCGGCGCGGTGGTGTTGTCGAAGGATGAGATCGCGTCGCTTATCAAAAAGAGCGAGGCGAGCATGATGGCCTTCGCGGATGAGATGGAGTTCGAGAAGGCGGCGGTGGAGCGGGATCGGTTGATCGTGCTCAAGGACATGGATCTGGGGCTCAAGCCGGCGCTGAGATCGTTGCTGTCTGAGTCGAACGAGGGCGATGTCGAGCGCGGAAATCAGCGCAAGAAGCAGCCCAGGAAGTACCGGCGGAAACGCTAGCCCCCCTCTCCCTGCGAAGCGGGGAGAGGGTCGGGGTGAGGGGCCACCTGCAGTGCCGACCAGATCACCTGCAACACCGCTTCAAACTCGAACCAGATCTCGAAGTTCCAGAACCGAAGGACCCGCCATCCATGTCGTCTGAGCCACGCATCACGCCTGAGGTCGCGCGCACGCGTGTCAGGATCCGCGTGCCCTCCGCCATCGACCTCGACGACGACCTTTCGAGCCGGGCAGGCGAGGTCGGCGATCCAGGGGCCTATTTGGTGTTGCCGACGGAAGCGGAATCCGGTCGCTCCGTTTCGAAAGACCGTCCACAGGGTCTCTTCTTCTTCGGTCTGGTTGCGGCGAAGGGCTCGGGAATACTCGACGTTCTTTCGGTTGCGGCGCATGCCTCGACGGATTTGCAGGTGGTGTGCCTGGTGGGCCCCTCACCCCGGCCCTCTCCCCGCTGGCGCAGGGAGAGGGAGCGAAGATGACGATCCTCGAGGAAAAAATCGACGCACTGCCGAACCAGCCCGGCGTGTACCTGATGAAGGATCGCGCCGGTCGGATCATCTACGTCGGCAAGGCGGTCAACCTCCGCAACCGCGTACGCAGCTACTTCAACCGCGGCTCCTCCGACTCGCGCGCCTTCGTTCAACTGCTCGACCGCGTGCTCGTCGACCTCGAGACCGTCGTCGTGCGCAACGAGAAGGAAGCGCTCCTCCTCGAAAACGAGCTGATCAAGAAGCACCGCCCGCGCTTCAACATCCAGCTGCGCGACGACAAGCAGTACCTTTGCCTGCGCCTCGACACCTCACATGAATACCCGCGCCTGGAGACGGTGCGCAGGCCCCACCGCGACGGCGCGCGCTACTTCGGCCCGTACTCCTCGGCCTCGTCGATCCGCGAAACGTTGCGCGTGGTGAACCGGTTCTTTCAACTGCGCACCTGCACCGATCACTCCCTGGAGACCCGCAAACGCCCTTGTCTGCTTCACCAGATCGGCCGCTGCCCCGCCCCCTGCGTCTTCCCGGTGCCCGTCGACGACTACCGCCGCAACGTCGAGTCGGTGACCCTCTTCCTCGAAGGCCGCAGCGGGCCCCTGGTCGAACAACTGCGCGAACGCATGAAGGCGTCGGCGAAGAAGCTCGAGTTCGAAGACGCCGCCCGGCTGCGTGACCAGGTCATCGCCCTCGAACGCAGCCTCGAGCGCCAGACGATCGCCACCACCGACACCATCGATCAAGACATCTTCGGCCTCTTCCGCGAAGCCGATCGCATCTGCATCTACATCCTCTACGTGCGCGGTGGCCGCATCACCGGAGGCCGGCCGCTGCACTTCACCAGCGACTTCCCCATCGACGAGCTCATCGAGTCACTGGTCAACCAGTACTACGCCGACGAGAACTTCGTGCCCAAGGAGGTGCTGCTCCCCGCGGCGCCCAACGAGCCCGAGGCGCTGGCCGAGCTGCTCTCCGAACAGAAGGGCGAGAAGGTGCGCGTCTTCGTGCCCCAGCGCGGAGACAAGGTGGAGCTGCTGGCCATGGCCTCCCGCAACGCCGAACGTTCGTTCAGCGAACGCACCCGCACCCGCGAAGAGATCGAGCAGGTGCTGGAGCGGCTCAAAGAACGTCTCCACCTCACCAGGCTGCCGCGCCGCATGGAGTGTTTCGACATCTCGCACTCCTCGGGCACCTCCATCGTCGCAAGCCAGGTGGCCAGCGTGGACACCGAGCCCGACACCTCGAACTACCGCCGCTACAAGCTCAAGACGGTCACCCAGAACGACGACTTCGCCTCGATGCACGAGATCCTCTCGCGCCGGTTTCGCCGCGGGCTGGAAGACGGCGATCTGCCCGACCTGATCGTCATCGACGGCGGCAAGGGTCAGCTGGCCGCCGCGTACGCCGCCATGCGCGATCTCAAGGTCGAGGGCGTCGACATGGTGGCGCTCGCCAAGAGCCACGAGCTCGACACCCTGCTGCCCGACGAAGGCACCAAACGCAGCCCGGAGCGCGTCTTCCTGCTCGACCGCAAGGATCCCATCGTCTTGCCCCAGACCTCGCCCGAGCTCTTCGCGTTGACCCGGCTGCGCGACGAGGCCCACCGCTTCGCCATCACCTTCCAGCGCAAGCTCTCGCGAAGGCGCGGCCTGCAGTCGCAGCTCGATTCAGTACCCGGAGTGGGGGAGACCAGAAGAAAAGCCCTGCTCACCCACTTCGGGAGCCTCAAACGCATCAAAGAGGCCACCGTCACCGAGATCGCCGCGGTGGAGTCGATCGGGCCCGCCGTGGCCGCGCGGCTCCATGCCTTTCTGCACGCGCCACTCAAGACCGAAGTTGATGAAGATGATTCCGATGACCCCGTGCGTGCGGCATCTTTGGAGGATGCCGTTCCCAAACCGTGACGGCAGTGTCAGGGAGTCTCTGGAAAAATCGCGGGTTTGCGGCATTTTTCGTTGCGGGTCTGAAGGGCGCTGGCATACACCTTGGCCGCTTCCAGTCCGACTCGAAGAGAGGCGAACACACCATGAGGTTGTACCCCAAGCTCGTTCCCATCATCGCTCGAGAGGTCGTGCAGCGCCTCGCGGCGGAGCACGACATCGAGGTGGAAGCCATCAGGGCGTCTGACGCCGAGATGGATCTGTCAGCCATCATGCGGGAGTACCTCGCCAACGAGGAGCGCGTGAATCAGGCAACCCGAGAGGCGCTCGAGCGCCGCGGGTATGACTTCTCGAAGTTCACCCAGGTCAA
The DNA here is from genome assembly GCA_030695565.1 of Archangium sp. Taxonomy (GTDB): domain Bacteria; phylum Myxococcota; class Myxococcia; order Myxococcales; family Myxococcaceae; genus Archangium_A. Next base: position 32,773 of record JAUYRZ010000020.1, read on the forward strand.
GCGCGAGATGGCTGACGTGCGCGGCTTCCAACTCGGGGAGGAAGGCATCGAGTTCGTCATCAACCAGATGCTCGAATTCCTCCTGGTCTCGCGAAACGTCGAGGAAGTGTTCTCGGACGATCAAGCGATGCGCCCCAAGATTCTTCAGGTCATGAAGAAGCACCTCGACATCGAAGACGACATCGACCGCGAAGCCCGCGGCCGCCTCAAGCACCTCGAAGAGGGCACCGGGGCGTTCGAGATCGAGTACCAGAAGGTCGTCGACCAGATCCGCCGCGCTCGCGGTTTGATCTGATTCGGATCGACTGAGGGTGACGGGCGGGGAGGACCACGAGTCCTTTCCGCCCTTTGTCTGTCTGCAGGATCCCAGAAAATTGACCGGCTCGATCACGCCTGTAGCGTGATGTTCATGTCGATGATCCAGACCGCCACCGCGTACCCGCTCTCGAAGTCCGTTGATGCGATCCGTGACTCCGTCGATCGCCTCGAGCGCCTGTTGCCCGACCGGGAAGATTCGGCCGTGGTGCTCGACTTCATCGAGGACGATCTGCGTGAAGGGCTCGACGCGATCTCCGAGGTCGAGGCTCACTTCACGGACATTCTCGATACCCTGCGCGCCGACAAGGTGACGCCCATCAAGCTGCTCGACGCCGCGGAAGATTTCCGCGTGCTCAACCGCATCGAGTACCTGATGGTGGTGGTCGCGCAGCTGCGCCGTCGTTTGAGCCAGGCCGCGGGCAAGATGCGAGAGCGAGCGCCGCGGTAACGAAACGAGAGGAACGGCGCCCCTCACCCCGACCCTCTCCCCGCTTCGCAGGGAGAGGGGGACCAACGTGTCACCACTTGATGTTGGCCTTGTTCTCCGCCCGGTTGCTCTTCTCGCCCGGCCGGCTGAACGCCTTCATGGTGGCGCGCACCGCCCCGAAATCCATCACGCCCATCGCCGCCAGCGGCAATCGGCGCGCGTCATCGCTGATCCACACGTGCATCTCGCGCCGGGCGTCGGGCAGGTTGATCGGCGCCGCTTCACCCGCGAGGTGCCAGGTGTCGAACTCACCGACCGGCATCGAGACGTGCTCGCGCGGCATCACGGTGCCCCACACCCGCCAGATGCGCCGGATGCCGTAGACGTCGAAGCAGAGGAACTGACCCTCCTTCATGGGGATCGCGCGCAGCAGGTGAATCGCGCCGGCCACGTCGCTCACGTCGTTGCCCCAGCGCAGGTCTTCCATCCACGTCTGGCCGTTGATGGTGCTCACCAGCTTCGCCGTCTTGTTCTTCTTGAAGGTGACGTCGGCGATGCGGTGCACCTCGTTCTCGAACGCGTCTTCGTAGTAGCGCACCGGGCGCAAGGTCTTGGGCGAGAGCTCGGTCTTCGCGGTGCCCTTCACCCGCCGCACCTTGCTGAAGAAGGTGTTGGTCTCCACGGCGACCTCCAGGGGCATCACCCCATCGCGGATGGGCAGGGTCTGCATGGTCATGGTGCCCGCGCGGGCGCCCAGCGCGTCGATGTCGAACTCCAGCGTCTCCCCGGGGCCGAAAGGAATCGGCGTCATCACCGAGCCCAGGGCCTGGCACTGCGCTTCGGTGGGGAAGGGCGACCGCTGCCCTGGCTGCGGCCTGGCCACCTTCACCACCGAGCCGCGCGGCGCGGGCGCAGGGCCGTTGGCGGCCAGCACCGAAGTCGAGAGCAGACACCACCAGAGGAACCGCATCATTCGGCTCCCGTGTAGCGGCGGCCCGGCTCGTATTTCACCGCCTCGACTTTGACGGACCCCAGCATGAGCTTCGCTTCGGCGCGCACGGGAAGCTGCTTCTCGTCGGCCGTGTAGAACAGGGTCATCAGCCCCTGGGTGGCGAGTTTGCCGGTGAAATCGCCGTTGACGGTCACCCGGTAGACCTCCAGGTTTCCCAGGCCCGTGCGGATCGACTCGCGACCCACCACCGTCGCCTTCATCTTGTAGAACTTGGCGCCCGTGAAGATGGGCAAGTCGTGCACCGCACCCACCATCAGGGGGACATTGCGCAAACTGAAGCCGGCCGCGGCGAGATCGAGCGTGCCCTGTTCGATGGAGTAGGTCTTTTCGGTGGTCGGCCAGCCCGGCGACTCGCGGGTGACGGTCACTTCGTTCGCCTCGAAGTCGTACTTGAAGCGCGATTTCGCGCGGTGTTTGTCTTCGTGCACGAAGAAGTCGGCGCCCACCGAGCTGCGGGTCAGCGGGTCCCAGTAGCTGATGAACCGATCTTTTACCGGGAAGACCGCGGCCATCTGGGTGGTCTCGCCCACGCAGACCAGGGGCCAGACGTCGCGGCCGAACTGCTCCATCTTCCAGCCGACGGTGATCTCTGCGCGGCCCGCGGTGAGCCCCATGTAGCTGACGTCGTACGTGGTCTGTTCGCCGGGCCCGAAGACGCTGATCAGTTTCTGCGGGCTCTCGGCGAGCGCCGAGCCTGCGACCAACATCAACCAGCCCATGTGTCGCAGCATTGTGTGTGACCTCCCGCCCCGACAGTGATGTCGCGGCGCGCATGACTCGACTGTCAGGTGCCCTCGCTATTCACCCGTGAAATTCCTACATTCGGGCAGCCCCCACTCAGGAGTCACCCCAGTGCGTCTTCCGCTCGCGGCGATCACCGCTGCCTCGATTTTCGTCTCGTGCTCGCCGAAGCCGGTGGAGCCGCCGCCGCCTGAGCCCACGAAGATTCGCACCACGTACCGCGTGTTGGGGGGCGTCTCAATGGGGGCCATCGGCGGCATGGCCCTCGCTTCGAGCAACCCGGAGAAGATCGACGGGGTGGCTTCTCTGGGTGGGCCCATCGATGCCGCGTTTTTCCAGCGGTTCATCGACGACTTCGTGGCCGGCGGTTTCTGCTCGAAGGAAGAACTCGAAACCATCATGGCGCAGGACCCCGTTCGCCTGAATGATCCCACGGTCATCGACGTGTGCGCGACCCCCCGAAGGGCCGTGCCTGGCAAGTGGGAACACCCCAACGACTTCAACCACCTGCACATCACCAACAACGGCGGCACCTTCGATCGCGAGAGCTACCTCGAGATGATGGGCGATCTCATGTTGGCGTACGGTAACTTCTTCACGAACAACCCCGACTCGCCCATCGCGCCCCCGGGCATCGACGCCGAGGTGGTGCGCCACCCGCCTGCAGACATCTGCAGCAATCCGCGCCGGGTGCAGGGGCTCAAGAACGCCGAGTACAACCCCGCGGGCACCTACTCCGCGATCACCTTCTGTGACGGCAAGCAGCGGCTGTATTTCTGCTCGACCGGCAAGGAGAAGGTGAACTTCTGCTCCGACCCCGCGAACGTGGCGAGCCCGTTGCCCGTCGCCCGGGAGGCCGCGTTCGCAGCGCAGTACTGCCTCAACAAGGGCGGCGCGGTGGAGGCCACCAAGGACACCGAGATCCTCTACTGGCTGCAGAACGCAGGCACCGTCGACCCCTGTCGGCAGCGAGACCTGGCCGCGCCGATCCTCCTGGCGTGGGACTACAACGGCAACGGGCGGCGCGATTACGGCGAGCCCATCGTGAACAACTCGCACGAGCGTTGGGATGACGTGGGCATCGATGGGTGTGCCGACGCGTTCGAGAACGGCAGCGGTGGTTGCAATCCGGCCGCGAGCACCACCCCCACCGACGCGAATCGCGACAACTACGATCCCGACCAGAACCCCGATGGCACCGAGCAGAGCTGGCGCTACGACCTGGGTGAACCGTTTCGCGACTTCGGCCTCGACGGCGTGGCGGGCTCGGTGGACACGGGTGAAGGCAACGGCGTGTACGACGAGGTGGAAGGGCGCAAGCGGCTCTTCGCGCTCGACGGGCGCACGAACTTCAAGAAGCTCGAGCCCAGCGCGATGGCCCGCTTGCACGTGCTGCTCGATGGCGGCATCCGCGACATCTTCAACCTGGGGCTCAATGCGCGGCACCTCTTCACCGCGGTCAAGAGCGCGCGGCAGGGGCTGGTCGGCGAGTACCGCAACTTCACCGACATTCCCGGCATGAAGGATCGGGTCACCGGCAACTTCAACCCCTGGAACCGCTCGTGGAAGTCGGTGCCCAAAGATCTGATCACGCTCTACGGCAACGAGACGCGCACCGACGCGGAAGTCATCGCGGGCGCGGGTGATCACGTGGGCACCGCGGGCGAGGCCGCCAGCCGCTTTCAGATCGTCTTCAACTGGGTGGCGTACATGTGGCCCAACGCACCCAAGCCGCAGGCGGTGTTCGGGGAGAGCACCGCGGCCGACTACCGCACCGAGACGTACCAATCGACCGCCCTGGGGGCGAAGTGGGAGTACGCGATCGCCCTGCCTCCCGGGTACGGCGATGCCGCCAACGCGCAGGCCCGGTACCCGGTGGCGTACCTGCTTCATGGCTACGGGATGGACCCGTCTGACTTCGTGGCCGCGGCCATCATCGCCAACAACTTCGTGGTCGACCCCGCGCTTCAGCTGCGCCCGGTCATCTATGTTTTCCCCAACGGCCGCTGCTGCTTCGTCAACTCGGTGACGGGTGCCCGCGACTGTCGGAATACAGACGACACCGGGATGAACATCGATCGCCTCCCGAACTGGGAGCGCGAGTGCAACTCGGGCACCTTCTGGGTCAACCGGAAGGGCTACAGTTCGACCGACGGGACGCCGTACGGCGATGCGCTCTTCGAGTTGATGGGCCACATCGATACCCAGTACCGCACGCTTCCCGCGGCGGAGGTCGAAGCACGGTGAGCGGCAATGTCCCGGTGGTGAAGGTCGAACTCAAGCGCGCCAACGCCGCTGAGCTCGTTGCCTCGAGGCCGGAGCTGAGCGGCGCGCCGTTGATCAAAGCGCTGGGCGCCGCGGCTCCAACGATGTTGAGCAGCGCGGTGATCCGCCGCTTTCCCGACAAGGTGGTGTTGATGCAGCAGGGCGAGTCGGGTGGCTCGTTGTTCTTCGTGCTCGCAGGCGACGTGCGGCTCTTCGCGCGGCGCGACACCGATTCGGCAGAGCTGGGCGTGGCGAAGACGGGTGACGTGCTGGGTGAGGGTGAGGTGCTGGCGGGGCAGGGCGGCCGAAGGTGTTCTGCCGTCGCCCAGGGGCAGGTCGATGTGCTCGAGCTGCCGCGCGAAGCATTGCTGGTCGGTGGGAAGCTGCCGCCGGCGCTGGTGACCCTGCTCGAGGCCGTGGAGCAGCGCCGCATGAAGGCGCTCGATGAGATGAGCGATTTTCTCAACCGCTGGTGAGGTGACGGATGTCTGGTCATTCCTACGACGACGACGATGACAAGCCGGATGAGGGGAAGAAGAAGAAGTTCGATGAGTTCGATTGCCCGTCGTGCAACGCGAACAACCCCTGGCCGGATGGGCTTCACGAGGCCGAGGAGATTCACTGTCACTATTGCGGCACGTCGTACGTGGTGCGCTTCACCGACGAGGGCCGGCTGAAGTTGAAGGAGATCTAGGTCCCAAAGTTCCAGTGTCGCAGTGGCCCCCTCTCCCCGAGGGAGAGGGCAGGAGCCCGTGAGGCCGAGGGCCGAAACGGAAGAGGGTCTTCTCAACTCATCTCCTCAGCCTGAGTTGAAGATGCCCCTCGCTTCGGAGCACCACGAGTGCACCAGGCTCCTCGGAGAAGCAGTCAGCCAACCTTCGCTTTGTCATCAGAATCACCAAGCCCGCACCTCCCCGGGGACGGTGTGACCCTCAGGAGCAATGTTTACAAAGCGCGACTTAGCTACGTCGGGCGGTGACCGAAGATCGCCGTGCCCACGCGAACCAGCGTGGCGCCTTCTTCAATCGCCACCTCGAAGTCTCCGGTGGTGCCCATCGAGAGCTGGCTGATCCCGTGCTGTGAGGCGAGTTCACGAAGCGCTTTGAAGTGAGGCCGCGACGCTTCGGGATCTTCACTGATGGGAGGCATCGCGGTGAGACCGACGACCTCGAGCTGCGGCAACGCCCGCACTGCCTCGATGAACGCCGCCAACTCCGTCGGAGCGATGCCCGCCTTCGACGCTTCACCCGCCACGTTCACTTCGATCAAACACTTCAGCGGCGCACCCACGCGGCGCTTCGAGAGCTCCTGCGCGACCTCGAGCCGCTCCAGCGCGTGAAACAGAAACGCCGCCTTCGCCACGTACTTCGCGTTCTTCGGCTGCACCGGACCAATCGCATGCCATCGCAGCCCCGCGCACTCCGCGAGCCCCGCGTGCTTGTCCCGCAGCTCCTGTGCGTAATTCTCGCCGAAGTCGCGCTGGCCCAGCTCCCAGCCCAGGCGGATCACTTCAGACGGATGCAGCTTGCTCACCGCGATGAGCGTCACCGACTCGCGCGGCCGACCCGCTTTCAAACACGCGGCGGCCACCCGGCCTTCCACGGCAGTGAAGTTCGCCTGCAGGCTCGCCCTGTCGATCATGCGCCATCCATGGGCAATCGCAGGCCAGCGGCGCGCAGCAGCTCGACCGTGTCTGCCAGCGGGAGGCCGATCACGTTGCTGGGGCTGCCCACCACCGAGGTGATGAAGGTGCCCGCGCGCCCCTGCAGCGCGTAGCCGCCCGCCTTGTCAGCGCCTTCGCCGGTGCTCACGTACCAGGCGATCTCTGCTTCGCTCAGCTTTCGGAAGTGCACTTCGGAGATCACCACTCGGGAGACGATTCCTTGCGGGCTCGAGACCGCGATGCCCGTCATCACTTGATGGGCTCGGCCTGCGAGGCGGCGGAGCATGGTGGCTCCCAACGCGGCGTCGTGACCCGGTTTGCCCAGGACTTCGTCGTCGATCACCACCGACGTGTCCGCGGCCAGACGCAGGCCTTCGCCTGCAGCCTTCGCTCTCGCGAGGCGCTCGACGTAGGCCGCTGCGTGTTCTCCGGGGTGAAGCGATTCGTCGAGATCCGCGGGCACGACCTCGAAGGGAACTCCGAGGTGACCCAGCAGCTCACGACGACGGGGTGAAGCAGAGGCGAGGATTAGGTTCAATTGGCCCCTCACCCCGACCCTCTCCCCAGCGGGGAGAGGGGGACAGTGAATCAGCTGTCGCTGATGATCTTGTCGATGGCCGAGTCGTTGGTGACGACCGTGCCGACCTGCTTGAGCGACTTGAGGAAACCCTCGCGCACTTCGAACTGCTTGCCCTTGACCGCTTCGGTCTTGAGCTGCGTCTTCTGGGTCTCGAAGTCCGGATCGCTGGGCGACTTGCGCTCGTCGACCACGGCCACCACGAGGGTGTCGCCGACGGTCAACACCTGCTCGATGGTCCCCGCTGCCTTCATGTCGAAGATCAGCTTCTTCACAGCGGGCTCCTTGCCCAGCTGCGGGATGTCTTCCGCGGCCGAGTTGAACGAACCCGTCTCCTTGGCCTCGGGCTTCGTCTCCGCCGCGAACGCGAAGGGGTTCGAACCACCCTCGCTCTTGGCCGCAGGGAACAAGTCGACGAGCTTCTTCCCGGCCTTCACCTCGGCCAGCGCCTTCTCGGCATCGGCCCTGGCGAGCGCCTTCGCCTTCTCCTTCACGAACAACTGCGCGGCGATCTCCTTGCGCACGGTGTCGAGGGGGCGCTGCTCCGGGGCCTTCTTCTCCACCACGGTGCCGATGAACCAGCCCATAGGGGTCTCGACGGGCGCGGTGACTTCGCCCGGCTTGAGCGCGAACAACATGTCGGCGAACGCACCGGGGAGCGCCAGCCGCTCCACGAAACCCAGATCGCCACCCTTCGCGCGCGTCTCCAAATCCTCAGACACGGCCTTGGCGATCTCGGAGAAGTCCTTCTTGTTGTCGACGATGTCTTTGCGCACGTTCTCGGCGCGCGTCTTGATCTCGGCCTTCTTGGCCTCGTCGGCGTCGGGCGCGACCTTGAGGAGGATCTGCTTCGCGCTGACCTTCTCGGGCTGGAAGAAGCTGAACTTGTTCTTCTCGTAGTAGTCCGCGATGGCGGCTTCGTTCGCCTTGGTCCACGCGTCGAGCTCTGCCGGCTTCGGCGTGCCGACCTTCTCGGAGTACATGGTGGGGCTGAAGCGCACGAACGTGAGGTTCGCGACGTCGCCTTCCTTCAGGTACTTCGCCTTGACCTCTTCATCGCTCACCGCGACGGAAGACTCGACCAGCTCGAGCAGCTTCTGCGCGGCGAGCTGCCGGCGGAGCTTGTCCTCGAAGAAGATCTCGGTGGTGCCTTCGACCTGGCGCACGTACTCGAGGTACGACTCCTTGTTGAACTTGCCGTCTTTCTGGAAGGCAGGAGCCTCCTTGAGCACCTTGGCGAGATCTTCGTTGCTGGTGGTCAGCCCGCGCGCTTCGGCGGCCTGAGACAGCAGCTCGGTGTTCACCAGCTGGTCGATGACCTGCTTGTGAATTCCGAATTGCTTCATCAGATCGGCGGGTACCCCCTGCCGACGGAAGTTGTCAGACTGCTGCGCGTATGAACGAGCAAAGTCCTTCAAGGGGATGGGCTTGCCATTGACCGTCGCAGCGGTCTCGGCGTCCTGGATGCGCGTGTCGCAGCCCTGGGAACCGGGGCCCCACTGCAGCGCGAAGAGGATGGCGAGCGCGGCGATGAAGAAATAGGAGCCGTAGCGGCGGGTGTTTTCGGAGGAATTGCTCATGGGTTTCCAACAGTTGGCGGGGCGAAGCGGGGACCTGTAGGATCGGTGCCCACAACATGCAAGCGGTTTGGTGGCGAGCCTAGATGTTCTCTTTCTTCCAGCGTTACAGGGAGTTGCTCACGGTGGGCACGCTCCTGCTTGCCCCTTTGGTCAGCTATCTGTGGACCGGGCACCGTGGCAGAGAGCCCAACATCGTGGATCGTGCGGTGCTCTTCGTGTCGGCCCCGGTTCAATCGGTACTCACCAGCGCCATCGATGGCGTGAGCAGCATGGGCAGCGGTTACCTCGCCCTGCGCGGCGCTCATGAAGAAGCGCTCGAGTGCCGCACGGGCCTCGCCATGGCCCACGCCGAGTTGAACTCGTTGCGCGAAGCCGAGGCCGAGAACGCGCGGCTCAAGGCGTTGCTCAGCTACGTGGAAGACACGGTCGACCAGGAGATCGTCGCGCGGGTGATCGGCCTCAACGCCTCGGCTCAGTTTCAATCCATCCGCATCAATCGGGGCGAAGACGACGGCGTGCGGTTCGGCATGCCGGTGGTGACCGCGGAAGGCGCCGTGGGTCAGATCGTGCGTTCGGTGGGCGGCTCCTCCGACGTGATGCTCTTGACCGATCCCTCCTCGCACATCGGCGGCGTGATTCAGCGCACGCGCGTTCGCGTGACGGTCTCGGGTTCGGGTGGCGGCCGGCCGCTGCTGCTCGACGTGGTGCGCCGCGAAGACGACGCGCGTGATGGCGACGTGGTGGTGACCGCCGGCAGCGACGGCATCTTTCCCCGCGGTGTTCCGCTGGGCATCGTGCGTTCACCCACCAGGCCGAGCGTCGGCATGTTCCTCAAGGGCACCCTCGAGCCCTCCGTCGAGCTCGATCGGGTCGAAGAGGTCCTGGTGATTCCCGTGATGATGGGCATTCCTTCTTCCGACCTGGGCAAGGGGGCGCTCAAGTGAAGTTCCTCGCCTTCTCCACCCTCGCGCTCTTGTTGCTCTCCGTGGAAGCCGTGCTCGTGAAGACCTTCGGCTTCGAGGTCACGCGCATCGACGTCGGCCTCGCCCTGGTGGTCTACGCGGCGCTGCGCTGCACCACCGTCGAAGGCGCGTTCTCTGCGTTCTCCGTCGGCTACCTGCTCGACGTCTTCACCGGCAGACCCACGGGGCTCTACCCGGCGCTCGCGGTGTTGGTCTTCTTGCTGGTGCGCGGCGCGGGCGTGGTGGTCGACACGCGCAGCCGCGGCCCGTACGCGCTGTTCATCGCCGTGGCGACCGCGGGCCACGCCGTGTTCGCCGTCTTCTTCAGCTGGCTCACCTCGGCCGCGGGCAGTGGGCACGTGTTCTCGCTCTCCGGCGTGCCGCTGCAGGTGGTGCTCACCACGCTTGCGGGCCTGGCGATGTGGCCGCTGCTCAAGAAGATCGAACCGGGCGAGCGCCCTGAGCCGGGGCTGCTGCGATGAAGATTGGCCTCGGCACCACTCGCGAACCCAAGGAGCTGCGCCCGCGCGTCTTCATGGTGGGTGGCTTCTTCCTGCTCGGGCTGCTGGTGCTGGCGGTCAACCTCTACCGGTTGATGGTGGTGCGGTACGAAGAGTTCCTCGCGCTGTCGGTCGACAACGAGTTCAAAGACACCCGCGTGCGTTCGACCCGCGGTCTCATTCGCGATCGCCGCGGCGAAGTGCTCGTCGACGCGCGCCCCAGCCTCGACGTGTTCATCACGCCCGCGTTCTGCCAACGCTGCGTGGCCGAGGTGATCCCCCGGCTGCAAGCGATGCTCGCGTGGGATGACGAGCAGCTGCAGCACGTGGTGGAGATGGTGAAGTCGGCGCGAGGGCCGCAGCGCTACCAGCAGATCGTGGTGCAGGTGGATCTGACGCGCGACGAGTTCGACCTGGTGAACGCGCACCGGTTTCAGCTGCCCGGCGTGGATCTCGAGGCCGTGCCGCACCGCCACTACCGCTCGGGTGCCGCGTTGGCGCACGTGCTCGGCTACATGAACGAGGTCACCTCCGACGAGCTGGCCAAGCTCAACGGCGGGCCGACCCTCGAGCGGCCGCCCTACGCGATGGGCGACTACACCGGCCGCCGCGGAGTGGAGCGCGCGTACGAGCAGGTGCTGCGGGGCCGCGATGGGTGGGTGAAAGAAGTGGTCAACGCGCGCGGCGAGGTGATGCGCGACGCGAACGGCAACGTGCTCAAGCGTGACGAAGTACCGCCGCAGCCCGGCCGCAACGTGATCTTGTCCATCGACGCGCGGCTCCAGGCGGAAGCCGAGTTCGCGTTCCCCGGCACCGCCGGTTCGATCGTGGTGCTCGACGCCAAGACCGGCTTCGTGCGCGCGATGGTGAGCCGGCCTTCGTTCGATCCCAACGAGATGACCGGCCGCGTCTCCCCGGCGCGGCTGGCGGCGCTGAACAAAGATCCGCTGCAGCCCATGGTCTTCCGCGCGGGCGCCGAGCACTACAGCCCGGGCTCCACCTTCAAGGTGATCACCCTGCTGGCGGCTCTCCAGTCGGGCGCCTTCACGGCCAATTCTTCCGTCACCTGCGGCGGCGGGTATCAGCTCGGCTCACGCCGCTGGCGGTGCCACAAGGAGAGCGGCCACGGGCTGGTGCACGCGCATCAAGCGATGCAGTGGAGCTGCGACACGTATTTCTACAAGGTGTCCGACGTCATCGGCATCGATGCCATCGCCAGCGTCGGGAAGTCGTTGGGTCTGGGCAGCGTCACCAGCCTCGGCGTGGCGGGCGAAGTGCCCGGCGTGATGCCCGACACCGCCTACCACAACCGGGTCACCCCCGGCGGCTACACCAAGGGCATGGCCCTCAACACGGCCATCGGGCAGGGCGACGTGAACGTGACGCCGCTGCAGCTCGCGGTGGTCTACGCGGCCATCGGCAACGGTGGCCGGGTGTACCAACCGCAGGTCGTCGAGCGCGTGGAGACGCCGGAAGGTGAGGTGGTCGAACAGTTCGGCCCCAGGCTGGTGCGGGAGATCGAGATGACGCCCGAGCAGCACGCGGTGTTGATGGACGCGCTCAAGGCGGTGGTGAACGAGCCTGGAGGCACCGCGTTCCGCAGCCGGTTGGCCGACGTGACGGTGGCGGGCAAGACGGGGACAGCCCAGGTCTCCCGGCTCGGTGCGGTGCGCCTCAAGAAAGAACAGATGTCGTACTGGGAGCGCGATCACGCCTGGTTCACCGCCTTCGCGCCCGCGGAGGATCCTGAGATCGCGGTGGTCGTGCTCAATGAACACGGCGGTCACGGCGGCTCTGACGCGGCCCCGGCGGCGATGGCGGTGATCAAGAAGTACTTCGAGCTCAAGCGCATCGACGGTGAAGCGTTCGGCCTCGATTACACGCCTCCCAAGCCCGCGCCGGCGGTGAAGGCGCCCATTCTGGTGCCTCCGCTGGCGCCGCCGCGTGAACCTGGGGGCAACGGGCTCGCCGCCACGCCGGTCCAGGACACCGGTGCCGGCATCGAGCGTGATCCCAATCCGGAGATCGCTTCGACCCCCGCGCCACCGCTGCCCGATGTGGCGCCGGAGCGCGTGGCGCCCGACGAACCTGCAGCGCCGCCGTCTGAAGAAGGGGGCCGATAGTGGAACTCCGCGTCGAACCTCGCGCGACCGCGCACGTGCCCTGGGTGCTGGTCATCGGCGTGCTGATGACCGCGGCCGTGGGCATCTACAACCTCGCGTCTGCATCGCGCCCTCCGAGCTCGCCGGTGTGGACGAGCCAGCTGCTCTATCTGGGCGTGGGCATCGCGCTGGTGGTGGTGATCGCGCTGGTCGATTACCGGCTCATTCAGCGGGCCACCGTGCCGCTCTACCTGCTCAACATCGGCGCGCTCATCGCGCTCAAGTGGTTCGGCCACACGGCGAAGGGCGCCGAGAGCTGGTTCGTGCTCGGCCCGTTCCGCGTTCAGCCCGCCGAGTTCATGAAGCTGACGATGGTGTTGATGCTGGCCAAGTATTTCCACGACGACGACCGGCCCAATCAACCCGCGCAGGGCTTCTTGCGGCTGATCCCCGCCGGCGCGATCTCCCTGATCCCCATTGGCCTCGTGCTGGTGCAGCCTGACCTGGGCACTGCGCTGATGATGGTGTTCACCGCGGTCACCATCATCTTGTTCAGCAAGCCCACCTTGCCGGTCTCCATCGCCTTCGGGCTCATCTGCGCGATCAGCTTCGGGGTGTTGTGGAACGACTACGTGCGCGAGCAGCCCGAGCCTCGTTTCACTGTGCTGCGGCACAAGCTCAAGAAGCACCAGGACGCGCGCATCTCCGGCTGGCTCGACCCCACCAGCGATCTGAAGGGCACCGGGTACCACGCGATGCAGTCGAAGATCGCCGTGGGCAGCGGCGGCTGGGGCGGCAAGGGGTGGAAAGAAGGCACCCAGACCGGCCTGCGTTACCTGCCTGAACAACACACCGACTTCATCTTCAGCGTCTTCGCGGAAGAACAGGGCTTCGGGCGGTGCCTGATGCTGTTGATCTTGTACGGCGTGCTGTTGCTCGGAGGTCTGGGCGTCGCGCTCAACGCGAAGGAGCGGTACGGCGCGTTCGTCGCCATCGGCATCTGCGCGATGATCTTCTGGCAGGTGTTCGAGAACATCGGGATGGTGACCGGCCTGTTGCCCATCACCGGCATCACCTTGCCGTTGATGAGCTACGGCGGCAGCTCGATGGTCAGCGTGATGATCGGGGTGGGGTTGCTGGTGAACGTCTCGATGCGAAGGCAGATGTTCCGCGCATGAGCCGTGCTACACGCACCGCGTCATGAATCCGGCGCTCGTCATCATTCCCACGTACAACGAACTCGACAACCTCGGCCCCATCACGGCGGCCGTCTTGAAGGCCGACCCCCGGGTCGACATTCTGGTGGTCGACGACAACAGCCCCGACGGTACGGGAAAGCTGGCCGACGAGCTCGCCGCGAAAGAGCCGCGCATCAAGGTGCTCCACCGCGAGAAGAAGCAGGGCCTGGGCCGCGCCTACCTGCACGCCTTCCGCTGGGCGCTCGAGCACGAGTACCAGTACGTGATCGAGATGGACGCCGACTTCAGCCACGATCCCCGCTACCTGACTGGGCTCATCGACACGGCCGTCAACGGCGCCGACATCGCGCTGGGCAGCCGCTACGTCGAAGGCGGCGGCACGGTGAACTGGGGCGTCAGCCGCCAGCTGATCAGCCAGGGCGGTTCGCTCTACGCACGCACCATTCTGGGCGTGAAGGTGAGGGACCTCACCGGCGGCTTCAAGTGCTTCAACCGCCGCGTGCTCGAGTCGATCGATCTCGATGCCGTGCAGTCGAGCGGCTACGCGTTCCAGATCGAGCTGACCTTCCGCGCGCTCAAGAAGGGCTTCACCGTGAAGGAAGTGCCCATCGTGTTCGAAGACCGCCGGGTGGGTCAGTCGAAGATGAGCCGGAAGATCTTCCTCGAGGCCGTCACGATGGTGTGGAAGCTCCGTTTCACCGTGTGACCTCGATGCTCGCCACGTTCGCCCTCGCGTTTCCGGCGGTGCTCTTCATCGTCGACCCGATCGGCGTGGTGCCGTTGTTCGTGGCGATGACGGCGAAAGACTCGCCCGAGAAGTGCCGGGCCATGGCGCTGCGGGCGTGCGTGACGGCTGCCTCGATCCTCTGCTTCTTCGCGCTCTTCGGCACCCTCATCTTCCAGGTCTTCGGCGTGACGCTGGCCGCCTTCCGGGTTGCGGGCGGGCTGCTGCTGATGCTGACCGCGCTCGACATGCTGCGCGCGCAGCACCCTGGCACCAAGACCAGCGCGGCCGAGACCGCGGAAGGCAGCGCGCAGGAAGACATCGCGATCGTACCGCTGGCCATGCCCCTGCTCGCCGGGCCCGGAGCGATCGCCACGGTGATGGTGTTGATGGCGAAAGAAGGCCCGCGTCACGAGGTGGCGCTGGTGGTGCTCGCGTCGGTGTTGATCACCATGGGGCTGGCGTACCTGACCTTGCGCAGCGCGCACTTGATCAAGCGCGTGCTCAAGCAGACCGGCATCGCGATCCTCGAGCGCATCTTCGGCCTCATCCTCGCGGCGATCGCCGTGCAGTTCGTCTTCGAAGGCGGGCGGGAGTTGTTGAGGGGCTGATCCATTCGACGTGGTAGTCAGAAGGAACTCATGCCCACGCAGTTCGGGAAGTACACGCTCGAGAAGAAGATCGGCGCTGGCGGCATGGCCGACGTCTGGCTCGCGCAAGGTCCCAACGGCGTGTGCGTGCTCAAGTGCCCGCACCCGCACCTGTGCGGCAACGCCGACTTCGTGCGCATGTTCCTCGACGAGGCGTCGCTGCTGGCGCAGCTGCACCACCCGGGCATCGCGCAGATCTCCGACCTGGGTCAGGTCAAGGGCGTCTACTTCCTGGCCATGGAGTACGTGGCGGGCTTCGACTTGATGACGGTCAGCCTGGAGCACGAGCGTCACGGCGAGCTGATGGGCCCCGAGCTGTGCGCGCGCATCGTGGCCGACGCGGCCGCCGCGCTGCACTACGCGCACGAGGCGTTGGGGAAGAACGGGCTGCCGCTCCACATCGTTCATCGCGACGTCACGCCGCACAACATCCTCCTGTCGCGGCAGGGCGTGGTGAAGCTGATCGACTTCGGCGTGGCCAAGGCCGCGAGCACGATGCACCGCACGCAAGCGGGCTTCGTGAAGGGCAAGTACCCGTACATGTCGCCCGAGCAGATCACCGGCCAGGTGATCGATCGCCGCGTCGACGTCTACGCGTTGGGCCTGGTGCTCTACGAGCTGCTCACCAACGTGCGCGCGATCCCCGGCAACACGGAGGTCGAGCAGATCGACGCCGCGCGTTCGGGCCGCATTCGCCCCATCGAGCAGCTCCGGCCCAACGTGCCGGTGCCGCTGCGCCAGATTCTCGGCGGCTGCCTGCACATGGACGTCGAGGGGCGCTACCCCACGGCGCAGGCGCTCAAGGTAGACCTGGAGAAGTTCCTCACGCTCGAGCGGCAGGTGGTGGGGCAGGACGATCTGCTGCGTCTGTTCCGCGTGGTGGCCGCCGATGTCGGCGAGGTGCCCGGCCCCGAAGCGCGGCCCACTGAGTTGGATCAGCCGGTCAGTGCCTCGGGCGTGGTGGTGCTCCCCGACCGGCAGGCGGACGCCGCGAAGGTCGACGAGCTCGGGTACTCCTCGACGCTGCCCAGCATGAAGTCGCTGGAAGGCGCGCAGGCTGAACCCCGATCAGCTTCGGGCACCGGGCGCATCGAGGCGCACACCGACGACCACAGGGTTCCCCCTTCGAAGGCGCCGATGATCGTGCTCGCGGTGCTGTCGGTCACCATCATCGGGTTGGTGCTGCTGTTGTGGCAGCCGTGGGTGACGCCCGTTGGGCCCGTCGCGGTGGTCGATGCCGGCGGCACCATCCCCGGGAAGATCGAAGCGTTCGTCTTTCCTCCCATCGATGCGGGGAAAGAGGTGGCCGAGGTGATCGACGCGGGTGCACCCGCCGTCACGATGGAAGTGAAGGGCGCTGTGGTGAACGTGATGTCGGTGATCGAGGCCGACGTGCTGGTCGATGGGAAGAAGTTCGGCCGCACTCCGCAGGAACTCGAGCTGATGCCCGGCCCGCATACGATCATCGTGCGCAACACCGCCGAGGGTGTGGAGAAGAAGGTGCAGTGGAAGCTGAAGGCGGGTGAGACGAAGACGCTCTCCGTGCCTGCGCCGTCAGCTGCGCCGGTGGTGGTGATGAAGGGCCACCTGCACGTCAACGCGCCGCCGTTCTGTGCGCTGAGCATCGATGGGAAACGCCAGGCGGGTGCCCCGGTCGCGGTGTGGGAGGTGGATCTCACTGAGGGCAAACACAGCATCTCGTGCACGCTGGAAGATCCCTCGTTGCCCAGGCCGAGGGTGAAGACGCAGTCGGTGGTGATCACTGCAGATCAAGACTCGAGGTTGGCGTTCGACATGATGTCGCCGTGAGGACGTCAGTCGGCCTTGAAGGGCGTGGCCAGTTCGGTTCTCTCGCTTGGGCGCTCATCGCCAACGGGCCCCGCGGCATGCGCTTTTTGTGACTCACTGATGATGGCTTCGACGCCGATGTCTCTTCTTCGCGTCGCTGCCGTTGTTACGCGATAACACCAAAAAACTGGGGTTATTGCGTGTCGGTGGTAGCTGGCTCGCAAGCGAGGCCAGCGGGTCCCGTGCGGATCTCGAGTGCGGAGCGAGAGGCCTGCCGGGTTTGCGCACGAACGAGACCCATCACCCGCTCCGTCTCGCTTGTGCCGCCGGACTCATTGGCAGAGTTCGAGCACCGTCTTTGCGACGCGGATCGAGGCCCCACCTGTGCCGAGTTTTTCACGCAGCAGCTCGAGACCGGCGAGGCACTCTTCACGCGCAGGCCCGGCCCACAACGGCTCGAGCGCCTCGACGATGCGATCCACCGTCATGTCGCCCTGCAGCAGCTCGGGCACCACCTTCTTCCCCACCAGCAGGTTCACCAGGCAGAAGAACGGAACGCGCACCAGCATCTTGCCGATGGCGTAGCTCAGCCCGTTCACCCGGTAGACCGCGACGAGCGGCCGGCGCATCAAGCCTGCTTCGAGCGTGGCAGTGCCCGAAGCCACCAGCGCCACGTCACACGCGCCCACCACTTCAGCCGCGCGGCCATCGACCAGCACCGGCGTCACGCCCGCCGCGAGAAAGGGCGCTTCGACGAACTCACGAGGCAGCCCCGGTGCGACGGGCACCACCACGCGCGTGCCGGGACGTTGAGCTACCACCTTCGCGGCGACGGCGGCGAGGGTGGGGCCCAACCGGGAGATCTCCGAGCGGCGGCTGCCGGGCAGCACCGCGAACACCGGCGCTTCCACGGTGAGGCCCAGCGCCTGGCGGAACTCGTTCGGGGTGGCCGGCGCAGGCAGCTGATCGATCACCGGGTTTCCCACGTACGTCGCGTTCACGCCGCGGGTGCGAAAGAACGCCTCTTCGAACGGCAGAATGCACAGCAGCCGATCCACCCGCGCGGCGATGGTCTTGGTGCGGCTCTCCCGCCAGGCCCAGGCCATCGGAGCGACGTAGTACGCGATGGGCACGCCCAACGCCTTGAGCCGCTTGGCCAACCGCAGGTTGAAGTCGGGTACGTCGACCAGCAACGCGACCGCGGGCTTGCGCTCCTTCGCCGCCTTCTCGAGATCGCCCAGCACCCGCCAGATGCGCGGGATCTTCGGGACCACCTCGACGATGCCCATCACCGAGATCTCATGCGCGCCGTGAATGAGCTCCACGCCCTGGGCGGCGAGCCTGGGGCCACCCATGCCGAAGAACCGCAGGTCAGGGCGGAGCAGCTTGAGCGCGGCGACCACGTCGGCGGCATGTTGATCGCCCGAGGCTTCACCGGCGACGACGAGGACGTCCATCCGCCGCGAGTAGCGGACGCAGGGGGCACCGTCAAATCAACACGAGTTCCACGAACTCGTCAGAGCCCCCGCTTCAGGGGCAGTGCTCGAGGGCTCGACCTTTCCCGCAACTGCTTGACGCGGATCTCGAATTTCATGCGACGTCTTTAGAGGTAGACAGGCCGCGATGGCGTCACCCCTCCTCAATGCGATGCGCCGGCTCCTGGGGCTCGGGCGCCCGCATTCCCCGCTTCTGGCGAGCGCGTTCGGGTGCATGGCCCTGGTGGCGATCACCACGGGTGCCTACGCGTTCTTGATGGGGCCGGCGCTCCAGTTCCTCCTGAGCGGCGGAGAAGCGGGGCTCACCCGGGTGTTCTCGGTCTTTCCCGGCCTGCGCGATCTGGAGAAGTCGCAGACGCTCTACGTGTTGCCGCTGTTGGTGTTGATCGTCGGCGCGTTCAAGGGCGTGGGGTACCTGGGCCAGTTCTATTTCGTCGGCCTGTTCGGTCAGCGGGTGGTGATCGAGCTGCGCCGGCGCATCTTTCAGAAGCTGCTCTCGTTGTCGGTGCAGCAGCGCACCACGCGGCTGTCGGGCGATCTGCTGAGCCGGTTCACCTCTGACGTGGCGGCGGTGGAGCAGGCGGCGACGTACACGGTGGCGAGCTGGCTGCGCGACACGCTGCAGATCGGGGTGCTTTCGGCCGTGGCGATCTCGTTGTCGTGGAAGCTGGCGCTGGTGACGTTGTTGGTGGTGCCGATCGCCGTCTTTCCGGCGGCGCGCCTGACCGCGGCGTTGATGCGCCGCACCCGCGAAGGGCAGGCGGCGCTGGGCAGCATCGCGGGGCAGGTGCAGGAAGGCCTCGGCGCGCTGCGTACGATTCAAGCCTTCAATGCCGAGACCGCCGAGCTGGATCGGTTTCACCGGCGCACCGCCGCGGTGGAGACGGCGCTCACCCGCGCTGCGTGGGCCCGGGCCGGCGTACCGGGGATCATGGAGATCCTCGCGTCGTGTGCGATCGGTGGCGCGTTGGCGTGGGCGCTCTCGACGCGCGCGGTGGAGCCAGATGCCCTGGTGTCGTTCCTGGGCGCGTTGTTGCTGGTGTATCAGCCGGCAAAAGATCTCGGACGGGTGAGCCAGTTCGCCATCGGCGCGGCGGCGGCGTTGGAGCGCATCGAAGCGGTGCTGCACCTGCCTGAGCTGGATCACCGCGGTCAAGACACGCTCGCTCCGTTGCGAGAGTCGATCACGCTCGAAGACGTTGCGTTCTCGTGGGGACAACGGGTGGCGCTCGATGGCGTCACGCTCACCATTCCGATGGGCAAAGTCACCGCGGTGGTGGGCGAGAGCGGGAGCGGGAAGAGCACGCTCGCTTCGTTGCTGCTGCGCTTCGAGGTGCCAGGGCGTGGGGTGGTGCGTTTCGACGGGGTCGATGTCGCGCGCGGAACCCTGGCGTCGATTCGATCGCAGTTCGCGTTGGTGACGCAGGACCCGTTGCTGTTCTCTGCCTCGGTGAAGGAGAACCTGCTGGTCGCGAGGCCAACGGCGAGCGCCGGCGAAATCGAAGCCGCGTGCCGGGTCGCGGCGGCGTGGGAGTTCATCAACGCGCTGCCCCAGGGGCTCGAGACGCAGCTGGGTGAACGTGGCGTGACGTTGTCAGGTGGGCAACGGCAGCGGTTGTGCCTGGCGCGGGCGGTCTTGGCCGACGCTCCGGTGTTGATCCTCGATGAGGCGACTTCGAACCTGGATCCCGACAGTGAGCGGGAAGTGCAGGCGGCCCTCGAGAAGGTGCTCGTTGGGCGCACGGCGATCGTGATCGCGCATCGGCTCGCCAGTGTTCAGGGCGCAGCGCAGATCGTGGTGATGGAGCGTGGCAAGGTCATGGAGCAGGGGACGCATGGCGATCTGCTCGAGCGCAAGGGCCGGTATGCGGCCCTTTGGAATGCCTGAGTGAGGCCCCGCACCCCCCGCA
>JAUYRZ010000118.1 GCA_030695565.1 Archangium sp.
GACTCGGCGGCGGCGGAGATCGGCACGCGACGAAGAAGAGAACGAGAAGAAGGCCCCCTCTCCCCCCCGGGGCGAGGGTCGGGGCGAGGGGCCAAACACCTGCAGCGCCGAGACGAATCAGAAGCGAATGCGAACGCCCGCGCCGATGCGCGAGTCACCGCGAGAGTCGTGGCTGGCCGACAGCGCGAAGTCGACGTCTTTGTTCACCTTCCACGCGGCCTCGGCGTTGGCGGTGGTGTGGTCGGTCTGGAAGTTGTGATTCACGCCGGCCGACAAGGTGAGGTTGTCGTTGGGGCGGTAGACGACGTTGCCGCCGACCGTCTCCATGCCCTGGCGGTTGGCCGTGGCGTACGCGGAGAGGTTCAGGTTCGGGCGGTTGAGGTCGTACTGCACGCGCGCGTTGTCGAACCCGGTGGCCGAGTTGGCGGTGACCGAGCCGGTCAGCCGGCCCGAGTCGCCCAGGTCGACGTGGCCGGTGACGGTGCCGGTGGCCTTGAAGTTCTTGAAGTGCGCGTCCCACTGGCCGCCGAGCTTCACCTCGAGCTTGTCGTCGAAGAACTTCGTCTTCACCTCGGGCTTGATGCCCAGGCTCGCGAGCTTGGCGCTGCCGCCCGTCCACGCCACCACACCCGCCGCGGCCGCGAGACCACCGGCCAGCGAGTAGTACGCGGTGGGGGAAGCGGCCTTGAGGTCCTTGATCAGATCCTTGGCGATGTCGCCGCCGATGCTGCCGAGATCGCCGAGCTTCGTGCTGGCGAGGTCGCGCGTGTTGATGCCCGCGCCCTCGAGCTTCGACTGGATGCCGGCCGCGAGCTCAGGGCTGAGCGCACCGATGGGGAGGTTCTTGAGGAAGTCGGTCGAGGCGTTCTGCAGCTCGGTCTGCTGAGCGGGCGAGAGCGAGTCGCCTTCACGCACCGGCGTGCGGCCGCGCGCCATGCTCATCGCGTCGTGACCCAGCGTGGTCTCGATCTTCGCGGTGTACGTGCTCAACGCCGTCTCGAGCTGCGCGCGTACGGGGTTGGGCATCGAGGCGCGAACGTCGGCCTCGCTGGAGACGTGTTTGGGGAGCGAGAGGTCGAGCGGGCGCTGCCCGTTGTTGCCGGCAGCCCATCCAGGCGTCTGCGGCGGCGGCGTCGGGCCGACGGTGGTCGCAGGCTGGTTGCTGGTGGGGCTGACGACGCGCGGCGCTGGTTTACTTCCAATCCCGTTCACAGGCATATGGTCTCCACCTTAACCCCGAACACCCCGGAGCTGCGCAATGGCTACGCCGCTCGTCGTCGATCTCGCCGCCCTCCTCGACACCAGCAAAGTGGGAGCCGAAGCGGCCAAGGGGGTGGAGAAGACCTGAATCGCCCCTGCCTGGAACCCGCGTCGCGGCACTGACGGCGGCTGACCTCAACGTGCTCGACGAGAACGGAAACGCCATCGCTGGCCCGACCTGGCTCGAGCCCGACAGCACGGGTGGTGAACGTGGTGCTGCGCCGCGCCGGCCTCCCCCGGGGCCATACGGCTTCTTGATGTTGAAGAGCGACGCCTGGCTCGAGATCGATCGCGTGCTCGAGGCGCGTGGCCCGCTGCAGCCGGGGGAAAGCGTGCAGCTCTACGCGTCGTTGGTGATCAGAGTGCGCCTTCGAGACCCCGCAGGGCCCCCGCGTGAGCAAGATTGAAGCGCGAATCAAAACAATATCGGTGTGGCTTCATGTGACTCCCGGCGGCCAGCCGCACGGAAGTTGAGCCGCTGGGCCACTTCTACGAAACACCGAAACGAATTTAATGAGGGCAGTACTGTCAGGTTCGCCTGAACAGTGTCTCACCCTGCGACACAGCGGTGATCCTGATTTCGACCGACCTGATCACGCCAAGAGTCATTTACGCGGTTGGACTTCTGGCGGGGAGGAGGCGTCGCGTGGTCCTGCAGGCCAGCCTTCGCGCTGCTTCCGCCGGTCGCCGTCGGTCGCTTCGGTCTGATCGTGGAACAAGATTTGCCGGGTCGGGAAAGGCAGGTCGATGCCATTCTCACTCAACGTGTTCTTGATGGCTTCGAGCACCCGGTCCTGCGCGTCGAGCACGTCGGCCTGTCGGGGAGGGTCTATCCACCACCGCGCCCGGATGTTCACCGAGCTTTCGGCCAGGTCCATCACCAGCGCGTCAGGGGCTGGGTGCTCGAGCACTCCCGCTGTCTTGCGCATGGCTTCGAGAATCAGCTCCCGGGCCCGGGCGATGTCATCGCCGTAACCAATACCGACGTCGTACTGCAGGCGGCGCTTGTCATAGGCCGTGTTCACGGTCACCGCGTTGGTGAACAACTCTGCGTTGGGGATGATGACCCGGCGGCCGTCGTAGGTTTTGACGGTGGTGGCCCGGGTCTGAATGTCTTCGACCGTGCCTTCGAAGTCCTTGTACTTGATTTGGTCGCCGAGCTTGAAGGGCTCCGTGAGCAGCAGCAGGATGCCGGCCAAAAAGTTCTGAAAGATGTCTTTGAAAGCAAAGCCGATGGCCAGGCCGCTCACGCCCAGCGCGCTGATCAAGCTGGCGGGCGTGAACCCCGGCAGCACGATGGTCGCCGTCACGAGCACCCCCAGGACGAGCATGATCACGGAGGTCAATCGGCTCAGAAGCAGCGCCAGGCTGTGATTGGTGCTCTTGCCCCGCATGATGCGCTTCACCAGCGAACGCGCTCCCCGTGACAGCAGTACGAATCCCACGAACACCACCAGCCCGAAGACGATGTTGGGCAGGGCCAGCATCAGGTCGTGGCCAGTCTGGGAGAGCTTCTGCCAAGCAGGGGATAGATCCATCGTGACGGATTAGGCGCGCACCCGGATAAAATCAGGTGGACCGAGCAGTCCCCCCCTCTTCGGTGCGGCGTCCACCCGTCATTGGGGGGCACCACGGAAGAGGCGCGCTCCCCGGCCTCGAGGCACACGCGATCGATCAGCACCAAGAGGGCCGCGGCGGTCTGGGCGAAGGTGGCGCTGGGTGAGAGCAGCGCCGATGACAGCGAGGAGCCCATGGCCACCGTCACCACCAGGTCGAAGGCATTGACGTGCGTTTGCCGCTCACGCGCAGGAACAGAATCAACAAGGGGTAGCAGGCCGCGCCCATCAACAACACCCGCAGCACTTTGTTCCAGTCTTCGAACCACATCTCCAGGGCCTCGAAGTACCACCGCCGGGATGGGAAGGGCTCCCTCTGACCCCACTCTCAACAGCTCAGCGCTGTCACCGCCCGTCGGTGGTCACACACGTTGAGCTCGTGCTCGCGGCTCGCGACGTCGCCGCTTCACGACGACCGCAGCCAGCGCAACGAGCGCGACCGGAGCCGTCGAGCAACCGCCGGGCGGATTCGACGAGCCAGTCCCCGCATCGGTCGGCATCGAGGCCCCGGCATCGGGTCGAACACCACCGTCACTCGCAACGCACACGTTGAAGTTGCAGACGAAGGTGCCGCAAGTGCCCGAGCCGCACTGCGAGTCTGAGGCGCAGTAGCCCATCTGCGCGGGCCGACACTGACCTGAGGCGCAGAGCTCTCCGCACGCACACGCGCTGACCCCGCACGCGCAAGGGGGTGAGGTGCAGAGGTCGTACGAGGGAAGGCCGGCTTCGGCGAACGCGCTCGTTCCCAACAGACTCAACGTCAGGAGCAGTGATCGCATGGTGAGACTTTGACACCGCGCTCCTGACGGGTGGGACATTCGCGGCGTCATGGCTTTCGTTTCGCAGCCGCGATGCCGGCGTCCTGATCGTCGCGGCTGACGCGGATACGTACGGCGTCTCAGGGCGAGGGAGGCGACACCAGCTCGAGCTGCACCTCGTTCTTGCGCAGGAACCACGGAGTCCACGGCGGGTCGTACCGGGCCCAGGTCGGCTCACCGTCGCCGCTGTTGAGGCCTTCTCGCTTCAAGCCTTCTTGGAGCTTGGTGAGGTGTTCCTGGAAGTTCGCCTCGGACCAGGTGCCGGAGTAACGCATCACCGCCACGACCCGCTCGGGGACGATGCGCAAGGTGACGCGTGGGTCCTGCGGCTTCGGAAGGGTTTCCATCGTCCACTTTGCGGGCATCGAGAACTGCACCTTCCACACCGCGCCGCTCTGCGTCTGCGTCACCGGTGAGGTCATCTCGATTTTCTGCGACTGGACCTTCTGGGTCACCGGGGCCGTCATGTCGATCTTCGCCGACGAGGTGTTGGCGCCGAAGATGTAGCCGGCGAGCACCCCGAAGGCCGCGTTGCCTGCATCACCCCGCGTCCCGTCGACCTCGGTCTCCGCCACCACGTACGAGCCGTACCGGCGGACTTCGAAGCCGTCATACGTCTTCAGCACTTCGTATTTGGGGCTTTCGATGGCCATGGAGGTCGAGCTCGAGAGGATGACGAACAGCGCTGCGAAGGGGCCCCGCTTGGTCAGTGCTAACCGTGGTCACTCTCGAATGGTCCACAATCGCCAGGAAGCTCTCGCGCGAGAGCTCAACCGCGCGCGTGTGAAAGCTCGGCCTCTGAACAGCTCACGCAGGCCGATGAGGGTGCGTGGTAAGCGCTCGGCCATGCGAGTGATGGTGGTGATGGGCGTGCTGGGGTGGTGTGGGTGCCACGTCCCGCTCGAGTCGTTCTGCGATGAGAACGCACGCGCACGGTGTGCAGCGCTCCAGCGGTGTGGCGTCTCGAGCGCGACCATCGATTGTTCACGACGGCAGTGGATTGGTGACTGCCTGGAGAATGATCGAACGGGACTTGAGACAGGCCTCCTGCGCTACGACCCTCGAGCGGCGGCCGACTGCATCGCCGACCTCAGGGCCGCACCCTGCGCCGACTTCGTCGCGACACCTCCCGCGTGCCAGTCCGTGGTGACTGGTTCAAGAGCAGCGGGGCAATCCTGTGGTGGCGTCCAGGGCAGCAGCGGGGGCTGTGAGGCCGGCTTCTTCTGCAGTGTTTCCTCGGCGTTTGGGTGTGGGCAGTGTGAGCCGTACCCCGCTCGTCCTCAGCCGAGCGAAGTGGGGGAGGCGTGCAGCATCAGTGGCGGCCTTCAACCACCTTGCGTTGAGGGACTCGCGTGCGTGGCCGGCTTCTGCGTGGCCCGGGTGCCAGCGGGGGCTCAGTGCACCTTCAACGAGTGCGCCGCCGGACTCTTTTGCGCCCTCTCGAGCCGCTGCGCGCGCTTGCTCGAACGAGACGAAGCGTGCGACGAAAACGCGCGGTGCAAGCGCGGGCTGCTCTGTGGAGCCGGCCGCTGCGTTGCCATCGCGCACCTGGGCGAGGCCTGCCCGAACGCAGACCAGTGCGTCACGGGGCTGTGCGTCGACGGACTGTGTCTCGAGCGCGGCCAGCGGGGAGAGGCGTGCCACGAAAAGAGACCCTGCGAGTCCCTCCCGTGCGTCGGAGGAATCTGTGACCCGGGGCCCCAGCCAGGCGAGCCTTGCCGCGACCTCTCCTGCGCGCCGGGTGGCGAGTGCAAGAATGGGCTCTGCCAGGCTGTCGTCGACTGTCGTTGAGCCAGCTGCGCTCGCGCGCATGCTCGGTCTCGCTCGCCGTGTACTTCGAGCAGGACCTCGACACGAAGACGGTCTGGCGAATGACCGTCACCGATGGGCGCTGAGGTGACGCGGCGACTCCAGCATCTCTCGTGCCCGACATCACAGCGGTGAGTCTGCGGGGTTTGCACGCGCGGGCAGGGAACGACCGGTGACGGCTCGAGGAGGGCCTGCCATGTTCGTCGCGTGAAGGACCGTGACCTCAAGCCCCGCAAGGCGCCCCAGCAGGAGCGCTCCCGTGAAACCATCGACGCCGTCTTTGAGGCGATGCTGCAGGTGCTCGAGCGGCAAGACGCGAACGATCCGTCGATGCAGGCCATCGCCGACCGGGCGGGCGTCAGCGTCGGCTCGGTCTACCAGTCGCGCGCCCGAGCGGAGGTTCTCGTAGATGTTCGCCTCCAGGTCGCGCAGCAGCTTCTGGTTCGGGTCTTCCGTGGGGATGATGTCGACGTTCGCGCTGTTGCTCGCGCCCGCGGGGAACGCGCCGAGCGAGCGCCCGGTCACCAGATCGAAGGCGAACACGTCGGCCGCCCAGGTGCCCGGCACGAACCGCGGGCGGGTGTTGATCATCGACGACGTCGAGAACGTGGGCCTCTCGCTGCAGCGGCTGCTCACCAAGGAGCATGACGCCGAGTACACGACCCGGTCCCGCCAGGCGCTGGAGGCCACGCGGCGCGGCGAGCGGTGGGACGTGGTGCTCTGCGACCTGATGATGCCCGAGCTCAACGGCATGGAGTTCGTCGCGGAGGTCGAGCGGATCGCCCCCGCGTTGATGCCACGGATCGTGATCATGACCGGCGGGGCGTTCACCCCCGGGGCGAGGGAGTTCCTTGCCCGCTGGCCGCACCACACGCTGGAGAAGCCGTGCGATCCCGAGCTGCTGTCCCGGGTGATCGCCCAGGTGCTGGAGCTCGCCCCCGAGCCGTGAAGGCCTCAGGTGCGGGTCTCGGTCGATTCGGTCGGTCCTCGACGGCGTTCGAACCAGGGAACCCTCCGGAGATACCCGGTGTATCCGTGCTCACTGGAACCGCGTACTGGATTTCCTGAGGCGGGGCCGCCGTGCTTGAATTTGGTCCTGTCCCTAACCGCATGTCTGAATCGCCTTCACCGACGCCCCCGACGCCCTTGCTGACTGAATCGGCCCCTGAGCCGACGCTCGTTCGCAGGCGCGATCACATCACCCGGCCGCCGTTTCTGGGCGATGGGCCTGTCGAGCCGTCGGGCAGTCTGGTGGGTCTGAAGCTCGGTGAGTACGACGTCATCTCGCAGCTGGGTGCGGGGGGCATGGGCATCGTGTACCGGGGGCTCCAACCGCAGATCGGCAAGTCGGTGGCGATCAAGGTGCTCAAGCCGGAGATCGCCACGGGCACCGACAGCGTGCAGGCGCTGCTGGCCGAAGCGCGGGCGGTGAACTCGATTCACCACCCCGGCATCGTGGACATCTTCAGCTTCGGCTCGACGCCCGACGGCCGGCCCTACGTGGTGATGGAGCTGCTCGAGGGGCAGTCGCTCGACGAGGTGCTCCGCAGGGTCGGCCGCTTTCAGGCGCTGGAGGCGATAGAGCTGCTCGAGCAGATGCTCAGCGCGCTCGACGCCGCGCACGCCGCGGGCGTGATTCACCGCGATCTCAAGCCTGCCAACATTCACCTCACCCAGCTCAACGACGGGAAGTGGCGGGTGAAGCTGCTCGACTTCGGTCTGGCCAAGCTCACCGCGCCGGGTGCTGCCAGCGCGGCGCAGACCAACGCGAACGTGGTGCGCGGTACGCCCGAGTACATGTCGCCCGAGCAGGCGCGCGCGCAGAGCGTCAGCTCGCGCACCGACCTCTACGCGATGGGGGTGGTGGCCTTCGAGCTGCTCACGGGGACGCTGCCGTTCAAGGCGGACAATCCAGTCGAGCTGTTGATGCAGCACATCAGCCAGCCGCCGCCAGCGCCCACGTCGCTCGAGGCAGACATTCCGGCCGAGTTCGAGACGCTCATTCTGCAGTTGCTCGAGAAGGACCCCGAGGCGCGGCCCGCGTCGGCGGTCGGGGTTCGGCGCGAGCTGCTGAAGCTGAAGAAGCAGTTGATCGAAGGCGGTACGCAGATTCGCCGCCGTCCCGTCGCGATGGCCCCGGTCGAGGTGGTCTCGGAGCCGGTCGCCCCTGCCGCCGCTTCGAGCACGCCGAAGTTGATCGCCGCGCTGGTGGTGGTCGTGCTGCTCCTCGTCGCAGCGCTGGGGGTGCTGCAGCGGACCCAGGTCATCGAGCCGCCAGCCCCCGCGCCCGTCGTCATCGAGCCGCTGGTGGAGACGGTGGAGAAGCCGGTGGAGAAGGTCGTTCAGCAGGTAGAAGAGCCCGTGGAGCCGCCGCCGGCCCTCGAGACGCCCGTCGAGCCCGTGGTGGTGAAGCCGCGCGATCCTCCGAAGCCGAAGGCGAAGCTGCACACCGCACAAGACGTCAAGAAGCTCCTGTCGACCCTCGCAGCGGAAGCCAGCAAGCGGCCGCCGGGTGAAGCCCGCTCGAGAAAGCGCGCGCTCGACGACTTCCGCGACGAGCTCAACGCGGGCGGAAAGCCGGAAGAGCTGTGGCAACAGCTCAAAGCGTACGAGCGCAACTCTCAATGATGACCCTGTGCCTGAGCCTCGCCCTCGCCGCGCTTCCGCCCCGGGTGGCGTTGATGACGGCCTCTCGCGTGAACGTCTCAGAGCGTGACGCCGCCGCGCTCAACGCTCGCCTCGCCGCCGAGCTGAAGGACGCGGGCCTGGTGGTGCTCGAGGTGAACCTGTCCTGCCAGGGTGAGCTCGCGTGTCTCCAGGCCCAGGGCCGCGGGGTCGACGTCGAGGCGGTCGTGTCCGTCACGCTCGCCACTGGCCCCAGGCAGATCGCCGTCGACGTCGAGACCGTCTCGGTGCGCTCGGCGACGTCGATCGATCAGCGCGGGTTCGCCTGGAAGAGCAAGCAGCCGCTCGAGTCGGCAGGCAAGTCGATCGCCGAGTGCGCTCGCGGCATCGCCGCCCGGGTGCTCGCGGCGCGCCCGCCTGAGACCGCCGAGGTGGCTGGCGATCGACCGGCGAAGGTCGAGCTCACTCCCGCGCCCCTCGCCGCGGTGCCCGTGGTGGTGGTGACGCCGCCCGTGAGCCGGGTGCCCGAGGTCATCACCGGAGGTGCTGCCCTCGCCCTGGGGGTCGCGGCCGCCGTGCTCACCGGGCTCGCGGTCGATCAACAGGCGCGGCTGGCCGCCGAGCCGCCGTATTCGCTGACGCTCGAGCAGGCGACCGCGCGCCGCGACGCAGCGAACGGCACCTTCACCGCGGCCGGCGTCACCGGGGGGACTGCCGGCGCGCTCGCCATTACCTCGCTCCTGTTGTTCATTGTGCGCTGAACATGGGTGCCCGGCTGCTGGTGATGGTGTGTCTCTTCCCCCTGACCTCGTTCGCTGCGGGGAAGGTGCTCCTCACCGCCACCACCCGCGTCGGGCTGAGCGAGAAGTTCGCCAACGACCTGCTCACCCGCGTGCAGGCCGAGCTCATGAAGGAAGGCCTCACCACCAGGCAGGTCACCCAGTCCTGCGATGGTGAGCGCGCGTGTCTGGTCGAGCTCGGCAAGAACGAAGCGCACGAGGCGGTCGTCGCGGTGTCGCTGGTGATGAGCGTCAAGTCGATCGTCGTCGATCTCGAAGGCGTGTCCGTCGCCAGCGGCACGGTGCTCGGTCAGACCAACTTCAAGTTGAAGAACGCCGACGCCCCCTTTCCCGAGAGCGTCACCACGTTCGCGCGGGGCCTGGGCCAGCAGCTCGAGGCTGAGAAGAAGGCGAGGCAGCTCGCCCTCGACGCGCCGGTCAAGCCCGTGCTCGAGCCGGCTGAGATGCAGCAAGTCGAAGTGGTACCGCTTGCGGCTGCGCCGACGAAAGGGCCGGTGATGGTCACCAGCATCGCCGCAGGAGCCGCGCTCATCGCCGCAGTGGTGTTGTTCGGAGTCGGCGCCAGCCAGCAAGCCCAACTTCCGCCGCGCGAGTCCATGCTCCCGCCGCTCGCGCCCGAACGCGCGCAGCAGCTCATCGATGGCGCGAACACCGCCTACACCGGCGCCGGCATCGCGGGTGGCGCGGCGGGTGGGCTTGCGGTCACCGCCTTCATTCTGGGCGTGACCTCGAAATGAAGCGCACGTGGGTGTTCGTCAGCCTCGCTACGTTGAGCGCCTGCCACTGCGTGCGCCTCGAGGACTACCGCGTGTGCGACGCCACGGTCGATTGCAGCAGCACCGCCGACGCCAGCATCGACGACGCGGGTGGCCCGGTGAATGACGATGGTGGAGTCGATGGAGGCGCCTGTGTCCCCGACGGCCTGGTGGATCAGCTCGACCCGCTCGGCCTCGACACCGACTGTGACGGCGTCGATGGTGTGAAGGGCCGGCAGCTCTACGTCGACCGCGATCAAGGCAATGACAGCCGGGCGCTCCCCGGCGACCCCCTGCAGCCGTTCGCCACCCTCACCGCCGCGCTGAACTTCGCGGCGAGCGCTGACGGCGGTACCTGGGACGCGGTGCTGGTGACGTCTGGCGGCTACGACGAGCTCGGCGTGGTGTGGCGCGCGAACGTCGACCTCTGGGGTGGGCGCAGCGGGAGCGGCACCTGGGCGCCGACGGCCTCCATGTCGAACCTGCGCGGTGGGAGCGTAGCGCTCGTCATTCAAGACGTGCAGGGGCGGACGATGCGGGGCTTTCAGGTGCGTGCCGGGAGCGGACCGCCGCTGTCGATCGCCGTGCTGGTGGAGAACGCCAGTCCCCGCTTCGTCGACGTGCAGCTCTACGGTGGCGCGGGCGGAGCGGGTGCGACCGGCGACCTCGAGCCCCTCGCCGACGCGGGCCCGGGAAACGCCGGCTTCGCGGGCGTGGCCTCCGGGTTCACATTCAACCCCGGCCCGCCCGGCGTGTGTGGTGGTGAAGCGGCCTACGCGGGGGGCGCGGCGGCCAAGAATTCGGGGGCCTTCGGCTCTCGAGGTGAGGGCCCCGACGGCGGCGCGCCGGGTGGCCCGCCCCTCGGGTGCACCATGCCCAGCGTGCAGGCTGAGCGCGGCTCTGATGGAGATGCGGGCGCCGACGGGGCGCCTGGTACGCCGGCGATGGCCTTCGGTTCGCTCGCGCCCCCCAACGAAAAGCTCGAGTGGCTCTCAGCGAACGGGGCGGCGGGTTCGTTCGGCACCTCGGGGCTGCCGGGCCAGGGGGGGGGCGGTGGGGGTGCGCCTGTGCTCACCTTATCTGATTCGTCGAGCGGCGGCTCGGGCGGGAGCGGCGGATGTCCCGGCGCGCGTGGGCTCGGCGGTTCGACGGGTGGCCCCACGTTCGGGCTCGTCGTGCGCGGCGGCCGGCCCTTCCTCGGTGCAGACACCTTCGTTCTCGCCGGAGCGGGCGGCGTCGGTGGCCAGGGCGGCCCCTCGGGTGCGGGGTTGCCTGGCGGTGCAGGTGGCGCCGCGGGCCCACCTCCTGCGCTCCCCGAGTGCACTTTGTTTGTCTACGGCAGCGGGGCACCGGGCGGCGCGGGTGGGCGAGGTGGCCATGGAGGCCGCGGCGGTGGTGGCGCTGGCGGTCACTCGGTGGCCATTTATTGCGACCTCGACGGCGGCTTCGAGCTCGACGGGGGCTCGCTCATGACGGGCCCTGCGGGCAGCGGCAGCGACGGAGCTCGCGACGGAGTTTCGATTCCCACGCGGGGTTGCGCGCTGTGACGGCCCGCTCCCCGACCTGGCTCTTCGTCTCGAGCGTACTTTTGCTCGGGGCGTGTCAGTGCGTGCCGCTCCCCGCCGAGCTGCGCTGCACTGCGAGTTCGTGCGCGCCGGGTGAGACCTGCGGTGACGATGGCCGCTGCGCCGTGCGCGTGGGGGATGCAGGCTGCACGCCCCTCACCGACTGCGTCACCGCGGGGCGCGAGTGCGGCCTGCTCGAGACCGGCTGCGGTGAAGTCGCGTGCGGCGAGTGTTCGATGGGCACCACCTGCGGCGCCGTGGTGCGCGGCCGCTGCGCTCCGTGCGACCCGGCGGCCGCCGACCTGCCCGACCCCGACTTCGTCGACAGCAACTGCGATGGCCTCGACGGCACCATCGACGGCGGGCTCTTCGTCGACCCCGAGTCGGGCAGCGATCTCAACCCCGGTACGCTCTCGCGGCCCCTCTACTCTCTGGCGCAGGCCGCGGTGGTCATCGAGGCCAACCCCGGCTTTCACACCGTCTTCATCTCGCAGGGCACCACCGAGGGGCTCACGTGGCGTTCGCCCGTGTCACTCGCCGGTGGCTACCGCACGCCGGAGTGGTCGAGGAGCCGCTCCCTCGTCTCGCGGGTGCGCGCGAGGGGTACGGGCCTGCGGCTCGAGAAGCTGCCCTCGAGCGTGAGCATCTCGCAGCTCACCATCGAGAGCACCCCGGGCGACGCAGGCACGGCGAGCATCGGGTTGATGGTGTTCGAATCGCCCGTCACGTTGCAGCAGCTGGTGGTGCTCGCAGGCGATGGCCCTCCGGGGCTCCGCGGGAGCGATGGCGTCAGGGGGGCCAACGGCGGCGCGGGTGGCGCCGGCGTCATCGGCACCTCGGGCCAGCTCTGTGATGCGGGCTGCAGCGAGTCGCCGGTGGAGGGCCGCGGCGGTGACGGTGGGGTGGGCCCCTGCGGCGAGGGTCGGCCGGGCCTCGCGTCCGAGCTCTCGACGGTCGATGAAGTCTCGAGCCTCGACGGGGTTCTCTTGCGCCCCGAGGGCGCCGGCTGCGGCGAGTGCCCCTGCGTGAGCGGCCGCGGCAACTTCGAAAGCTTGCTGGGCCTCGACGCCCCACCCGTCAGCAGCGTCCCAGCGCCGGGTGATGCGGGGCTCGATGGGCTGCCCGGGCCTCGGGGCGCAGGTGGGCTCGATGGCGGCCAGTGGCTTCCCCTCGTCGGCGTGTCGGGTGGCGCGGGTGCTCCAGGCCGTCCCGGCGAGGGCGGCAGCGCGGGGGGCCGCGCGGTGTACGGGCTCAACCTGGACGACGGCGGCCAGAGCCTGCTCTCGGTCGTGCTCGGCTCGAGCGGCGGTGGCGGCGGCGCCCCTGGCTGTGGCGGCAGTGCGGGTGGAGGCGGCGTGCAAGGCGGCGCGAGCATCGGCCTCGTCATCTTCGGTGCCAGCCCGCGGTTGCAGGACGTCGGGGTGATTGCGGGGCTGGGTGGCGCAGGGGGCGCGCCAGGCCTCGGAGGCGAGGGCGGAAGTGGGGGAGCCGGGGGGGCTGGTGGCCCGCGCCTGAACGCCGCGTGCGAGCCGGCGCCGATTCTCTCTCGCTTCGGGCTGAGCTGGCCGGGCGCGCCGTCGGGGAGCGACTCGTTCTTCAGCGGCGGCGCTGGCGGAACTGGAGGCATGGGCGGCGTTGGCGGCCGCGGCGGTGCAGGCAGTGCGGGGGCTCCGGGGCCGAGCGTCGGCGTGTGGTGCGAGCGCAGCACGGTGTCACTGGCGCAAGTGCAGGTGCTGGTCAGCCCCGCTCGAGACGGTGGGGTCTCGGTGGTTTCGCTCGACTGCCAGTGAGCTGAAGCGAACCCCACCGGTGCAGGGGTTGAACACGCGCGGCGCTGATGGACTTCCAATCCCGTTCACAGGCATATGGGCCTCACTTTCACCCCGAACACTCCGGAGCTGCGCAATGGCTACCCTGCTCGTCGTCGATCTCGCCGCCCTCCTCGACACCAGCAAAGTCGGAGCCGACGCCGCCAGGGGGTTGGAGAAGACCTGGGCCGAGGCAAAGAAGCTGCCCGATGAGAAGCGCCAGGAGCTCCTGGCCGAGCTGCAGAACAAGCGTGATGCGCTGCGAGAGGCCCTGTTCGCCCGCGCGCGCCCCTTGCTCGCGGAGATCGCCAGGGAAAAGAAGGCCGACGCGGTGCTCGATAAGAGCGCGGTGTTGTGGGGCAAGGGCGACGACGTGACCAAGGTGTTGATCAAGAAGATCGACGCCGCAGGTCCGCTCAAACTCTGAGCTTACCGCTTGCGAATCAACCCCTGCTGCGCAGTCGACGCGACCAGCCGCCCATCTCTCGAATAGATCCGCCCGTTCACCAAACCCCGCGCACCTGAAGCGCGAGGGCTCTCCATCACGTGCAGCAGCCACTCATCGGCACGGAACGCGGCGTGAAACCACACCGCATGATCCACGCTCGCGACCTGCATGCCCGGCGTGAGCCACGTCGCCCCGTGCGGCTTGAGCGACGTGGTGATGAACGAAAAGTCTGACGCATACGCCAGCAGCGCCTGATGCAGGCCCGGCGTCTCGGGGACCACGGCAGTCGCCTTGAACCACACGCACCGCTCGGGGGGGTTCTTCCCGGTGAGGAACACATCAGGCTCGCCCACGGTGCGGATCTCGATCGGCCGTTCGGCCAGCGCCCGGTCGCGCATGAACTCAGGCAGCAGGTCACCGGCCTTCGCGAAACGTTCCTGATCGGTCGGAACCTGCTCGGGAGGCGGGACCTGCGGCATGTCGATCTGATGATCGAAGCCCGGCTCCACTTTCTGGAAGCTGGCCGACATGTCGAAGATGGGGTGACCGTGTTGAATGGCCTTCACCCGCCGCGTGGTGAACGACGAACCATCGCGCGAACGGTCGACGTCGTAGACGATGGGCGCGCTCACATCACCGGGCCGCAAGAAGTACGCGTGCAGCGAGTGCACCGGGCGATCTGCCGGCACCGTGTGCAGCGCGGCGAAGAGCGCCTGGCCGATCACCTGCCCGCCGTACACCGTGCCCCAGCCGAGATCCTGGCTCTGCCCGCGGTAGAGATTTTCTTCGATGCGCTCCAAAGAGAGCAGCTTGATCAGTTCGTCGAGAACGGTCGCCACGAGGGCCCTCTAACCGGCGGGTCACGCGAAGGCGCGAGAGAAATTCGAGAGTGGTTGCGTGGCTCCACCTCGGCCGACATGCTCCGCCCGTGATTGCACGCCTGTCTCGACTCGCCGTTGCCACGCTCGTGCTGAGCAACTGCGCGCAGCCCTCCGTTGTCGATGCGGGCCCGCGAACGACCATCGCCACGATCGCCGGCAGCAATGGGGCGGCCGGCGCGTTCGCAGACGGGCCCGCTGCGGAGGCGCGTTTCGATCTCCCCGAAGGGCTCGCGCTCGACACGGCAAACCAACACCTGTTCATCGCCGACTCCGTCAACCACGTCATCAGGCGCCTCGAGCTGGCGACCGGCGAAGTCACCACCGTCGCTGGCACGCCCTCGCAGTCGGGCTTCGCTGACTCCGACGCCGACGGTGGCACGCGGCTGCATCTGCCCCGGAACCTGGTCTTCGCACCCGGCGGGCGCAGCCTCTACTTCACGGACACGGGCAACTCGGTCATTCGGCGCCTCGATCTCGAGACAGGGCGCGTGTCGACGAAGTACGGCGTCGCGCGATCACCCGGCACCGATGATGGCCGCGGCCTCAACGCGCGCTTCGGCAGGTCTGGCCTCTTCGGAGCACTGCCCTGGGGCGGCGGGCTGGTCATCGACGCGCAGAACGACGCCGGGCCCCGCATGTACGTGGCCGACTCGGCCAACCAGACCATTCGCTCCATCGACCTCGTCACGGACGACGTCACCACCATCGCCGGAAGGCCCGGAGTGGAAGGCGCCGCCGATGGCCCCGCCCTCAGCGCGGCCTTCAACAAGCCCTCGGGGCTCGGCCTGAGCGGAAGAAAGCTCTTCATCACCGAGGCCAACAACCTCACCATCCGGCGCCTCGACCTCGACACGAAGCAGGTGATCACGGTCGCAGGCAAGGCGCCGGAGAACCCCAAACACTTCTGCGAGAACATCAGCCCGGTCTTGCCGCCCGAGTGTGGCTCGACCGATTCCCCTGATGGGCTGGAAGCGCGGTTTCGCTTTCCCTTCGGCGTCGAGCCCGATGATCGCGGCGGTTTCTTCGTCGTCGATTCGCACAACAACCTCATTCGACGTTTCGACCCTGCCTCGTCAGCGGTCACCACGGTCGCGGGCACCCAGCTGACGGTGCTGCACGATCTCATTCACCCCAGCGAAGACACGGGGGCGGGGCAGGAGGGCACCTTCTCACACCCCTCGCACGCGGTCTTTCTGCCCCCTCGCACGCTGTACGTGTCGGATCGTTCGGCGAACTGCATCAGGCGCGTCGAGCTCGCGGACTGACTCGAGGAACGCGCTCGCGTCAGAGAGCGCCTGGAGCGTCGCTTCGGGATCGAGTGAACCCGGCAGACACCGCACCTCGATCGTCGGCTGTTTGGGAAAACGCTCCACCAGGCCGAGCAGGTTGAGATCGACGGCGCGGTGCAGACCGGCGAGCAGCAAGCCGGCAGCCAGCGTCTCGAAAGGCAGCTCGTCGGTGGCTTCTGTCGCCACCCTGACCACGTCGGGGGGAAACGGGCCCAGCTTGCGGCACCGCGGGTTCGGCTTGAGTCGACTGAGGTAAACCGCGCGCTCCTTCGACCAGGCCAGCACGAGCCTGCGCAACGACGCCGTCGAACGAAACGGAGCCGCATCGAAGTGCGCGTGCACCGCTGCTTCTGCGGGCACGGTGAAGCCGAGCGAAGTGGCGAGCTTCATCACCCGGCGCAGGGTGGGCGCGAGCTCCTTCTGCCCGAGGGGGCGCAGCACCACCTCACACACCCGCGCGCGTTCAGCGGAGACCTGATGCCAACGCACCAGCGGCTGCCCCCAGGGATCGACGAAGCCGGCTTCGTCTTCCGTCGCGGCGAAGGTCTTCTGAAGCGGGCGAAAGTGACCCGGGCAGCTCCGTTCGATCCACGCGGCGAGGCGCACGTCATCGGTGCGCGCGGCCCGCATGAACTCAGGAGTTCGAGCGAGATCGTCGACGATGGTGGGATCATCGACCACCGAGGCGAACCACTTCCCGCGCACCAGCACCCGCGCGGCCGGGGTGAGGTGACAGTCGGGCCGGCCATCGGGCAGCACGCCTTGTCCGTGGTACTTGAACGAAAGACGAAGCGCGCCCCCCGCTTGTTTCGCGAGAGCGCGCGCCAGGTCGAATCGAGTTTTCCCCGCCGGGGCCAACAGCTCGAGCTCGAGCCCGACGGGAAACCGCATCACGGAATTTCGTGACGGTCGCGAGCGGCGGTGATGCCCTTCTCGGTCATCATCGAGGTGTAGTCGTTGAGCACCTTGAGGCCCATGTACTCCTTCACTTCCTGCGTGGAGGCGCCCTTGAGGAAGTCGAACTTCTTCTTCGCCTGCTCGACGTCGCCGGCCGAGTACCCCGAGCGCTTGAACGCCGCGAGCATGTCGTGGCTGTCGAACTCCGAGCGGGTGACGCCCACCTCGGTGAGGATGTCTTCCGTCTTGTTGACGACCTTCAGGCCGATGTACTCCTTGGCCTCAGCGAGGTTCTTCAGGAAGGGCAGCTTCTTGAGCGCCTGCTTAGCGTCGGCCTCGGAGTACGGGCTGCGCTGGAACGCCACGGTGCAGTCGTGGTTGTCGTACCGCGCGCGGCTGATGCCCTTCTGCTCCAGCGGGCCTTCGTTACGGGTGATCACCGCGCGGCCGATGAGCTCCTTGGCGGCGTCGATGCTGGGGAGATTGAAGGCCTTCTTCGCGGCCTTGGCGTCGGCGTTCGTGTAGGGCGAGTGCCAGAAGGCGGTCCGCGCGGTCTTGCTGTCGATCGACGCGCCACCGATGCCACCGGGCGCGGCAGGCTTGACCCAACCGCTGCTCGACGTCGCAGGCTGAGGCTTCGCGGGCATGGTGGCGGCTCGGGGGGCGGGCTGCTGCGTGACTGCGGGCGTGTTGCGTTTGACAGTGGGCATGGTGACTCCTGAGAAAAATGGCGTGGTGTGAGGAGATGACACTTCGGGCAAGCAGAACGCGCAACAACTAGAAGGGAAAAGATGATCACCCTCGACTCTCAGACGATGAGAACCCTGCAAGAACGTTTGACGTCAGCGCAGAGCAGCTTCGCGTCTCGTTTCCCGGGGGAGTCGAGCGCGCGGCAGCCCGTGCACGTGCTCTATGGCGGTGCCCACCTGTTCAAGGCGGAGACCGCGGGCAAGCTCGGCGAGCTCGCCCGCCAGGCGCTCGCCACGTACGCGCCCGATTCTCTCTCACTGGGCGACGCGCTCGATCTCGAGCTGGAGCTGTCGGCCCGCGTGTACCCGCGCGTGCTGGCCAAGCTCGAGCGTGAGCCGGTGGAGGATCTGCGCATCGACTTCGAAGACGGCTACGGCCATCGCAGCGACGAAGAAGAAGATGGTCACGCCATCGAAGCGGCGCGTCAGGTGGCGCGCGGTCTTTCTGAAAACCGGCTGCCTGCGTTTTACGGAATCCGCATCAAGCCGCTGTCGGCCGAGCTCGGTGCCCGCGCGATTCGCACGCTCGATCTGTTCCTGACCGAGCTGAAGCGGCCGGTGTTGATCACCCTGCCCAAGGTGGTCTCGGTGGCGCAGGTCGAGCTGTTCGTCTCGGTGCTCACAGAGCTGGAAAAGAAGCTCGGCTTCCCGCCGCGTTCCCTGCGCGTCGAGTTCATGGTCGAAGCAGCACAGGGGCTCATCGATGGAGAGGGGCGTCACGTGCTGCCGCTCCTGCACGCAGCGGCAGACGGCCGACTGCAGGCGGCGCACTTCGGGGCCTACGACTACACCGCTTCGCTCGACATCACGGCCTCGCACCAGGCGATGCGGCACCCCTCGTGTGATCTCGCGCGCTCGGAGATGAAGTGGGCCTTCGCGGGCACCGGCGTGTTCTTGAGCGATGGCGCGACGACCCGCATGCCCATCGCTCCCCATCGCGGCGCGAAGCTCACCGAAGGTCAGCTCGCTGAGAACCGCCGCGTGGTGCACGCCGCGTGGCTCACCTCGGCCGAAGACATCCGCCATTCCCTGGCCAGCGGCTTCTACCAGGGGTGGGATCTGCACCCGGCGCAGCTGGTGGCCCGGTACGGCACCGTCTTCGCGTTCTTCCTGGAGAGCCTGGCGCCGGCCACCGAGCGGCTGGCTCACTTCGTCAAGCGGCTGGGGCAGGCCACGCTCTCGGGCACGATGTTCGACGACGCCGCCACGGGGCAGGGGCTGCTCAACTTCTTCCTGCGCGGGGTCGCGTGCGGTGCGCTCACGGAAGCAGAGGTGGCCGCCACCGGGCTCACCCCCGCCGAGCTGCAGAGTCGATCGTTTTCGACCATCGCTCGAAACCGGCGCGGGGGTTGAGTAGACGAGAGGCATGCGAAAGCACCTCGCGCTGCTCCTGTTGATTGGCTGTTCGCCGGCGAAGTCGTTGTCGATCGACGTCGGTACCGATACCGATCCCGCCACGCTCCCGCGCTACACGCCGAGGTGGGCGTTCGAGCCGTGGATCAGCAAAGACATCTCGAACGGGCCCGACACGTATGCGTTCGTCGATGGCTTCCGCGAGCGCGACATTCCGGTGGGCGTGGTGGTGCTCGATAGCCCCTGGGAGACCAACTACAACACGTTCGTCCCCAACCCGAATCGTTACCCCGAGTTCCCCAGGCTCGTGAACGACATGAAGGCCCGCGACATTCGCGTGGTGCTCTGGACGACCCAGATGATCAACGAGAGCTCGTTCGACGCAGAGTCGGGCGGCGATCGGTACGTGGGCGCTTCGCCGAACTACGGTGCGGCCCGGCGCAACGGCTACTGCGTCAACGACGCGGCGCTGGAGACGTGGTGGAAGGGGCAGGGCTGTGCACTCGACTTCTTCAACCCCGAGGCCGTGAAGTGGTGGCGCGCGCAACAAGACCCGCTGCTGGCGCTGGGCATCGCCGGTTGGAAGCTCGACTTCGGCGAGAGCTACATCACGCGCACGCCCATCAAGACGTTCGCCGGTGAGAAGTCGCTGCAGGAATATTCAGAGCAGTACTACCTCGACTTCCTCACCCACGGCCTCAAGCGCCGCGGCCGGGAGGAGTTCGTCACCATGGTGCGGCCGTACGACAAGTCGTACGTGTTCGAAGGGCGCTTCTTCGCGCGGCCCGAGCACACGCCGGTGGGCTGGGTGGGTGACAACCGGCGCGATTGGATCGGGCTGGAAGACGCGCTCGACCACATGTTCCGCAGCGCGCGCGCGGGCTACGTGATGATCGGCAGCGACGTGGGCGGCTACCTCGACATCGATGACGTGAACATGTCGATCCAGGTGCCCTTCAGCCAGACCAACTTCGTGCGCTGGGTGGCGGTGGGCGCGATGAACCCGTTCATGCAGCTGCACGGCCGCGGCAATCTCACGCCGTGGACGGTGAACGAGCGCGTCGACGAGACGGTGGCCACGTACCGGTACTGGGCCAAGCTGCATCATCAGC
The DNA here is from genome assembly GCA_030695565.1 of Archangium sp. Lineage (GTDB taxonomy): Bacteria > Myxococcota > Myxococcia > Myxococcales > Myxococcaceae > Archangium_A. The sequence continues at coordinate 19,786 of JAUYRZ010000118.1, forward strand.
TGGTGCCGTTCCTCTTCAGCATCTCTGAAGCCGCGTACGCGGGCGCTCCGGTGCCGATGCAGCCGGTCGGTGAGCTGGCGAGCTGGGCAGGCGACTACCGCTACGTGCTGGGTGATGCGTTCCTGGTCGCGCCGATTCTGAACGACACCGGCATTCGTGATGTCGTGCTGCCGGATGGCTCGCGGTGGATCGACTGGTGGTCTTCGGCGGTGCACGATGGTGGCACCACGCTGGCGGCGTACGACTCGACGGATCGTTCACGCATTCCGATGTTCGTGAGGGAAGGCGCCGTGATTCCGCTCGAGGTCTCCGACGACTCGACGGCGCTGGGCTCGTCGACCTCGGCGGGGCGGCTGACGGTGCTCGCGTACCCGGCGACGACGCAGACGAAGTTCAGCGTGCACGAGGTCGACGGTGAGCTGACCGAGCTGACGGCGGTGCGTGATGCGACCTCGACGACGGTGACCTTGAGCCGCGCCCCTCGTGGAACCGTGGCTCGCATCTGGACGGACACACGCGTGGTGACGGCGGTCGCTGGGTTGTCTGAGCAGACCACCCGGGCCGCGTTCGATGCGGCAGAGGGCGGCTGGTTCAAAGACGGTGCGTACACCTGGGTGCGAGCTCCGTCGGGCGTGACCGAGCTGCGGCTCACCCACTGAGTCGAGATGCCAGGTAACGCCCTCTCCCCCGCGGGGGAGAGGGCTGACGCGCAGGTCGCGCGGTGAATCAGCTGCCCCGGTAGGTCGAGTATCCCCACGGGTTGAGCAACAACGGCACGTGGTAGTGCGCCGCGCCGTCGACGATCTCGAAGACGACTTCGACGTACGGGTAGAAGGCCTTCGTTCCGATGGCCGCGAAGTACTGCTTCGTGTCGAAGCGGATTCGCCAGAGGCCGGGCTCGACCGGGCCCGGCGGAGTGAGCGTCTTCAGGCGACCATCGTCATCGGTCTGCCCCGAGCCGATCAGCTTCCAGTCAGTGCCTGACTGTTTTTCCAGTTGGATGGGTACGGCTCGCGCTGGCTTGCCGAGTGTCGTGTCGAGAATGTGCGTGGTGATCATCGTGGGCCCCTCACCCGGCCTGCGGCCGACCTCTCCCCGCGGTCGCAGGGAGAGGTGAAAAAAGTCATGACGCGTGCTCTTCGAGCCACTTGTTGAGACGGAGTTGCGTGATTTTGGCCTGCTCTTCGGCCGCGGTGCGGATCTCGGTCGCGCGATCGTTCGGCAACCGCGCCTCCAACAGCGCCAGCATCTCGTCAGCCGACTTCCCCGTCGCGCAGACGATGAAGATGAACCCGAACTTCGCGAAGTACGCGTCGTTCTGCGTCTTCAACTTCTCCAGCGTGGCGTTGGCTGCCGCGGCAGCGCCTGACTGCTCCTGCGACGCCCACTTCGCTGCGCTCTTGTCACCGATGCGCGGATGGGCCGCGAACGCTTCCAGGAAATCGGCCTCCCCCGACCTCCACCATTCGCGCTCCGCCACGCGCATCAACGCCGCCACGTTCTCGAACGGCCGCGCCCACGCCATGCCGGTGGCCCACTTCTTCGAGCCGCACGCCTTCAAGAACTCGGTCGCCGCCGCGTCGGTGGAAAGGCCATTGAGCCGCGTCAGCCCCGCATGCGGCGTCTCGGTCAGCTCGCCCCACACGCGCAAGCGCGCGATGCCGCCATCAGGAAACACCGAGAGCCGCACGTGCGTGACCGGCCCCACCCGGCGCAGTTGCTCATCGAACACATGCCGCGTGTGCGGCTGCAGCGGGCTCTCCACCACGGTGCGCCAACCCGTCAGCGCATCGGGCTTCGCGTCACGCGGGCCCGTGCAGGCCTCGATGAGACAGCGGCCCGGCGCGTTGCCCTTGAAGTGCGTGGTGTCGACCTCGATGCGCTGCACCGTACCGGCCGCGGCGAGGCGAACGAGTGACCAGTCGTGACCGGGGCCCCGGCGGCGTTTGGTCTCCCAGCCATCGCCCATGTTCACCGAGCGGTCGGGCTTGATGAGGTTGTGCCGCGAGCCGAAGAACATGTCGCTGCAGGCGAGCACGTAGGCGCCGTTCTCCAGGGCCGCGAGATCCACCAGGCCTCCGAACACGCGCAGCTTCGTCCAATCGGGGACCACTTCGCCGTGCACGCGCAGCCGGGCCACGCCGCCGTCAGGGAAGATGTTCAAACGCACGTGCGTGAAGCGCCGCCCGTCGTTCACCGCGAAGTAGTTCTTCGAGTCGCCCTGCAGCTTCGCTTTGGGAACCAGCTCGACCCACTCGGCGTTCTGCGACTCCTTGAGGTCGAGCGGCCCTTTCAGAGACGCCGCTTCGATCGAGCACGACTCGGGGAAGTTGCCGCGGAACCACTTCGTGTCGACCACGAAGCCCTTGAGCACGCCGGGCAGCCCCAGGCGCACCACGCACCAGTCGTAGCCAGCCTCGCGGCGACGGCGCGATTCCCAGCCGTCCATCCACTTGCCCTTGTGGGTGTACTCGTGGTCCGTCCACACGGCTTCGTGCGCTTTGAGCAGGTTCTCCTTCTCGGCGAAGAAGTCGTCGTTCGTGCTCAGCGCCGCGCCACCGACACGTTCGGCAGCGAGGTCCGGGTAGTCGACGAAATCAGGAGGCTGGCTCACAGGAATTGTCCCTTCAGTTCGCGGGCGTGTTCGCCCTGGTGGAAGACGCGCTGGCCGCGCACATACGTCGAGGTGACCACGCCCGTCAGCCCCGCATCGGCGTACGGCGTCAGTTTGTGTTTGTGCTGAAGGCGCGCGAGGTCGACCTGGAACTTCGCTTCAGGCTCGAAGATGACCAGGTCTGCGTCGAAGCCGGGCGCGATGCGGCCCTTCTTGTGTTCCAGCCCCGCGAGGCGAGCCGGCGCTTCGCACATCCACTTGACCACCTGCTGCAGGGTGAAGCCGCGCGCGCTGGCGCCGCTCCAGGTGACGGAGAGCCCCAGCTGCAGGCCGCTGATGCCGCCCCACGCGGCCATGAAGTCGCCCAGCTCCTGTTTTTTCAGCGCGGGAGTACAGGGTGAGTGATCCGAGGCGACCAGCTCGAGCACCCCTTCACCCAGCGCAGCCCAGAGCAGCTCCCGGTTGCTCCGCTCGCGAATCGGCGGCGCGCATTTGAACGCGGTGGCGCCGTCGCGAATGTCCTCGGCTGCGAAGTGGAGGTAGTGCGGGCAGGTCTCGGCGGTGAACGGCAGCCCTTCAGCGCGAGCGGCGCGGATGAGGGGCAGGGCCGTCGCAGCCGAGTGATGCACGATGTGCGTGCGCGCGCGCGTCTCGCGGCAGAGGCGCGAGACCAACTTGATCGCGTCTTCTTCGGCCGTGGGCGGGCGCGACGCGAGGTAGGTCATGTACGAGCGGGGATCCATTCCCTTGACCTGCTCGGCGACGGCGTCGATCGGCGCTTCGACCTCTGCGTGCACCAGGAGCGGGCGGCTCAAGCGGCGCAGCTCCATCATCGCGGGCTGCAGGTGTTCTTCCTGCACGCCGGGAAACTCTTCGACGCCCGAGTAACACATGAAGGCTTTGAACCCGCGCGCGCCTTCACGCACCAGGCCCTCGAGTTCACGGGTATTGCCGGGCACCACGCCGCCCCAGAAGCCCACGTCGATGAGGCATTGGCCGGCCGCTTCCTGGCGCTTCTTGCGCAGCGCTTCGGCCGTGGTGGTGGGCGGGATGGCGTTGAGCGGCATGTCGACCAGCGTGGTGACGCCGCCGCTCGCCGCGGCCCGGGTGGCGGTGAGGAAACCTTCCCACTCGGTGCGGCCGGGCTCGTTGACGTGCACGTGGGTGTCGACCACGCCGGGCATCAACACTGCTTCTCCCGCGTCGATGCACTCGTAGCCTGCGGGGATCGCTTCGTAGTCGGCGATCGCGTCGATGATTTCACCGCGGACATGCACCGTCGCCGGGCGGATGCCCTCGGGGGTGACCACGCGTTTGCTGCGGAAGACCTTCATGCGACGGAATCTGCCACGGGGCAGGCGAGATACGGAGAAGACAACGGCCCTGGGGAGGATGGGTTCGAGGGTGAGGGGCCGTGCCCTGCCCAAATGGGCCCTCCGCGCGAGGGCTTGTGTGCGCTGCTGAACGCAGCTTCGGCCCGGTGCGACCTGCCCCGGGCCAGCGTGCGCTGAAATTATTCCCTCAGGCGAACTGGTCGTACTTCTCGTTGACGTCGAGCGCGCGCGGTGGTGTCTCCTCGCTCGTCGCCTTCATCCAACCGAAAGCAGGCCCTCACCGCATGTTGCTCTCTACGCTCGTCGCGATCTCGCTCTCGGCCGCGCCTCCGCCCAAGCCGTTCACCGCCGGTCCTTCCATCGAAGGCATCTCTGAGTACGCGCTGCCCAACGGCCTGAAGATTCTCTTCGTGCCGGACCCGTCGAAGCCGACGGTCACCGTCAACCTCACCGTCTTCGTCGGCAGCCGCCACGAGAACTACGGCGAGAAGGGCATGGCGCATCTCTTCGAGCACATGCTCTTCAAGAAGACGAAGAAGTTCGCCGACGTGAAGGCCGAGCTCACCAAGCTGGGCGGCTACGCGAACGGCACCACCTGGTTCGATCGCACCAACTACTTCGAGAGCTTCCCCGCTGACGACGCGAAGCTGCGCACCGCGCTCGAGCTGGAGTCGGAGCGCCTGCGCAACGCCATCATCTCGCGCGAGCAGTTGGTCACCGAGATGACCGTGGTGCGCAACGAGTTCGAGATGGGCGAGAACCAGCCCGAGGGCGTGCTCGAGGAGCGGCTGATGGCCGCCGCCTTCCAGTGGCACAACTACGGCAACACCACCATCGGCGCGAAGAGCGACATCGAGAAGGTGCCCAACGAGCGGCTCGTGGCCTTCTACGAGACCTACTACCAGCCGGACAACGCGATGCTGATCGTCGCGGGCAAGTTCGACGAAGCGAAGACCTTCAAGGCGATCGCCGAGACCTTCGGCAAGCTGCCCAAGGCCAAGCGCGTGTTGCCCACCACGTACACCGAGGAGCCGACGCACGATGGCGAGGTCTCCGTGGTGGTGCGCCGCGTGGGGGGCACGCCCGTGCTCAACGTGGGGTACCACATCCCCGCCGCCTCCGACCCCGATGCCCCGGCGATCGATCTGCTCGACTCGCTCATCGGCGACTCGCCGTCGGGCCGTCTCTACAAGGAGCTGGTCGAGACCAAGAAGGCCGCCAAGGTCGGCTGCACCAGCTACACCCTGCGCGAGCCGGGCTACTTCCTGTGCAACGTGCAGCTCAACGCGAAAGATGCTCCCGGCCCCGCGAAGGACGCGTTGCTCAGCGTGCTGGAAGGGTTCGCCAAGAAGCCGCCCACGAAGGAAGAGGTCGATCGCGCGCGCACTGCGCTGCTCAAGCAGTACGAGCTGCTGCTCAACTCGTCCGACCGCATCGGCATCTCGCTCTCGGAGTTCGCGGCGGCCGGTGACTGGCGCCTCATCTTCCTCTCGCGCGATCGCCTCGAGCAGGCCACGGTGGAAGACGTGGTGCGCGTCTCGAGCAAGTACTTCAAGCAGGCCAACCGCGCCTTCGGCGAATACGTGCCGACCGACAAGCCCGAGCGGGCCGACATCGCTCCGGTGGCCGATCTCGCGCCCGTCTTCAAGAACTACACGGGCAAGGCGGCGATGGCGCAGGGTGAGGCGTTCGACGCGAGCCCCAAGAACATCGACGCGCGCACCACGCGCACGGCGCTGAGCAACGGCATGAAGGTCGCGCTGCTGCAGAAGAAGACCCGCGGCGAGACGGTGCAGGTCGCGCTGCAGCTCAAGTTCGGCAACGAGAAGACCCTCAACGGCCAGCGCGCCGCGGGTGACTTCGCCGGCCGCATGTTGCTGCGTGGCACGAAGACCAAGACGCGCCAGCAGGTGAAGGACAAGCTCGATCAGCTCAAGGCCCAGGTGGGCGTGCAGCCGGGCCCCACTGGCGTGACGGTCACCATCGAGGTGCGCAAGCCGCAGCTCCAGGAGACCCTCGAGCTCGTCGTCGAGTGCCTGCGTTCGCCGGCCTTCGACGCGAAGGAGTTCGAGCAGCTGCGCCGGGAAGTCATCGCCAACGCCGAGCAGCGCAAGGACGACCCCTCGGCCATCGGGCAGATCGGCCTCCAGCGCATGCTCTCGCCGTTCCAGACCAAGGGTCACCCGCTCTATGTGCCCAGCATTCCGGAGCTGATCAGCGACGCAACGGCGCTCAAGCTCGACGAGGTGAAGGCGTACCACGCGAAGTTCTACGGAGCGCAGGCGGGCTTCGCGGCGGCGGTGGGTGACTTCGAAGGCAAGGAGCTCTCGGCACAGCTGGAGACGCTCCTTGGCAACTGGAAGGCGCCCGAGGCGTTCACCCGCATCCCCGTGCCGTACCAGCCGCTGGAGCAGAAGGACGCGACCATCGAGACGCCGGACAAGAAGATGGCGTTCTACGGCACCGGCACGAACTTCAAGCTGAAGGAAGGCGACGCCGACTACCCCGCGATGATGCTGGCCGACTACATGCTCGGCGGCGGCTTCCTCAACGGCCGCGTGCCGCAGCGCCTGCGTGAGAAGGAAGGCCTGTCGTACGGGGCGGGCACCTTCATGAAGGCGGGCACGCACGACGACTTCGGTGCAATCCTCGGCTACGCCATCTACGCGCCGCAGAACCTCGACAAGATTCAGAAGGGTTTTTCCGAAGAGCTCACCCTGGCCGTCGACAAGGGCTTCACGGACACCGAGCTCAAGCTCGCGCGTGAAGGCCTGCTCAAGCAGCTCGAGCAGGGCCGCTCGGAAGACGAGAACCTCGTGATGGATCTCGTGCAGCAGCTCGACCTGAATCGCACCACCGCGTTCGATCAGCAGGTCGAAGACAAGCTGCGCGGCCTGTCGGTGGCTGACATCAACGGGACGCTCAAGAAGTACGTCGACCCGAAGAAGTTCAGCGTGGTGAAGGTCGGCGACTTCAAGCAGTCCGCCGTTCCCAAGTGACCTCGCAGTCTCCCTCTCTCCTCAGGGGAGAGGGGTCAGACATCACGCTGCAACGAGCCACGGATCCACAGTGGCTCGTGCTGGCCTTGTCACACTTCGACGAAGTGCTGATCGATCACGCGCACTGCGAGAAGAAAGCCGCCTCCAACGCGCTCTCCCTGATGCAGGCGTATCCCGAAGTGCCCGGCCTGCCATCGCAGATGGCGAGGCTGGCGCGCGAAGAGTCAGCGCACCTGGCGAAGGTGCTGCAGATCATGGAAGACCGGGGCCTGCTGCTCGGGCGCGACGGGGGTGACCCCTACGCGCAGGGGCTGCAGAAGCTGATGCGCAACGGCATGAAGGAGCGCCAGCTCGACCGGTTCCTGGTGGCGGGCATCATCGAGGCGCGCAGCGCAGAGCGGCTCTCCCTGCTCGCCGAAGGCCTCACCGACGATTCGCTCAAGCGTTTCTACACGGAGCTGGCCACCAGCGAAGACGGGCACCAGAGGTTGTTCCTGAGACTCGCGCAGGAGATCGCTTCTCAGGACGTGGTGCACGCGCGCCTGGCTGAGCTGCTCGAGGGCGAAGCGAAGTTGATCGCCGTGTTGCCCCTTCGGCCCGCGATTCACTGAGTTCGATGAAGAAGACGCGCCCGATCGCCACGGACCATCCTGCGGCGCGAGGCAGGCCGATCACGGTGGCGCACCACGAGGACCATCAGGCCACGCCAGCCGCCACACTGGTGACCCACACCTACGCGGCGCTCGGCTTCTACACGGGGGGCCGCTCTCGGGTGGAGCTCAACGGGGAGTGGAACCTGCGCGAAGGCGACGTGCTGCTCATTCCCGCGGGGGAGCCCCATCGCATGTTGGAGGCCCGCGCCCAGGCGTTCTGGGGACTGTCGTTCTGCGTGCCGTGCGTCGGGGCAGATGGCTGCGCCGCGCTCCTCGCGCCGTTCGAGCGGGTGCGCGACGGCGGGTCAGCGGTCGTGCACATTCCCGCGGCGCGCCGGGAGTACTTCGCAGGGCTCTTCCGGGAGCTCGAGAACGTCGGCCGGGAGCAACGAGGCGCCAGTGAAACGCTCGACGCGGTGCAGAGAAGCCTGCTCACGTTGATCCTCGCCGAGGTGGATCGCGCCTCCAGCACGGAGCGTCGAGGCACGGGCGGAGGTGTGGTGGTCGACGCGCTCCGCTTCATCGAGCGCACCTGCCTGGGGCCGCTCACGCTCAAAGAAGTGGCCGCGGCGGTGCGAAGGAGCCCGGCCTACGTGACCACTGCGCTCACCCAGGCCACCGGCCGAAGCGCGGTGCAGTGGATCGTGAGCGGGCGCATGGCCGAAGCGCGGCGGCTTCTGCTCCACTCCGACGAGCTGATCGAGATCATCGCTGAGCGGGTGGGCTACGCCGATTCGACGCACTTCATCAGGATGTTCCGCCGCGAACACGGCGCCACGCCTTCCGCCTGGCGAGCGGCCCAGGCGCGGGCGCGCACCTGATCACGGTCTTCGCCGCGCCTTGAACACCATGTCCTGAATGGTCAGCGCGCGCCCCTGGTGATCCGTGCCGCTGCGCGGTCGTGTTCCGGCGAAGGTGATCTCCCACTGCGCAGGCACCAACGAGGCCTCGATCTCCTCGGCGGTGAAATACAGCTCCGCATTCGGCGCTCGGCCAACGGTCGTCTGGAGATCGGAAGCATGATGGGCGACCACCAGCATCGTGCCTCCCCGTCGAACTGACGAGCCGAGCCTCTCGAAGAGTGCAGACCGCTCGGAGGGAGCGACATGGAGGAACTGAGACGAGACGAGATCGTACGTCTCCGAAGGCGGCTGCCACACGAGCGCGTCGCCGTGGATCCAGTTCACCTCGTGCGCCACGTCGACCTCGCGGGCACGGTCGAGCGCGACGTTCGACATGTCGATGGCGGTGACCTTCCATCCCTGCGTGGCGAGCCAGATCGCATCGGCGCCCATGCCGCAGCAGACGTCGAGCGCGGTACCCGGAGAGAGCCCGGCGACCGTCTCCGCCAACACCCCGTTCGGCTCGGTCTTCCGGGGCCGCGAGCGGTACATCTGATCCCAGAACGCCGCGTCGTGTTCGTGCTTCATGTGAGCTCCATCATGAGGTCGACGTTGATCATCGCCGCGGCGTGCATGCCCGCAGCCGCCGAGATGATCGCCGCCTGCATGCGCGTGGTCAGATCGCCCGAGGCATAGATGCCGGGCACCGAGGTCTCACGCTTCATCGGGTCGACCTTCGCGGGTCCGCCTCCCACGATGACGATGTCGTATGGCATGTCATCTTCGTAATGACCTGGCCTCGCCAGCCGTAGAGCGCGGCCTTCGGTGGGATCGGCGTGGTTTTCGATCGCATTGCTCCCGCTGCCTTCGGGCCTTCGGGAGCCAGCCGCGCACACCGTGATGACGCGCGCCTGCCGACAAACTGGCAGCGCGCGGAAAGCGCCGCTCAGTGAATCCGCGCTTCTCCAAAGGGAGAGGAGCGCTCAGCTCAGACCCAGAGCAGCTTCTGAGCGCGACCCTGCAGGTAGCCGACCTTGCGCGCGATGCCCGCGAACGCGGTCGACTCGTCATCGATGCGCACGGTCAGCCGCGGCAACGACGACATCAGGAAGCGTGAGATCTGCCCGAGGCACAACGTGGCGTGACCGCGGTGCCGCTCGTCGGGCACGGTGTAGAGCCCCTCGAGCTCTGCCCCGAACTGCGAGCGGCTGCCCACGTCGAGCTTGAAGACCAGCTTGCCCTTCTCTTCGAGCACGTACGTGCGCTGCGATTGCACCCGTTGCCGCACGCGCAGCTCGAAGCCGACCGCGTCTTCTTCGAGGGGATCGCGCTTCACCATCTCCTTCACGCACGCAGCCGCGATGGGCACCAGCTGCCCCAGATCAGCCACCGTGGCAGGGCGCAGCAGCGGGTTGGTGAACGGGCCCAGGTCGTTGGGCGAGACCGAGAAGAGCTTCTGCGGCTTGATGAACTTCGGGCTCAAGCTGAAGTGGCGAATCAACGAATCGACCACGCTCTGCTCGCCAATCGCCGAGCGGATGTCGATCTTCCCCGCGAGCTTCTTGGCGATGTCGCCGATGTGAATCGGGCTCGAGGCTGACGGCACCACCAACCCACCGTTCCCGCCCACGAAGAGCGCCGCGGTCAGCTCGTCATCGAAGAAGCGGCCGAAGAAGGTGAACGGCGCGCGCATGGGGCCGGACACCACGCCGAACTCCTCCATCAGCCCCAGGAGGTACATGTTGTGGGTCGTATCGCGTGACAACATCGTCCGCAGCGCGGCGACATGCGAAGGACCGAGGGGTTCGACGACCGCTGGCATCGGAGACCCGGGACTGTACGTCAGTCGGACGAGGGCTCGAAGCTGAAGGTGTGGGCAGCCGGCGCAAAGGTCTGGCCGCCGTCGGGGTGCCAGGCGACCTCGGCGAAGACATCCTCCAGGCAGGCGGCGAGGTAGGGGTTCTGGTCGTCGACCTCCACCTTCTCGAAGCCGCCGTCCCGGGTAGGGGTGAAGCGAACCTTCACCTGGCGGGGGGACTTGAGCTTCTGGTCGCGGAAACACTGCCGAACCTCCGGCAGGACAGCGGAAAGGGGGGCTTCCAGCTCCGGGGGGAACGAGGGTTCTTTCTCTGGCGGGGGCAGCTGCTTCACGTGGCCCTCAGCCTGACCCGCTCCCACAGGGAGAGGGGACTGCGGCACGACCACTGGTGGGACCTGAACGACGGGAGGCGGCTCCGGAGCAAAATAGAACCCCGCCGCCACCAGCACCGCAAAGGGCACCAACACCGCCCCGACGATCACCCACTCGCGCTTCACTCGACCACCGTCGCGGTGCGCTTGACCCGTTCCAGCGAAAACGAGCCCACCAGTTCACGAGCTGAAACCGGCGCGCCGTCACCCAGACCACTCCACGCAGCCAGCTGCCCGAGCACCTTCTCGGCCGACCACCCCAGCTCGCGCAGCCCCGCCACCGTCGACGCACCATCTCGTTTGGCCAGCCGCTTCCCATCGGCCTGCATCAACAGCGGCACGTGCGCGTACTCCGGGGTGGGGTAGCCCAGCGCCCGCTGCAGCTGATTCTGCCGCGCGGTCGACGAGAGCAGATCTTCCCCGCGCAGCACGTGCGTCACCCCCGAGAGCGCGTCATCGACCACCACCGCCAGCTGGTAGCTCGCGACCCCATCGATGCGCCGAATGATGAAGTCACCCACTTCGCGAGCGACGTCCTGGCTCACTTCGCCGTGGATCAGATCTGTGAACCTCACCCCCTCGAGAGCAGTCGAGGGGTCACTTGCCGGGAGGACCGGTTCACCTTCGACCAGGAACCGCCACGACGGTTGCCGCCCCGCCTTCGGGCTGCCCCCCGCGCGACACGTGCCCGGGTACACCGGCCCCTCTTCCCCAACATGCGGAGCCGACGCCGCGCGAGCGATCTCCGCCCGGCTGCACCAGCACCGGTACGCCCGCCCACTCGTTTCCAACTTCGCGATCGCCTCGTCGTAGACCGCCCCGCGCTCGGACTGTTTGAGCACCGGGCCATCCCAGTCGAGACCGAGCCATTCCAAGTCTTCGAAGATGCCGTCGGTGAACACCGGCTTGCAGCGCTCGGGATCGAGATCCTCGATGCGCAGCAGAAACTCGCCCTGTTCTGCCCGCGCCCAGAGCCAGCCGAGCAGCGCGCTGCGCACGTTCCCCAGGTGGAGCCTGCCGGTGGGGCTGGGCGCAAAACGCCCGCGGAACGAACCCGTCACTGACGCTTGAGCGGCGCGCGGCGCTTCTCGAGCGGCTTGCGGGGGCCCTCGTCCTTCGCGGGTTCCGTCGGCTCGAGACCTTCCGCGCCTTCTTTGCCGGGCACCACGCCGTACTTCGCTTCGGCCAGCTTCGAGGGGCCGCCGGCGATCAAGGTCATCGACACCGACGAAGGCACCTTCACCGCTTCGCCGACCTTGTCGCCGTGTTTGGCGAGCTCACCTGCGAGGTTGAAGAACTCCATGCCGGCCGAGAGCAGCTCGGTATCGAACGAAGCGCGCGCCATTCTGCGCACGTCACCGGTCGACGCCGCGAAGAGGAAGGTGTCGAGCGCGAGGCCCTTGCCTTCTTTGGAGAGCGCGCCGAACACCACCAGGTCGGCCTCCGAGCTCGTCGCGTGCTCACGGGCCGCGGCCACGAGATCGGCATCGAGCTTGTTCTGCGCGAGCGACGAGAGCAGCCGCGACTCGGGATCCTTGCTGGCCGAGGCCGCCTTCGCGACCGCCTGCTTGCCCGGCAACACTTCGATGACCCCGCCCAACGCCTCACCCGAGGGCAGGGTGGCCTTCCAGAAATGCAGGCCCGGGGGCACGTCTTTGACCGACAGCGGGGTGGTGCCCAGCGCGAGGCCGTCGAGCAGCACGGGCGCGTTCGAAGGCGATGACTCCAGCATCAAGGTGCCCTTGGCGCCGTCTTTGAGAGCCTTGCGGGCATCGGTCACCACCCGGGCAAAGAGCGCCGAGGTCTGCGCGAGGGGCAGTTCGCGATCGGGCGCGAGGGTGAGCGCCTGGTTCAGGCTCTTCGCGCCTTCTTCATCGCGGCCGGTGTTGTACTGCACGGCCGAGAGCAGCGCGTACGCGTCGACCACTTCGCCCAGCTCAGGCAACGCAGCGGGCGCGTTCTTGTACGCGGTGATCGCGCGCTGGAGCGCCTCTTCGGCCAGGCGGAACTTCTTCTTTCCGCGAAGCTCTTTGGCGTCGGCGACGGCCTTGCGAGCGGTCTCCAGCGCCTCTTCGGCACTGCCGGCCGCCTTCTCCTTCTTGGCCTCGACCAGCGCGAAGGAGTCAGCGCTCTTGAACTCGGTGGTGAGCATGCCCACCGCCTTGGTGCCTGCGCGCTGGGGCACATCGCCGGTCAACGCGGCGAAGGGCATCACGGTCAGCTTCGGCTTGACGGCGGGAGCAGCGGCCGGGGGCGCTTCGCCCTGGGCAAACGCGACGGAGGCGAGAAGAGCGGTGAGCGTCGACAGGCGAGTCATTCGCCAAGTCCTACTCAGCTCTTTCCCCCTGCGCCAGCGGGGAAGACCTACAGCAACCCATCACATTCGGGAGGCTTCTTGGCGCCGCAGTCTTCCTTCAGCAGCGCCCGCGCACAGGCGGCCTTCTTCTCTGCGCGGCCGGAGTCGACCGTCGCGTCGCGGTTGGTCGATTCGCACTGCTTGGAGACCGCTTCACAGCGCGCCTTGCCGTCTTTCTGGCAGGAGGTGGCGTGGCACTGTGCCCCCGCCCAGAGGTCGCAGAGCCAGCGCTCGTTGTAGGTGTTGGGCTTGGTGCCGGCCGAGGTGGAGAGCAGGAAGGCAGCAGCGGTCGCAAGGAGCATGGGGCCTATTGTAGCCGGATCGTTGGCCACCTCATGTTCTCTGCTACTTTCTTGTCCCACATGGATGCCGAACTGACGTTCGAAGAGCTCAAGTTGCTCCGGCTGGTCTCCAGGACGGTCGACGATCTCCTCGAAGAATCGCTCAAGGCCCGTGAGAGCCTGCAGCAGACCTTCAAGCGCCTCTTCCCCCCGATGCTGGCGGTGATCGGCGGCAAGGGCGCGGTGGTCAGCACGTTGGATGAGGAGCTGGCCCAGGCCACCTTCCACCATGGAGACTTCGGGGGTGTGTTCGCCGGCACCTATCTGGAGGCCGCGCGCTGGGGCGTGCGCAAGCTCGAGTCAGGCGACACGTTGTGCAGCCAGGCACTCGATCTGGTCGGTCACCAGGTGGGTTCGATCGGCGTGCTCTTCGCGGGTGATCGCACCGCCGACGCCGCGCGCCTGGGCCGCCTGCTCGACGCCATCGCAGAGCAGCTCGATACCGTGCTCGCTTCGGTTCAGACCGCTTCCGAGAAACACCAGGTGCTGGTCACCATCAACCACTCGCTCTCCAACCGGGTCTTCGAGACCGGCATGGACGGCGCGGTGCGCGCGTTGTGCGAGCGGGTCAAAGTGCCGGGCTTCTTGCTGATGTACCGCGACGCCGTGGAGTCGGGCGCGCTGCACTACCGCTCGTACAAGTACGGTCAGCTCGAATACTCCTCGAACGGCCGCCGCGATGCCGAGCTCGACGCCGCCATCCGCGCGTATGGCCAGAACCTGATCATGCCGCACGACCGCCAGCTGCAGGCGGTGCTGGGTAACCGCAAAGCCGTCGAGACCGTGTTGATCTCGGGCGTGGCCGAGTCACACGCGCTGGGGAAGATCATGGTGTGGAGCAACGGCGAGGGTTTCTCCTCGTACACCATGGAGCTGCTGCGCCTGCTCGGCTCCACGCTCAGCCAGCGGCTCATCGACTACAACCGCGAGCGCATTCACCTCTCGCAGTTCTTCTCGGGCCGGGCGATCGACGAGCTGCTGCGCGACCCCGACTACGAGCGCAGCTACCTCGCGCCGCGCGCCGAAGAGGTGGGCATCATCTTCGCCGACATCAACGGCTTCACCCGCATCTGCGAGCAGGTGCTCGAGCGGCCCGAGCGCATCGGCAAGTTCGTCGACGACTGGTCGGAAGAAGCGGTGCGCATCCTCCATCGGCACGGCGGGGTGTTCGACAAGATGGTCGGTGACTGCGTGATTGGGCTGTTCGGGCCTCCGTTCTTCAAGGACGACGCGGCGTCGCGCGCGGGAGCGACGCTCAAGGCGGCCATCGAGATTCAGCGCTTCACCAAGGACACCATGAGCGCGCACCCGGAGATCTCGCGCCTCTCCGAAATCCTCCAGGTGCCCGGCCTCGGCGTGGCCATCGGCGTGAACCTCACGCCCAGCTTCTGCGGCTTGTTCGGCCCCAACCGCAACTACACCTCGTTCTCCACGGGCATGAACCAGACGGCGCGGCTGCAGTCGTTGGGTGCGTTCAGAGAGACGCTGGTGATGGACTCCGCGATGAAGGCGATCGCCACCTCGAAAGATCCGTCGCTGGCCGGCCTCAAGTTCGGGCCGCTGGTGGAGACGCCGGTGAAGAACGTCGCCCAGCCGCTGCGCTACTACAAGCTGCTGGAGTAGCTTCGCTGGATGGGCGTGTTGCGGCGGTGGGTTCTTGGGATTGTCGTCGTGACGGCGCGCCTCGCGTTCGCTGATGGACGCAACGGGCCGCCTTCGGCCTTGGACCTGACAGAGCAGTTCGTTCGAATCGGCCCCAGTTCGTTGGCCTTCGCGCCTCAGTCGGTCTTCGACGGGGAGGCCACACAGCAACAGAACGTGTCTGAAGTGCGCTTCTACGTCGACGAAGTCCATCAGTCGGGCACGGTCGTCCTCTCGCACTCACTTGGTCTGAGCAGCACGGCGACTGTGACCTCGCCTGGGTGGGTATCCTTCACCTTTGCGCCTCTTACGCTGACGGTTGTCGGACCATTTCAACTGACCCTGTCGCCGCAAGGCTCTACAGAATTCACCTTGCGACACGTGCCCCACACGTTTGAGGGGAACCATCAATTCGGTGGATGGCAGGGCCCACTCGTGACGCTTCGGGAGAGCGCCCGGCTCTCATCGGCAAGATGGAATGTCTCGTCGGTGCTGCGACTCAGTGGCGTCGATCCCTACGCAGGCAGCGATTGTGGCTCGGCACAGCGCGACGCGGTCGCCGGTTTTCCGTACGTGCGTCTCTGGCATGCGCCTCTGTCTCAGACTCAGGGGCGGACGGAGAGGTTCTTCTTTCCGCACTATCAGCCCCCTCCGGTCTTTCTGGGTACGTGTGAAGTCCACCTGAACAGCGCAGTCACCGACTATCGGCGGCTGGGGTATGCGCTGCACGCGGGCGATGGTGGCTTCATCTCGGATGGTCCCTTCAGCCTTCAAGGAGCGCCCTATCCCGACTTCTATTGGACGCCGTTGCCGGTCGTCTCCTCCTTCGACGACGCGGGGTTCAGTGAGCCGTTCGAAGTCACCGTCACCACTGACGGGGGCGGAGCGTGGACGGTTCTCGACACCGGGGCCCAACTCCTCGACGAGTGTGATCCTGCTGTACGTGCGACTTACGGAGGGCATGGAGCCCGCGCAACCGATCTGCCGCCCGGCGCCGACTACCTGCTGCGGCTCATGCCTGAATCGGGCATTGCCGTGTACCAGGATCAGGATGGTGACCGCTTTGGCGCTCCGGATTCTCGGAGGTGGATCCGCCCAGGCAGAAATCCCGGAGTGGTTTATGTAGGCGGTGATTGCGATGACACTCGGGCTGACGCACACCCTGATGCGGGGGAGCAGTGCAACGGGCTCGACGACGACTGCGACGGCCTGATCGACGAAGCCGCAAAACTGCCGTCGATGCCGTGTGATCAACCTGGCGTGTGCCGGCTCGGCACCAAGGTCTGCGCAGCCGGCGCTTGGCAAACCTGTGAAGCCAGCCGCTTCGGCGTGACCTTTCACGAAGAGACCTGTGACGGGCTCGACAACGACTGCGACGGCGTCGTGGACGACGCTGCGCCCACGCCGCTCTGTGCCGAACAGCGCGGAGTCTGCGCGGGCTCGGTCGCCGTCTGCTCCAGCGGCACCGTATTGACCTGTGACGCGCTCCGGTTCGGTCCCGAGTTCCACGCAGAGACTTGCGACGGCCTGGACAACGACTGCGATGGAGAGATCGACGAGGGCGGCCAGCGAGCGTGCGACCAGCAAGAGGGCGTGTGCGAAGGCTCGCTTGGAGCGTGCGGTGTTGCGTGCGGGGCCTCGAACTACGGCAGCGCGTACGAAGCTGAAGAGACGACGCGCGACGGCTTGGACAACGACTGTGATGGCGAGGTCGACGAGGAAGCACCACCCAGGGGCTGCGGCTGCTCAGACGCAGGCGGACCTTTGCTGTTCTTGCTTTGCGGTCTCCTGCTCCGGCGCGACCGCGCTCACCAACTGGCGAAGTAGCCGCTGATTTGTCGCAGACGTTGGGGAGTAGACGCGCGAGGGCCTCGCGTCAGGGAAACCCAACCCACGCACGCATCGCGAACCCCGCAACCAGTGCTGAACGCATTGGCAACCAGGCTCCAAACCAACGCCTTACCCCTGGACACCCCGTTGAAACGAAGCCACGCCGCTTCGGCCAGCACCGCGAAGGTCTTTGTCAGCGCCACCATCGGCCAGTACCCAACGCCATGGTCCATGAGCATCGGAAACACGAACCAAACGATCGGGTGCGTCATCGCGTTCGCAGAGAACGCGACCCGCAGACTCCGCGTCACCTTCCAGCTGAACAAGGCCGAGGGCCGGAACGGCGTGTTTAGGTAACTCGACCTTCAGCCCAGGCCGAGGGCGATCAGCGCCGACTCACGACCCGCGCCAGGACCCTTCACCAGCGCGGGTGCGCCGGGTCGCTGTAGGCAATCGGGGCCGCCAGGCACGCGTCAGGAATGCCCCACGCCTCGACCAGCGCCAGCACGTCGGGCCGCACCTCGCCGAACAACGTGGGCACCAGCCGTCGCACCGCCCGCGCGCGCCCGGCCTCGAAGGCGCCGTTCTCGAGGAACCAGCCGGTGTGCCGCTCGAGCACACACAGCCCGTGCAGCTCGCGCAGCCGATTCAGCGCCTCGCGCTCCGGACCACTCGCCCGCTGAACGCCGTTGATGAAGGCCGACAACACCCGCACCTCGACGTGCGCCTGCGCCGCGGCCAGCAGGTGTTCCTGTACCTCGAGGAAGGCCGTGGCCGAGTCAGTGCCCTTCGCCTTGAGGCGCTTGCTCAGGCGCCGCGCCACCGACGACAACAGCGACGCCTCGCGAAACCGCACCGCCGCCAACTGCATGTCTGCGCTGCGAAGCGACGCCTCGTCGGTGTTGCGGCTCGTGAAGGGGTTGGTCTGCGCGACGGTCGCGCGCAGTTGCCCCGCCACGAAGCGCACCGCGCCCCACGCCCCGCCCTTCGAGAACTGCTGCTTGAAGCCCGTCAACAGCCCCTTGGCCACCAACTGCAGCAGCACGGTGTTGTCGCCCTCGAAGGTGGTGAAGATGTCTGCATCGGCGCGGGCGTCAGCGAGGCGGTTGACCGACAAGTACCCCTGGGCTCCGCACGCCTCACGGCACGCCTGCAGCGCCGCCGAGGCGTGCCACGTGGCCGCCGTCTTCACGCCCGCCACGTGCGCTTCGATTTCGCGGGTGTCGTCGTCGGGGCCCAGCGCCAGAAAGGCCTCGCGCGCCTCGTCGATGGCGAAGTGCAGCGCGTAGGTCTGGGCGAGGTGCGGAAAGAGGCGGCGCTGGTGCGTCGGGTAGTCGAGGAGCAGCGTCTCGGGCTGCGACGTCGCCCCGAACTGCCGTCGCGCACTGCCGTAGCGCAGCGCGACCGCCAGTCCCAGCTTCGAGGCCGAAAGGCCCGCCGAAGCCACGGCGATGCGCCCACCCACCAGCGTGCCCAGCATGGTGAAGAAGCGCTTACCGGGGCTCTCGATGGGTGACTGGTACTGGCCGTCGTCCGTCACCGTGGCGTAGCGGCCCAGCAGCGCGTCACGCGTCAGCTCGACGTGGTCGAACCACAGGCGCCCGTTGTCGACGCCGTTGAGGCCCAGCTTGTGGCCGCAGTCGCCGATGCGCACGCCGCGGTGCGGTTGGCCCTGTTCATCGCGAATGGGCACCACGAACGCGTGCACGCCGTGGCGCACGCCTCCCACCTCGAGCTGCGCGAAGACGGTGGCGTACCGCGCGTGCATCGCGGCGTTGCCGGCCCAGTCTTTGCGCGCCGACTCGGCCGGCGTGTGGAGAACGAGGCACTTCTTGCCTTCGTCCCACCGCACCATCGTCTCGAGGTCGGCGACGTTGCTGCCGTGGCCGACTTCACTCATGGCGAAGCAGCCGGGCGCCTCGAGGTTCGCCACCTTCGGCAAGAGCGCCTGCCGCTGCGCGTCGGTGCCGAGGTAGTAGATCGAGCCACCCCACAACCCGAACTGCACTCCGAACTTCACCACCAGCGAGAGGTCGCCGGAGCCCAGCGTCTCGAAGACGGCGAGAAACGGCCCGAGGCCTCTCGAGGCGTCAGTGGTGACGCCGGGAAAAGCCAGCGCACCAAAGCCCCGCTTCGCGAGATCGCCCAGCCAGCCGAAGACCTGCTCGCGGTAGGGCTTCGGGGCGGTGCCGTACAGGGCGCGGTTGCCGGGCTCGCTCAAGAAGGCGCGCGCTGAAGCCCGGGCGTCGGCGAAGCGGCCATCCAGCACCGACTGCAAGACGCGCGCGTCGAAGCGCGGCGGCAGCGGAGGTGGCGGCGCGTCGGCCACCGGCAACTGCAGCGTGCTCAGCTCGAAGCCCAGCTCGTCTTCCAACGCGGCGACGGCGTCGCGCCCATTCGGGTCGAGGGCGGCCATCGACTCAGCCAGGGCGGCGAAGCTGTGTCGCGCAGCGGCAGACAGCGTGGGCGCCGCGGCGACGATGGCCGATCGCAGCGACGCCAGCGCCTGCGCGTCGGGCGGCGAGGCGGGCAGCAGCCAGGCCGTCAGCGCCTCACGCAGGCGCGGCTTGAGCCATGGTTGCGCGGCGATGCGCGCATGAATCAACGCGCGCTCGGCGTCACTCAAGTCACCGTCGGCCCACGCCACGTACAGCAACGGGAGAAACGGGCGCAGCTCGGGTTCCTGCAGCAGGGGAATGAGGGCCATGGCCCTCACCGTAACGCGGCACACCAATACCTCGCCGCTCTACAATCGCCATCACGCGAGGCGCAGGCGCCAGGGGAAAACCCGCCGGTCGCGTGCTGCTCTGCGGGCATCGAGGCTCTTCGGGAGAGAATCGGGTGAGACGCAGCTCTGTCTTTGCACTCGCGATGTGACTCAGGTGTAAGGCTCCGCATGAAGCGCCTCGCTCTCCTGATTTCACTCTCGCTCATCGCAGCGTGTGAACCCCCGGCGGAGCAATGCTCGGCCGCGACGTGCAGCACCGGTTGTTGTGACGCCGCCGGCGTGTGTCAGGCAGGTGTTTTCCCTCAGGAGTGCGGCATGAGCGGCTTGGCGTGTCGGGCCTGCGCCTCGGGCACGCTGTGTCAATTCGGTCAGTGCGTCGGAGGAGGCAGCACCGGTGGCGGTACCGGCGGCGGAGGAGGCACGTGCAACCCGCGCAGCTGTGTCACCCAGGGTAAGACCTGCGGCGAAATCGACGACGGCTGCGGTGGTCTGCTCATGTGTGGGCTCTGCGAGGTGCCCGGAGAATCATGCGGAGCGGGCGGCGTCGCCAACGTCTGCGCGATGGGCTCGTGCGTGCCGAAGACCTGCACGTCGCTCGGTCGCACCTGCGGCTCGGTGAGTGACGGCTGCAGCGCGCAGCTCAACTGCGGAACATGCGGCGGCTCGCAGGTCTGCGGCAGCGCAGGAACCTGTGAGCAGAGCACCTGCACGCCGACGACCTGTCAGGCGCAGGGCAAGAACTGCGGAATGATCAGCGACGGCTGCAATGGCCAGCTCAGTTGCGGCGCGTGCATGGTTTCGGGTCAGACCTGCGGCGGCTCGGGCACCGTCAACGTCTGCGGCCAGGGCGCCTGCACGCCTCGAACCTGCACCCAGGTGGGCGCGACGTGCGGCACCATCAGCGACGGCTGCGGCAACATGATTTCCTGTGGCTCGTGCACGGGCCCTCAGACGTGCGGTGGGGCCGGCACTCCGAACACCTGCGGCGCGCCGTGCATCGGCTCGTGCCCGACCGGGTTCACCTGCATGGCGGGTGACGGTGCCTGCGCCGGGGGGGCACTCGACAACATTGCCTTCGATGTGCCCGTGCCGGTGCAGCACACGGTGTCGGGTCGCATCACGCGCAACGGCGTCGCGCCTTCGTCAGCCAACTGCACCAGCGGCTACCCGTACGGCACGCTCGAGTTCGTGCATGCCACGGACACGCGGTTCAACGTCTCGGTCAGCCTCGAATGCAGCGGCACGACGACGTTCAACTTTTCGCTGCCGCTTTACCCCGGCACGTACCGGGTGACGGAACAACCGACGAGCTATGTGAGCATGACCAACTTGCCGACGTGGAGCACCGTGGTGTCGACGGCCTTCACCGTCTCAGCGCCGCAGAGCAACGTTGCCTTCGACGTCTCCGTGCCGGTGCAGATCACCGTCTCAGGTCGCATCACGCGCAACGGCGTTGCTCCGTCGTCGGCCAACTGCACCAGCGGCTACCCGTACGGCACGCTCGAATTCGTGCACGCCACGGACACGCGGTTCAACACCTCGGTCAGCCTCGAATGCAGAGGCGCGACGACGTTCAACTTCTCGCTGCCGCTCTACCCGGGGACGTACCGGGTGACGGAGCAACCGACGAGCTACGTGAGCATGACCAACCTCCCGACGTGGAGCACGGTCGTCGTCAACGCGCTTCGGATTCAGTGAGCGCTGGTCTTCACTGAAGGTCGACGAGCTGTCAGGGAAACCCAATCAACTCCCGAAGCGCAAACCCACAACCGACGCTGCACGAGTTCGCCACGAAGCTCCAAAGCAACGGCCGGGGCACGCCATTGAACCGAAGCCAGCTGGCCTCGCCCAACACCGCAAACGTCTCCGCGAGCAGCACCATCGGCCAGTACTCAACGCCATGGTCCATGAGCATCGGAAACACGAACCAAACGATCGGGTGCGTCATGGCGCTCGCAAAGAACGCGACCCGCAGACTGCCGCTCGCCTTCCAATAGATCGGCATCTCAAAAAGCTGCGTGAAGAAGAACGCGACCAGCCAGCCCCACAACTCCTTCACCACGCGGGTCGTTTCCTCTCGACGAGAAAGAACGCGCCGACCGCGAGCTCGAGATACCCGTGAAACGCCGCGAGCCGCAGGTACCCCCAGCGGGCTCCCGCAAGATCCTCGAGTCCCCAGAACGCGATGAACGCGGTGAGCCCGATGAACACCAGCAGCAACGGAAACCCGAAGTCCTTCACCAGCGCATCCCACGTGGCGCGGAAGGGGCGGGGCGCCGGGCGGGTGCGCGCGTCTTCAGGCACGAGCCGCAGCCACATCGCGTAGTGCACCGACTGCAGGAACGCGAACGAGAGCACCAGCCGCGGACCGAACGTGGCTCCCAAACCCGGCGCCGCCGTCTCGATGAACTCCGAGAAGCTGGTGCCGCTGCCAGGAGCCGCCCACGCACCGAGTGCAGTGAGGAACGGATCCGCTCCGCCCGCGAGCAGGAAGCCCGTGCACGCGAGCACGAGCACCGGCAACACGAACGCCTGCTTCGTGCGCGGCCGCAGCGCCCACCACCACCCCAGCGCCACCAGATTGTGCGCGTGCAGGAAGACGAGCAGGAACGGATTTTCCCAGGCCAGTGAGAGCGCAGTGAGGCCGGCCCACGCCGTCAGTGCGATCACCTTTCGAGCGACCGAGCCCCGCGCCATGAGCACTGCCGGCACCAGGCAGAGAAGGCTGATCGCAGGCGGTGCACCAAAACCGGTGGCAAGCAGCGGGAGCGCCACCAGCCACGCCAGCGCTCCACGTTCATGCAGCTTCGGTTGAACGACGAGGTAGCGCGCGTCAGCCACCAGATGCGGCACGCCCAGCAGCACCGGACCCAACGCGAGGAGCCAGAGCGGAGAAACGAGCGTGAGCGTGAACGCGACCACCACCGAGAACACGCCCAGCCAGAGCACCCGGCTCGCGCGATCCGCGTACAGATGCGCGAGCCACGGGCGCAACGCGCGGTACACCCGCGAACGAACCGAGTCGATCCACCACGGCTGGGCGAGCGCAGTCATGCAGCTGAAGCGGTCGGCCCACGCGGCTTGAAGGTGAGCGCCGCCACGAGCGCGAGAAACGCGAGGCCCAAACCCACCCACGGCAGCATCGAGCGCGCAGAGCCCTTCGCGGTCGCCACGCAGGTGAGCATCTTCACCGCCTTGTACGTCGGAGGCACGCCGCCGCTGTAGTCAGGCCGGGTGATCGACGTCTCGATGCAGGTGCCCGCGTGGCCTTCACCGGTGGTGCACGCGGCGCCCGCGGCCTTGTTCCGGCAGGTGGCTACCTCCTCGGGAATGATGTCCGCGAACGCCGGCGCTGCGAGCACTGCGACGAGTACGTAGAGTCTCACGGCGCCGACTGTACACCTGACTTCACTCGACGGTTCGAACGGAGAGCCCGACGACCGCGCCCGCCTTCGGGGCGTCACAGGCTTCCTGATTGGAGAAGCTCGAGACCGGCATGTTCACCGTCGCGGTGCTCTGGTCCGCTGAGAGCTGGCCGCATTTGCGAGCCACCATCACAGCCTGGTTGGCGCACGTGATGGTCTGATCCCAACACGCCTCCAGAGCGCCGGTGCCCGACGTGCGGCGCACCTCGCAGTCGACCCCGCTCGGCCCTGGTGTTCCACAATCCACCCGTGCTCCGTCGAAGTCACCATCCGCCGGTAAGAGCAAGGCCACGACGGACAAGCTGCAGCAGCAACCAATGGGAAGCATCGCGGCGAGGGCGACCCACTTCCAATTCCGGGAGAACCAGCTCGGGGTCTGCTCGGTCATGTCGGCGACGAGTGTACACGCGGCACCGCACTCGAAGGACGGCCTCGATGCTCACTTCTTTCGGAAGAGATCGCTCAACGCCTTCGTCGGTTTGCCCGGCTTTTCGATGCGCCCCAGAATGCGCTCTCCGCTGTCACGGCTCACGACGAGACGCGGGGGAATGATGACCTCTGCAGGCAGCTCGCGGAGTGCACGAAGATGGTGCCGGAGCGCCGCTTCGATCACGACCCCCTGCTTCAGGCCGTAGCCCTTGGCGTACTCATCAAGCTCGCGCTTGGTGGATGCTGCGATGTGGGCTGACACGCGCGTTTTCGAACTCATATTTCACCTGTGAAAACCTATTGGTCCGCGCGGCTCCGGGACAACACCCCAACGGTCGGGACTACCTGGCGCGTCGCCGAAGAAGGAGCAACCCCAACAACCCGGCGATGCCCTCAGCAGGCATCGTGGCGCATGACTGCTTCTTCGCGGGGAGCGCAGCTGCGTCACACGTGAGGCACTCGTAGCTGACCTGCGTCGGCGGCGGCCCGTTGCTGTAGTCGTTGCGCGAGCAGGTGGCTTTCACGCAGCCGCCTTCACCGCCGTCGTCGCGTTTGCACGCAGCGCCCACCGCCTTGTCGCGGCAACCACTCGAGTCGGGAGGTGGAATGTCACCCCACGCCACGCCCGCAAGCATCGCCACCACCACTGCGAATCGGTTCATGCCTGCAGTCTGGGCCGCGTGTACGGCCGGGAGAAGTGAATCCACTGCCGCGCATCGATCTCCACGAACCACTCGATGTTCGGAATGAAGGTGAAGCGCACGCTGGTGAACTGCTCCAGCAGCTCGGCCGCTTGCATGGGCGAGAGCTTGGGCCCCTTGAAGCTGACGCGAATGAACGTCTCCAGCGTCGGCGTGACATCCACCGAAGCGCAGACGTGCACGGAGCCCACCCGGCAGGTGTTGTCGACCGTCACTCTGCGGCCCGGCAACATCCACCGCTCGGGATCGATGGCGCGATCGAGCAGCGCGTCACCGGCCTCTTCCATCGATTTGACGCTTGGTACCGTCGCACGCTGCATTCGGGTCGGCCTCCGCGAAGTCGGAAAGAACGAAACCGCGCGCGCGCTTTTGAAACAAGCCCTGCACCCGCTTGACGGGGTCGATTTCACCGCTCACAACATCGCGAGGTCGTCTCGATGCACCGCTTCATCGAGCCCGCGATAGCCGAGCGCCGCTTCGATCTGCGTGGTGCGCTTGCCGGCGATCTTCCGCAGCTCATCCGCGGGGTACGCCACGAGGCCACGCGCGAAGACTTCTCCGCTCTCGTCGCTCAGGTCGACAGGATCGCCGTGAGAGAAGTTGCCCTTCACCTCGCGTACGCCGGAAGGCAGCAGGCTCTTCTTGCGCTCCAGCACCGCCGAACGCGCGCCCGCATCGACCACCAGGGTGCCCTTCGGCTTGAGCGCATGCGCGATCCACGCGGTGCGGGCATCACGGCGGCCCTGTTGCGGCTCGAAGAGGGTCCCTTCGTGCTCGCCTTCGAAGACCCGGGTCAGCGTGCCCGGCTTCTGTCCCGCGGCGATGACGCAGCGAACACCCAGCTCGGTGACCTGCTGGGCCGCGCGCAGCTTGGTGATCATGCCGCCGGTGCCCACGCTGCTCCCACTTCCACCTGCGGCAGCGAGCATGGCGCGGGTGACCACCTCGACGGTGCTGATGAGCTTCGCGCCAGCGTGCTTGCGCGGGTCGGCGTCGTAGAGCCCATCGACGTCGCTCAAGATCACCAGCGCGTCGGCGTTCACCAGCCCCGCCACCAGGCCGGCCAGCGTGTCGTTGTCGCCGAACTTGATCTCGTCGACCGAGACGGTGTCGTTCTCGTTGATGACCGGCACCACGCCATCGGTGATGAGTCGCTCGAGCGCGTGACGCGCGTTGAGATAGCGCCGCCGGTCTTGCACGTCGGAGTGGGTGAGCAGCACCTGCGCCACGATGCGGGGCGAGAGCGCCTCTTCCCACGCGCGCATCAGGCGGCTCTGGCCCACTGCCGCGCACGCCTGCTTGCCGGGAATGTCCTTGGGCCGCGAAGGCAAGCCCAGCCGCTCCACCCCCAGCGCGATGGCGCCGGAGGAAACGATCACCAGCTCCCTCGTCTTGGCGAGGGCCAGCAGCTCGTTGGCCAGCCGCTCGAAGTGAGGTCGATGAAAACGGCCAGTGGTGTTGGTGAGCGCGTTGGTGCCGATCTTCACCACCACACGCTTCGCGTTCGCGAGCGCAGTTCTTCTCAGGGCTGACACGCGGGCGACTCTAGCGGCCGAAGACGATCTCCGACATCAACTGCCACGGCGTGTGCGCCAGGCGCTCGACGAACCAGGGCCCCAGCATCATCACCTCGATGCCGGCCAGCCCAATCCACGGGCCGAAGGGAATGTTGTTCGCTTGCGGCACCCAGTCAGGAATCTCCCCGGTCGACTCGTCGGGCGGGGGCGAGTCGGGAATGTCCTGGAGGAAGATCGTGTACG
>JAUYRZ010000037.1 GCA_030695565.1 Archangium sp.
CTCCACTCGTGCCTGCGTCGGTCGCTCCACTCGTGCCTGCGTCGGTCGCTCCACTCGTGCCTGCGTCGGTGGTTCCGCTCGTGCCTGCGTCGGTCGCTCCACTCGTGCCTGCGTCGGTGGTTCCGCTCGTGCCCGCGTCGGTCGCTCCACTCGTGCCTGCGTCTGTGGTTCCGCTCGTGCCCGCGTCGGTCGCTCCACTCGTGCCTGCGTCGGTGGATCCACTCGTGCCTGCGTCGGTCGCTCCACTCGTGCCCGCGTCGGTGGTTCCGCTCGTGCCCGCGTCGGTCGCTCCACTCGTGCCCGCGTCGGTGGTTCCACTCGTGCCTGCGTCGGTGGTTCCGCTCGTGCCCGCGTCGGTCGCTCCACTCGTGCCTGCGTCGGTGGTTCCGCTCGTGCCCGCGTCGGTGTCTCTCTCGCCCTCGTCATCCCGGCCTGCCTCTGCACGCGCGTCTGTGTCGCGCGCTCCCGCGTCAGTCCCGCAGGCTGCTTCAGCACACGGGCCATTCGTCACGGCCCCACCGCTCGCACGAGCATCGGTCGGATCGCCCCCCTGTCCGCATGCGCTCGCGACCCACATCAAGACGACGAGAAGCCTCGAACGCATGCGTCGACCCTGAGCAGCCGGCGTGCCGCTCCAAGCGCGCTCGCCGACTCACCTCAGCGTGGGTCAGCGACTGATCTGGCGGCAATCCGACCCGGGGACCGCCGATCAACAGAAGAGTGACGCGTCATCAAACTCGCGCGGTGAAGAAGGGTGCGCACAATGGCCCTCAGCCGACGATGATGAGCCATGTGTTCGTTTCTCACCGTGGGCATCGAAGCGAAGAGCGCCTCTGCGCTCGAGGCGGCGCTGATCGCGCTGCGTCTCGAGGTCGGGCGCGAGGTGAACCCGCACGTGGCGCGGCTGTTCATGCCAGGTGACGTGGTCTTCATGGTCACTCACGGAGCTTGCTCCTGTGACCTCGTTCCCTTGAAGGGCGACAGTCCTCGCGAGGAGAAACGAAGACGCCGCGGGATGTCGGGCTCACGAAAGCCCAATCAGCTGTCGGACTCGCTCTTCGCCGCGCTGCGCGCTCATCGGCCGGTGCGCCTGTACTTCCATGAAGTGGCAGACGATCAGCTCGTGAAGCCTGTCCCCACCGGCGCCGCAGTGACCGTGGTCGAGTGACTCAGTCGTTGAAGATGAAGCGGCAGACCGTCTGGTCGTCCGGGTACGTGCCGCCCCTCACGTTCAAAACGCCAAAGCCAACCCCGTTGTCGAGGCGACCGTTGTTGGTGTCCGATGACGTGTTGAAGTCACCGAAGAAACAGTCCCACGCGCTGATCTCGCTGACCGCGTTGTTGCCGTCAGTGCCTTGCGCGTCGCCCGAGGTGCCCACTCGGGTGGCCGGTGCGGGAAGCAACCGCCCCGGGGTTGTCGAAGTTCAACATCGCGATGGTGCACGAGCAGCCATCTTCATTGCGGCAGACGGCATTGAACGCCGCGACGTTGATGGGTACCACCACGCCGACGCTCGCTGGGGTCGCCTCGAACGATCCATCGGTCAGCCGCGCCACTTCCGTGCCACCGCCCGAATCGAACGCGGTGTCGGAGTGGCTGTCCCCCCCCCCGTACCAGGCGAAGTTGAAACCACCCTTCCGCTGGTTGACAGCTTTGTGAGGCGCTTTAGGAAATCTTCAACTCGTTCTCACAAGGAGGATCGCCATGTCGCCCCTGGAACTCAAACACCTCGGT
This sequence comes from Archangium sp., assembly GCA_030695565.1. Classification (GTDB taxonomy): domain Bacteria; phylum Myxococcota; class Myxococcia; order Myxococcales; family Myxococcaceae; genus Archangium_A. Next base: position 1,736 of record JAUYRZ010000037.1, read on the forward strand.
CGCGAAGTGAAGACCGCCCTCGAGTTGGCCATCGTCGCGTTGTCCCCCTCGGATCTGGTGGAGCGTCTTGCCGTGAGCGCGGGGCTGCTCGACGCCATCGCCGAGCTGCCGTTGGACAGCCCCGCCGTTGCCGCCCTGCTGCCCGGGCTCAAGTCCCGGGGGCAGGCGGCGCTCCAGGACTGGGCGGCCTGGCAAGACCAACACCTGCGGCGAATCTCCGCCTGATGCTCACTGGCAGGTGCTGTCCACGCCGCCGTCGCTGGGCGCCGTGCAGAGGCCCGACTGGCAGTCATTGCCGGTGACGCAGCCGATGCCGGTGGCGCAGTCTGCCGCGCCGCCACCGCTCATGCCCGTCATCACCCAGCCCGTGTCCGTCACCGTGTCGGAGAGCAGCGCGTTGCCCTGGCCGCCGATGTTGTCGTTGACGAGCCTGACCCACGGGTTCGACGAGCGTTTGCTCGCCGTGATGGCCAGCGTCGAGCCCACGCCGTTGATGGCCGCGATCACCGCGTCGCCCACCTCTTCGCTGTTGGGGTTCACGCCGCTCGCCTGGAAGTCGAGGGTGATCTGACCTGCGGGGCAGGTGAAACCCGCGCTGTTCAGCTTGAAGCAGAACACCGTGGGCGGATTGACGCCGTCATTGAGGGTGAAGGTCTGCCCATCAGCGCTGTCGTTGAGGGTGTTGTCCGAGACGGTGCGGATGGTGCCCTGCGCCTCGAGCGCCGACTGCGTTGCCGTGCAGTTCGCGTTGCAGGTGCCGCACGAGAGCGTGTTGCGATCGTCGCACTGCTCGTTGGGCGCGTTGACGACGCCGTCACCGCAGACGCTGCCAGTGAGGGGCAGGGAGGTGGTGCAGGTGGCGTTGCACAAGGTGCAGCTCGCCTGGCCGTACGGGCACGCGCTCTCGGTGTTGGTGTTGCCGTCGTCGCAGGTCTCGGGCCCGTTGATGGTGCCATCGCCACACCGCTCGCCCGTGCGCGGCAGGAGCGCCGTGCAGGTGCCGTTGCAGATGTTGCAGTTGGCCGTGCCGTACGGGCACGACGACTCGGTGACGGTGTTGTTGTCGTCACACACCTCGGCGCCGTTGACCGTGCCGTCGCCGCAGAAAGCGCCCGACTTCGTCTCCGTCGTCAGGCAGTTCCCTGCGCACACGCTGCAGGTCGGCGTGCCGTACGGGCAGCTGGTCTCGGTGACCGTGTTGCCGTCGTCGCAGACCTCCGAGTTCGCCGAATTGATGGTGCTGTCACCACACCGCGGTCCCGTGAGGGAGAACTGCGCGGTGCAGTTGCCCGTGCAGCCGGTGCAGGTCGCCGTGCCGTAAGCACAGCTCGACTCGGTGACGGTGTTGCCGTCGTCGCACACCTCGCCGCCGTTCACCGTGCCGTCGCCGCAGAAGATCCCCGTTCTCGGAGCCAGCGTGCAGGTCGCCGTGCAGATGTTGCACGTCGCCTGGCCATACGGACAATTCGCTTCGGTGATGGTGTTGCCGTCGTCGCAGGCCTCGGGGTTGCTCATCGTGCCGTTGAGGGTGCCGTCGCCGCAGCGGGGCCCGGTCAGCGAGAACTGCGCCGCGCAGTTCGCCGTGCACCGGACGCACGAGGCCGTGCCGTAGGGGCACGCCGTCTCGGTGATGGTGTTGCCGTCGTCGCAGACCTCTGGCCCATTGGTGATGTTGTCGCCGCAGAAGGCGCCGACCCGGGCCGGCTCGCTCTGGCAGTTGCCCGCGCAGACGGTGCAGGTCGGCGTGCCGTAGGCGCAGGCCGACTCCGTGTCCGTATTGCCGTCGTCGCACACCTCGGTCGCGGGCCCCAGCGTGTCGCGGAAGCCGTCGCCGCAGGTGTTGTTGCGGCAACCCGCGATGCAATCGTCGGTGTTGCTGGCGTTGCCGTCGTCGCACTGCTCGCCCGCCACGGGGTTGAAGAAGCCGTCGCCACACGCGGTGGGCGAACAGTCGTTGTCGCAGAAGGTCGAGTTGCCTCCCGTGTCGCACTGCTCAAAGGGCCCGCCGCCGTCGGGCTGCGTGCGGTGCTGGGTGTTCAAGACGCTGTCGCCGCAGATGGCCGGCCGACAGTTCGCGTTGCACGTCTGGGTGTTGCCGCCCGTGTCGCATTGCTCGTTGAGCACCAGGTTCACCTTGGAGTCGCCGCAGAACGCCACCGTGCAGTCGGTGTCGCAGGTCGACGTCTCGGTGCCCGTCACCGGGCCCGGTACGTCGCATTGCTCACCTGCGGTCGCGTTGATGATGCCGTCGCCGCAGCGCCGGTTGGTGCAGTTGACGTTGCACGTCACCGACTCGGTGCCCGTGTCGCACTGCTCGACGCCCGCCTGCACGAAGGTGTCTCCGCAGCGCGCAGGCCTGCACTGCGAGGTGCACGCGGCCGTGTCGCCGTTCAAGGTGCCGTTGTCGCACTGCTCGCCCAGACCTGATTCCACGGTGCCGTTGCCGCAGGTGCCGGTGGAGCGGCAGTCAGAGGAGCAGTTGTCGCCCGCACCGCCATCGGGGTTGGCCGAGATGGGCTGGGTGTTGCCGTCGTCACACAGCTCGTTGGGGTCGAGGATACCGTTGCCGCACACTTCGAAGCGGCAGGTCGAGCTGCAGCCGTCGCCGATGACCAGGTTGCCGTCGTCGCACTGCTCGGTGCCGCCGTCGATCAACACCGCGTCGCGGAAGTTGTCACCGCACACCTCGATGCCCTTGCAATCCTGCCGGCAGCCGTCGCCCGAGGTGAGGTTCTGGTCGTCGCACAGCTCGCCCCGCGCGGTGTCGCGAATGCCGTTGCCGCAGATCTCGTTCGACCGGCAGTCGGCGCTGCAGCCGTCGCCTGCGTCGAGGTTGCCGTCGTCACAGATCTCGAAGCCACCATCGCTGAGCACGGGGTCGAGGAAGCCGTCACCGCACACCTCTTCACCGGTGCAGCGGGCGTTGCAGCCGTCGCCGCCGTCGGTGTTGCCGTCGTCGCACTTCTCTCCACCCTGGCCGCGGCCGGTGATCGCGTCGTCGCGCTCGCCGTTGCCGCAGCGCACGGTCAGACAGGTGCGGCCGCATGAGCCCACGTTGCTGTCGCACTCTTCGACGCCGCCATCGCGCAGCGCGTCGATGATGTCGTTGCCGCAGTTCTCCATCTGGCAGGTGGGGCTGCAGCCGTCGCCGGCGATCAGGTTGCCGTCGTCGCACGCTTCCATGCCCCCATCGGGGAAGGGGTCGCGCAGGCCATCACCACAGACCTCTCGGGTGCAGTTGCTGCGGCAGCCATCGCCCTGAATGGTGTTGCCGTCGTCACACGGCTCGGTGCCGCCATCGGCGATCACGTCGACGATGCCGTTGCCGCACCGCTCTTCTTTGCACTGCGGGTTGCAACCGTCGCCTGCTGTCGTGTTGCCGTCGTCACAGAACTCCAGCGGCTTGCCCGCCGGGTCGAGCAGCTCGGCGTCGAGCGTGCCGTCACCACAGATGCCGCCGCCGCGGCAATCGAAGCGGCACGCGTCGCCGTTGACGATGTTGCCGTCGTCACACTTCTCCATCGTGCCGTCGGGCAGCGCGTCGATCGCGCCGTTGCCGCACAACGCGGTGGGCGAGATGCAGTTGCTGCCGTCGCCAGAACAGACGGTACCAACCGGGCATACCAGGCCCGTGTCACAGGTCTTGCTGGCGACCTCGAAGCAGCTGCTGGTGAAGAGCAGGGCGCCCAAGGGGATGACGAGGCGGCGGAGGTTCATGGTGTCAGAACTCGAGAGCGGCGACGGCGCCGGTGACGGAGGGAGAAATGAGGGGGAGCACGGTCACACGGGGGACGTCGACGTTGACGGTGCGCTGATAGGCGATGGGCCGGCCGACGTAGAACAACACCGCGCTGGCCACCACGGCCGCGCCCCCCACCGCGTACAGCGCGATGCCGCCGGTCTGCATCGACTCGGCCGAGGCGCGCCGGCCCTGCACGTCGCTGTTGGGGAAGCAGCCGAAGTTCGACTTGCCAGTCGCACAGGCGGTGACGTCGGTGTCGTAGGCGGCAAACTGATTGGCCGCGCTCAGGTGCAGCGCCACGCCCGCGCCCACTGCGGCCACGCCCACGCCGAGCGCCGTCCACGGGATCACCGGGCTGAAGGCGCGGCGGTACTCGGTGAGCTCCTCGCTCTTGTAGACGCGCAGCTCGAACTTCTGGCTGTCGCCACCAGCGAGCACCATCGACCGTTCGTCCGAGAGGAAGCCCTCGAGAGAGGCGGTCATGGTGTGGGGGCCCGCGCGCACCTGGCCCTCCCACTGGCCGGGCGCGGTGAAGAGCGGCCGGCCATCGAGGCGCACCGAGGCGCCCGCGAAGTTGCAGCTGATCTTCACCTTGGTGAGCTGGCGTTCGATCAGCGCGAGGTACCGCTGGGCCTGCTGAAACTTGTCGTCATCGAGCGGCGCGGGGCCGAACTTGAGGGCGGCGGTGAGGTGCTCGTGCACCTCGAGCGGCTGGTCGAGGTTCACCAGCGCGAGCGCGAGGTTGTAGTGCACGGCCGGGTGATCCCAGACCTGCAGCGCGTCGCGGTATTGCGCGGCCGCCTTGGGGAAGAGCGACTCCTTGAGCGCGGTGTTGCCTTCGCGGAACAGGGCGATGGCCCTGGCTTGACGATCCTTGGGCACACCCCTGGCCCACGGGCGCTCCGGTTCATCAGCGCCCCACGAGGGCAGTGCCAGCATCAAACCCACGGCGAGCGAAAGCGCCGTCCATTTTCCAGTCGTCATGGTCGTCCTGTCCTCACTTCAGATCGTCGATCACCGAGCTGCCGAGCTGCTCTTCGACTCGCTTGGCGCGCGCTTCTGCTTCGGCCTTGAGCCGGTCGGCCTTGGCCTTCTCCCGCTCTGCGTTCTTCTTCGCGGCTTCGGCGGCCTGCTTGGCTTCCATCGCGCTCTTTTCGTTGCGCTTGGCCGAAAGCATCGCGACGCGCGCGGTCTCTGCCGCAGCGTCGGCGAGCTTGGCCGCGCTCTCGGCCGACTTGGTCGCCTCCCGCGCCTGCTCGAGCGCCACCACCAGCTCACTGGCCGCCTTCTCTGCGCGGGCCGCGGCTTCGGCGCGCTCCTGCTCCTTGCGCACCGCCTTGGCGAGGTTGTCGCGCGCTTCGGCCTCGGCCTTGATGGCCACGGTCGCCTGCTCCTGGGCGTCGGCGCGGGCGGCGCCGATCACCACGAGGCCAATCGAGGCCACCACCACCAGCAGGCCGAGGAAGCCGATCGCCGCGATGGTGAGGGTGCGCTTCCGGCGCGCCTGCTTGGCCGACAGATCGATCACCGCGTCGAGGAACGACTTCTGGGTCGCCGGCAGGTTGCCGCGGAAGCGCCGCTGAAACCGCAGCGCCTCTTCGGCCAGCTCGCCACGCCACAGCACGTCTTCGGCGTTGCCCTTCTGGGTCCACTGGCGGGCGGCGTTGCGCACCTGCTCGAGGAAGGCGGCGTCTTCACCGCTCTCTTCCAGCCAGCGCTTGAGCATCGGCCAGCTGTGAATGAGCGACTCGTGAACGATCTCCACCGTGGCCGCGCCCGCGCCGGTCTGCACCACCAGCAGGCGCGCCTGCACCAGCTCGTCGACCAGGCTCTGCAGCTCGGCCGCGTTGGGGTGGAGCTCTCGCAGCTCGTCGATGCCCACGATCGCGCGGGTGCGATCGGCCGTGACGAGGCGCAGGAAGATGGCCCGCGCGAGCGCCTGGCTGGCGGGCGGGATCTTCTCGATCACCGCGTTGGCGTGGCTGGCCAGCGCGCCGGCGACACCACCGATCGACTCGTAGGCCGACTGGGTGAGCACCTTGTTGGCCGCGTCACGCGCATCCCACAGCTTGGAGGCGGCGAACTGGAGCAGGGGCAACGCGCCCGACGTGGTGGCCAGGTGCTTGATCATGTCGTCGACGATCGCCGTCGACTCGAAGCGGTAGCCCGCCATCTCCGCGGGCGAGACGATCGCCTCGCGCAGGCCTTCGGTGCCCGGTGAGTTCAAGAACACCAGGCCCTGGCTCAGCTCGGCCATGAAGCGCGCGTCTTCAGGCACCCGATCGAGGAAGTCCGACCGAATCGAGATGACCAGGCGAATGGGCGAGGTGGCGTCGTCGGCCACGGCGGCCAGCGAGGCGGTGAAGGCCTTGCGCTCGATGGGGTCGGGCACCAGCGTGTAGAGCTCTTCGAACTGGTCGATGAAGAGCAGGATGTTCTTCTTCTCCCGGCGCGCGCGGCCCCGGAGCACCGCGCCCACGAAGCCAGGCTCCTTCATCAGCCGCTCTTCGAGCTTCTTCTGCTCGTTCATCTCGTCGGCGATCGACGCCGAGGTGTTGAGCATCGGCGAGATGAGCGACGCGAGGCCGGCCAGCGGGTGGCGGCCGGGGCGCAGCACCAGCGCCTCCCAGTTTTCACCCGAACGTTTGAGCGCGGGCACCAGGCCTGCGCGCACGAACGACGACTTACCCGCGCCCGAGGGGCCCACGATGCCCAGCAGCGGGCGCTCTCTCACGCGGTTGACGGTGGCGGCGATCTCCTGCCCGCGGCCGAAGAAGCGGTTCGCGTCGTTCTCCTGGAAGGCGGAGAGACCGGCGTAGGGGGTCTCGTCGATCTTCAGCTCGCGCGTGTAGCGGCCGGGGAGGAACGGCTCCAACGCGCGCAGCAGGGTGACCGCGTCGGGGAAACGTTGTTCTTTTCGCTTGAGCAGACAGCGATCGACGATCGCCGCCAGCTCGTGCGGCACGTCGGGTGCCTTCGAACGCAGCGACGGCATCGGCGTGTCGAGCATGCCGGTGACCATCAGCTGGTGACCCTTGAGCGGATCGAGCGGGTGTTTGCCCGCGAGCATCTTGAACAACATGATGCCCACCGCCCAGATGTCGGCGCGGTGATCGATGGCCACCCCGATGCCCCACTGCTCGGGGGCCATGTACGAGAGGGTGCCCATCATCGCGCCCTGCTGCGTCAGCTCGCTGTCGTCTTCGTCCTCGAGGTTGGTCTTCGGGGCGCGCGGGCGCGACATCACCGGCACGGCCGACTGATCGTCACCCTGGAGCACCTTGGCGATGCCGAAGTCGAGCACCTTGGTCTGGCCCGACTCGGTGATCATGATGTTGTCGGGCTTGAGATCGCGGTGAACGATGCCCTGGCTGTGCGCGAAGGCGAGCGCCTTCACCACGGGCACCATCAGCTCGACGGCGCGCGGCGGCGGCAGGGGCTTGGTGTCGGGCGCCACCTTGGTCAGCGTGTTGCCGGTGATGTACTCGAACACCATGAACGGCATGCCCTGCCAGCCGTCGACCTCGAAGATGATGACGATGTTCTCGTGCTGCACCGCCGCGGTGGTGCGGGCCTCGAGAATGAAACGTTTGGTGAGATCGGGCGAGTGGGTGCGGAGAAACTTGATCGCCACGCGGCGGCCCAGGCGCGTATCGCGGGCCAGGTACACCGAGCCCATGCCGCCTCGGCCCAGCAGGCGAATCACCTCGTAGTGATGAATGCGCGTGCCCGTCTCGGGCTCCACGATCTTCACCTCTTGCCCCTCGGGCGAGGTGAACTCTTTGCTGGCCACCGGCGTGAGCGATTGCGACGAACCGGGCGAGCGGGGGGCGATCGTGCCCGGGCGCTGACCCAACGGTGGAGGCATCGTCACCTCGACCGGCGGCTTGGAGTCGTTCTTGATGACGGTCTGAAGCTCCGCCTCTGCGTCATTGGGGTTCGTCTTGCTCAAGGGACTCCCTTTGTATCAGCTTCAGTCTTCGTTCTTGACGAGCTGGTCCAGCGTTTTCGAGGCGTCCAGGTACTCTGCAAATTTCCGCACCAGGTACTTCTTGGCCTGACCGCGCAGCAGCATGCCGGGGTCGCTCGCTTCCCCCGCGATGCGGGAAGGCTCGACGGTCAACTTGCCGTCGATGGTGACGCCGACGGCCTTGCCCTTCATGGTGGCGCTCACGCCCGTCCACGCCGAGGTGACGCCGTACTTGCGGTTCCAATACGAGAGCAGGGCTTCGACGCGCTTCTTGGCGTCTTCCACCGGCAACGAGTTCGGAACGTCGAATTGAATGAAGCCCATGGTCTGACCCCTTTTTTTCTAAGTGCGGCGAGCCGTCTGGTGCAGCTCGAGCACGATGTTGCCTTCTTTGAACAGGCGCACCGCGCCTGAGGTCTGGCTGACCACCAACGCGATGCAGCGCGTGGTGGCGGTGATGCTGGCAGCCGCGGCGTGACGGGCGCCGAGCCCCAGCGGGATCTTCACGTTCTCGTCGCTGGCCGACAGATACCGGCCGGCGGCGAGCACCACGCCGTCTTCACGAATGACGAACGCGCCGTCGAGCACCGAGAAGTTCTTGATCGCCTCGCGGATCTTCGGGTCGAGCACGTTGCGCTCGCTCTCCGAGAGGCCCTGGAAAGGGTTGATGGTGAGCTGGCGGCTGGTCTCCATCACCGCGTTGTGATCGCCGATGACGACGATCGTGCCGATGGGGTGGCCTTCGAAACCCTCTTGCCCGATCTGCAGCGCGAGCTGAATGAGCGCGTCGACGACCTGCGAGTTGAACTCGTCGCCCAGCTTCACGCCTTCGATCGCCACGCGATCGTCGAGCGAGCCGCCGATGCGCATGGTCATCATGGTGTCGAGGTGACGGCCGATGCGGCCGGTGAGGCAGAGCACCGCGTCGCCTTCTTTGAACACGCCTTGCGCGAGCGAAGAGACGATCGCCATCTTCACGCGCTCGGTGCGCGAGTAGTCGTAGGCGGGAATGACGATGGCGCGTTCTTTCTTCGCCAGCAGCTCCTGGCCCAGCGCCTCGTTGGTGACCGCGTAGATCAACTTCTTGCGGCATTTGCGGCCGCGCAGATCGGTGGGAGGAATGATCGTGTCGCCGATCACCAGCAGGTGATCGACATCTGACTGACTGGCCAGGGTCAGCGCACTTCTCAAGAACTCGCGATCGAGTCGCCCGGTCTCCGACATGGAGCGCAGATGTTACGTCCCTACAAATGATTTCAAAGGTTTATTTCCGATTGGCTTGACTTGGGTGCCTGCGATCTCCATAGTCTTTCGCCTTCATTTTTTGCCCGTCGAGGAGCCAATGTCCGAAAAGGGTGCGCTGTCACAGAAGGATCTGAAGCGTTTCAAGAAGTCTCTCGAAGACAGCCGCAAGGCCATCATCGAGAACGCGCGGAAGACCATGGAAGAAGAGTCCAACTTCGACACCGACGATCTGCCGGACGAGATCGATCAGGCCTCGAGCGAATACGCCCAGTCGATGGCGTTCCGCCTTCGTGACCGCGAGAAGTTCCTCCTCAAGAAGATTGAGAAGGCGCTGCAGCGCATCGAAGAGGGAACCTTCGGCATGTGCGAGCGCTGCGAAGAGCTGATCACCATGAAGCGGCTCGAAGCCCGCCCGGTGACCACGCTGTGCATTCGCTGCAAGGAAGAGCAGGAGAAGAAGGAAAAGTCGTACGGCTGAAGTCGTGCCGTGACGATTGATTCGCGCATGAGCCGGCCCTCGAATTCACGAGGTCCGGCTCTTTTTTTTCGGTCGCTTCGACTCGGCCCGTTCTCCGCCTGCGCTCCGGTGCGTCTCAGCTCAACTCGACGCGAACCAATTGCCGGCCGATGAGGAACTGATCCCCGTTGTCGACGAACGAGGGCGCACCGAGCCGAAGAAAGGTGCCGTTCGACGAGCCCAGGTCGCGCAGCATGAGTCGCTCAGGAGCGACCTGCAGCACCGCGTGGCGGCCGGACACGAAGCCGTCGGAAGGGAAGGTGATGTCACCGTTCTCACGGCCGATGTTGTTCTCGCCGTCTTTGAGCGGGTAGGCGCCGCCGCGAATTCCACCCTCGAGCAGCTGCACCAGGCGGAAGCGGTGACCTGCGTCGGGTGAACCCCAGGCGGTGGCGCCGTCATCGGCAGGCGCGAGCGGAGGCACCGGCTCGACCACCAGGCGCTGGCGCCCCACGCGGATCTCGCCGCCGGCAGGCACTTCACGCTCGGCGCGAAGGCGGGTGAAGACGCCGTTGCCGCCGCCCACGTCTTCGACAGCCAGGCGGGCGCCCGAGAAGAACAGGCGCATCTGGGTGTCGGCGACGAAGGGATCGTCAGCGATCGCCAGATCTCCGGAGCGGCCACACAGCATCACGTCGCCGCGCATGGGAATGACTGACTCGGGGCCGCCATCGGCGCGAACGACGCGCACAGCGACGCGGGGGCGATTGGCAGCTGGCATGACTTGGCCCCTGCATACCACCAGTCTGGGAATTCGGAATCTGACATCTGCTGTGGCGCTGCCCCGCTGAGGGTGGAAGAGTCCCCAGCGAACGTGGCCGCTCCGGACGAACTCATCGGCAAGACCGTCGCCACCAAGTACCTCGTCGAGCAGATGATCGGCGAGGGCGGCATGGGCAAGGTCTACAAGGCCATCCAGCTGGCGCTCGACAAGCCTGTCGTGCTCAAGGTGTTGCGGCAGGCGTTGTTGTCTGACGAGCGCACCGTGAAGCGCTTTCAGCGCGAGGCGAAGGCCGCCAGCCGGCTGAACCATCCCAACTCCATCAGCGTGCTCGACTTCGGTCAGGCCGAAGACGGCGCGATGTACATCGCCATGGAGTACGTGCAGGGCAAAGACCTGCACCACATCCTCTCGCGCGAGTGGCCGTTGCCCGAGGCGCGCGTGATTCGGCTCGTGAGCCAGGTGCTCTCGGCGCTCGCCGATGCGCACTCGGCCGGCGTCATTCACCGCGATCTCAAGCCTGAGAACATCATGGTGGAGCAGCGGCGGGGTGAAGCCGACTTCGTCAAGGTGCTCGACTTCGGCATCGCCAAGATCGTCGACGGCAGCATCGACGATGACGGCCCGGCGCTGACGCGCGCCGGCTTCGTCTGCGGCACGCCCGAGTACATGTCGCCGGAGCAGGCCCGTGGCGCCCAGCTCGATCACCGCAGCGATCTCTACGCGGTGGGGGTGATCGTCTACCAGCTGATGTGCGGCATGTTGCCGTTCGACTCCGACTCCGCCGTCGGCTTCGCCACCAAACACCTCACCGAAGTGCCGTTGACGCCCACCAAGCGCCGCCCCGATGCCCGGGTCTCGCCTGCGATGGAGCGGTTGATCATGAAGGCGCTGTCGAAGAACCCCGACGATCGCCCGCAGACCGCGGAGCAGTTCCGCGCCGAGCTGCTGGCCATCGAAAAGGAGCGCCGCGCCTCCGTGGGCACCGCCCGAAGGCCCGCCGCGACCTCCGCGGGTGGGCTCGCGCCGGTGCCTCGCAAGGTGACGCCGATCGATCAGCAGGAGACACGGGTCAACCCGCCGTCGTCTCCGTGGGCCTCGAACGAGACCACCGTCAAAGCCTCGTCACCGATCGCCGGGCCCGTGCCTGAGAACGCCGCCTCGCCCACCACCTCTCCCGATCGCGACACCACGCCGGGGGCGGGGGCGAGCTCGATCATCTTCAAGGTGGCCACCGTGCTGCTGGTCACGCTCGCGCTCGGCCTCGCCGGTCTCTACGGCTGGAGCGTGATGCAGAAGCCCAAGGAGGTCTACGTACCGCCTCCGAACGCGCCGCTGACCGGAACGGGCCAGGCCTACGAATACGATCCGCCGCGCGAGAAACGCCGGCCGGGTGATGCGACGCGTGAAGCGGGTGAGGGTGACGACGCCTGGCACCGCGGCAACATGGACGTGGCGCTCAGCGCCTACTTGAACGCCTGGCAGGCTGATCCTCAGCCTGAGTTGGCTTTGAAGATCGGCGAGCTCTACTTCCAGAAGGGCATGAGCGCCGAAGCCCGCGCCTGGTGGACGCGGTACCGCAAGGACGCTCCGAACGCGAAGGCGCAGCTCTACATCGATCAGATGCTGGAGCAGTGACTCGGTGATCCCCTCTCCCGCTGGGCCCGCCGGGAGAGGGTCAGGGTGAGGGCATTACTTCAGCTCAACGCCTCGACCTGAAGCGTCTGCTGACCCACTCGCATCCGGTCGCCCGCCTTGATCGGCCGCTCGCCGGTCACGCGCACGTAAGTTCCCAACCCGCCCGACAGATCCCGAATCATCGCGCCATCCGGCAGCGGCGAGATCTCACAGTGCCGCGGAGCGAGCCCTTCATCGTTCGGGTAGCTGAAGTCACACCGCCCCTGGCCGACGGTGAGCACGGGCCCCGGGCTGAGCAGACAACGCCCGCCGCGATCACCCAGCATCACCTCTTCGACCGCGTAGTGAATCTGCCCGTTGGGAACCGTCGCGCCGTACACGAGCACGTCGACCTTGTTCCACGGCTCAGCCGGCTCGACCGCGCCGACGAACCTGAACAACCGCAACCCGGTGCAGAAGGTGCCGTTGGCCGGAATGGTCTCGGTGCTGTTGATGCTGACGTACACGCCCGAGGTCGAGCTCTCGTCTTTGACGTAGAGCTTGCCGTCACGAATGCTCAGCGTCGCGTGCAGCGGCGAGATGAACGGATCATCGGGGAAGAGGATCGCGCCCTTCGCGCGGCCGACCTGCGCACCGGTGGCAGCGAGACGAAAACGCTGACCCCGCGCGGGCCCGGCGAGCACGGTGAGGCCGAACTTGGGAGCGGCCACCTGAGGGGTGGTCTGCGTCGGCGCAGAAGATTGGAAGGTGGGCCGCGTGGGCGGGCCGCGCGTGGGCTGCGGCTGCGGCTGCGGCATCGGCGTGGTGGTGGTGCTGGTGCTGCGCTTCAAGCCCGGCGGCGCGGCGGCAGGCACCGGAGAAGAAGGGGTGGTCGCGTCGTTCGCCGCGGTGTTGGAGATCTCGGGCGCCTGCAGCTTCGGCGCGACGTCGGTGCGCGCGCTGGCGGCGCCTTCGGTGGCTGAGCCGCACGCCATGCAGCGCACCGCGGCGACGACGTTCAGGAAGTCGCACGAGGGGCAGACGACCCCAAGGCTCTTGGTCAACAGCGCGGGCATTGAGCGGCACCGATAGCAGCGGAACGCTGCGCGAGACAGGCGGGAGCGAAGCGGACGACTGGCCGAGGTGGAGCGACCCAGAACATGAGCTGCCCATAGTCAGACAAGCCGAGTCTTTCCGCAACAATGGCGATGCCGCACTGCGAAACAGCTGCAGCCGGGGGTCTGGGCGATCGAAAGAGTGGTGACGCATTGCAGCAGAGCAAACGGGTGTTACGCTTCACCACGTTTGATCCGTCTCAACGACATCCTGCAGCGCGTCGCCGGGTACCACCCGGATCCCGACCTCGACATCATCAAGAAGGCCTACGTGTATTCCGCGAAGGTCCATCAGGGGCAGGTTCGCAAGTCTGGCGAGCCCTACCTGATTCATCCGCTCGAGGTCGCGGGGATCCTGGCGCAGCTGCGTCTTGACGAGGCCTCCATCGTGGCCGGGCTGCTCCATGACACCGTGGAGGACACGCTCGCCACCATCGAGGAGATCAAGGAGCTCTTCGGTGAAGAGGTCGCGCTGATCGTCGACGGCGTCACCAAGCTCGGAAAGTTCAGCGCCAGCCAGCAACTCTCCCAGGAGGAGAAGCAGGCCGAGAACTTCCGCAAGATGCTCGTCGCCATGGCCCAGGACATCCGGGTCATTCTGGTGAAGCTGGCCGATCGCACGCACAACATGCGCACGCTCGATCACATGAGCGAAGAGAAGCAGGCGCGCATCGCTCAGGAGACCCTCGACATCTACGCGCCCCTGGCCAACCGCCTCGGCATCAGCTGGGTGAAGACCGAGCTCGAAGATCTCTCGTTCCGCTACACGCGCCCGAAGGATTACCTCGAGCTCGAGAACAAGGTCGCCCGCAAGAAGAAGGAGCGGGAGAAGTACATCGATGACGTGGTGCAGATCATCGAGGCCAAGCTGAAGGAGCAAGGAGTGCCCGCGAAGGTCAGCGGCCGCTTCAAGCACTTCTATTCGATCTACAAAAAGATGCGGTCGCAGGGCATCGACTTCGAGCAGGTGCCCGACGTCATCGCCTTCCGGGTGATCACCCCCGAGCTGGGCCAGTGTTACGGCGCGCTGGGCCTGGTGCACCAGATGTGGAAGCCGGTGCCGGGGCGCTTCAAGGACTTCATCGCGATCCCCAAGCCGAACATGTACCAGTCACTGCACACCACGGTGATTGGCCCGCTGTCCGAGCGCATCG